>NZ_LQPW01000086.1 GCF_002116635.1 Mycobacterium szulgai | reverse complement strand
GGCGGGGCGGGCGGGGCTGCCGTCGGCCTTGCCGGGCAAGCCGGAGGAGCTGGCGGGACCGGCGGCAACGCCGGCTTATGGGGCGACGGCGGCGCGGGCGGCAGCGGCGCCAACGGCTATGCCGGCGCGCAGGGTGCGGCGGGCACAAGCGGCGTAGGTCAGACGGGCGGGGCCGGGGGTGACGGCGGCGCCGGAGGGCGCGCCGGGCTGTTCAACGGCGCCGGCGGTAACGGCGGCGACGGTGGGATGGGGGCTGCCGGCGGGGTCGGCGGGACTGGCGCGAACGGCGCCACCGGTGCCACGCCAGGTGCCGGCGGCGGACACGGAGGCGACGGTGGTTTCGGCGGGACCGGCGGTGCCGGCGGCAACGGTGGCGTCGGTGGCGCCGGCGGCATGTCCGGCCACGCGGGAACCACGGGACTGGGCGGGGCCGGTGGCCAAGGTGGCAATGGCGGCCTGCCGGGCAATGGTGGTGCCGGTGCCGACGGGAGTGCCAGCGCGCCCAACGGCGGGGCCGGCGGCAATGGCGGCAATCCGGGCGCCGGTGGGGTAGGCGGTTTGGGCGGGACAGGCTGGACCCCCGGGGTCAGCGGAGCCAGTGGTTCCACGCCCACCACGCCCGCGGGTCGTGGTGGCAACGGGGGCAACGGTTTCAGCGCTACCGCCCTGGGCGTCAACGGTGGGGACGGCGGGGCCGGCGGCAACGGCGGGCAGTACGGCCTCGGCGGCACCGGCGGTAACGGCGGTAACGGAGGCACCGGCGGTAACCGCGGCGCGGCTGGGAGCGGACCAAATGCCGGTGGCAACGGCGGCAATGGCGGGAATGGCGGCAACAGCGGGTGGGGCGACGGTGGAGCCGGAGGGGCCGGCGGAGCCGGTGGCAACGGCGCGACCGGCAGCGCGGGGATAGCCGGGGTGAACCAGGGCGCGGGGAGTCCCGGCGCTAGCGGTGGCAACGGCGGGCACGGGGGTGCCGGCGGCAACGGCGGCGCCGTTGGCAACGGTGGGCACGGAGGGCCTGGCGGCCAGGCGGGCAACGGGGGCGGCGGCGGCGACGGCGCGGCAGGAACCGTCGGCGATGCCACTTCAGCGGCCGACGGCGGGCACGGCGGTGCCGGCGGTGCTGCCGGCTTGGGCGGCGGCGGCGGTGCCGGCGGCAATGCCGGGATCACCGGCAACGGAGGCGCCGGCGGACTTGGTGGCGCCGGTGGCTCGGGCGGCAGTGGTGGCACCGGAGCCAATGGGCAAGACGCCGTTGGCAATTCGGATAGTGGCGGCCTGGGTGGCGCCGGTGGCCTCGCGGCGTCTGGCGGGGCCGGTGGCGATGGCGGAGTCGGCGGCAGTGGTGGCTCGATCTCCGGTGATGGCGGTATCGGGGGTGCCGGCGGCAATGGGGGTGCGCCCGGCGCCGCGGGACGCGGCGGAAACGGCGGCCTTGGCGGAATGACCGGCCACGGCGCCGATGGTGGAGCTGGCGGGGCGGGCGGTGCCGGCGGCAGCGGCGGCGCGGGCGGCCGCGGGGGAGACGCGGTTGGCGGTACGGGCAATGGCGGGCTGGGCGGCGCCGGCGGGCGGCCGGCGTCCGGTGGGACCGGTGGCTCTGGTGGGACCGGCGGCAGCGGCGGGTCGATCTCCGGCAATGGCGGGATCGGCGGTAACGGAGGCGACGCGGGCACCGTCGGCGACGGTGGCGCCGGCGGCAACGCGGGCTCGGACTCTGGTAACGGCGGTAACGGCGGTAATGGTGGGAAGACTGGCGGCATCATCGGCGGGGCCGGCGGAAGGGGCGGTAATGGCGCCGCGGCCGTGGGGACCAGCGCCGGCGGCTCCGGTGGTGCCGGCGGCAATGGCGGGGTCGGCGCTTCCGGCGGTGATGGCGGTAACGGCGGCAAATCCGGTGCGATCGGTAATGGCGGTCACGGCGGAATGGGGGCAATCGGCGAATTCGGTGGCATTCCCGGCGTCGGCGGCGATGGCGGCACCGGCAGTGCCGTCAACCCTGGAGGCAGGGGAGGCGATGGCGGTAACGGCGGAACCGGTGGGCATGGGGGCAACGGCGGCAATGGTGGCAGTTCGATCTCCGGCATCGGCGGCTTCTCAGGTATGGCAGGGCAAGGCGGCATCGGTGGTGGCATGAATAACCCCCTCGTGCATACCGGCGGGAATGGCGGGGCCGGCAACTCCGGTGGTGACGGTGGTAATGCTGGTCGCGGCGGCGATGGTGGAGCCGCGGGGAACGCCGGTAGGCGTGGCACCGGGCGCTACCCCGGGGCCTCTACCCCGGCTATGTCCGGTGGCGGGAGCTTAAACGGTGGTTTGGGCGGGGCTGGCGGGGCCGGTTTGGGTGGCGGCAACGCCGGCAAAACGGGTGCCAGAGGCACATATGGCAATTACGGCGCCAACGGCAGCAGCTAGGACACCTCCGGGTACAAAGTAGGCTTGTACCCCTGCAAGCACGCGCCCGCTACCGCGACGCCGTCGCTGGCTGAACTATTAGTGCCATGAGCACTACAGCAATCACCCGCCCAAACACACTGTGCTGCAACCGAATCAGGCGGCTACGCCGCGGCGTTGCTGGCGTCCTGCTGGCCACGTCGATCAGCACGACCGCCGCTTTGGCCCTAGCGGCGACCAGCCATGCCGACGACAACGCGCCGCCCCCGAATGCCGGGGCCGCAGTCACCGCGCCGGCGATTGACGCCCCGTGGCTCCCCTTGATCGACCAATTCGGTGGCTATGGGCCCCTGCGCTACTGCTCCCCGCACTGGGCCGGCTTCTGGCACTGCCACTGATGGCGACGACACTCCAAGGACAACCACACAGCGCCAGGGGCGGCCCGCATGGGCCGCCCCTGAACACCGTTTGTCCGATTCGTTCATGACGCCGCGGCAGCCGACTCCATAACGTCGGGGACATGGATAACCAACTCGTTTCAGCAGCCGTCGAAATCGTCGCGAGCGATCTGCAGCGCTCGCTGAACTTCTACCGGTCGCTCGGGCTGACGATCCCTGAAACCGACGGCCCGCACGTCGAAGTCGCACTGCCCGGAGGCAACCGTTTGCTGTTCGACACTGAAGAGACCCTTGCGAGCTTCCATCCTGAGTGGACTTCACCAATATCGCCCGGACGAGTGGTGCTGGCGTTCGGTCTCGCGACCCCCGCCGATGTCGACGCTGTATTCAGCCGCCTCACCGATGCCGGCCATCCGGCCCTCTTGAAACCCTTCGACGCTCCGTGGGGCCAGCGTTATGCCACGCTGGCCGACCCGGACGGGACCTCGGTCGATCTCTATGCCCCACTGCCAAGTTGATTGGCGGGAACTCCGGCGAGTTGATGCACCTGCCGCGACAGGTGTGACTGGTCGGCGTACCCGGCGATCGCGGCGGTGTCGGCGGCCGACATTCCCGCGTCCAGCAGTCGAACGGCCCTGCGGAAACGCAGAATTCGACGCAGGGTCGCCGGGCCATAGCCATACACCGCAGCGCACTGTCGTTGCAGATTCCTTGCCGACCAACCGATTTCGTCGGCGACGGACTGTACGGCGGCGCCGCTGCTCAATCGCTGGGTAACATGGCGTAGCGCGGCAAGTCGCCACGGTGCGGTCTCCCGAACGGGCTCGCCGTCCAGCAGGCCCATCGTAATCGACATCAGCGAATCGCCAAATAGGTTGGGGCGCAACAATTCCAGGCCAATCCGCATGTTTCGCACTTCAACGGCCGGAACGCGCAGCAACCGCGGCAATACACCCGGATGAAACCGGATGCCGCTCGCGACAGCGCAATCTTGCTCACTGATGAACGCGGTCGTGTCCGGCCCGGCGACAATCACCCGGTCCTCGATCTCGATGAGGTCCATACAGCCGTCGGGCAGGACCCGCGTCCGCCGTGGGGAGTCGCTGATCCACACACACTCCGCCAGCCCCTGAAGGGGCCTGGGAGCGGGCAGTTCGCGATAACTCACTCCATCGAGCCTAGCCACCAGCGCACGTTGCCGCGGCTGCGTGCATTAGGGCCACACCCGCGAGTGGGATATCCTGTTGACACGTTGGCCTGAAGTTAGCCCGCCAACCCGTCGTGGAACGTTCTTTCATCCCGCGGCCGCCAGCCCGAAATCGTGGCTGAGGCCCCGCGTTCAGATGATCCGTGCACCTAGCATTACCGTCTCGCGGCGATCGATTTTGCCTACCGGCAATCTCGCCAGCTTGTGCTGCCTATTCGCGCGACCACTCGCGACGACGCGGCACACCCGATGCCCTGAAAGGCACCGAAAGTGACTTTAGAAAAGACTTTAGAAACGACCTTAGACAAGACCTTTGCCGACCTCGGCGTGCGCGCACCATTGGTTCGCGCGCTGGCCGCGGCCGGCATCACACATCCCTTTCCCATCCAGGTCCAGACGCTGCCCGATACCTTGGCCGGCCGCGACGTGCTGGGCCGCGGCAAGACGGGCAGCGGTAAGACGCTCGCCTTCTCGATTCCGCTGGTCAGCAGGCTTTCTGGGGCCAAGCGGCAGCCTTCGCGACCGTCGGGCTTGGTGCTGGCGCCTACCCGGGAGCTGGCCACCCAGATCGCAGCAACGCTGGAGCCGCTGGCAGCGGCCTACAACCTGCGGGTTGCCACCATCTTCGGGGGTGTATCGCAGAATCGGCAGGTTGAGGCCCTCAAATCCGGCGTCCATATCGTGGTGGCCTGCCCGGGTCGGCTCGAGGATCTGATGAAACAACGCTTGATCAGCCTCGATGCCGTCGAGATCACGGTGATCGACGAAGCCGACCACATGGCCGATCTCGGTTTCCTGCCTGGCGTCACGCGCATCCTGGCCGCTACACCGTCCGGCGGCCAGCGGCTGCTGTTCTCCGCGACTCTCGACAACGGTGTGGACAAACTCGTCGAGCGGTTCCTGCACAATCAGGTGTTGCATTCGGTCGATGAGCTGAACGCACCGGTGTCCGCGATGACACATCACGTCTTCCACGTCGCCAGCGCCGAAGCGAAAAAGGAACTGGTGCACCGGCTGGCCTCGGGGACCGGGCGCCGGATTCTCTTCATGCGCACCAAACACCACGCCCGCAGGCTCGCCAAGCAACTCACCGAATCTGGGATACCGTCAGTTGACTTGCACGGCAACCTATCTCAGCCTGCACGCGACCGGAATCTCGCCGCGTTCAGCGCGGGTGAGGCCAGGGTCCTGGTGGCAACTGACATCGCCGCGCGCGGTGTGCACGTCGACGAGGTCGAATTGGTGGTCCACATCGATCCGCCCAGCGAGCACAAGGCCTACCTTCATCGGTCGGGGCGCACGGCGCGCGCGGGCAAGGTCGGCGACGTGGTCACGGTGGTCCTGCCCGAGCAGCGCCGGGACACCCAGGCGCTGTTGCGGACGGCCGGCATCCGCGTCACTCCCCAACAGGTGGCCGCCGACTCCGCCGAGGTGCTGGCGCTGGTGGGCGAAATCGCGCCCTACCGGGCGCCGGCACCCAAAGCCGTTGCGCCGCAACCTTCTCAACAGAGGCGATCGGGTGGTGCAGCACAAAGACGTCGTCGCCGGCCGAACCAATCGCAACGCAATTCCCGCTAGGCGGTGGCTGGCCCCATTTGTCGGGCAGACAGACGGGATTTAATTCTCCAGTAGCGCCGCCGCACGGCGCGCAGTCCGCTCGCGAGGAGGGTTGAGTGTCAGCACGGCCGGCCGAGCGCGCGGACGCAACCCCGCCACGCGCGAGGCTCCGGCAGTGGACAACCGGGGGCCTCGCGGCGTTCCTCGGCTATCTGCTTGCAGCCGTCGTCCTCACCGTCGGCGCCTGGAGCGACCCGACATCCGGCTGGGCCGGGAACTGCTGCGACCAGGAGCAGGCGATCTGGTACCTGGGCTGGACGCCACACGCGCTTGCTAATGGGCTCAACCCGTTCTTCACTACCCAGATCGGTGCGCCCGACGGCGTCAACCTGATGTGGAACACCCCGATGACACTCCTCGGGCTGCTGGGCTGGCTGCCGGCGAAGCTCGGTGGGCCCATTTTCGGATTTAACGTCCTGATGGTGCTCGGCATCGCCCTGAGCGGATTCACCGCCTGGCTCGTGATCCGCCGCTGGACCGGCGACGGCCCGGCCCCGATGGTCGGCGGCGCGATCTACGCCTTCTCGCCATACCTTGCCTCCCACGCGGCGCTTCACCTGAACCTCGCCACGGCCTGGGTCCCGCCACTGTTTCTGCTCGTCATCGACGAGCTCCTGGTGACCCGGCGCCGCCCACCGTGGCAAGCGGGCGTTGCGCTCGGATCGCTCGGTGCCGCACAGCTTTTCATCAGCGAGGAGGTGCTCGCTACCAGCGTCGTGGCGGCCGTGGTACTGGTCGGCGTGCTGGCCCTGGCGCGCCGCGACGGACGCGTCCGGGCCCGGTGGCGTGCCGCCGCGGTGCGGCTCGGTCCGGCGCTCGCGGTCGCCGGGGTGACGTTTCTGCTGCTCGCTGCCGGGGCGCTGGTCGCGCAATTCTTTGGACCGCAGCGGATCAGCGAGCAGGTGCAGCATCCCGAGACTTTCTCGACCGACCTGTTGAACCTGGTGCTTCCCACGCCATACCAGTTGATCGCCCCGGAGACGGCCACGCGGGTGTCCCACGAATTCAGCGGCCTTTATCACGAGGCGACGGGCTACCTCGGCCTGCCGCTGCTCGTCCTGCTGATCGTCGTGACCATTCGCCAGTGGGACGACCTGCGGGTGCGGGTGGCGACCGTAACCGGGGCGCTGCTCCTGGTCTTCTCGCTGGGCCCCTGGCTCCACGTCGGCAATGACGCGCTGCACATCCCCCTCCCGTGGCTGCCCATCGGAAAGCTGCCGCTGCTCAAACACGTACTGCCGGGCCGCTTTACGCTCTTCGTCTGGCTGGCAATCGCCGTGATCGTCGCGATCGTCATCAGCCGGGTGGTTCGCCTAGCCCCGCGCCGGGCGGCCGGCGGCCTGCTGGCCGTGGCCGCTGCACTTGTCTTCATCCTGCCGGCTCCGCTGCACCGGCAACCGTTCTACACCCCTGTCTTCTTCCGCACGTGGGCGAGTCACAACATCGCGCCCGACGAAACTGTCCTTGTCGCACCGTATTTCGCAAACGGGGGTCAGGCCGCACCGATGGTCTGGGCGGCCGAGGCCGGCTACCGGCTCCGGATGCCCGAGGCTTACGCCTACATTCCCCAGCCGGACGGCCGAACGCTTTCTGGACCGCCGGCAACGCGGCTCTCCGAGATCATGCTCACGATCCAGCAGGAAAAGACCTCGATCGTGGCGCGCGGGGAGGTTCGCGCACAGGTTAACGCCAATCTCCGGTTCGCAGACGTGCGTCATGTGATCGTCGGGCCGATGCCGGCATGGGCTGAGATGCTTGCCTTTTTCACCGACCTGTTCGGTCGGCCGGCCGAGAGGGTCGACGGCATTGCGATCTGGCGCAACGTCAATGTCTGGGGCGTCGTCGCCGCGCCAACCCAGCCGTGACTGGGCCGAAAACCCTTGCGGACAACGCAAGCATGCGTTCGTAACCTTCTGCTAGACAGCATCCGCATGCCTACATAGCGTCGTCGTGTGACCAGATCACGCCGCTGAGGCCGATTTTCGGACTCCACAGCACGCATTGCTCACGCAGCTGACAAACCTTCGGTCACGTATTCGTGATGGAGGAAAGACATGTCGTTTCTCAATGTGACGCCCGACGTCGTAACGGCCGCGTCTTTGGAATTGGCGGGCCTGCGTTCGGTGATCCACGAAGCCAATGCGGCGGCTGCCGGGCCGACGACGGGGTTAGTTGCCGCTGGTGCCGATGAGGTATCGGCGGCGGTGGCGGCTTTTTTCGGCGCCCATGCCCGGGAATATCAAGCGCTTAGTGCCAAAGCGACGGCGTTTCACAGCGAATTCGTGCAGGCAATGACCGCCGGCGCGCATTCCTATATCGGCGCTGAGGCGCTCAATGCCGCACCGATACAACAGCTGCTCAACGCCGTCAATGCGCCCACCGAGGCGCTGCTGGGGCGCCCGCTGATCGGCAACGGCGCTAACGGGGCGCCAGGCAGCGGAGCGAACGGCGGAGCCGGTGGGTTGTTGTACGGCAATGGCGGTGCCGGTGGCTCCGGGGCGCCCGGGCAGGCCGGCGGTAACGGCGGAGCGGCCGGGCTGATCGGCAACGGCGGAGCCGGCGGAGCCGGCGGCAGCACCGCAGCCGGCGGCAACGGTGGGGCCGGCGGGTGGCTACTCGGCAACGGTGGGGCCGGCGGGGCGGGCGGCACGGGCGCCCCCAATAACGCGATGTATGGCACCGGCGGAACGGGCGGTCAGGGCGGCCAAGGCGGCGCAGCCGGGCTGCTTGGGACCGGCGGAAGCGGCGGACGTGGCGGGACCGGCGGGCAGAGCCTGTCGGGCTCCGGCGGAGCCGGCGGGGCCGCGGGGGCCGGCGGCGCCGCCAAACTGTTCGGTTTTGGTGGTGCCGGCGGGGTCGGCGGACAAGGCGGGCCGGGTACCCAGGGCGGCATCGGCGGGGCCGGGGGTCACGGCGGCGTCGACGGCTGGTGCTACGGCAATGGCGGCGCGGGCGGGTTCGGCGGCGACGGCGGAACCGGTTACATCGGCGGCAGTGGCGGGCCCGGCGGTGATGGCGGTGCGGCGCGGCTGTTCGGATCGGGAGGGGCCGGTGGTGGCGGCGGGATCGCCCAGTCCGGCTCCGGCGGCGGCTTCGGTGGGAACGCCGGAAGCGGCGGTGGCGGCGGGTTCTTCTTCGGTAACGGCGGCGCCGGCGGTTGGGGTGGGGCCGGCGGCTTCGACGCGGAGGGCAATCCCAACGTCGGTGGCGGCGGCGGTAACGGCGGCACCGCAGGTCTGTTCGGCGATGGCGGGGCCGGTGGGGGCGGCGCGGCCGGCGGTAGTGGCGGCAACGGCGCTAACGGCGGCTTGCTGGGCAGCGGCGGAGCGGGTGGGCCCGGTGGAGCCGGCGCGGCCGGCGGGCACGGCGGTAAACGCGGACAGTTATTCGGCGAAAGCGGGCCGGCAGGCGCAGCAGGTTAGTTGCGGACGCGTCGACGGCAAAGCCGGGCGCTGCAGGCAGGGCC
This sequence comes from Mycobacterium szulgai, assembly GCF_002116635.1. GTDB lineage: Bacteria > Actinomycetota > Actinomycetes > Mycobacteriales > Mycobacteriaceae > Mycobacterium > Mycobacterium szulgai. The sequence goes on along the minus strand of NZ_LQPW01000086.1, from coordinate 141,299 downwards.
AGGCCGGCCGCAACCGACCGCCGAATTCTTCTGCTCCACGCAAGTGTTTATTCGCAACCTTCTACTAGACCAAAAAAGTAGTTCCGCATACCGTAATCATCAGTTGCTCAGCCGGGGTCAGGAAGGCTCCGCAATTTCCGCGGAGGCGACCTTTGGTCGCATGTATGCGACCCCGGAAGAAACGGCGATGTCGTTTATTCGCGTGGTGCCGAACGCGGACAAAAAGCGAATGGCTGTGCCCGAAGATCTCAATAGAGAAACCTACGCGCCTCCCCGAACCCAGTTGAGGAGAAAATGATGGATTTCGCCGTATTGCCACCGGAAGTGAATTCGACGCGGATATTCGCCGGTGCAGGTTCGGGGCCGTTGTTTACCGCGGCCGCGGCCTGGGACGGGCTGGCCGCGGATTTGCACGCGTCGGCAGCCTCGTTTGCCTCGGTGATCGCCGCGCTAACCAGCGGGCCGTGGGCCGGGCCGGCATCGCTGTCGATGGCAGCGGCGACCTTTCCCTATGTGAGGTGGCTGGACACGGCGGCGGGCCGGGCGGAGTTGTCGGCCGGCCAGGCGCGCGCTGCGGCGACGGCGTTTGAAGCGGCGTTTACCGCGACGGTGCATCCAGCGGTGGTGAAGGCCAATCGAGTGTCGTTGATGTCGTTGATCGCGACGAATCTCTTGGGCCAGAACGCCCCGGCGATTGCGGCTACCGAGTTCGACTACGTGGAGATGTGGGCGCAGGATGTGGCCGCGATGGTGGGCTATCACGCTGGGGCAACATCCGCGGCGGCGGCATTGATGCCGTTCGCCTCGCCGCCGATCAGTCTTTCGGGCTTGGCCTCGCAGATTGCCTCTGAGGTTGCAGGCAGGGCTTCGTCGGCCTTGTCCACGGCGCCGGGCCTGGTGTCCGGTCTGCAGGCCGCGGTCTCAGCGTTGCCGGTGCAGTCGCTGATGTCGGTAGCGCAGATCGGAATGTATCCAGCCAGCATGATGATCTCCCCGATGATGTCGCTGGCGCAGAGCGCGCACGCGGGCACAACCGGATTAGCCAATGCGGCAACGGGATTGACCGAAGTACCCAAGTTCGTCGGTGACACTGCGCCGGCGTTCAAGGGCATGGGCGGTGGCGCGGGCGCGGCCGTATCGGCGGGTCTGGGTCAGGCACGGATGATAGGCCCGATGTCGGTGCCTCCGACCTGGGCCGGCTCACTGCCGGCGCGGATGGCCAGCGCGGTGCTGTCCGGGGTTGGTGCTAGCCCGGCGACGGTGCCAGCCGCTGCCACCACCGGATCCACCGGGATGCCGATGATGCCGATGCCCACGGGTATGGGCGCGGCGGGCGCCGGCATGCCCGGTGCGATGACCGGCCGCGGCGGCGCGGGTTCACATGTGGTGCAGTCGCGTCCCAGTGTGATTCCCCGGGTTGGCGTCGGATAGGAGGTCGTGAATCGAATTCTCGGGCAAGGCAATTGACCATTTGATTCGTTCCGCGAAAGGAAAATGATGACTACTCGGTTTATGACCGATCCGCATGCTATGCGGGCAATGGCGGGCCGCTTCGAGGTACACGCGCAGACGGTCGAAGACGAGGCACGCCGCATGTGGGCGTCGTCGCAGAATATTTCTGGTGCCGGCTGGAGCGGGCTCGCCGAGGCGACCTCGCTGGACACCATGGGCCAGATGAATCAGGCGTTCCGCAACATCGTGACCATGCTGCATGGAGTCCGCGACGGAATGATGCGTGACGCCAACAACTATGAGCAGCAAGAGCAGGCTTCACAACAGATTTTGGGCAGTTAGAGAGGAAATTCGGCAATGACGATTAACTATCATTTCGGGGACGTGGATGCCCACGGTGCCACGATCCGGGCGCAAGCGGCTTCGCTGGAGGCAGAGCACCAGGCGATCGTGCGTGATGTGTTGGTAGCCGGGGATTTCTGGGGTGGCGCCGGTTCGGTGGCCTGTCAGGAGTTCATTACGCAGCTGGGCCGCAACTTCCAGGTGATCTACGAACAGGCCAATATCCACGGCCAACACGTGCAAGCCGCCGGCAGCAATATGGCCAGCACCGACTCCGCAGTCGGATCCAGCTGGAGCTAGGCCTCAGGGCTTTACCACTCTGTCATCGGCGCGGATGACAACCGACACTGGTGTTATCCGCGCCTTCGGCATGCCGACACATTAACGGAACTGAGCGGCGACACGCCTGGGCGAGCGCTGACTCGGCCATTCGGCAAGCCGAAAAATATTGCGCTGCAGCGGGTTCCATGACACGCGTCGCGCACACAAACTCTTGCCTCTTTAAGAAAGCTCGGTGATTTTCGGTGGAGCTGTATCAGCTGCGTTACTTCCAAACCGTCGCTGAGGTCGGCACGTTGCGCGATGCCGCTGAGCAACTGGCGGTCTCACAGTCAGCGGTCAGCCGCGCCATCGCCATGCTCGAATCCGAAATCGGTGTCGAGCTCTTCACGCGGCGCGGTCGGGCCAATGAACTCAACCGCTACGGTCAAGCGTTCTTGCGCACGAGTCGGGCCGCTCAGCGCAGCCTGGAGACAGCGGTCTCGGGTGTGCAACAGCTCGCCGGTGTCGATGCCGGAACGGTGGCGCTGGGATTCCTCGTCTCACTTGGCGTCTCGACTGTGCCCCGGTTGATCCGCCGTCATCATGACCGACATCCCAGGGCGAGATTCGAACTGTCTCAACGCTCCGGACTCGCATTGGTCGACGATCTCACCAACGGCGTCATCGACGTTTGCCTGAGCTACCCCCTGAGCTTCGACGAGTCGCCCGGAGTCAAGTGGCACAAGCTGTTCACCCAGCAGCTTTACGCCGTCGTCGATCGGGACCATCCCTTGGCCCACCGAAAGCTCATCGGCTTCGAAGAACTCGCCGGCCAACCCTTTGTGGCACTGGACCGCAGCCACACCTTGCGCAGGATCTTCGACGACGCTTGCGCCCGCCATGACATCGCACCCACCATCGCCTTTGAAGGCACCGACATCACCACCCTGCGCGGCCTGATCGGCGCGCAGTTGGGCGTCGGATTGCTGCCCTGTGCCCCCACCCCTTCGCCGGACGTCGTCGAGATCGCGGTTGACGACGCACAATTGGTGCGGCCCATTGCAGTCGGATGGATGACCAACAGGTACCTGCCACCTTCCGCCGCCGCGTTCCGCGATACCGCGATCGCGTCATTCGGGCTTCCTGAGGCGTCGACCCGACTCGAACCGGCGCACGCCTGCGGGGCGTGAAACTTACAAGTCGTTATCGATAGGACCGCACTCCGGGAGCTCATCGCGGGTGGCGAATGGTAGGTGGTTGGTCACCGCGAATTCTTGCTCCGGTCGTCCGGTGGCACTGTTGCGCATCCCGATGGTGACATCACCGGTGGTGATCAGCGCCGCCAGATACCGATGGGCGGTTGCCGTTGGCACCCCGACCGTTGCGGAGATCTCGACCGCCGACATTGGCACCGTGGACGCTCGCAACACTTGCAGCACAAGCTGTTTACTTGCCGACGCTCCAGTTGCAAAGGGCTGCGGGTCCGGAACTTTGCGGCGTAGCGCCTCCAAGGCGGCCTCGACATCGGAGGGGCAGAGATCGAATCCGGCCAGAATCTTGCGATAGCGCGCATAACCGGCCAGGCGAGCGGCGAGCTCGGTCGGCGGAAACGGTTTGACGAGGTAGCCCAGTGCCCCGGCCGCCATGGAAGAGCGGACCGTCACTGCTTCGGTTGCCGCGGTCAAAACCATACTATCGCCACGTAATTCGCGTACGAAGTCGATTCCGGATCCATCCGGCAGATAGGCGTCGACCAACGCGAGGTCGACCGCGGGCACTTCTCGCGCGGCCCGCAGGCTGTTCGCCGTAGCGGCCACGATGAAGTCCGGAAGCATGTTGACTATCCCGGCATGCATATTGGCCACGCGAAAGTCGTCGTCGACCACCAGCACCGTGAGGTTTGCCCCACCCATTTCCCCCTCCTCTTAACTCGCGCCGCACCTTGCCGAGGGAGCCGGTCAGCCCCGTCGTCAAGGACGCAAACCTCGCACCAGACGTGGCCAACTCGGCGCCCAACCGATCCCAGGCCGCCGCGGCCGCTACCGTCGGACCCGTACCAGGCCCCAGATAGAGCCGGGCGGAGTTGATCTCCGGGGGGCATTAGCGCAAAGTTCATCACACCGTCCTGGTCCAGAACCGGAACCGCGGGAACGTGGTTGGATCGCGGGAGGATCCCGCCGCAACCATCGGACAGAGCGGTCCCGGCTTCTACATGCCGGCACGAAGTTTGATGTGGTCGGGTCTGATCAGCGAGCTTCGTGTGGTGGACACGCTAAGCAGACGCCATACAAGCGTCTAGTAGAAGGTTGCGAACACACTCTTGCGCGTAACGCATTGATAGACACGGGCTTTCGTTTGCATCTTACGCAAGGGAGCCTTGCAAACCTTCTGCTAGACGCAGCCGTAGGGCGTGCCTAGCCTCTGTCGTTAACCGACTGAGTTCAGGGGCGTTCTTACCGCGGTGGCGGCGACGCACCTGCCTGGCAAGAACTTGTCTTGTGTTGCGGCGGAAGGAAAGACGATGTCGTTCGTCAATGTGGGGCCGGAGTTTGTGTCGGCGGCGGCCTCGGATCTGGTGGGCATCGGCTCGACGATCAGCGCGGCCCGCGCGGCCGCGGCCGGTCCGACCACTGCGCTGGTGGCCGCGGGCGGTGATGAGGTGTCAGCGGCGGTGGCGGCGTTGTTCGGTGGCCACGCGCGGCAGTATCAAGTTTTGAGCGCGCAGGCGTCGGCCTTTCATGACCGGTTTGTGCAGGCTCTGAGCGCGGCGGGGAGCTCCTATGGAGCTGCCGAGGCGATGAACACCTCGTTGCAGACCGTGGAGCGCGATGTGCTGGGGGCGGTTAATGCGCCTACCGAGGCGCTGTTGGGGCGTCCGCTGATCGGCCATGGGACTGACGGGGCAGCGGGCAGTGGAGCCAACGGCGGGGCAGGCGGGCTGCTTTTTGGTACCGGCGGCAATGGTGGTTCTGGGGCGGCTGGGCAGGCCGGCGGGAACGGCGGGTCGGCCGGGTTGATCGGGTCTGGCGGGGCCGGCGGTGCCGGCGGGGCTGGTGCGGCCGGCGGGGCCGGCGGGCACGGTGGGTTGTTGTATGGCAACGGTGGGGCCGGTGGAAATGGTGGAGCGGCCATCGCCGGCGTCAACGGTGGTAGCCCCGGACAGGGTGGCAGCGGCGGCAGTGCCACCCTGTTCGGTTCCGGCGGGCACGGCGGTCAAGGCGGTGCCGGTCTGGCCGGCACCAACGGCGTCAATCCCACGTCAAGCGCTAACACCGCCACCGGAACCACCCCTGCCGATATCGGGAGCCCAATCCGACCCGTCGGAAGTCCTACGACGGCCACCGATGGCGGACTCGGTCCCACCGGAAGCGCCGGCCAGGACGGGGGAGCTGGCGGCACTGGCGGCAACATCTACTCAACGGCGAACCATCCACTCGGCGGCAACGGTGGCGACGGCGGCGCGGCCGGCGCCGGTGGCGCCAACGGCGGTGCCGGCGGTGCCGGCGGGGTCGCGTACACGACGCTGGCAAACAGCACGGCCAGCGGCGGCAACGGCGGCAACGGAGCCAATGGCAGCGGGCCGGGTGGCGCCGGCGGGGCCGGCGGCATCGGCGGCGCCTCTCAAATTGCCGAGGGTTCCGAGGGAGGTACCGCCTATACCGGTGTGGGCGGCAAGGGCGGTAATGGCGCCCAAAGCAACATCACCGGCGGCACGGGCGGTGCGGGCGGCGCGGGCGGCAACGGCGGAAACGCCGGGCTGCTGATCGGCAATGGCGGCGCCGGCGGCGTCGGCGGTGTCGGCGGTGTCGGCGGAGCCGGTGCCCCCGGCGGTGCGGGCGGTGTCGGCGGGTTCGGAGGTGAGGCCATCAGTGATTCCAACGCGTACGGCTACCCGCAGGGCCTGGACACCGTCTCTGGTGGTCACGGCGGTAACGGCGGCGACTCCCTATCAACCGGCGGCACCGGTGGTGTCGGCGGGGCGGGCGGCAACGGCGGGTCGGCTGGGGCTCTGCTGGGCGTCGGCGGCGCCGGCGGCGATGCCGGAGCGGGCGGCGTTGGCGGCATCGGCGGCACTGGTGGCGCCGGTGGCGCCGGGGGCCAGGGCGGCTTGTCCGTTGCCCCAACTGGCATCGCCGGCGGCGGCGGCGACGGCGGTCCAGGCGGCGCCGGCGGTGACGGCGGTACCGGTGGCGTCAGCGGCGCCGGTGGAACGGGTGGCCGCGGCGGCTTGATCGGAGCCTTCGGCCAGGACGGCATCGCCGGAGCGCCCGGTGCCGGTGGTGCCGGTGGCAACGGCGGCGCGGCCGGCGCGGGCGGCGCGGGCGGCCTCGCCGCGTCAGGACCCAGGTACAACGGGTCAGCAGGCCATGTCGGAACCGCGGGCGCCAGCGGCGGCCCGGGTCAGCCCGGCTGAACCTGAGACAGGCGAAGGACAAGGCGGCCATGAGCGCCACTAACCGCATGCTGGCGGCAACATCGGCCCGCGCCCTGCTCATCGTCCGGAATGCTCTAACCAGCGACGCCGAGGGGCCGCAGCAACCATCACCAGCTGCCGCGCGCCGTCTCGATGCCGGTCGCATTGTCGCCAGCCAATGCCTGCAACCGGCGACACTTCAGCCTGCACAGCGCTCGGTACTGGTCGACCGGCTCTACGACATCTACCGCGAGACCGTAGGTGGTTTCACCCGCGGGGAATTCCAGGGACTGATCTTCGGCGCGGACGAGACGCGCCTGGCGCTGTTCTACGGTACGGGCGGCGAATTGGTGGGTTTCTCCTTCGCCGGCATCGACCGGATGGAACACGCGGGCCGCACCCATGCGGTGTTTTCCGCGGGCGCCTACTTCCGGCTCGGTTATCGCGGCGGCATCCTGGCCGAGTTGTTCGGACTTCGCCAAGCATTGCGCTTCAAGTTCCGCGAACCGCGCACCCCGCTCGCTTTGATGACCCGCGCATCCTCACCGGCGGTCTATCGTCTGCTCGCCACCACGATGCCGCGGATCTATCCCAGCCGCAGGCGCCGCACGCCAGCCGATATAGAGGCATTGGTGACCGCACTCAGCGCGCAATGGCACCGTTGGTACTACATCCCGGTCGGCGAAAGCCCCTGGGTGGTGCGGTCCCGCGCCACGCCCCATGACGGGTCGCGCATGCACCGACTCGAACAAGACCCCGACGTGCGTTTCTACACCGAACTCAACCCGCGCTTTGCCGCGGGGGAGGCATTGGTGGTCTGGACGCCTCTGGACGCGGCGAACATCGCCGGCGGCTTCTGGCGCCTCCTGCGGGCCCGGTTCGGCAGCTGGTCACGCTCCCGGAACTGAACCCACTACTCGCCGATCTACCTGTGTTGCAAAGGACAGTGCCGATGCGGCCAGGACGCTGACTTATGAGCCATCGGTAATCCATTGTCGTGCTTGTGCAGTCTGGCCAGCTGGAAAGTGACGGATGGTGGCCGAGACAAAGTGTGTTGCCAAGTGCTCGGCGACATCTCCGAGATGAGAGTCGGTCACTACGGCAACCTTTTTGACGTGTTTGTGGTGATCGCGCACGAAGCGGAAGTGGGTGACCAGCGCCCCGAAACTGTCCCATCCCGGAAACGCTGAGACCTCGAGGATCAGGCCGGCGAGGTCGCCTGTTGTCTCGATATACGGGTCGACGGCCTGTGCCAGGTCAACGAAGTCTTGCTGTTCGAGCGCCGACTTCGGGCGTACCAGCAGGACGGAATGCTCAGTGTCCAGGTCATATTCGATCATGGATTACTCCTAGCGTCGGTGCCGACGTCGCAATGATCGCCTGCTTCGGCGGGCGTAGAGAAGAGCCCAAAGTCACCCTTATATCGGCCCCAACGCTTCAAGCGCACCGGTTCTCAGGCGCGGCATGGCAGGCTGTGCCTCGTGACCATGGCAGACGCGGCGAAGCTCGCTTTTCAGATAAGCCTGTTCGTCGTGATTCTGGGATACGGGTTGTCGGCAGACTTTGCCGACGTCGTCTATGTACTGCGACGGCGCGCACTGCTGGCCCGTTCGCTACTGGCAGTGCTCGTCGTTGCGCCCGCGATCGCGGTGCTGCTGGTGCAGGTGGTGGACTTGCGGCCTGAGGTGGCCATCGCGCTTGTCACGCTGGCGATCTCGCCGCTGCCGCCATTGCTGCCCCGGCGCGGAGAGAAGGCCGGGGGAGAGGTTCAATTCGGGCTTGGTCTGGTCATCGTGCTGGCGGTGCTCGCCGTTCCAGCACTTGCCGTGGCGGCGACGGTGCTGGGCAACGTGTTCGGGCGACAGTATGTGGTCAGCCCATGGGCAATCGGAAGGCTGCTGCTGGTATCGGTGTTAGCGCCGCTCGCGGCCGGGATGGCGATCGGCAAGTTCTGGCCGGCAGCGGCCAAGCGTATCTCGGGTCCGATCGAAAGCGCCCAGCGCTGGGTGTTGCCAGTGGCGATGGTCGTGCTGTTGGTCGCCGCCGCACCACGGATGTGGCAGCTCGTAGGTGATTCAACCCTGGTTGCGATGGTGATATTTGTTGCGGCTGCCTTCATTGCCGGGCACCTGTTGGGCGGCCCCGATCGTCAGTTCTCGGCGATCTTGGCTTTCGCAAGCGGTTGCCGCCACCCGGCAACCGCCCTGACAATCGCGTCGGCGAATTTTCCCAACGCCGACGAACACGGGGCCGTCGCCTGGTATGGAGTGGTGACCGCCATTATCGGCGTCGCGTACACACGTTGGATACGGCCCGGCAGATCGTCTTTCGGCGAGCAGAGCGAAACCGGCTGAGCGCTCGGCGCCGTCCGTCGATACCAAGACGATGCCCTGCGCAAGTCGAGCCATGTGCAGGGCGAAGTCTTCACTGCAGCGCTGGGCGATTCCCAGCGCGTTCTCGGTGTCAGCCAGGGCCGTTGCGTCGGCCGGCAACGCGCCGACGGGGATGCCCGACATGTATTTGAACATGATCATCGAGACATGCGTAGTCGGATCGACGCGCGAGAATTCGATCGCCTGTTCGAGCTCGATTTTCCAGTCAGGCTGTCCCATAGCGCATCTCGCTGTCGCGCGCATCGCCGTCGCGAAGGCCAGAGGTGAGGTCGGTGAGGATGTTGCCCTTGGTGGGATCGCCGCAGGCCAGATCGATTACCCGCTGGGGCCGGCTGGACGGCGGCAGTCACCCCGCGGGCCTCGTGTTTGGCGTGAATCGCAGGATAAAGCAAGCCGACGATCAGTTCGGGCTCGCCGATCGCATCAAGCAGTCCAAGGTATTCCGTTGTGAGGCGCAACGATAGACGCCGATGTCGTTGTGCGCGTGCGAATTTGAGCTGAGATTCGTAGGCCACGGTCTGAACCAGCGGATGACGAAACGCGAACTCGGCGCGCGGCGTGAACATCACCTGGTCGATGAGCTCAGACTGGACCAATTCAGCCAGCGCAGCGTGACGCAGACCGTCGGCATCCTCGAGCAGGACGGCCAACAGATCGGTGCCGAACCGCGATCCGATGACGTTGCGGCGTTGAGTGTCCGTTTGGCCGGGGCCGTTAGTCGATCGATGCGTGCGCCGATCGTAGCCTGCAGGGTTGGTGGCACGCTGACGTCGTCAACCTCTTGCTCCCGTTGGTATGCGCCACGTTCGGCGACGATGACTCCTCGTTCGGCGTATTCGCGCACGATCTCCTGGACGTAGAACGGATTTCCGGCTGAGCGTTCGATGATGCGTCCCGCCAGATCGCTGAGCCAGGGGTGCGAGCCGATGAGCTCAGCTGTGATTGTGGATGCCTGTGAGTCATCAAGAGGCTCAAGGGCGGCTTCGTCGATCCAGTGGGCGTCGTCAGCAGCGACGTCAGGCGTCGTCGCCGGGCGTCCGCGGAGACGTGGGGGTGGCGTCCGCTGGATCCCGGATTCCGACCATTTCGTCAAGTAACAGCAGGCCCTCTGGATCGGCCCCGGCGAGTTGGGCTCGCAGCGCCGCGCAGGCAGCGGGGTGATCGAGTTCGTTCAGCCGCAATCGATCGCGCACCAACCGGGCCGATCGCGGTGAATGCGATGGCTTTGGCATGCGACTCGCAGAACGTCGAAAAGACCGCTACGCCACGGGCTTGTGCAACCTTGACCAACTCGCGGCAGATGCGGCTCTTCCCGATGCCGGGAGGCGCGGTGATACCGACGACGGACCCTTGTCGGTTGATCGTATCGTTGAGAATCGCTGTGAGGCATTCGATTTCACCGTCCCGGCCGACAAGTGTCGATTCAATTCGGGCGGCCAGCGTTCTCTTGGAGGCCATCGCTTGTAGGCTCCGTGCGGGGACCGGTTCTGCTGGACCCTTGATGGTGACCAGTTGCGTGGGCCCCAGTACGGTGACATGTTCGACGAGTCGAGCGGTGGCTACAAATCAGAAGAGACCATGCTTCGGCATGACAGTCGGTTTCACTCCGTAACGCGGGCTTGCTCCGGTTCCGTTGCCGGAAGCGACAATTCCGCGTACGAGCGGTATCGCTGCGTTCGAGTGGTCCATGTGCGGAACTGTCCAGCCGGTGCCATCCGAGGCCGTGCCGGCAGTCATCGTCGGCGCTGTGCTGTACCAGCTTGTCGGCACCGACAGGCTGCGGACCGCAGACGCATTGCCAAGGTTTGCAACCGCACGTGTTCGGCCGACGGGAGCTGCCGCCGCTACAGCGGCGGCAGTGCCGCTGGCGTCGTCCTTTGCCGGCGAGGCCAGCCCGATAAGGCCCGAGCCGAAGTCAGCCCACGTAGCTTTGTTGTGGTTAACGGCGTCTAAAAGCGGAAGCTCGCGGGCATCCAGCCCGGAAATCAGTCTGACCGCGTCGAGTGCCTCGGCATCGAAAGCCGACGCAACCGGGGACGCGAAGCTCATCACCACATCGGGCGCGCTACTGATCAGATCGCTAAAACCCACCAGCTGCGCGGACACCGCGCTGGAGACCGCGTAGCCGTACATGGCCGACGCGTCCTGGGCCCACATCTCGCCGTATCGCGCCTCGGCAGCCACGATATCGGTCATGTTTTGCCCAAGGACATTGGTGGCTATCAGTTCGGCCAACTGGGCTCTGTTGGCGGCAATTTCGGCCGGTGGACCGTCATCGCGAAAGCCGTCTCAAAGGCGGCCGCAGAAGCCATGGCCTGTGTGGCCGCGATTGCCGAGGATTCGGCGGTGTAAGCCAGCCACATCACCAGGGGCTGCGCCGCGACGGCCATCGACAGCGACGCCGGACCCATCCAGTGCTCGCTTCCCAGCTGGGCAATGACCGACTCGAACGACGATGCCGCACTGCTCAACTCGACGGCTACGCCGTTCCACGCCCTCGCGGCTGTCAACAGCGGTGCCGCGCCCGCACCGCCGTACATACAGGCGGAATTGATCTCCGGAGGTAGAGCCCCAAAATCCACGTATTGCGACCTCGAGCACCAGCTGTTCGACGCGTCGGCATTAACCACGTCGTTGTTGCCGTGTACCTGCAGACCCTAGAGAGGACCCCCGGCGCGGTCCGGCCAGGGAGGGCGTCGGGGAGCAATTCATTGACAGTTCATATCGTTTCCTGGCCGAGACAGTCGTAACCAAATCGCGGCGAAGACTTGACCGAGCTGCTCGCGCGCGCTGCGCACCCGCGGGAACGAGCGCCCCTAACATCGTCAAGCGACAACGACACTTCGACCATCTCGAAGGCCATCTCGAAGGCCATCTCAAAGGCCATCTCAAAGGGTGATGGGAGCGATGCGGGTAGCCGTGCGGTCTGTTCTGGTAGCGATCGTGATTGCCGCGACAGTGGCCACTGGGCCAGCTGGCGTGCGCCTCGCGGCGGTGACCCTGCCGCATGGCGATTTCGCCATCGCATCGGTTCTGCCCCGAACCGGCTCGCAGGTCGGGGTGGCTCACCCCGTAGTCGTGACGTTGAGCAGACCCATAGCCAACTTGGCAGACCGGCAGGCGGCCGAGCGCGCGATAGCAGTGAAGTCGGCCCCAGCGATGACGGGGAGGTATGAGTGGCTCGACAACAACGTTGTGCAGTGGGTTCCTGACAGATTCTGGCCTGCGCACAGCACGGTGGCGCTTTCGGTGGGTGGTCTGCGCACGGACTTCAAGACGGGCCCCGTCGTCCTCGGTGTTGCCGACATCTCGAACCACACCTTCACCGTGAGCATCGACGGAGTCCAGGCGCAACCGCCGCCTCCGTTGCCGGCGCCGCACCACCGGCCGCACTGGGGAGAAGACGGCGTTCTGCCGGCCACCATGGGCAAGCCGGAATTCGAGACGCCCGTCGGCACCTACAGCGTGCTCGCCAAAGACCGCACGGTGACTATGGATTCGAGCAGTGTCGGCATCCCCGTCGACGACCCCGAGGGTTACCGGCTGCCGGTGGACTACGCCGTCCGAATCACCAGCCGCGGCCTCTACGTGCATTCGGCTCCATGGGCGGTGCGGTCGATGGGGATTGAGAACGTCAGCCACGGCTGCATCAGCCTCAGCCCCGAAGACGCCGAGTGGTACTTCGACACCGTCAACGTCGGTGACCCGGTAGTCGTGCAGGAAGGAGTTCCGAGAGAAGAAAAGTCGGCCGACCGGGTGAGCTGAAGGTCGGCTTAAGGAGCTGAAGGTCGGCTTAAGGATTGGCGGGAGGAAGCGGCGCCGCGGCCGCGATCAACGTGGGACCAGGTGCCGGGGGCGGGCCAGGCAGAACCACCGGGTCAGCCGTCAGAGCCGGCCCGGGATCAGTTGGCACACCCTTACCCGCACCCGCCTGCTTCAGCAGTGGCGCGCTAGCCGGCGCCCCCTCGATCGGCGCACCCGCTATCACCGGCGCGCCCAGCGGCAGCGGAGCGCCGAGTGGCACCGGAACGGCCGCTGGTATCGGAGCGGCAGCGGGTAGGGGAGCCGGCACCGGAGCCGCCGCGGGCACCGGAGCGCCGACCGGCACTGGAACGGTTGCCGGCACCGCAGCGGGCGCCGCCGCCGCGACAGGGGGACCGGGCAGGATCGCCGGCACCGGCGCCGCTTCGGCTACCGGCGCCGCGATGCCTGCCATCTGATCGATGCACCCGGGGCCACCGGCACCCGTTGCGGCGACCGGAGCGCCGGCTGCGGCCGTGCTCGTCGGGGCTGCCAGTCCATTCATTTGGGAAATGCACGTGGGGCCACCTAGAGGCAGCGGGGCAGCCCCCGCGCCCGGGCTGAGCGCCAACGCCGCTCCACACAACCCAGCGCCGGCAAGCACCGTGATGCCGCATAGATCAAACGCTTTCAACGGGCACTTCCTTGTCGTCGTGCTCATGAAGGATTTCCGCCGTCAAACGGGTGCGGCGGGAATTGGAACGATATCGCTATCGCGCAGGCGTTCTCTAGAAGAGTTGCTGAACTAGTTGTGCAACCGATACCGAGCACGGGTCGCGTCGTAATCGAGTCTTTTCCAAGAAGATGAACTAGAGATGTCTGAGTAACGGGTCTACGGCAAGGGCAGGGCAGGGGGATGGGCGACCTGGAAGACTTCGGTGTCTTCTTGCAGCCCCTTGAGGCGATGCGCACCAAGACTTTCAAACCGCAAGGCGGAGCCCGCCGAGAGATCACGCACCGTCCGGCTGGCGAGCACCTCGCCAGGTCCAGCCATGGCACCGATGCGCGCGCCGGTATGAACGGCGAGTCCGCTCCATTCGTCACCGCGACGCTCACACTCGCCGATGTGCACGCCGGCGCGGATGCAGATACCCCGAGTCCCAAGGGCCGGGACGAGTTCCAGTGCGCATCGCGCCGCCTTAGTCGGTCCATCGAAGAGTGCGAATATGCCGTCGCCGGTGTGCTTGACGCGCCGACCGCCGTACTTTGCCAAGGTTCGATCCACCACTTGGTCATGGACGTCGAGTTGATGACGCCACCGCGAATCCCCCTGGCCGCTTAGTTGTTCAGTGGAACCGACGATGTCGGTGAACAGCACCGCGGCCAGCACCCGCTCATTGCTCGAAGATTGCACTGGCCCGCAAACGAATTCGATGATCGCGGTGGCAAGTGAGTCGTCCAGGGCTGCGTGCGGTCCCGGCGGCAATGCTCGAAACTCGGCATTCGGCATCGCTTCGGCAAGCGCACGCGACGCTTCGAACGGGACCATCTTGTCACCGGGCCGGGACAGCACCAGCGTCGGCGTGTGCACGGTGTCCAGGATGTCCCGAACATCGATGTCCATCAGCGCCCGAAAAATCATGCCCGCCATGGCCGGGCTGGCGCAGGCCCTTTCAAACCGGCCCAACATCTCCCGCACCCCGGGTATGTCGGCTGCCTCGTTGAGAAGCATGGGTGCGCCCACACCCTCGCCCCAATGCTCGTCGATCAAGGCAATCTGCTGGATGAATTTCTCGATCTCGATCCCCCAAGGGAAATCGGGTAATTCGGGGACGAAGCGGGCGGTGGTGCCGTAGAGCACCATTGACTTCACCCGCTCTGGAGACGTCGCGGCGAACAGGATGCTCATCGGTCCGCCCTCGGACATGCCGAAAAGCGCTGGGCGCTCGACACCGACTGCGTCGAGCACCGCGTGCAGGTCTTCACTACGCTCGTCCAGCGTGGGGACTCGGGTAGCCGGGTCGGACAGTCCACTGCCGCGCTTGTCCCACAAGATCAGTCGCGTGTGCCGCGCCAATTGTTCGACCAGGGGAGCGAACGGGTAAGCGGGGTCATCGTAAAGGTCGACATTGCTGACGTAACCCGGCACCAGCACCAGGGGCAAGTCGCCGTCGCCCAGTACGCGGTATGCCAGGTGAACGTCGCCGTTGCGTGCGTAGCGAACTCGCCCGTCACTCACGCTAGTAGTCTGGCACTACTCGGCGCCCAGATCAGTAGCTCGCCTGAACTCCGTCCCGGGCGATAGTCAGGTCACCGCAGCTAATGGTTCCCGCCGATGTCCAGGCCGGGTCCTGCTCCGACGTGGCGGTGACGGTATCGGTGCGCCCGGTAGTGGCCGTCGCGCCGTTCAGATCGATCTCGGTCCGGCGTACGCCCAGCAAAGGCTCGCCCGGTTGGTCCCGAATTCGTAGCAGCCCAACGAGGTGGCGGCCGTCGCCCAAGTCGCTGCAGCCGATGCCATCGCCAGTGTTCATCCGGTGGCCGAGGTCAAGGCGCAGCGGCGTGCCTTGCCCGTCGGCAACCGGCGTGAGGGTGCAGCCCGACACCGTGTACAGCAGCGCCTCGCGGCCGGTGCTGACGATGATCTGGTGATTGCCGTCCTGTTGGGCGTCGACCAGCAGCGCCGAGCGCGGCAAGGGGCTGGCGCTGTGAATCACCGTCTGACCGGAGCCTTCGCCGGTGGTGATGCCGACGATCTCGTTGGTGATCCACAGCGTCGCGGGCTGGCCGTAGGCGTCGCTGACGTCCTTGCTTGCTGCGCCTGGCGGTGCTCCGCCGGTCTCGCATGCCGACTGTGCGAATGCCGGTGGTGCGGCGACAACGCCGACCGTGGTCATTGCGATAGACAGCAGGGCCGACATACCTGGATTCAGCCTCATTTCTGAGTTCCTCTCCGTGAGAGCGCATGGGTGACAAGGCTTTACGACTCATCAGCCGGCTGTTAACTTCACCACCTGGCCAAAGCTTCCGCTGTCCAGGACGTACAAGTTGCCCGCACCATCCACGGCCACATCTTGCGGACCGTTGAGGACCTTGAAAGGCAACACAATTGGCGACGACGTCCCGGCTGGCACCTCCAGCAGCCTTTTGGTGTCGACGTCGACGACATACAGGTTCCCGGCGAGGTCCACCGCCATACCCAGGGTGTGCAGGCCGGTCAGTGGCACCGCGGTCTGAGCGCCGGATCCGGCGGCCAACTTCACCACCCGACAGTCGGCGTCGTCGTTGACATAGACGTTGCCGGTGCTGTCTACGGCCAGACCGCCCGCGGATTCGACGCCGTCGAGGGGCAGCACGGTCTGATCGCGCGAGCCGGCAGCCAGTCTCAACACCCGTTGCTGCCGATCGGTGACGTACACATTTCCGCCGCCATCAACCGCCACCAGGCGCGGATGGTCCAGGCCGGTAAACGGCAGCACGGTCTGTGAATTGGATCCGGCCGGCAACTCCAGCACCCGGCTGTTGCGACTGTCGGTGACGTAGACGTTGCCGGCGGCGTCGGCAGCCACACCGCCAGGATTCTGTACGCCGGTGAACGGCAGCACGGTTTGCGAATCGGATCCCGCCGCCAATCGCAGCACCCGGTTGTTGGGGCGGTCGACAACGTAGACATTGCCCGCTGGGTCCGCCGTCACACTGGTGGGGTAGGTCAGGCCGCTGAATGGCAGTACGGTTTGGCGCGACGCAGGCTGTGGTGCATTCGGCTCTTGCGAAACGGTGAAAGGCAAGTCCGCCTTGCCGATTTGGACGAGGGCCTTGGGCACGACGACCACCGCCTGCACGCCGCCGGTGCCGTCGACCATCGAGGCGTCGAGGGCGATTCGGTACCGCAGTGTCACGGCTTTGCCCTTCGGCAGCTGCTGGGTGTTCGTGTATGTGCCGATGTAGTCCATCCCGGTACCCATCGCCGGGTGTGGCAGCTTGATCCACTGTTTGCTGACGGCATCGAAACTCTCCACGGTGCCGCGAGCTATCTCAAACGGGTCGTTGGCGCAACTGCAGCGCTTGAGCACCAGCACCACACCGATTTTCGGGTAGGCAACCGCCGAGTCGTTGCACAAAGTCACCTCGACCTCGGTCGGCTCGGCGCCGGGCTTGACAGTTCCCGAAGCGATGCCGCTGAGCGTGACGGAGATCCGGCCGACCGGCGGCACCGGCTCGTAGGGTTTGACCCGCGGCATGGCAGCGGTTTTCGGATTGGCCTTGCAGTTGCTGCCCTGGCCGCCGGCCGAAGCGCTCGGGCTCGGTTTGCCGACGGTGGTCGCGGTAGGGCCCGCGCCGTGGGTGGTGGTCGAGCACGCGCCGATCGCCGCGGCAGTTGTCATGGCAATTAAGGCCAGTCTGACAATCCTTGAAAGCCTTTGGCGTCGTGACTTTTTAAGCATTGCGGTGTCCCTCTACGAACATGTTGCCGTTGCGGTGGCGAGATTTGGTGTGGGCCGCGTCGCCCGCACAGGTAGAGGATGTGCTGTAGACCTTGCGCGATTCTTGCGCCGGTTACGGGCCGGCCGCGATGGGCCGGCCGTCGGTGCCCAGGTTTCGAAAGAGTTTCGTGCACAAGAATTTTCGATGGCGATAGTAACCGCACACGCGGGCGCTTAGCCGAGTGGCCAGGACATTCCAGAAGGATTCAAACGGCGGCAACGGCGGCACCGGAGCCGTCGGCGGCAACGGCGAGATCGGCAATGCCGGTGGTGCCGGGGGTCGCGGCGGCAACGGCGGAGTGCTCGTCGGTAACGGCGGCAACGGGGGAGCGGGCGGCAGCGGTGGCCACGGCGGCAACGGCGGTGCCGGCGCTTCGGGCGGTGCCGGTGGCAACGGAGGTATCGGCACCCCCGGTTCGCCGGCTGGTCCCTCGGCACGGTTGGCCACGGCGGCAACGGTGGTGCCGGCGGCGGCGGTAATGGCGGCGCCGGCGCCGGCGGCAACAGCGGGCTATCGGGCCATTCCGGCATCGGCGGCGCCGCAGGCGGCGGCGGCTTTGGGTCCGGTGCACAAGGTGGACAGGGCGGCGTCAACGGACAATTCGGTCTTCCCAATCCTCAGACCGCAGCATCGGGGGCGCTTGGGGCGCCCGGGGTGCTTGGGATCAACGGGACGCGTGGCGACACCGGCGGCACCGCGAGCGTCGACAGTCTGCCTCCCGCCATCCGCCCGTATGCACCGTTCATCGCCAACGCCATAGCCAACTCGCCCGAGATCGGAAGTGCTTTGCCGACAACTGATTACGGCTATCCGATCATCGCGGGACTCGAGGACGTGGGCCGGGAACTCGGCGCCAAGCTCGCCGACTTCCCGCTGCCCGGGAGTCGGCCCTAGCTGACGCCATTGACGCTCGTGGAGAACGAATTGACCCCCGCGCCCACGCTGCCGCTCCACGGCTCGAAGCCGGCTTGGATGCTGGTCAAGTACCACGAATCAGTCACCGGCTCAATGGTTTCCGTATGGTCGATGAACCCCATCACGTCGAAGTTGTTCCATGTCGTGATCGGTGTGTCCGAGACATAGGAGACGACGTTGTTCTGGCCGTTGCTGCCCTTCCAGATTGTGAAGTTCTGCCCGTCAATGGTGGCGTTGCCGACCACCGAGCCGACCGGCTGGATGGGTCCGGTGTGGTTGAACCAGATCATCAGCTCCTGCTGGTTGACCCCAGTGGTGATGGGTGTGGGGTTCATCCAGATGTCGTAGGAGGCGTCATAGATGCCGCTGGTGGGGTAGGTGTAACTGATGCTGCTAGTGGCGTTTTGGATCTGGCCCAGCTGAATCGGCAGATTGGTCCCCGGCGACGCCGTGCCGTAGTGCACGCCGTCGTAGATCGACGGGTATCCCAGCGGAGCACCGTTAGTCGGTGCTGACCCGTTTTCAGTAGTGATGGTAAACCCGGTCGCAGTGACGGTAATCGACTGTCCGCCGGGGTTATTCCACGCGTTGTTCTGAACCACGTAAGCGTTGCCGATCGTCGTCGTCCCGTACTGGGACGTAATCAGCGTCCCGCCGGTGCCGGTGCCGGTGCCCGTGCCCGTTCCGGTGCCTGTGCCCGTGCCCGTGCCCGTGCCCGTGCCCGCGCCCGTTCCGGTTCCGGTGCCCGTGCCGCCGCCGGTGAGGGGTTGGCCGTTCAGCAGCAGGTTCGTCGGCGCCGAGTAGGCACCGGTCTGCGCGGCCTGGAAACCAATGGTGATCGAGCTTCCAGGTGCGATCGTGTTGTTATAGCTCTCGGGAGTCAAGGTGTACTGCGTGCCTGAATGGGCAAGATGGGAACTCCACGCATTGGTGATGGATTCGTTTGCGGGCAAATCGAATTGCATCTGCCAGTTGTTGACCGGTGTCGTGCCCGTGTTGGTGATCGTGTAATCGGCAACGAAGCCGCTATCCCATTGCGACCGTGGCGTGTACGTCGCCGTGAGGCCGGAGCCGCTGCTGGTCCCGGTCCCGGTCCCGGTGCCGGTGCCGGTTCCTGTGCCGGTGCCTGTGCCGGTGCCTGTGCCGGTTCCTGTGCCGGTGCCTGTGCCGGTTCCTGTGCCGGTTCCGGTGCCGGTGCCTGTGCCGGTGCCTGTGCCTGTCCCTGTCCCTGTCCCGGTGCCGGTACCCGTCCCGCCTCCAGTGGCTGTGCCAGTGCCGCCGGTGTCACCACCGACAGGCTGTCCGTTCACCAGCACATGTGTTGGCGCTGAATAGGTTCCGTTCTGCGAGGCTTGGAACCCAACAGTGACCGAGTCCCCCGGCGCGATCGTGCTGTTGTAACTTTCGGGAGTCACGGTGTACTGCGTACCGGACTGGTGCACCTGACCGTTCCACAGATTCGTGACGGATTCGTTTGCGGGCAAATCAAATTGGAGCTGCCAGTTGGTCAGCGCAGTGGTGCCCGTGTTGGTGATCTTGTAGTTAGCGACGAACCCGTTGTTCCACTGCGACGAAGTCGAGTACGTCGCCGTCGCGCCCGTGCTCCCGGTGCCCGCCGTGGCAGCGGTTGTGGCGGCAGACGTTGCCGCACTGAGTGTCGAGGCGGACGTCCCAGCACCAGATGTCGTGGAAGTCGCAGACGTCCCTGAAGCAGACGTCCCTGAAGCAGACGTCCCTGAAGCAGACGGTCCGGAAGTACTTGCCGCGGCCGCAGTTGTGTTGGTGGAGCTGGTATTACCCGCGATGTTCGAGGCGTTGGCGGTGCTCGAGCCAACCGTCGCTGCGCTGGCAGCGCCGGTGCCGGCGGCGGGCTTCACATCACTGGCCGACGCAATAGTTGTCGTGCTCGCCGCAGTTGGGTTGGCAGGATTACTGCTACCCGCGGTACTCGTCGCCTTTTCCGTGGTGGTCTGGGTGGCCCGCGAGGTGCCAGTGGCGCCGGTGCCACCGGCGCCGAAGAGCCGCGCGAGACTTTGCAACGGCGACGCATTGACCGCCTCGGCGATCTCATACAAACCTGCACCAGAGGTCAAGGCCTGGACAAATCGGGAGTGGAACGCAGCCGCCTGGGCGCTCAAAGCTTGAAATTCTTGACCATATTGGCCAAACAACGTCGCGATCGACGCCGACACCTCGTCGGCTGCCGCTACCGCGATTCCCGTTGTCGGAACCGCCGCAGCCGCGGTGGCCGCCCTCAGTGCGGAACCGATCCCGGAGATATCCGTCGCCCCCGCCACCAGCGCCTCAGGTGCTGCCACCACATACGACATACCGACCCCTTCCTTCGCGACCTATTAATAACGAACCGATAACAAATACGTAACGGGCCAATAATTACCGCTGATCACGGTCGTATCACGCATATATCACGGCCTTATTACCGAATTGCCATAGAATTCTCAAAGTCGGTGCAAATTGAATTCATACTGGCGATCTGACCAACCCCTGGCGCGCCGGTCGTAGCTTCGTCCAATCGTGTTACTGCTCCGCGGATTTGGCGTCAGCGTTATCGGCGAACTGATGGTGGACGAGTTCAGCCCCCGCAGCCTTGCCGGTGAGAGCACCGGCAGCATTGCTGAACCCGAACAAGCCGACTAAAGGCGCCACGGCGCACTCATCTTCGGGTGCTGAAATCGATGAGGCGCCGGCACCTCCAGATGATATTGACAGTGTCATGGTTACAGTGTCACTATCGAAACCGTGGCGGAGTCGTGGACGCTGGACGAGCTGGTACGACGTGTAGCCGTCGCGCTGGCCGATCCCGCGTACCCGGGTGCGCCCAACGGGCGAGTGCGGGAACTGCCCAATCGGCGGGTCGTGCGCTGGTACACGACCACCGGACTCGTCGACCGGCCCACCATGCAGGGGCGCACGGCGCTCTACGGAACGCGTCAACTGCTGCAGATCATCGCCGTCAAACGCCGTCAGGCCGAGGGCCGCTCGCTTGCCGAGATCCAAGCCGAACTGGCCGGGGCGACGGACAAAACACTGCGTCGCGTCGCCGCCGTTCCGGAAGAACTCCTCACCGCCGCGCCGGCCGAAGCCCCGCTGTCGGTCGACACCTCGCAGCCGGCGCCCAGCAAGGGGCGTCCCGGCGGCCGCAGCCGTTTCTGGGCCGAACCGCCCGCCGCTGCGGCAATCAACGGCCACGGAGCTGACACTGTCACGACGCTGGCCGCCGTGAACCTGCCCGGCGGCGCACTGCTTTTACTGCCTGCTCGCCCAAACGAAGACGACATCGACGCGATCCACGCGGCCGCCCGGCCATTACTCGCACTGATGGCCGAACGCGGCCTGCTATCTCCCGACGAACGGAGCCAACCATGACCGTCCGCATCACGTCGATGACCGACGAGGAGACGAGTCGCATAACCGCCGCCGACGACGGGGCGGCGCTGGGTACGCTGCGTACCGAGCGGGGAAATCTTCCGCTGGACCGTATTCATCTGCGCGCGAACATCATTGGGCTGATAAGTGACGCCGAACTGACGCAGGACTTCGTCAATGGCTTTGACGTACCCCTGGAAGCCAGTTACGTGTTCCCGCTGCCAGATGGCAGCGCAGTCACCGGTATGCGAATTACCGTCGGCGCTGGCGCCGTCGAGGCAGAACTGCAGGAGCGAGAGGCAGCACGCCATGCCTACGACGAGGCGAACGACTCGGGCCGCCACGTATCCATCGCAGAGGAGGACCGGCCCGACGTATTCACCATGCGGGTCGGCAACATCTTGCCCGGCGAAAAGGTAAGTATTGCAGTAACACTCGTCACCCCGCTGGCCTACGCGGATGGCCAGGCGACATTCCGTTTCCCGCTTGTAGTTGCGCCGCGGTACATCCCGGGCAGCCCGCTGCCGGGCGCCCCGGTCGGCGACGGCTATGCCGACGACACCGAAGCGGTTCCCGACGCGTCGCGCATCACCCCTCCGCTGCTGCTACCCGGTTTCAAGCACCCGGTTCCACTGACCATCGACGTGGGTATCGACCCTGCCGGTCTCACCCTCTCGGAGGTGCGGTCGAACCTGCCCACGGTGCACACCGACGACGGCCGCATCCGAGTACAGCACGGCCAGCGTGCCGACCGGGATTTTGTGTTGCGACTGGACTACGGCGCCGACGGGCTCACTGACTCACTCGTCCTGGTTCCCGACGCGCACGGCGCCGAGGGAACCTATCAGCTCACCGTGCTGCCGCCGGTCTCAACCACCCCGCCGCGCCCCCGGGACGTAGTGCTGCTGCTGGACAGCTCGAGCAGCATGGACGGCTGGAAGATGTTGGCAGCGCGGCGCGCAGCGGCGCGCATCGTCGACACCCTCAGCGGCGAAGACCGATTCGCGGTGCTGACGTTCGATGACCGGATCGAACGTCCCGTCGGTTTACCCGACGGGTTGGTCGAGGCCAGCGACCGCAACCGGTACCGCGCTGTCGAATACCTCGCCCGCGTCGAAGCACACGGCGACACCGAGCTGTTCTCACCGTTGCGGCGGGCGCTCGACCTATTGACCGGGGGAGAGGGCCGCGACGCCGTCATCGTGATCGTCACCGACGGGCAGGTCGGCAACGAAGACCAGCTGCTGCGCGGATTGTCCAGCGACCTGCGCCGGGTTCGGTTGCACGCCATCGGCATTGACCAGGCCGTCAATGCCGGACTCCTAGGCCGCCTCGCCAGCATCGGTGGCGGGCGTTGTGAGCTGGTGGAAAGCGAAGACCGCCTCGACGAGGCGATGGCAGGTATCCAGCGCCGCATCGGCGCCCCGCTCGCCCACTCGCTGTCAGTTCATGCCGAGGGCCTTGCGATTGTCGACGACAGCTCAAGTCCGCCTCGGTTGCCCGAGCTCCTTGCTGAGGTCCCGCTGGTGCTGACTGGACGGTATCGAGGGGGCGCAACCGGCTCACTGACGCTACGCGGCAAAACCCCTGCGGGCGAGGAATGGTCGACCACCGTCGCCGGACAGCGCCGCGACGCGGCGGCGGTAACCGTGCAGTGGGCGCGTATGCACTTGCGCGATCTCGAGGACCGCTACGCATTGGCTGGCACCGACGAGTTGGCGAAGCGAATCGTCGACACGTCGTTGCGGTTCGGTGTGTTGTGCAGATTCACGGCATATCTGGCCGTCGACAGCCGCGTGGTCAGCAAGGGCGAACTGCGGCACCGCGTGCTGCAACCCGTCGAACTACCGGCCGGATGGGGCCACTACCCGACCAAACATGATGCGGTCCCGGGACACCCTCGCGAAGCCAAAACGGTCAAGCTGCGCAACGTCATTGCCGTAGCGTTGGCCACTGCGTTGTTGGTCGGCTGCGGCTGGATCTGGTCGCTTAGCAAAGACGGCCCAGCTGGCACGCACGATGGCGCGGTAGCAGGCAAGTTGACCGAGCCGGCGGACGCCAGCTTGCCGCAAACGAAGGGCGGTATTTCCGAAAGTCCGCCCCCGTCCTCAGGAATCACCGACGAAATTGCGAAAGCACCGCTGCCCCAGACCCCTCCGGCCACCGTGGCACGCGATGTCATCACAACGGGATCGCTGCAGCTAGTGGTCACCGAGCCGGCGCAGGTGGCAGACCGGCTTGTCTCCGCGGCCAGCGAGGCCGGCGGGCGGGTGGACTCCCGGTCGGAGCGATCCGGTTCTCCTTTGCAATCCGGTTCGCCGGTGGTTGATCTCGTCTTGCGCATTCCCTCCGACAAACTCGACGGAGTCTTGGCCGAGACGAAGAAACTCGGGGTGGTCAGGTCGATGTCGATCGGCCACACCGACGTCACGTCGCAGCGCGTCGACCTCGATGCCCGCATTGAGGCGCTACAGACCTCGGTCAATCGACTGCTGCAATTGATGAGCCGGGCGGACAACACCGCCGACCTGCTCGCCGCGGAGTCTTCGCTGACTCAGCGACAGGCCGAGTTGGACTCCCTACGGGCCCAGCGCGCCACCCTCGGCGACCAGGTCACCTATGCCACCATCAACGTCAACATCTCGGCACAGCCGGCGATGACCCCGCGCACCGGTTTCCTTGGTGCGCTCGAACATGGTTGGCAGTCAGTGCTTTCCACCGCCCACGGCGCACTGCTTACGGTCGGCTTCCTGATTCCCTGGCTTCCGGTGCTGACCGTTCTCGTGCTGGCCCTCGTCGTGGTGTTGCGCCGCAGCGGCTACGCGACGCGGGCGTCACGCGGTGGACTTGAGTAGCTCGTCAATCTTCTTGATTCGCTTGGCAACCAGCGCAGTGATATCGATGGAGCGGTCCGGAGAACAGGTGACGATCTCCGAGACCACATTGGCCTTCGCGATGACGGCGAATTCGCAAACCCATCGCTGGCCGGCAAGATTCGTCATCCATTGGGCGGCCTCGGGCGGGCTCGGAGCCAGCGGTGCCGGGTTCACCGTCATTTTCCGGCCGTCGTCGCCCCAGGCGGTCACCGGGTGTTGGCAGCTGGACACGCTGTTGCGAATCGAGGTGAGAAAACCCGCGGCGTCGAAGCTACTCGGATAGGTAGCCGATACCTCCAGCAGCTGATGCTGGTTGGTTTGGTGGTCCTGCTGGGTGCGGGCTTCACGTCCGGTATAGGTCGGCGGAAACAGTGGAAATCGGCCGAAAGCCACCACGCCATGGCATCCGGCCGGGTCGGCTCCGATGAACAGCGCGGACTGCATGTCGTCCTCGACCAGCGGTTTGTCCGGCAGTACCGAGAACGACGCTGAGGGCGTCAGCAGGTCTTCCAGTTGGGATGGCCGTATGGGACCACCGGATCCCGGGTGACCCGACGCCGCTTTGGGGCTGCCGGCGACAATGGTGCTGCATGCGGAAAGCGCCAAGCAGACCACGATCGCCAAAAAGCGCGCCGCACCTGCAGGCGCGCGTCGCGACGGTTTCCAGCGGACCATCGCCGAACACCTCGTGGGCATGACGAAATCTTTCCATCAGTAGTAGCAGGATTTCGGCCAGACGCCCGCGCGGGTGCAGCCGTCCGATTCCCGGCGGACTGCCCCCGACGATGGGGCCACAGCTCGCTATGTTGTCGCCGCGACAGGGAGAACATTGCTGGCCGCAGCGACGGCGGCAACGCTGGTACGGCCGGCAAAGTTGGTGGCACGGCGGGCAGGAACCGATCGTTTTGGCTGGCGGAAATTCGAATTGGCAGCGAGCTTGTCACCGCCCGAGGAGAATCGATATCACGACGGCGATATGTGAGGTCTGCAATGAGCCATGGTTTACGGCGTTTCGCCATCGCGGCGTTTGCTATTGCGTTGACAGGACTGCCGGCGACCGCGCTGGCCGCCCCGGCGATCAGCCGGGCCGACGATGATTGTGCGCCCGGTTGGGCCTGGAGCCCCGAGCTGAATCAATGCGTGTTCGTGCTGCCGGCGGCAAACGGTCCCGGGGGGCCGGGCGGACCGGGTGGACCGGGTGGGCCGGGTGGACCGGGTGGACCGGGTGGACCGGGCGGGCCTGGCGGA
Source organism: Mycobacterium szulgai (assembly GCF_002116635.1). GTDB lineage: Bacteria > Actinomycetota > Actinomycetes > Mycobacteriales > Mycobacteriaceae > Mycobacterium > Mycobacterium szulgai. The sequence goes on along the minus strand of NZ_LQPW01000086.1, from coordinate 115,785 downwards.
CCGGGCGGTCCCGGTCGGCATTAGCCGGCTAGCTGTGGTGATGTGGCGAAAAGTACTGCGGGAACTCTGCGCGGCCAACCCGCGTTGATGAGTTGTTATACTGGCTAAGTATCCGCAATCTGACTTCCCGAACTCGACATCGGAGCACCCGCATGCCACGCACAGACAACGACACCTGGGATCTAGCAACCAGCGTGGGCGCCACCGCGACCATGGTCGCCGCAGCCCGAGCCATCGCGACCAAGGCCGACGCGCCGGTGATCACGGACCAATTCGCCGAACCGCTGGTTCGTGCGGTCGGTGTCGATTTCTTCACTCGCTGGGTCAACGGCGACCTACTTTCCGCTGACGTCGACGACGACGAGTCGAGCTGGAAGCTGGCGCACATGCCCGACGCGATGGCCGCCCGGACACGCTTTTTCGACTCGTTCTTCCGCAGCGCGACCGAGGCCGGAATCCGTCAGGCCGTGATCCTGGCTTCCGGTTTGGATGCCCGCGCCTACCGGTTGGCGTGGCCGGCCGACATGACGGTGTTCGAAATCGACCAACCGGAGGTGATCGCGTTTAAAACGGCCACCCTGCAAGGTCTGGGTGCGGCCCCCACGGCCGAGCTGCGTACAGTTGCCATCGATCTGCGTAACGATTGGCCACAAGCCTTGCTCGACAACGGTTTTGACCCGGCTCGCCCTGCCGCGTGGATCGCTGAAGGTCTATTCGGGTACCTGCCTCCGGAGGCTCAGGACCGCCTATTGGACAACGTCACCAAGCTCAGCGCCAAGGGCAGCCGCCTGGCGGTGGAAGCGATCCCGAACCAGCCGCAGCAGGACACCGAACGAGCACGGGAAATGATGCGCAGGGCCACCGCACGATGGCGCGAGCATGGCTTCGAGCTGGACTGGCAAGAGCTCGGTTTCGAAGGTGAGCGCAACGACGTTGCTGCGTATCTGGATGGTCTGGGCTGGCGATCATTCGGTGTGCCTATGAGTGAATTGCTCGCCGAGAACGGCCTGGATCCGGTCCCGCAGAGCAACGACTCGGTCACCATGGCCGACACCATCTACTACGCCTCGACGCTGGGCGAATGACCGGACCGCAACGCCGCGTTCTCAACGATGCGGTAACTGGGTTGTGGAGCATTCTGTCCCCGGCGTATGACCTGCCGTTCTTGCAACGATGGGTGTACCGTCCCCCGCACGACGAAGTGATCGCGATCCTGCGCGCTCACCAAGCGCGCAAGATTGCCGATATCGCCTGCGGCACTGGTGTTCTCAGTCACCGAATTGAGCGCGAACTAGATGCCCAGGCGATCTACGGCGTCGACATGTCCGACGGCATGCTCAGCCAGGCTCGCGCCAGATCCGCTCGGGTGCAATGGCTCAAGGGTCCGGCTGAACAGTTGCCGTTTGATGACGGGACACTCGACGCGGTCGTGACCACGTCGGCGTTTCACTTCTTCGATCAGCCTGCGGCGTTGCGGGAGTTCCATCGGGTGCTGGCGCCTGGCGGACTGGCGGCTGTCGCGGCCCTGAGCACGCGTCAACCGCTGTTGCAGGTGCCTTGGATCAACCGGTGGAAACCGCAGCACAACGCATCGCCGGCTGAGATGCGCGCATTGTTCGAAGACGCGGGGTTCACCATCAGCGATCAGCACCGAATCAAGCGTCCGATATGGACTCAGCTGATTTCCGATCTGATAACGGTCGGTACCAAGCAGTGAGAGCCGACTAGAAGGGCACCCAGATCCCGCCTGCCCACACCCCCAATGTTGAAAGCCGTTGTTCCACATCGGAGGACGGAGCCGAACATGGCGCCTGATAGCGCCGATACCCCGCCGTCGGGGCCGTACTTCTATCGTGACGAAAACCGCTATGTGCCAAACGAATTCGCGCGTGGCGGGTGGGGGCCGTCGATCAGCGGACATGTGGTCGGCGGCCTGCTGGGCCGGTCGGCCGAACTCGCGGTCGACGACCCGCAACTTCAACCAGCGCGACTGACCGTCGACCTGCCGCGGCCAACGGCACTGGAACCGGTCGAGGTACACACCCGGGTTCAACACGAGCAACGGCGATTACGGCTGCTGGAGGTCGTGCTCACCCAGGGCGGCCGACCTGTGGCGCGGGGCAGTGCGTTGTTTCTGCGCCGCGGGCATCAGCCCGACGGACACGTGTGGTCCCCATCCGTCCAGATGCCCCCACTGCCCAGCGACCACGACGGCACGTACCCGTCGCTTTTCCTGCGCACCTACGGCTGGGGAATCGGAATCCAGAACCCAGATCCGGAGTGGACCAACACATCTGGACCGAAATACACCTGGTTGCACGAAACCCACCCGTTGGTCGACGGCGAACCGCTCAGTCCTTTCACACGCGTGGCGATGGCGGGCGACGTCACCGCCGCGATCGCCAATTGGGGCACCAGCGCCTTGCAGTTCATCAATGTCGACTACACGCTCACGCTCAGCCGGCTGCCAGAGGGGCCGCACATCGGTTTGGCCTCGCTCACCCATTACAGCCACGACGGGGTGGCCAACGGATCGGCAGTCCTGGTCGATCATCACGGCCCGGTTGGCAGCGCATTGTCAGTGGCAATCGCGCATTCCGGTTTTCGGGTACCTGCCGCGCCGTAACGGATTACCCTCTGGATGGACCGAGGTTAAAGAGGCCCGACACACCGGTGCCCGCATTGAACAGGCCCGAGTTGAAGCCGCTGAAGCCGGGGCCATTTGGCGAACCCGGGATGCCAACGTTTCCAATACCTGAGGTGAAGCCGTTAACGAAATCGCCGCCGGTGGACGAGTTCAGGAAGCCCGACGTGAAGATGCCGGTGTTGTTGAAGCCCGAATCAGACGAGCCGGTGTTGTTGAAGCCCGAGTTGGTCAGGCCGGTGTCGGTGGTGGCGCCAAAGCCGGTGTTCACGTTGCCTGAATTCCAGAAGCCGGTGTTGATATCGCCAGAGTTCCCGTTGCCCGTGTTGGCGTCGCCGGAATTCCAAGAGCCAGTGTTGGCGTCGCCCGAGTTCCAGAAGCCGGTGCTTTCGCTGCCCGTGTTACCCATGCCCGTGTTCTGGCTGCCCGCATTGCCGAAGCCGGTGTTCGAGATTCCCGAATTTCCGAAGCCGGCGTTGCCGACGCCCGAGTTGCCGAAGCCAAAACCGTTGAGGTGGCCCGGCAGAACGTTGTTGCTGCCCGTGTTGAAGATGCCGACGTTACCGTCGCCGGAGTTGAAGAAGCCGATGTTGCCCGTACCAGAGTTGCCAAAGCCGATGTTGCCCGTGCCCGAGTTCAGCAGGCCGGCCAGGTTGATGCCGACCTGATTGTTACCGGTCAGCCCGATTCCGATGTTGTTGTTGCCGGTATTGCCGAAGCCCCAGTTTCCGCTGCCGGTGTTTCCGCCGCCGATATTGTCGTTGCCTGTATTTCCACCGCCGCGGTTACCGTCGCCGGTGTTGCCGAAGCCGAAGTTGTGATTGCCGTAGTTTCCGGCGCCAACGTTGGCGCCGCTGCCCACGCTGGAGTTCCCGAAGCCGACGTTGCCACTGCCGATGTTGCCCGAGCCCACGTTTCCGTTGCCGGTGTTCCCAGAGCCCATGTTGGCGTTGCCGTAGTTCCCGCCACCGACGTTAGCGTCGCCCGTGTTTCCGGATCCGACGTTGGTGTTGCCGGTGTTACCACTGCCCGCGTTGCCGGTGCCCTTGTTGCCGACACCCAGGTTGGGCAGGCCCTGCAGTAACTGCTGCAGGCCGGCCGGCAACGAGACCAACTGCGTCGCCGCCGCCGACGCGCCGGCGTGATAGCCCGTCATCGCTGCCACGTCCACAGCCCACATCTGTTCGTACTGGCTCTCGGCGGCCATGATCGCCGGCGCGTTGAGCCCCAAGAAATTCGACCGAACCAACTGCACGAACGCGTCGCGGTTGGCCGTTACCGCCAGTGGATGGACGATCGCTGTGCGTGCGGCCTCGAACGCACCGGCCACCGCTTGGGATTGGGTGGCTGCTGTTTGAGCGTGGGTGGCGGCGGCGCTCAACAGCCCCGCGTAGGGGGCTGCCGCGGCCGCCATCGCCGCCGACGCGGCGCCTTGCCACGACTGACTCGCCAACGTTGAGGTAACCGAAGAAAACGACGACGCCGCCGTCTCCAATTCGGTGGCCAAGCCACCCCATGCCGCCGCAGCGTCCAGCATCGGCGCCGAGCCAGCGCCGGTGAACATCAGCAAAGAATTGACCTCCGGCGGCAGCACCGAAAAATTCACCATGGCTGGCCTCCCGCCCGTCCAGTTGCGACCCCAAGTCGCGTTTCTGGACAACTACGCTAGGAAGGCCGCATACCTGCGTCTAGCAGAATTATTCGAAGCATTGATTGCCTCAAATGCAAGGATTATGCCCGGCCGGGATCACTCGCGGCCAGGATAGACGAGCGCTTCGGTAACACTGCCGCCATTGACAACCGGCCCGAGCAACACGGTGAATGTGCTGGCCGCCGGGTCGTATGCGAGTAGTGATGTGCCGGGACCGCAGCCGGCCTTGGCGGTAAGCACCAATTTGTCGCCGCTGACGCCGTCTACGCGCACACTGTCAGACACACCCGGAATTTTCACTCGCGTGGTGTGCCCGTCGGGTGTCAGCCGGGACAGGAACAGGGTGCCGCACGCGCCGATGGACTGTAGGAACGTGCCGCTCGGCAACTGCCAAGCATCGGTGTCACCGGCGTCGCCGGCAAAGCCGGGGTCGTCGCCTTGGCCGGAGTTGACCGCGGTGAGCGCCGTCGGCGCCGTGCCGTCGACGGGTACTCGCCAGAGCTGCCCGGCAGAGGTATAGCGGACGGCGTCCCCGCACCGGGCCAACACCACCGTCGGAGTCCACCACCGGACCGGCGAGCACGCACTCAGCTTTCCCGGAACCGGCAGTCGTCTGCCGGGCACCCCGTCACCGCTCATCACCGCAAGGCCGCTTGCTGAGCCGAGGACCAGTTGCGTGCCATCGGATGTCGCAAGCGCGCCTCCCGAGTAGTCCTCGGCCACGGCGTAAGCCAGTTCCTGGTTGCCGGCCATGTCCACGCGCGCGAGCCAGCCTGGGTGGTCGCGGTAGTGGCTTTCGCCGATAAGCACGCCGGTACCGTCCGCACGCGCGTAACCGATGGGGCTTCCCTGGTCGCGAGCAAACGAACTTTGTTTGCCGGTCCGCAGGTCGACCGAGATGACCGTGTTGGCCGACACCGATCCGGGTTTGGGCAGGTCGAACAACGCATGACCGCGGTCGCTGGACCAGTCGATCAACCTGGGGCTGGTGCCGGGCGGGAAAGTAGTGATCGGATAGCGGCCACCGGCCGGGTTGACCAGATACAGGGTTTTGGTGACTTCGTTCGGATTTGGCTGGTTGGGCGCCGGCTGGTTGGGCGCTGGTGTCTCGCCGGGCCGATGACCGGTGACCGGGCTCCACACGGCGAGCATCCAACCCGGACCGACCTGCGGCCACGGGATGGTCTCGATGGAGGATTCCACGCCACGAGCCGACAGCTGCGTCACCGGTGCGACGGTGGGGATATCCGACTTGCCGTGCGCGGCAGTCGGACCGGATGAGGCACAGGCTGCTGTCAGTAGCGCCGCCATCGCGGCGACGATCACCTGATAGCGCAGGCCTCGAATGTCTATGTGCTTCATGTCGATTCCTTTCCCGTCAAGCACGGATTCAGGCGAGCAGTGACGCGAGCTCGGTGCGGAGCACGGCAACCCGGTGCGGGCCGTTGTTGTCGGACACCACCTGGTTTTGAGCGAAGAAGAAGATGACCGCGTCGTCGGTGAGCGCAAAGTTCTGATACGTCTGCTCGGTGAGATCGCCAGGCGCCGCATGCAATTGGCGCTCGACGATCGGATTGAGCACCTCGAGCGGTTGGGTCCCCGGCCGGAACAGCATCTCGAATGTGATCGGCGAGCGCTTGCCGAGGTCGAAGTTGAACCCCGCGAACGTGGTGTTGGGGTGGCCTTCGTTGGCCAGGCCGGTGTCGTTGTCGATCTGCAGCACTAGGCTTTGAGTTCCCGAGTCCGGCGTTCCGGAGCGGAATGTCTTTGCGGTAACGACGTATTGATACGGCCGCCCACGCTTGTGCTGGGGCCCGATCTTGCTCACCCAGTCGATGAATCCGGCGCGGCCGCGGTCCAGGAAGCCGATCACCGGCTGCAGGTCGGGGTAGTCGAGGGGGAAGCTGATGTCGATCTTGTAGGTGGGGGTGACGCTGCGGACGTGGCAGGTTTGGTCCGGGCCGACCGTGCCATTGAGGTGGGTGCATGCCGACTGTTGTTGTGCCGCAGGCGTTGTAGTGGTCACCGCAGGCGTCCGGTGGGTGACCTTTGACGTGCCACAGGCTGCCACGCCGGCGATTGCGACGGTGGCAATGACGACCATCAGCGCTATCCGCTTCATGTCACTGCACCGGCAGCTTGAGGACGCGAAAGTGCATGCCGTCGTTGACGTACACATTGCCCTTGTTGTCGACCGCCAGGCTGAACGGCTCGTTGAGGTCGCTGAACGGCAGCACGGTTGGGGCGCTAGCGCCCGCAGCCAATTTCAACACGCGGTTGGTGCCGAAGTCGACGGCGTAGACGCCGCCGGCGGTGTCCACCGCGACGCTGGTCGGTTGTTCGAGGTCGGTGAACGGCAGCACGGTCGGCTCACTGGCGCCGGGAGCGAGCTTCAGCACACGCTTGCCCACCGAGTCGGTGATGTAGACGTTGCCGGCCGCATCCGCGGCCACACCATCGGCTCGAATATCGTTGAATGGCAATGCCGTTGGGCTGGCTGAACCCGGCGCCAGTCGCAAGACGCGATGGTTGCCGGAGTCGGCGACGTAGACGTTGCCCGCGCCGTCCACCGCTACGCCTGCAATCACGTTGAGATCGGTGAACGGCAGCACGGTCGGGCTGCTGGCTCCGGCCGGCACTTTCAGCACACGGTTCTTGAAGTAGTCGGTGATGTAGAAGTTGCCGGCTGCGTCCACCGTTGCATCAACGGCTTGGCCGAGGTCGGTGAATGGCAGCAACGTGGGTTTACTTGCCCCCACTGCCATTTCCCACACCTGGCCGTAGTGCAGATCGAGGGCATACACGTTGCCGGCGCTGTCCACCGTCACCCCGGCGAGGTGATTGATGAATTCGCCGAACGGCAGCACGACCTGACGGCCGTAGCTCACCGGATGCGCGGTGCTCGGCGCCGGGGCAGTCGGGTGCTGTGGGGCTGAGGTGGTGGAGGTACCCGAGCATCCCGCCGTCACCAGCGTGGCGGCAACGGCGAAGACAAGGAAGAGGCGTTTCATCGCTGGATTCCTCAGGACCTGGGCGGGGGATAGCACTTGCCGGCTGGCCACTGCCAGAGGTCGCGAACCTCCTGCGGAATCGGGCAGGGCGCCGCGCCCGCCGGTATCGGGCCGAACCCGGCTGCGATCGGAACCCAGGTTGCGTCCGGGTCCCCGCCTTTGCGGAAGAACATGTAGCTGTTTTGATCCTGCAGGTTGATCGCGGCCGCCTCGGTCTTCGGCCCGTACAGCGCGCCGGCGGCCCAATAAGTGGGATTGGTCTGGCTCGGTACGTACGCGTAGTAAGTCCGCCCCGGCGCCAAGCCGCTGTACTCCGCGGCTGGCCGTCCGGTGAGCGTCGCCCCGGCCTGCATCAGGTCGGCCCGCACATCATCGGTCACCTGCAGATTCACCGCGGGGTCGGCGTGCGCGGGTGCGGCGATAGCGATCGCTGCCGCGGCGGCTGCCAGCCAACTCGCTATGGTCTTTGTCGCTGTCATGTCGGGTCACTTCCTAGTCGAAGGTTCGTGATAGCCGGGCCCCAGCGACCGGTCACGTAGAGCGTCCGATGTGTGCCTTGTGCGATTCTTGTGTGGGTCTTGCGTGCGTTGCTGTGCCGCGGGGGAGATACTGCGGCGGTGGACGCGCGCGTCGGGACGACGTTCGGCAAGTACAACATCACCCGCCTGCTCGGCAAAGGCGGCGGCGGAGCGGTGTACGAGGCCTATGACACGGGGAAACGACGAAGCGTCGCGCTGAAGATCCTTGCCGACGAGTTGTCCCGGGACGACACGTTCCGCACCCGATTCCAGCGCGAGTCCCAGGCCGCGGCGATCCTGCAAGAACCCCACGTCATCCCGATTCACGATTGGGGCGAGATCGATGGCAGCCTCTACATCGACATGCGTCTGGTGCAGGGACAGACGCTGCTCGATCTGGTCGCCGAAGGTCCGCTGACACCGGAACGGGCGGTGAACATCATCGGTCAGGTGAGCGCCGCGCTGGATGCGGCACATGCCGAAGGGCTGATCCATCGCGACGTCAAGCCGCAGAACATCATCGTCACCCCTGCCGACTTCGTGTATCTGGTCGACTTCGGCATCGCCGAGGCCAAAGGCGACAGCCGGCTGACGACGGTGGGTACCCAGATAGGCACCTTGAATTACATGGCGCCCGAACGGTTTAACGACTCGGTGGCCACACCGGCGGTGGACGTGTACTCGCTGGCATGCGTCTTGTACGAGTTGCTGACCGGTGACGCTCCGTTTTCCGCCGCCAACCTCGAGCATTTGGTGGCCGCGCACATCGCCTTGCCGCCCCCGCGGCCGAGCGCAACCAACTCGCGTATTCCCGCCGCGCTCGACGCAGTGGTCGCCCGAGGCATGGCCAAGAACCCCGACGAGCGGTACGCGACGGCGGGAGCTCTCGGCCGGGCGGCCAGTCGCGCACTGGGCGGCGAGATCACTTCGCCGCTCGGTTCGCCCGGAGACGACACCCGAGCGCTGTCGGCCGCTGCGAAACCCGCCGATGCACCACAGCGCAAGCGCGGCCGGCTGCTGCCGACGCTGATCGCGGTCGCGACGGCGTTGGTACTCACCGGCATCGGTGTGGTGGTCTTCCTGCTCGTCCGCGGGCGCACCGGGCAGCCGGCAAGCCCGCTCGCCCGGCCGCCACTGATCACCGGAGCCGACCTGAGCAGCCTGCATCAGACCTGTGATCAGGGCTTCTCGTTGCCGACGGCTACGGGATTCGCCACCCACGCCGGACGCGGGACGCCGGAAACCTCATGTCTTTTCGCCGACAGCGTGCTGACGTCGTATTGGGCCGAATACGGCAACGCCAGTCCATTGCCGCGGGCGGTTTCGGCGCCGGGCGCCGTGGATTGCATGACGGTGCCCGGAGCACTGTGCAACGGCTCGAACTTTCTCATGCACTGCCGGCAATTCCCGGGGGACAGCTGGATCACCTGCATCGGCGGCAACAGCGCGCGGGTCTACCTATGGTGACGCCGGACCGTGGCAGCCAGCACACGCTTCGATTCGGGGTATTGGGACCGCTACAGCTCAGCGTCGACGGCACCGACGCGCCATTGGGCGCGGCCAAGCAGCGGGCGGTGCTGGCCATGCTGTTGATCAATCGCAATCGCACCGTCTCGATCGACGCGTTGATCGATGCGGCGTGGCAGCAGCAGCCGCCACCGGAGGCCCGAGGCAGCCTGCATGCCCACATATCCCGGCTGCGTCGACTAATGGGCAGCGGCGCCGCCGTCCTTGTCAGCGCCCATCCGGGATATCGGCTGAACGTGGCCGACGAGGAGTGCGACATCGGCCGCTTCGCCAGCGAGCAGAAGGCCGGAATCCAGGCCGCCGCCGCGGGCCGGTTCGACGACGCAAGTAGCCACTTGTCGGCCGCGCTGGCCGAGTGGCGGGGTCCGGTACTAGAAGACCTGCGCGACTTCGAATTCGTCGAAGCGTTCGCGGCCGCACTGGCCGAGGACAAGCTGGTTGCGCTCACCGCCCGTGCTGAAGCCGAAATAGCTTGCGGCCGAGCGCATTTTATAACTTCCGAGCTCGAAGCCTTGGTGGCCGAGCACCCCTACCGGGAGCCGCTGTGGGCGCAGCTGATCGCCGCCTACTACCTGACCGAGCGCCAATACGATGCGCTGGAAACCTACGGCCGGCTCAAGGCCACGCTCGCCGACGATCTGGGCATCGACCCGGGCCCCACGCTGCAAACCCTGCATCAGCGGATGCTTCGCCAAGAGCCGCTGGACATCAAGCAGGCCGCCCGCGCCACGGCCAAACGAGCGGCGGAAACCCTGCAGCGGCGCCCGAAAGTCACCCCGGAAGCGCCCGTCGCACAGTTACGCGACGCGGCCGGGCTTTGTCATCCGCTGCGCGGGCCGGCCACCCGGATTGGTCGCCTCGCCGACAACGACATCGTCCTGGACGACGACACAGTGAGCCGCTACCACGCGGTGATCGTCGACACCGGGACCAGCTTCGTCGTCACCGACCTCCATTCGGCCAACGGAGTCGATGTAGCCGGCCAGCGGATTGCGCCCAGCGCCACGCTCGCCGACGGTGACTCCATCCGCATCTGCGATCATGAATTCACCTTTGAAATCGGTGCGGGCTGACGTTCGTCAGCGCTAATCGCGTATGCGCGAATAGATTTCGTCGAACTCCACATTAACGGCGCATGTGCCGGTCTGTTGATGGGTACCGTGCCCGGTGAGCTGCGCGATGGGATTTTCGGGGGGTTGCGGCAACGGGTAGTCGCCGGTGGTTTTCACCATCAATGCGGTGCAGCCCGCGACGCTCTCATCGTGTGCGACGTCCAGAACCCAACTGGCGCCATCGAATACCAATGGCGTGTCGTTTGACGGCGAGTGAAAGTAGCTCATGCACCGATCGGCGCTGCGCAGGCAATCCGTGATGACCGCGTAGTCCATCTCTTGTTTCGCGATCGCCCTGGAGAAGGTTCGAGTGACGTGGTAGCTGCCGTGCAGCGCCTCGGCCGGCGATACCATCCGCCTCGGTTGCTTGTCTGGGTCGGGCAGGCTGTTGATGTCGACATCGCCGGTTCGGGTGAACGTCACGCTGCGTTTCTGATTGCAGGCGTTGCGGGCCGCAGCGCGGTATTCGCCGGTCAGAGTGCCCTCGGGGCCTGGCTGCAGGGAGAACACCTGCCAGAATTCAGAGGCGGTGCCGCGACATCTGTCGGAGCCGAGGGCCACCGCCACCCAGCGGCCATCCACCTTGTCGAACACCATCGTCGAAGCGAGGCGCAGTTCGCCGCTCACCCGCGACGCGGTGGCCACGCATCCGGCGGGTGTGCACGACGAGCGGACGGCGTAGATGGCCGTCGTCGGTGTCGCACCCGGCGTGGGGGCATTGTCGAGATTGGTCCCGGCGCCGAAGTTGGCCCGGAACATGCCGGTGAACGGACCGGCTTCGCGTTCCGGGCTGCCTGCCGTGGCCGTCGGCGGGGCCGCGGTGGTACCGGATTGCCGCTGTCCGGTGAGCTTCACGGCCGCGACGACCCCGACGGCGACGACCAGCAACACTATCGCCGCCAGCGCGCCGATCAGCACCCGGCGACGCCGCCCCGGCGGTTCGCCGAGCTGAGGTAGTGCGGCCGGCATCGTCGCGTCCAGCGCGGTGGCATCGTGCGGGTAGCTGACGACGGTGAGGCGCTCGGCCAGCTGCTGGGCGAACTCCTGGCAGCTGCCGAACCGATCGGCCGGCCGCTTGGCCATCGCGGTGGCGAACACCGGATCCAGCCCGGCCAGCTCGGGCCGGTGGGCGGCGAGCGAGGGTGGTGGGGCCGTGATGTGTTGACTGATCACCAGCCCCAGATTGGATTTGCCATACGGCGCGACGCCGGTCAATAGATGAAAAGCCGTGCAGGCCAAGGCATATTGGTCGGCGCGTCCGTCCATCGGGTCGCCCGTCAGCTGCTCGGGCGCGGCGTAGGCGGCTGTGCCGACGGTGAAGTTGGTTGCGGTCAGTCCCGACGCGTCGTCGATGCGGCGCGCGAGGCCGAAGTCGGCCAGAAAAACCCGGGCCGGCTGCCCGTCCGGCTGGGTCAACAAGATGTTGGCCGGCTTGATGTCGCGGTGCAATAGCCCACGATGGTGGGCGTAGTCCAGGGCCGAGGCGACCGCGGTAATGATGGTGACCACTTGATCGACGGGCATGCCGCTGGGGAACTGCTCGCTCACCAGTTGGTCCGCGTCGGTGCCGGCCACATAGTCCATCGAAATCCAGAACTGGCCATCGTGTTCGCCGCGGTCGTGAATCCCCACGATGTGCGGATGAGACAGGCTGGCCGCCAGGTCGGCCTCCCGCAGAAATCGTGCCCGGAACTCCGGATCGCCGGTGACGTCGGCCGGCAGCACCTTCAGTGCGTCCTGGCGCGGCAACCGCGGATGAGACGCCAGATACACCGTGCCCATTCCGCCCGCACCCAGCACTCGTAGGATCGTGTATCCGGCGAACACCTGCCCAACCTCGAGCACCATTGGCAAATCGTAAGCTGCCGCGCCGGGGATAGGCGGGTCTTAGCCGAATACTTTGGGTCGTTGCGGCTAATCGCCGGTGCGCGTGAATGTTTCGCCGAAGTCACTGTCGAGTGCGCACGGCTCGCTTTGTACTTGGTGTCCCTGCCCGCTCAGCAGGGTGATCGGATTCTGCGGCGGTGCGGGCAGCGAATACTGCTCGGTGGTTTTCACGTGTGTAGTGGCTCGCGTCCCCGGGCACTGGGTGTCCTGCTCGATGTCCGACGTCCAGTTCGTGCCGTCGAATACCAGCGGGAATTCTGCCGATGGGCCGTGGAAGTAACTGATGCACCGCTGGCCGGTGCGCAGGCAGTCGGTCCTGACGGCGGCCTCGGTGCGTTGCGGCGCCATCCCGCTGGTGAAGGTTCGGGCCAGCCGGTAGCGGCCGTGCAGAGCTTCGGCCGGTGAGGACACCCGCTTGGGTTGGCCGGCCGGGTCGGGCAGGCGGTTGTCGTCGGGGTCGTCGGTGCGGGTGAAGGTCACGGTTCGCTTCTCGGCGCAGCCATTGCCTGCCGTCGTCGAGTATTCCCCGGTGAGACTGCCGCCGGGACCCGGCTGCAGGGTGAACACCTGCCAGAATTCGCTGGGCATGCTTCGGCACAGGTCCGAGCCGAGCGCGACGGCCACCCAACGACCATCGATCTGGTCGAAGACCATCGTGGTTGCGCCTACCGGCGCGCCGCTCAACCGTGTCGCGGTCGCCACGCAGCCGGTGGTTCCGCACACCGAACGAAGTCCGTAGCTGCTCACCAGCTCCGGTGCAGCTGCGGTGTCGGCAACGTCGTCGAGGCCGGTGATCGGCCCGAAGTCGGCGCGGTAGACGCCGGACAAAGGACCGGCTGCGACACCAGGATGGTGTTGCGCAGTGAGCTGCAGGCCGCCGAAAACCGCAGCGGCGGCAAGCAGCAGCACCACGGCCGCCGCCAGCACCCCGATGCGAACACGGGAACGCCGCACCTGCACGGCGGGCGCGGGCCGGGTGGCGAAGGTGTAGGGGGCGGCGCCGCTGAGGCACTGGCTGAGCTGGTGCGCGAACTCCTGGCAGCTGTCAAACCGGTCGGATGGTTTCTTGGCCATCGCGGTGGCGAACACCGGATCCAGGGCGGCCAAGTCGGGGCGGCGCGCACCGATCGACGGTGGCTCGGCGGTGATTTGCTGGCTGATCACCACAGCGAGGTTGGCGCTGTCGTAGGGCCGTGCGCCGCAAAGCAGGTGAAATGCGGTGCAGGCCAACGCATATTGATCGGCACGTCCGTCGAGAGCCGCACCCATCAACTGCTCGGGTGCGGCGTAGGCAGCGGTCCCGACCGCCATGTTGGTCGAGGTCAGCCGTGCCACCTCGGCGATGCGTCGCGCGATGCCGAAGTCGGCCAAGAACACCCGTCGTGGTTGTCCGTCGGGTTCGGTCAGCAGGACGTTGGCCGGTTTGACGTCGCGGTGCAGCAGCCCGAGATGGTGTGCGTAATCCAGTGCCGAGGCCACCGCGGTGACGATCGCCAATGCCTCATCAGCCGGTATCCCGCCCGGATGGAATTTGCTCAGCAACACCGCTGCGTCGGTGCCGTCCACATAGTCCATCGAGATCCAGAACTGGCCGTCGTATTCGCCGCGGTCGAAGATCCGCACGATGTGCGGATGCGACAGAGCCGCTGCCAGTTCGGCCTCACGCTCGAATCGCGCCCGATACTCGGGATCTGCGGTCAAATCGGCAGGCAATACCTTGAGCGCATCCTCGCGCGGCAACCGTGGGTGCCTGGCCAGATACACCGCGCCCATTCCGCCGGAGCCCAGCATGCGCAGAATGGTGTATCCGGCGAACACCTGGCCGACTTCGAGCGACATGGTTGGCTAATCGCCTGTGCGCGTAAATGTTTCGTCGAAGGCCACGTTCACCTCGCAGCTGCCGGTCTGTTGCTGCCTACCCTGCCCGGAGAGCAGGGTGATCGGATCCTGTGGTGGTTGGGGCAGCGGATACTGTGCGGTCTTTTTCACATGCATCTGCGTCCCGTGGCCCGGGCATTGCATGTCGGTGTCGGTGTCCAGGGTCCAATTGCCGTCGGCGAATACCAGCGGTTGCACAGCGCCCGACGGTGCGTGGAAGAAACTCATGCACCGCTCGCCGGTGCGCAGACAGTTGGTGGTGACGGCATAGTCGTTTTCCTGCGGTGCGCTGCGGATCTTATAGGTGCGCTTCTCGTGGTACTGCCCGCGCAGCGCTTGGGCGGGCGAGGTCACCCGGGGCGGCAGGGCGGCCGGGTCGGGAAGGGTGTTGATGTCGACGTCTCCGGTGCGGGTGAAGGTGACGGTGTGCTTGCCTAAGCAATCGTTGCTGGTCGTCGTGCTGAAGACGCCGGTGAAACTGGCCCCTGGGCCCGGGTCCAGCGTGAACACCTCCCACATTTCGGCAGGCGCGTTCTGGCACTTGTCGGAGCCGATGGCCACCGACACCCAGTGTCCGTCGATCTGGTCGAAGATCAGGCTCGGTGCGAAGGTGGTTTCACCATCGAGGTGCGACGCCGTTGCCACACAACCGTTGGAGCCGCACACCGAGCGAACGGCGTAGGTGTCGGTCGACGGCGTCATGCCCGGAGCCGGCATGTCGTCGAGACTGGTCGCCGCGTGGAAGTTGGCCCGGTATACCCCGGTGAAAGGTCCGGTGTTGGGTGCTGGGCCCGCGGCGGCAGGAGCTGGTGCGGCCGACGCCGTGGCCCTGGCCGGCTTGGGGTGCTGGGTGAGCTTGATGGCGGCAATAATCCCTGTGGCGATGAGCAGCAGCCCGACGCCCGCCAGGGCACCGATCAAAACACCCGGCCGCTTGCGCGCAACGGGCCGCGGCACAGTGGGTGCCGTCGTACTGAGCGCGGGTTGGGTGTCCTGGTCGTAGGCGGCGACGCTGAGGTACTGGCTCAGGTGGGCGGCGAAGTCCTGGCAGCTGGCAAACCGGTCGGATGGTTTCTTGGCCATCGCGGTGGCGAACACCGGATCCAGCCCGGCCAATTCGGGGCGGCGGGCGCCGATCGAGGGGGGCGGGGCGGTGACATGCTGGCTGATGACCACGATGGGATTTGTATCGACATAGGGTGGCGAACCGGTAAGCAAGTGAAAGGCTGTGCACGCCAATGCATACTGATCGGCACGACCGTCCAGCGGCTCGCCCTTCAACTGTTCGGGCGCGGCGTAGGAGGCGGTGCCCAGCGTGATGTTGGTCGCGGTGAGCCCGGTCAGGTCGTCGATGCGCCGCGCGATGCCGAAGTCGGCCAGAAATATCCGCCGCGGTTGACCATCGGATTCGGCCAGCAAAATATTGGCCGGTTTGACGTCGCGGTGCAACAACCCGCGATGGTGGGCGAAGTCGAGCGCCGAGGCAACAGCGGTGATGATCGGCGTCACCTGTTCCAGCGGCATCCCGCCCGGAAACTGTTCGGCCAGTAGCCGAGCCGTGTCGGTGCCGGCCACGAAATCCATCGAAATCCAGAACTGCCCATCGTGCTCACCGCGGTCCTGGATCCGCACGATGTGCGGATGAGACAGGCTGGCGGCCAGATCGGCCTCGCGCAGAAACCGCGCCCGAAACTCCGGATCGTCGGTCAAATCCGCAGCCAGTACCTTCAGTGCGTCTTCCCGCGGTAACCGAGGGTGCGAAGCCAAGTACACCGCGCCCATCCCGCCGGCGCCCAGCACGCGCCGGATGGTGTATCCGGCGAACACCTGGCCAACCTCAAGTGGCATGGGCAGATAGTAATCCGTTTACGGTCGCGTCAAACGGAATTGGCCGACCACACCGCCGGCAGTCTGCCGGCGCGCGCATCGCCAAGCTAACCCGGTTGTGGCGCAACGCCGCTCGGCTAATTCCGTTCGCCGGCTGGATTTCATGCCAAGATGGGCCGATGGGTGACGAGGTGATGCGCGAAGAGCGCGAATTCAACGAGCGCAACATCGAGGAGTTCCGCAGCAACGGTGGCAAAGTGGGCGGACAGTTCGAGGGCTTTCCGTTGCTGCTGTTGACGTCGACCGGCGCCAAGAGCGGCGCCAAGCGGGTCAACCCGGTCGCCTACTTCGACGTCGACGGCAAGATCTACATCGTCGGCTCGGCGGCCGGCCGGGAGAGCAACCCCGCGTGGGTGCACAATATCCGCGCCCATCCCGGGGTGACCGTCGAGATCGGCACCCAGGATCCACGGCCGGCCACGGCTCGCGAATTGCCGCGCGACGAAAGAGATTCGGTTTACCGGATCGTCGTCGAGCGTGCCCCGGGGTTCGGCGAGTACCAGGAGCGCACCGACCGGGTCATCCCCGTCTTCGAGTTGATGGCCACCTGACACCCGGCTTGGTTCGTCGCTACGACGCCCCTAGGACGCCCCGCTCTTGCCGTTGTGGCCGAAGATGCCGCCCTTGCCTGCGGCGCCGCCCTGCTCGCCACCCGTGCCGTTGCCGCCGTTACCGCCATTACCGATGAAGACGGCGTTGCCGCCGTTACCGCCGACAGCGCCGGTACCCGGACCGTTCGCAGCGCCCCCGTTACCGCCATCACCGCCGTTGCCGATCACCTGCCCGCCGGCGCCGCCCGCTCCGCCCGCGCCGGCATGACCACCGATGCCGATGCTGTCCCCGCCGTTTCCGCCGGCCCCGCCATTGCCGAGCAGTCTCGCCGCGCCACCGGCGCCGCCGCTGCCGCTTGCGCCGCTGCCAATCAGGCCGGCACCTGCCTGCCCGCCCAAACCGCCGGCCCCACCGGAACCCCACAGTCCGCCGATCCCGCCAGCACCACCGTTGCCGCCGTTACCGCCGGTGTCGGCACTCGAAAGACCGCCCGATCCGCCGTGCCCGCCTTCGCCGCCAGCACCACCAGCACCAAACAGCTCAGCGGACCCTCCGGCGCCACCTAGGCCGCCGTTGCCGGCGGTGCTTCCGGGCACAGCGGCGGCGCCCCCGCCCTGCCCGCCGGCTCCACCGGCTCCACCATTGCCGAACACACCGCTGGCTCCGCCGGCGCCGCCCGCGCCGCCGGTGCCTCCGACGGTGGGGGGTACCGCGGCCCCGCCTTGTCCGCCGGTGCCTCCGTGGCCACCGGCTCCGCCGTTGCCGAACAGCCCGGCGGCCCCGCCGGCCCCGCCGGCACCGCCGGCGGCAGCGATTGCCGTAGCGTCGCCGCCGGCGCCGCCGGCGCCGCCGTTGCCGCACAACCAACCGCCGCGGCCACCGGCTCCGCCGGACATACCGGGACCGCCCTGCCCGCCGGCTCCACCGCTACCGATCAGCCCGGCCGACCCGCCGTTGCCGCCGGCCTTGCCAGGACCGCCTGACCCGCCGGAACCGCCATTGCCGTACAGCAACCCGCCAGCGCCGCCGTTGTCCCCACTGCCGGGCGCGCCGTTGGAGCCATCCCCGATGAGCGGGCGGTGCAGCAGTGCCTGCGTCGGTGCGTTGATGGCGTTCAGTAAGTTCGCCTGCGCATTCGCGAGTTCGGCATTGGCATACGAACTGCCCGCCGCGCTCAGGGCCTGCACGAACTGGTCGTGAAGCGCTTCTGCCTGTGCACTGACGGCCTGATACGCCCGGGCGTGCCCGCCGAACAGCGCCGCGATGCCTGCCGATATCTCGTCTGCTCCGGCGGCCAGCGCGCCTGTTGTCGGGATGGCCGCGGCCGCATTGGCCGTACTGAGCGCCGAACCGATATTCGCTAGATCTGCTGCCGCACCCGCAACCAGATCTGGCGTCGTGATCAAGAACGACACAGCTCAACCTCCCGACGCGTCAGGACAATGCTGGTACGGTACCGCGATCTATCGGAGGGATTCGGCGATTTCAACGGAAAGAAATTTCGGTACCGCTCACCACTAGGGCAGCGGCGTAACGATCATCGATCGTACGATCTCCCGCTCAATCCTGTTGTGTCGTAACGACATTGGCGAGCGTTAGCCATCTCAAGCCAAGGAGGCGTGGGCCTCCTGCCTCGAGAGCATCCGCTCGTCCAAGCCGAGAACCTGCCATATTCGTTGCACGATCGGGCGGGCGCCCACGAGTCGAAGCCGTCGCTGGTCTGGCGTCGCCGGCTTCGCGGCAGCGGCCAGGGTGGCCGCGCCCCGCGCGCACAGGTAGCTGAGGCCGCTCAAGTCGAGGGTGACCGGACCTTCGGGCAGCGCCGCCAGTGCCCCGGCGAGGGCGGCTGTGCCGAAGGCGTCGACTTCGCCGTCGAGCACCGTCTTCGACGATTCGCAGAACAATCCGAACGGGGTCGAGCAGATGCCGGGGCCGTGCCGCAGCGGGTGCAGAACCATCACCGCCTCGGGCTGGTCGCCCACCACGCCGATGTCGTAGGCACACAACGCCGCCAACGGGTTGCCCTCGGCCATCCAGGTGTCGGCGAAGTGCTCCCAGTGCGCGTGGCCGGCGCGGCGAGCCGGATCGGCGATCAGCCGGGTGATGTCGCAGAACACTCGAACGCCGTTGCGGCCGTCGGCCTGTGCCCGAGCGACCTCGGCGGAGTATTTCGTCAGTTGCGCTTGCGGGTCGATGGGCACCGACAAGTCGTAGAGCTGCTCGATGCTGAAGTATGTGACCTCTTCGGCAACAAAGGTGTCGGCGGCGGCGACGGCAGCCAAGAGTGCTGCACCACCGTCGGCATCAGCCGTCACGATGAACGGGCGTTGTCCGATCCGGGCGCCAGTTACCAGCCACTCCACGGCAGCGGCATCGCGTTCGGCGCGAGACGAGTACGCCCAGCAAGCGTGATCGTTCAAACCGGGCGCGTGAGCGCTCTGCAGAATCCCCGAGGATCTGGTCGGGCCGGCCCGTTTTTGCGGCCCGCGAGAATCAGGTTCCATCGGAGTGGCCTTCGTTGCTATCGGGAACGACCGGCAGTGCCCTGCCGGACCTGGCTATCCGGACGCACGTTCGACGCGGCAATACTGCCTGTCATGAGCTGAGCATAGAGAACTAAGACACCTTCGCGGGCACTAAAGCTCAGGTATGTCTGAAAATGCTTTCGGCCAGTACGCGCCGAACCCACCTGCGATAACGCGCGACGCTCCAGCCGTCGCGATGGGTAATTCGCAGGAAGCTTTCGACGCTGCAAATCACCGCGGCCGTTTCGACCAGCTCGTCGAACGAGACATCGTCACGCAGCCAATCGCGCTCGCGGAAAACCTCAAATACTCGCCGGATCTGTTGGTTGATGCTGGCGGTCAGCTTAGTCAGATAGCCGTCCAGTTCGGGATCGGCGGAGGCGCCGCCGATAAGCGCCGGTGCCAGCCGTGCGGTCCGTTCGTGCACCTCGGTCTGGGCGCGGACGAGAACGTCGAGCGCCTCGTCGCGGTCCTGGGCTGCGAGG
This sequence comes from Mycobacterium szulgai, assembly GCF_002116635.1. Taxonomy (GTDB): domain Bacteria; phylum Actinomycetota; class Actinomycetes; order Mycobacteriales; family Mycobacteriaceae; genus Mycobacterium; species Mycobacterium szulgai. Next base: position 96,108 of record NZ_LQPW01000086.1, on the reverse strand, counting down.
ATGCGACGGCCAGCCTCGAGATGGAGAATGTCCTGCTCGCCAGTCACGCCGAACGCGGCGTACTCGGCCGCAGCGATCAGTAGGGCGGCCTTGGGGCCATTTCCCTGCACTGTCTCCGGAGAGACACCGGCTTTACCGGCGATCTTTGCGAAAGTGGTTCGCGCGTAGCCGTATTCGGCAAATAGCTCAGCCGCGGCGGTGATCACTCGGGACCGTGTTTGCTCTGCCTGCAGTTGCCGCAGTTCTGAGCGGTAGGTGCGGGCACGACGAGAAGGCTGTTCCGATATTGACTGCCGTGGCATAATAATGAATACTACAGGACAGTATGTAATGTGACCCTAGGGGCGCGACATGGCATCGATCCTCATGGCCAGCATCCCCGCCCATGGCCACGTCACGCCGCTATTGACCATCGCGCGAGGTCTTGTCGAGCGCGGCGACCACGTCCGGTTCATCACTGGCGCTCGCTTCGCCGATAGGGTCGCCGCGACGGGCGCATCGCACCTACCGCTGCCGGCCGACGCGGATTACGACGAGGCGCTGCTTCGGCAATTTCCCGAGCGAGCCAAGTTGAAGGGAACCAAGGCGGCCGCGTTCGACATCGAGCACATCTTCGTTGGCCCGGCTAAATCCCAGTACGAGACCATGATGGCGGCCCACGCGGCCCGGCCGGCCGATGTGTTGCTGCTCGAACCGGCTTCGATGGGCGGCGCGATACTTCTCGGACACGAGCGGCGCGCGCGTCCGCCGGTCGTCGTGTGCGGCGTTGTGCCACTGCCTATCTCCAGCGTCGACACCGCGCCGTTCGGCATGGGACTATTGCCCGCGCGATGGGCCAACAGACCACGCAACGCCGCACTTGCCGCAGTCAGCCGGCGGATGCTGAAGAAACCCAACGCTATTGGCGATCAGATGCATCGCCAGGCGCATGGCAAGCAACTGCCATGTTCGCTCTTCGACTGGCCCACTCGCGCCGAAGCGATCGTGCAGTTCACAGTGCGGGGTTTCGAGTATCCCCGCTCCGATGCGCCGGCCACGCTGCACTTCGCCGGGCCGCTCATCACCGACTCGCAGGCCGAGCTACCGGACTGGTGGTCTGACCTCGACGGCACCCGGCCCGTCGTGCATGTCACCCAGGGCACTGTCGCCAATGTCGACTACCGGCAAGTCATCGCCCCCACCTTGCAAGCCCTCGCCAATGAGAATGTTCTCATCGTGGTCAGTACCGGTGGCCGTCCACTCGATACCCTGCCACCATTGCCCGAAAATGCCCGAGCGGCGATGTATCTGCCGTACGGCGAGCTGCTGCCTCGCACCGACGTGTACGTCACCAACGGTGGATACGGCGGGGTGCAGTACGCATTGCGCTATGGCGTTCCGATCGTCGCCACCGGTGGCAAAGAGGACAAACCCGAGGTGGGCGCCCGGGTGGCATGGTCGGGCGTGGGACGTCGGCTGCGAACCGAGCGACCCACGTCCAGCGCCCTGCGCAGAGACATCCTTGCCGTGCTGAGTCAACCCCGTTACCGCGAAGCGAGCCGACGCATTGCCGCGGAAGTGGCGGCGGCGCCCGGCTTTGCTTGTCTGGCGGAAATAGTGGACGAGCTGGCCGGTAGCGCTGATTGCGCCCGGCAAGACGCGTGAGGATCTTGGTGGTCGATTCCTGGGTGGCGTGCCGATAACACCGCGTGGTTGCCCGAAGACCATCCCTGCCGCAACGGCCGAATCCCGCCTCGCTAAATTCTTGCGTTATGAACACGCATGTCGAGCAGTTGGAGTTCCAGGCCGAGGCCCGTCAGCTGTTGGATTTGATGGTCCATTCGGTCTACTCGAATAAGGATTCTTTTCTGCGGGAGTTGATTTCCAACGCATCCGATGCCCTGGACAAGCTGCGGCTGGAAGCCCTGCGCAACAAAGAGCTCAATGTCGACACCTCCGATCTGCACGTCCAGATCGACGTCGACAAAGAAGCAAGAACTCTCACCATTCGCGACAACGGCATCGGCATGACGCGCGACGAGGTCGTCGACCTGATCGGCACCCTGGCCAAGTCGGGTACCGCCGAGCTGCGCCAGCAGCTGCGCGAAGCCAAGGGCGACGGCGCCTCCGAGGAATTGATCGGTCAGTTCGGTATCGGCTTCTACTCGGCCTTCATGGTGGCCGACAAGGTCGAACTGCTTACCCATAAGGCCGGTGAGAGCGAGGCCACCCGCTGGGAATCCAGCGGCGAGGGCACCTACACCATTGAGTCAGTCGAAAACGCGCCGCAGGGCACGTCGGTAACCCTGCACCTCAAGCCCGAAGACGTAGAAGACGAACTGCACGACTACACCTCAGAGTGGAAGATCAAAAACCTGGTCAAGCAGTACTCCGACTTCATTGCCTGGCCCATCCGGATGGATGTGGAGCGGCGCACCCCGCCGCCGGCCCCTGAGGAAGGCGAAGAGCCGGGCGAAGAAACGGTCACCATCGAGACCGAGACCCTCAACTCGATGAAGGCGCTGTGGGCCAGGCCGAAGGACGAGGTCTCCGAAGAGGAGTACAAGGAGTTCTACAAGCACATCGCGCACGCCTGGGACGACCCGCTCGAGGTCATCTCGATGAAGGCCGAGGGCACCTTCGAATACCAGGCGTTGCTGTTCATCCCGTCCCACGCCCCGTTCGACTTGTTCAACCGTGACGCCAAGATCGGCGTCCAGCTGTATGTCAAACGCGTATTCATCATGGGCGATTGCGATCAGCTGATGCCCGAGTACCTGCGCTTCATCAAGGGCGTCGTCGACGCACAGGACCTCTCGCTCAACGTTTCCCGCGAAATCCTGCAGCAGGACCGGCAGATCAATGCGATCCGCCGTCGCCTCACCAAGAAGGTCCTGTCGGTGATCAAAGAGATACAGACCGACCGGCCCGAGGATTACCGCACATTCTGGACCCAGTTCGGCAAGGTCCTCAAGGAGGGCCTGCTGTCCGACATCGACAACCAGGAGGCATTGCTTCGGGTCTCGTCGTTCGCCTCCACCCACAGCGAAGAAGAACCCACCACCTTGGCCGAGTACGTCGAGCGGATGAAGGAGGGCCAGACGCAGATCTTCTACGCCACCGGCGAGACCCGCCAGCAACTGGTGAAGTCGCCGCACCTGGAGGCGTTCAAGGCCAAGGGCTACGAGGTGCTGCTGCTGACCGACCCGGTCGACGAGGTCTGGGTGGGAACGGTGACCGAATTCGACGGCAAGCCGCTGCAGTCGGTGGCCAAGGGCGAGGTGGATCTGGACTCCGAGGAAGACCAGTCCGAGGCCGAGCGCGAGGAGCAGCAGAAAGAGTTCGCCGACCTGCTGGCCTGGCTGAAGGAGACGCTCAGCGAGCACGTCAAGGAAGTGCGGTTGTCCACCCGGCTCACCGACTCTCCCGCGTGCCTGATCACCGACGCCTTCGGGATGACGCCGGCGCTCGCGCGCATCTACCGGGCTTCCGGCCAGGATGTCCCTGTCGGCAAGCGGATCCTCGAACTCAACCCAAACCATCGGCTCGTCACCGGTTTGCGCCAAGCCCACCAAGACCGCAGCGAGGACCCTGCCGTCGCGGAGACAGCCGAATTGCTCTACGGGACAGCGCTTCTCGCCGAAGGCGGGGTGCTCGAGGACCCGGCGCGGTTCGCCGAGCTGCTTGCCGAGCGGTTGGCACGCACGGTTTAGTGCTCGTCAAATAGGCGCCACCTGCGGCTAAAGCGCGGTTGAAAGCCCAGCGGACTGGCTAATCAGACGAAATGCCTGAGTTTCGAGTTATCACTCCGCAGGGCAAAATTGTCGCGACGAAAAATTTCGACAATGCGGAGGCCGCGTACGCCTGGTTTATCCGGTCGGTCGGCGCCAATTCCGAGTTGGGTTGGCGCATGGAGGTCAACGACGAGGGGGAGTGGGCTTTCTTCGACGACACCGGAGGCTTCACCGCGCCGGGGAGTAGCCATCGATACGCGGTGAAGCATCCGGCGCAAGGCCGCGTCAGCGGCGCAGTTTCTCGCGGACCATGTCGGTGAGGAAGCGCCCGGTCGATACCGGCCGAAACGCGCGCGCCGCGGCGGTGAGCGCATCGCGGGATTCGGCACTGAGCTCGATGTCGGCGGCGGCGACGTTGAACTCGAGCTGCTCGACGCTGGACGCCCCGGGAATGGCGACCACGCCCGGCAGGCTGATCAGCCAGGCCAGCGCAACCTGCGCCGGTTTCGCGTCGACCTCGGCAGCAACCGAGCGCAATGTCTGTAACAGCGGTTCGATGCGTCGCAGGTTCTCGGTACCGAACAACGAATTGAGCGCACGAACGCCACCGGGCCGGTTGTCGACGTCGTATTTACCGCCCAGCAGTCCCTGCGCCAACGGGCTGTAGGCGATGATGATGCGATTCTCGCTCTCAGCGAACGGAACCAGACGGTCGAGCGCCTGCGGGTGGGCCAGTGAGAAATGCACCTGGTTGCTGACCACGGGACGGCCCAGTGCGGCATCGGCGAGCTGCCACCGGGACAGGGAGTAGTTCGAGACGCCGGCCGCGCCGATATCGCCGCTTTCGAGCAGGTCGCGCATTCCCGGCATGATCACCGAATCGGGGACCACCGGGTTGGACTGGTGGATCTGGTAGAGGGGGATGCGGTCGAGCTGCAGCCGCCGAGCGCTGGCGCGTTCGCGCTGCTTGATCACCGCCGGAAATGGGGCGACCGGGAAGACCTTGCTGGCCACGGCCACCTCGGAGCGCCGGTCACCAAGCGCCTCGCCGAGAATCCGCTCGCTTTTGCCCAGGCCGTACACCTCAGCGGTGTCGAACAGCGTGACCCCCAGGGCGAGGGCGCGCTGCACGATGTCTCGCGCGGCACCCGAAGCGTAGCGGTCCCCGTAGCCCCACTCGCGGGAACCGAACTGCCAGGTGCCCAGTCCGATGCGGCTGACTTTTCCAACTCCGTCGACCTCGACAAATTTCATGTTCACCACCGTACTGATGTGGTCGATTCCGGTATCCGGCGAGCGTGGGCGGGACTACACTTTCTGCAGGTTGAGTCCACAGCTGGCATTAGCACCACCACTTTTGATGGGCGCAATCACATGACGTACCCTCACGAAAAATCCTCAGCCGGCCACGCAGAACATGCCCGGCCGTGGCGTGCGATCGACTGTACCGGGGCCCGCGTGCGAGTTCACGCGCGCAGCCTGGCCATCCTGCTACGCGTCACCGGCGAGGTCGACTCGTCGAATGCCGGCCAAGTGTCCCAAGCGATTCGGCGTTTCTCCCAGCTGGACACACCGCTGATCGTCGACCTGAGTTGTGTCGATTTCCTTGGTATTGCTTGCTTTCGAATCTTGTTCGGCCTCAATTGCGTAGTGGTGGACGGTCCCGCGTTGAGCCGGTTGACGCGCGTCATCTCCGATCACGGCTTGGCCATCGTCGATTCGGTTCCCGAAGCCCTGCAACTCATCGAAGACGACATTCACACCCGCCGTCAGGTGCTGTCTGGACCCGATCGGCCGCACCTACCGCGGCACCGGACAAGGTCCGCGTGATCAGCTGCTAGGCGGTGGCGGCGCCTCGTCGGAATGGGTTTCATGCCAACGTAATTCCGCTTTGCGGACCCGGCGATGGGCATATCTGAGCCAAAGCAGACCAGCGCCGCCGGCCGCCACAGCGACAATCAGAGCGACCACGCCGACGACAATCTCGCCAGTCGCGAGCGCAAACAAACCCACGATGAGTGCGATGACACCCACCGCCACGCCCGCGACCCCGCCCGCGTTCATGCCGTTGATCAGGGATTCGCCGGCATGCTGACGGGTCGTGCGGTGGTGGTCGACCGGGTCGCTTTTGAGGTGATCCACGTCGCTCCTCGCGATAGACGTTTGAGCCCTACTCCTACCCTGCGCGCCGAAGCGCTAAACGCCGCACACCGCGTTTGGCACCCGCACTGGTCGGGTAGCCGCCCATCAGCGCGCAATTAACCAGCCCGGCGCGCTTGAAGAAAAACAATCAAGGTCAATGGGGAGGACAACTATGGCTTCCAACGCCATCCAGTCGCCCGACGATGTGGTCGACTTCCTGGTCAGCCAACACGAGCAGATCAAATCGCTGTTCGAAGAGACGCTGTCAGCATCCGGCAAGCAACGAGAAGAAGCCTTCGTGGAACTTCGACGTCTGCTCGCCGTCCACGAAACGGTGGAAGAGGAGATCGTGCACCCGCGCGTCAAGCGAAAGATCGCTGACGGCAAAGCGGTAGTCGAAAAGCGGCTCGAGGAAGAGCATGAGGCCAAAACGGTTCTCAAGGATTTGGAACGGCTCGATGTGGACAGCGCCGAATTCACCTCCCAACTGCAGGAACTTCGCGACGCGGTTCTCGATCACGCCGAACACGAAGAAAAAGACGAATTCACCAAGCTGGTAGAGCAATTGAGCAGCGATGAACTCCAAAAGATGGGCCGAGCCGCCAAACTCGCCGAAGTGATCGCGCCCACCCGGCCACACGCCGGAGTCGAATCCCAGATGGCGAACCTGGTTGCGGGTCCGTTCGCGGCGATGATGGACCGGGCGCGAGACGCCATCCTCGGCAAGGGCTGAGCAGCTACTTGGCTGATCTGCTCACTGGTCGCGGCTGACCATGTCGAGCAGGCGCTCACGGTCGGGGATATCGGAGGCCAGACATTCGGCGATGGTGCGCAGCTTGATGTTCAAGTCTTGCGAGAGCTTGGTCAGCAGTTGGAAGGCGTCACCGGCGTCGACGTGAAATCGCAGCATCACCATGCCGAGAGCCTGGTCGATCACCGCGCGCCGCGCCGCGACCGCCGTCATCGCCTCGGAAAGCCGTTGCTGGACATCGGTATTGAGCTGTTTGGTGATGTCGACGTAAAAGCCGGAGGTGCCGGCGGGCAGGCCGTCATCGTCGTAGAACAAGTCACCCACCACGATCACGACGTGCTCGTCGCCGCCGGTGTCGATAATCCGGTGCCGGCCGCTGAACGGCACCCCGTACCGGCGGACCTGCTCGATCAATTCGGCCACTGTCGGTCTGTCGTCGGGATGCTTGTGTGACAAAACCAATGCGGTGGTCGGCGTGACGGTGCCCGGTTCGTAGCCGTGCATATGAGCGACCTCGTCTGACCATTCCCAATGGTCATCGCGGGCCACGTAGCGAAAGCCGCCTACCAGGGACCACTGCTGTCGACGTTGCGATTTGTCGCGCACGTTTCTCAACGTATCCGGACCTCGCCGCGAGGGCTTCCGCCAGGCCCATTAATTCGCAAACCGGACAAGCAGCCGCCACGGCGGTAAAACGCGCCGCGTAGCCTCGACCCCGGGCACACTTTGCGTTCGGCTGGAGGGCGGATATGTCGAAAACGGTAGTCGTCGGCGCATCAAGCGGGCTGGGCCGCTGTATCGGTATCGGCCTGGCGCGGCGCGGCGCTCAGGTCGCCATGCTGGCCCGCCGGCAGGAACGCACCGAGGCGGCAGCGCAGGAAGCGGGACCCGGAGCCGTCGCCATCGCGTGTGACGTCACAGACGAGGCGTCGTGCCGCTCAGCCATCAATGCCGCTGCCGATGCTCTGGGCGGCATCGACAACGTCGTCTACGCGCCCGCGATAAGTCCACTGGTTGCCCTGGCCGACACCGACGCGGAGACCTGGCGACGCGTCTTCGATACCAACGTCATCGGGGCCTCTCTGGTGACGGCGGCCGCACTGCCGCACCTGAGTGCCGGGGGCAAGGTGGTTTACCTGTCTTCCGACGCCGGCAGCTTCGGGCCGCCGTGGCCGGGGCTGGGTGCATATGGTGTCAGCAAGGCGGCGCTGGAGCGGCTTGTCGAAGCCTGGCGAACCGAGCACCCCGATATCGGCTTCACCTGCCTGATTGTGGGGGAGTGCGCGGGCGGCGAAGGTGATGCCGCCACCGGGATGAACGTCGGCTGGGACCGCGAGCTGGCTATGAAGGCCTACCCGCTGTGGGTGTCACGCGGCTGCATGCCCGGCAAGCTGATGCCCGTCGAGGACCTCGTCGAGGTGGTGCACACGATCTTGAGCACCCACGCGGCGACTTCGATGCCGGTGGTGATCGCCCGAGGCGCGCCGTCGGCCGCGCGAGTCTTCGACGCCGCCGGCGCTGCGCCCAGCGTGTAACCACTGTCAAGATCTCGCCGAATTTTCGCGCTCAGCACACGTTCGGCGACCGTCGGATGGATCGTCATGATCGACACCACTAGGTACGGGCCGTGGGCCGTGATCGCCGGCGGTTCGGAGGGAGTCGGTGCCGAATTCGCCAAGCGCCTGGCGCGCGACGGCATCAACCTGGTTTTGATCGCGCGCAAACCGGGGCCGTTGCACGACACGGCTGAGCAATGTCGCCGGCTCGGCGCTCAGGTTCGCACAATTGAGGTCAACCTCGTTGCGCCCGAATCGGTTTCGCGCATCAGCGCCGAAACCGGCGACCTGGAGGTCGGCCTGCTGATCTACAACGCCGGCGCCAACACCTGCCGTGCCCAGTACCTCGATGCCGAGCTCGCCGATGTCGGTCAGGTGATCGACCTCAATGTGACCCGCATGCTAGAACTCGTACACCACTTCGGCCGGCCGATGCGTGCTCGCGGCCGGGGCGGCATCCTGCTGGTCGGCTCGATTGCCGCCACGTACGGTTCGATGCGTCAAGCCGCATACACCGGCGTCAAGGCATTCAGCCGGCTGTTCGCCGAGAGCCTGTGGCTCGAGCTGCGCGATCACGGCGTGGACGTCCTGGAGCTTGTACTAGGCGTGATCCGCACGCCGGCCATGGAGCGCGCCGGACTCAACTTCGACGTGCCGGGGATATCCGTCTCCGATCCCGCGGCGGTGGCCGACGAGGGACTGGCGAACCTGGCGAACGGCCCGGTGTTCATCGCGGGCGACAACGCGGCCGCGGTTCGGCGCGGAAGCGGACCGGACCGGGCCGCGATAGTGCTCGGCGGGCACCAGCTGATGCAGGATCTGATCGGTTAGACGGGTCAGGTACCCGGACCGATCACGAAGCAGCGGGCACCGCTGCTATCAAAGAACACCTCCGACACCGCCGATTTAGCGATGGCCGCAAACTCGAAGCGATGTACCTGCTGGCCCGCTTCGATATTGGCGTCCTGGGATTCGGTGGTGCCGTCTTTCTTGCGAACTACTGCGGTGACACTTTCGGCCCGCGACATATTCTGCGGTTCGTGGAAATACCACACTTCGATGCCCTTGCCCGATGAGGTGGCTTGCCAGCCGTCGGCGTAATAGCACGCCGGATTGCCCTCGGCGTCCGGCGGCGGAGGCGGACAACTGGACAGTCCGACGCACGGTGCGGTGCTGGTGGGCGAAGTGGTCGGGCTGGCATGGGTGGTCGCACACGCGGTAATGCTGACCGATCCGACCGCGATGGTGCCCAGCAACCGAAGGGCCTTCGACATTAGCGTCCTTTCCTCATGTTTCTTCCGAACTGCCTCGACCAATGCCACGATACGAAAGTGGATCGGAGCGGTCTTGAAGCAGTGACGCCTCTCGATGGCACTTCTGCCGAGCGCTACCACGTGCGCACGGCGACGCGGGACTTCGAGGGCCACCTGCGCTCGGTCGAGGAGATGCCTTGACAAGCGATCCCAGATCTCTAACGGCTTCGACTTGTAGGGCATGCGGTCTGTCGCTGCGCGAGGGTGCCCGGTTCTGCGATGGCTGTGGGTCGCCGACAAGCAGCACGCCCGCGCCGGCCGAATACAAACAGGTGACCGTGTTGTTCGCGGACGTGGTGGGCTCCATGCAACTAGCAGCGAAGCTGGGCCCGGAGCGGTTACGCGAGCTCATGACGGAGATATTCGACCGTTCAGCAAGCGAAGTCCAGCGCTACGGCGGCACGGTCGACAAGTTCACCGGTGATGGGATCATGGCGGTGTTCGGGGCGCCGGTCGCGCTCGAAGACCATGCGTTGCGCGCCTGTCTGGCTGCATTGGGCATCCAAAATAAAATCCATCACTTTGCTGAGGAGGTCGAGCGCCACGACGACGTCGAATTGCGACTGCGGATCGGACTCAATTCGGGTCAGGTGATCGCAGGTGAAATCGGTTCGGGCCCATCGGGTTACACCGCGATCGGCGAGCAGGTCGGAATGGCGCAGCGCATGGAATCCGCGGCACCACCGGGTGGAGTGATGATCAGCGAATCCACCGCGCTGCTCGTCGAGCATGCCGCCGACCTCGGCGATTCCGAGCTGGTGCAGATCAAGGGCGCAACTGGTCCGGTCCCGGCGCGACGGCTGCTGGCATTGGGTGGCGGGCGTACTCAGCGCAGGGAGTCGACACTGGTGGGTCGCAGTTGGGAGCTCACCAGCCTGGGCGGCATTCTCGAGCAGTCGATCGGTGGCGCCGGCTGTGTGGCGGGGGTGGTCGGGCCGCCCGGTATCGGCAAGAGTCGCACAGTCGCGGAGGCCGTGCGGTTGGCAACCGGTCGCGGCGTCGAGGTATTCAGCACCTACTGCGAATCCCATACCTGTGATGTCCCTTTTCATGTCGTGGTCCGGCTGCTGCGAACCGTCTTCGGTATCAGCGATGTCGCGCACGATGCGGCTCGAATGGCGGTGCGGGTACGCATTCCCGGTGCGAATCCAGATGATCTGCTGCTGCTCGACGATCTGCTCGGAATCGGTGACACCGCAGCTGCTTTGCCCAGTATCACTCCGGACGCCCGGCGTCGTCGGCTGGCGGCACTGCTGAACGCTGCAGCCCTGGCGCGCACCCGCCCAGCGGTCTATGTGATCGAGGACGCGCACTGGATCGACGAGGCCAGCGAAGCCATGCTCGCCGAATTCGTGACAGTGGTTCCCCAAACTCCGTCTTTGGTCCTGATTACTTATCGGCCGGAATACCAGGGTGCACTGTCACGCTCACCCGGCGGCCACACCATTGCTCTGGCACCGTTAAGCACCGCGCACACCAGCGCTCTCGTCGGTGAGTTATTGGGCGACCACGCCTCGGTGGCCGGCCTGACCTCACAGATCACCGAACAAGCCTTGGGAAACCCGTTTTTCGCCGAAGAGATCACTCGGGACCTCGCGGGGCGGGGCGTACTGCACGGTGAGCCGGGCCGCTACGCCTGCCGGGAGGCAACCGCCACCATCACGCTGCCGAGCACACTGCAGGCCACTATCGCAGCACGCATCGACCGCCTGGAAATCGGCGTCAAGCAAACGTTGTATGCCGGAGCGATCATCGGCGCCCGCTTCACTTCCGACGTGCTCGACGCCGTTGTCGGCGGCACCGACGGCTTGGCCGCAGCACTTGAAGACCTGTTGCGTCTCGAGCTGATCGATCAGGTCCGGTTCACCCCGCGCCCCGAATATGCGTTCCGGCATCCAATGGTCCGAACCGTCGCTTACCAGTCGCAGTTGAAAACAGAGCGGGCGGAAAAGCACCGGCGGCTGGCCACCGTGATCGAGCAGCGTAATCCCGAGTCAGCTGACCAGAACGCCGCCCTGATCGCCGAGCATCGCGAAGCAGCAGGAGATTTGGACGTGGCCTTTGGTTGGCACATGCGCGCCGGAGCGTGGTCGCATCACCGTGACCTGGTGTCGGCGCGAACAAGCTGGCAACGTGCCGGTCAGGTCGCAGACCGCCTGCCAGACGATCATGCGGCCCGCACCCGGATGCAGCTCCAGGCTCGAACGCTGTTGTGCGCGACTGCGTTTCTGGCCGGTCATTGTCCCAGCGATACCGACTTTGCGGAACTGCGCGAGTTGTGCGCGTTGGCCGAGGATCGGGTGTCGCTGGCCATGGGCATGTCCGGCGTCGTCATGGCGCTCGCGACAAGTGGCCGCACCCGCGAAGCGGCCGAACTGGCGGGCGAATTCAGTGAACTCGTCGATTCAATCGGAGATCCGACCCTTACAGTCGGCCTTTTCTACGCGGGCACCTACGCCAAAATGGAGGGTGGCGCGCTGCGAGACGGGATGCGGTGGGCGCGGCGTGCCATCGAATTGGCCGACGGGGATCCCAGGAAAGGCAACCTTGTTTTCGGTTCACCGCTCGCTATAGCGATGGGAATCACGGGCTTCTGCAAGATGTGCCTGGGAATGGCGGGGTGGCAGGCCGACGCGGACGCTGCCATCACACTGGCCGCTCCGATCGATCACACGGTCCACGTCATGACGATCATGTGGAAGTACGTGCTGGCCATCCCGTTCGGTGCCATGGCTTCTGATGCCACCGCACTGCAAACCACCGCCGACGCACTGTGGATCGCAGAGCAGACCGGCGACGAATTCGTGCTGGGATTCGCCCGACTTGCGCATGGTTTCGCGCAACTGCACCACGGTGACGGTCACCGGGAAAAAGGCATAGCGCTTTTGACCCAAGCTCGCGATTCCGTGGCCAGACAGCGCTTTGTCGGAATGGCCTTGCAAATCATCGAGCCCGAATTGGCAAGAGAGAAAGCCAGAAACGGAGATCTTGACGGCGCCATCGAGCTGGCGCGCAGCGTCGTCGACCGAAGCTATTCGTCGGGCGAGATGATCTGGCGCTGGCTGGCGGTCACGGCCTTGGTGGAAGCATTGGTCGCACACGGCACGGACGCCGACCTACAGGAAGCGCTGGCCTCCATCGACCGACTCGCGGCGGTGCCGACCGACGAAGGCTTCCTGCTCCACGAATTGCCCCTGTTGCGGCTGCGTGGATTGGTCGCGCGGGCGCAGGGCGACACGGCCGGCCACGACGAGTTCATGGCGCGGTTTCGTGCCAGAGCCATTGAGGTCGGCTTCGAACCACTTGCAGCTAGAGCAGCGCCGCGGGAGTAATCACAGCCCGGCGCGCGCCCAGGCCGGAGGCGTTCAGGGATAGCGCCCGCCGAAGAACACCTGTGCCTCGGTGATCTGATCGCCATGGACTGTGAGCAGTTCAACGTTGCGGTGGCGTTCACCGGTTCTTAGCTCGTACTCGTACATGACGAAAACATCGTTGCCATCCGTAGGCACCACGTGCAAAATATCTTGTCGCACAAAACGATTCGCGGTAGGGAAGCAGCGCTCAAAGAATTCCGTGCGGTCGATGTGATCGTCTTGGGGGCTGGTGAAGACGAAGTCAGCGGCGATCAGCCGCTCCGCCAAGTCGCGGTCCTGGCGTACAAAACTGTCGAACATCGCTAGGACCGTGTCCACCTTGGATCTCGTTGGGTCGGACATCGAGTCAGGATAGCCAGACATGACTACGCAGCTGACCGCCGGTACCGACGGCCTGGGCCGGCGCCGGTCCGGACGGCCGTGGCCGTCAATGCAGCGCTCCAGGCCCGGGCCGCACCCAGTCGCATGGCCTTCGGATCGCCGGTGGTGAGAAAGACCCGCGCGGACGGGCCCGCGGCGGATCGGGCGTGTGGATGGCGCTCGGCGATCGCGGTAGCCATCCGTTCGGATGGGTCGATCAGCACGGCGTGCGGCAGCGCCGCCGCGAACCAGGGATTGGCGGCCGGGTAGTGAGTGCAGGCCAGCACCAAGGCTTCCACTCGCTGCAGCGGCGCAACAATTTTGGCCAGATCGGCGCGGAACTGCGGTGACCCGGTACGGCCTGCCTCGATGTGTGCCGACAATGGCTGTGCCACCCGGGATAACACCACTCGCCCTGGCCTGGCCAGCGCCCGCCGATAGTGACCCGCGGCAATCGTGCGCTGTCCGCCCACCACACCAATGGGACCGGTGATGTCGTCGGGCACGGAGGCGACTCCGTGGCCGATGATTCCCTCCACTGGCGCCCCCGCCGCGCCGAGCCGTCCCACCACGGTGCTGGCGGCATTGCATGCCAGCGCCACCTCTGTCGCTCCACGCTCGGCGAGCGCCGTGACCACCGTCAGCAGGCGATCGGTCAGCTCATCGACGCTCATCCGGCCATAGGGAGTGGCCCCGGCGTCCGACCAGTACAGCACCGGCAGGCCAGGTGCCAACCGATCCAGAGCGTTCAGCAGGCCGATGCCCCCGATGCCCCAGTCGACGATGCCCAGACAGGGATTCATGGGAAGGAGAGGACGGGGGTCTGCCCCTTGGGCAGCGGACCCGAATCGAATGCGAGCACCCGCGCTGACGCGGTCGCCGTCAAGGTCTCCAGTTCGGCGGCGGGGAAGCGACTGCCGAAGTACCAGCGGTACTCGTGCTCGGCACGGATCGGATTGTGCTTCAGCATATTCAGCCAGTCGGGATGTGTCGTCAATGCGGTCAAATCCTTGGCGAACTGTCGTCGCACCAGCCGTGTTCGCAGGTGTGCGATCGCCGACCGGGCGAGCACCGGCAACTCACGTATCCGCGCCGGTCGCTCGACCATGTCGACCACCCAGAGCCGTCCGCCCGGCGCCAGGACCCGGCGGATCTCGGCCATGACCGGGTCCCAGTCCAGGTAGCGGAAGGACAGGAACGAAATCACCACATCGACGTGGGCGTCGGGAATATCCAGCGCCGGGCCGTTGACCTTGATGAATCGCAGCCGGGCGCGGTCGTGGCTACGTTCGGCTGCCCGTGCGAGCATCCCAGCCGAGCTGTCCGCGCCGACGGCGAAGTCGATATCGCCCTGTTCGTCCAGGGCGCGCAGCAAAGCGCCATTACCGCAACCGATTTCGAGTACACGCAATGGTCGGCCGAGTTCGGCGCGGGCGCGGGCGCATCGGTCGGCTATCCAGCGCCACTCGGCATGGCGAACGTGGATGTCGGCGTAGGCGCGGTCGTACAGTTCGGCGACCCGATCGTAGGACCGGTCCGGATGTGCCTGGTCAAGTTCGGCGGGAAGGCTTTCCACCATTGGCTCCGCGGCACAGCCGCTGTATTTGCGGACCGAGCCCCGCCATCCGTGGGATTTCTTGCCGGGAGTGGCGATCAGGTAGAGCTTTGGGCGGGCCAGGGACCGACGGCCCGCCCACGCGAAGTGGTCTTTGCGGGCCGAGACGGTGGTGTAGTTCTGGTTGCCGAACGTGGGAACCCCGAAGACGTCGGCGAAGAAGGGCGCGAACCAGCGCGCGGTCCGGCAGGCGTGGAAGTACGCCCGCCCATTCGCGGCGAACGGAATCCTCATGGCCTGCCATTCGTGCGGCGAAAACTGCTCAGGCCATTGCGTCGAGCCGAACATGGGCCCGTACATCCCGGCATGGCTGATCAGGTGCAGCTCAAGGAGTTCCTGACCCGACTCGGCCAGCCAAGCCAATTCGGCGGTGAAGTCGGCCTTGTGATGCAGCCCGGACACGGTGACCTCGGCGCCGGGATGCGCTGCGGCCAGCTCGCGGCTCATGGTTGCGGCGGCCACCGCGAACTCGGCCGATCCGCCGCGGTACTGGGTGGTGTGGGCCACCCAAATCACGGGCCGTCGTTGTGTTTTGGGTGCGATGTCGGCGAAGGGGATCCGCGTGTGTTCGTCCTGCGGGATCCAGGCGCCGTAATCGCCGACCAGCTCCATCGCCTCGGCCTTTTGCAAGTCGAACACCCGCATGCCGGCCGGTGGCGGGCTGTAGAGGTGCAGGCTCAGCCCGCCCGCTTCAGCCGTCATGTCATGAATCACGTCACTGGTGATTTGAATCGCTGTGTCCATTGACCTGCTGGCCGTCTCGGTGACGACCAGATCTGCGCCGTGCCAATCGAACCGCCGCTCTGTGAAGGTGCCCTCTACCGCGACCACGAAGCCGCCTGAGCCGCCGTGGTCATGCGGCGCGCAGCTGTATCCCGGACGCCAGCGTGCCAGCATGATCTCGACGTTGTCGTCGACGCGCAGGACTGACCGCGAATACGGCTCGCCGTCATTGGGTTCGAGTGCCAGTGCGTTAAGCATCGGCCGGGCCGCCGCGACGCGCGCGAGCAACTCGGCCCCGGGGACCTCGCCGCGGACGGCAACGGCAGCCAAGGCGTCGAAAAGCGAGGCGACGTCTGTGAGCCCGTCCCGCGACGGGCGGCGTGTGATGTTCATGAACGCAAGGTTGTCGCCGACGGCTTGCGTGTTTCTTGCGTGATCCTTGCGTGACCCGGCCGAGACGAAATTCGAACGCTCCGAGAGTTACCTGGCTTGTTCGAGTTCCGTTCGGAATCGGTCGATTTGGTCGAACGCGTAGTTTGCCATGGCGGTGGCGGTCAAATTGGCCCCTGCATTGGACAGCGATACGTAGGTGTCGTTGCCCAGCACATCGCGCAGGTGCGCGATCGCGCTGGTCAGCTCGGGGAAGGACGTTGCGGTGACGGGACCGAACGCGAAACCGGCAATGGTGGCCGCCGCTTCAAAGCGTTCCAGCCGGTCGAAGAATGCCGCCAGGATAGCCAGCGGCGTGCTGATCATGGTGGTGTTGCCCGACTCATGGTGATTGTGGATGGCTAACCCGAAGTAACCGAGCGCGGCCAGCGGTTCACCGTACTTCGCCTCGACGCGACACAGAACGGCCGCCAGATGCGACTCCACGTTGCGGTTTCCGGTTTCTTGGGCGATTGCCAGTCCGCGGCGCATCGCTGCTAGAGCACGCGCAGGGTCGGTATCGCGAAATGCGTAGCCGACGGCGAGCAGCGCATAGCAGAGCATCGCGGGGTTGCGGGTCGCCTCGGCGGCTTCTGTCAAGCCCTCGGCGACATCCACGGCACAGCGCGGCGAGACGAACGCGGCACAAACGCCGTCTCCGGTGTGTTTGAACAACCAGCCCCGACGCGATTCGATCGCTTGGCGCAACACCTGATCGTGCACGCCAGGGCGGCCCGCATCCCGTCGGCGTCGGTTTCCCATCGACGTGTCGAGCCCTCGACGTCGGTAAACAGGAACGTCACGATCCCCGATTGCGGACCCGTCGGATCAGCGTCCACCCACGCAGAATGCCACAGCAAACGCCCGCCTGACAGACTCCTGTCGTGTCAGAAATCGACTTCACCTCGATAGCGCCGATCCTTCCCGTCCGAAATCTCGACGCCGCCCTGCAGCGCTACCGCCGGCTCGGCTTCGAGGCCCGCGGCTATGAGGGCCCGGAGCGTTACGGCTTTGTCGACCGGGGACCCGTCCAGATGCACCTCACCGAGTGGGCCGAACACGACCCACTCACTACCGCATCCAGCGTCTACCTCTACGTCAGTGACGCCGACGCTCTCTATGACGAGTGGAAGGCGCTGGAGAAGCTCGGCGGTTGTTTGCACCCACCGCACGACACGCCGTACGGCTTGCGCGAATTCGCCTACGTCGATCCTGACGGCACCCTGCACCGCATCGGCTCGCCGCTTTAGCTGTTGCGGTAGACCCGCAGCGCGGCGGTGATCATCGGAATCTGTAACGGCAGCCGGGCCAGGGCGATCACCCGCATCGGCCAGGGTTTGCCCCACCACAGCCGGACCATGTTCAGGTTCCCCGGATAGACCCCGATGAACAGCGCCGCTGCCGACCCGGCGCCCAACCGGCGGGTGCGGCGCGACACCAGCAGCATCGCGACCACCAACTCGGCGACTCCCGAGGCATACGTATAGAACCGGGGGCTTCCGGGCAGCTCGGCGGGGATGATGTCGTCGAACGGCTTGGGCGCGACGAAGTGGGTGGTGCCCACCCCGATCAACAAGGCCGCGAGTCGGTAGGCAGTGGTTTGGGCGGGCTCACGCTGTGCTGGGGGTGCGATGGTCATGGCCGTGAGTATCCCGTCACCGCCGCTGTCGCCGCCGCTGGCGCGCGCCCTTGGCCTCGTCCGTCCATTCCTTTTCTATTCTGCCGATCTCCAGCGACAGCATGATGAGAGTCGGGTTGTCGCAATGGACTTCGTGGGCATTGCGGAATTTCGCCCCCTCGCCGGTGGTCGGCAGATGCGGGCGCAGACCTTCATACCACTCGTCGCCGGCTACGTTCGGCGGATCGCCATCGCGAGGTCCGGCCGCCCACTCCCGGTAGGCGCAGCTGGCGCCGCAGAGACCGGCACGCCACGCTCGCACCGCCTCGTAGCGCTGCGCTTGCAGGGTGCTGTTCATCTGATGTTTGTGGTCGCGTCCGGCCGCCAGAGTGGGGAAGTACGTCTCGGCGACCGACTTCGCAATGCCCGCGACGCCCATGGCCGACGCACCCACGACCGTTCCGACGAGGCCCATCATCGCCATCTCCATTGCCATCCTTCAGATGGTTCCACCTGAGGCGCTTAACGACCAGGAAATACCGCAATCGCTACTACTCCCGGACGGAACCGGATGAGGACGCACTTGATCTCGACGGCGACGAGGGTCCGCCACCGAGGCGAGTTGCCGGCTGGCGGCGCGCGTTGCGGTGGGCGTCGTGGCTTATCTTCCTGGACATGGCAATCGCACATTCAGCTCGTGAATCCTTCGGTCGCGTTGAGCTATTCGCGCTCGCGGCCGCGATCGGCGTCAGCATCTGGTGCATGGCCAAGCCGCTGGGCGCGCCCAAGATGGAGATCGGCGAACCCGGCGAGATTCCGTTCATCAAGCGGGGCAATGAATTTCGGGTCGAGCCGGACGCTTCGGTCGGTGCGCGGGGCCAAGCGGAGGGTTCTGCTGGTGGAATACGACTATTCGGCAGTCAGCGCTGACGGCTGCGTCCGCGGGTGAGCGTCGAGTTTTGTCAACGGCGGCTGGCCCGACGGGGGACTCACCGTCGAAACGGTCGACGCCGAACCCGGGCAGTCTCAGGTGAAGTCCGAGTAGGCCAGGTGGACCTCGCAGACTAGGCACCGGAACAGGTAGGCCGTCGGCTGTGCGTCCCCCGTCGCCAGGGCCGCGATGTACTCCTCGATCTGTTCGGAAGGCCAGCCGTGGCTGCGCCCTTCGCGGCGCAGCGCCCCTAACGCGTCTGGCAGGTTGGCCACCTCTGTACTACCGGCCGGGCCGAGGAAGGCGGCAGCGTCGCCGCAGTGATGCAGCCATTGCTCTTGCTGCCAACCCGTGAACCCGGGAGTCCGGTGCAGCACTTCGTCCGTCGCCGCTTCGGGGACGTCGCCGGGTACCGTCCATGCGACGTCGGTGAACTCGGCGTCGAACCGTCTTGCTGCGGTGCCGTCCGCGATGCACCAGGGACAGACAACGTCGTCGAGATCCTCGGTCGCATAGACGGGACCGACGTAGACATACGGCCGAAGTTGTTCGCAGCTTACGCAGTTCACCTCGGTTGCCACTATCGAGCCGGTGGCGAGCGGGTCGGGGTGATAACGGAATTCGGGCAGTTGCACCCCGACGATCTTGCCTAGACCCGTCTGCGCTCGCCAGCTGTGCCGGTGAGGGGCGGTCTAGCATGTCGTCATGGTCGAGATTCACTTGGAGCGAACGATTGCGGCACCTGTCGAAGAGGTCTTCGATTGGCTGGTCGATCCGGTCAACCTGACCGCTGCTCCACTGGTTCTCAAGGCCGCTTACGCGAAAGATTCCTCGCCGCCGGGTGCTGGCGCGGTGCGCGAGGTGACGTGTGTCGGACCCCGCTTCCGCGAACGCATCACCGCCTACGACCGACCACGCAGCTACTCCTATCTGATCGTCGAATCCTTCCCGCCGTTCAATCACCAGGGCGGCACACTGACGTTCATCCCGTCAGGCGACGGCACGCGCGTCGAATGGCAGACCGAATACACCCACCCGGCACGCGCCGGCGGCAAGCTGTTGGAGGCGGTGACCCGTCCGCTGCTGCGCTGGAGCTTTCTAGCAATCCTCGACGGTTGCGCCAAGGCACTGGAAAGGACGACTGCCGGTGGGCGCTGACCGTGCCGCATCCCGCACGTTCGTGGTGACGGGTGCGGCCTCGGGCATCGGCCTGGCCACCGCGCAACGCCTGCTCGCCGAGGGCGGCACCGTCGTCGGTGTCGATTTGGCCTCGCCGCCGGATCTGGGGCCCCGGTTCCAGTTCGTCGCCGCAGACGTCACCGACGAAGGCGCGGTGGCCGGGGTGATGGCCGCGGTACCCGGGCGGCTCGACGGGGTGGTCCATTCCGCCGGTGTCGCCGGCGGCGGGCCGGTCCATTTGCTCGACCGCACCGAATGGGACCGGGTCATCGGCGTCAACCTCACCGCAACGTTCCTGGTGGCCAAGGCCGCGCTGATCAAGATGATCGAACAACCCCGCGTCGACGGCGAGCGCGGTTCGATCGTGACGCTGGCCAGCATCGAGGGCCTGGAAGGCACCGCGGGCGGGAGTTCGTACAACGCCGCTAAGGGTGGTGTCGTTCTGCTGACCAAGAACATCGCGCTCGACTACGGCCCCAGCGGTATCCGCGCCAACGCGATCTGTCCCGGTTTCATCGACACGCCGATGGCCCAAAGCGTCTTCGGTATCCCGGGAATGGAAGGTCCGTGTGCCTCGATTACCAAGGAGCATGCCCTGCAGCGGTTGGGCCGGCCGGAGGAAGTAGCGGCCATGGCAGCGTTTCTGGTCTCTCCCGACGCGTCTTTCGTGACCGGTCAGGCCATCGCCGTCGACGGCGGCTACACGGCCGGGCGCGACCACGGCGTTGTCGAGTTGTTCGGACTCCCCAAATGAGGGTCGCGTTCACCGAGCCTGCAAATCTGCAGCAAAAATGCGAGTAGGCACCTGCGAAACTGCAGGCTCGGCGAACACTGGCGAGAGGAAGCGCGGATGACGTCGACAGCCGATTTGGCCCGGGGCATGCGCGAGCTGGTGCGCGCCGAGGCCGCCGAATCCGAGCGGATCCGCACCCTGACCGGAGCGATCGTCGACGAAATGTGGGCCACCGGGCTGATGACCGCTTTCAATCCGAAGGCGGCCGGCGGCGTGGAACCGTCGTTCGCCGAGATGATCGAGACATGGATCGAAATGGCTTGGCAGGACGGCTCATTCGGGTGGATCGGAATAGCCAACCTGCCGTCGTCGTTCGCGGCCGCGACATATCTTTCCGACGAGGGTTTCGCCGAAGTCTTCACCGCACACGACAACCACGTCACCATGGGCGGCCAGTTCTTTCCCAACGGACAAGGCATCGCCGCCGACGGCGGCTACCGGCTGAGCGGATCGTGGAGTTTCGGTTCGGGCACCGGTCATTCGCAGTACGTTGCGGCCGGGTTTTTCCCGATGGACGACGGCGAAATGCGCTGGGTCAGTGAGGGTATCCCGGACATGCGGGTGGCCGTGATTCCGCGTGAACAGATCAGCTTCAACGACGGCTGGTATGTGCAGGGGCTCAAGGGAACTGGGTCCTACGACTACAGCGCGCAGGACGTGTTCGTGCCCGAGTGCCGGACCTTCGGACTGTTCGAGCGCGAGCCGCGCCGGGGGAGTTCGCCGGCGACGCGGATGGGACTGATGCCCGTGACGGCTGCCGGACACGCCTCATGGGCGCTCGGTGTTGCCAAGAGCATGCTCGACGACGTGACCGAGCTGGCCGCGACGAAATACCGGATGAGCGACATGGCGGCGCTGGCCAGCCGCCCGACCTTCCAGAAGGGACTCGCTCATCACATGTCGGCGTGGCGGGCCGCCCGTCTGTTGGTGCTCGACGCGTTCACCACCGCTGAAGCCGCCGTTGCCGCCGGGTCGGAATTGACCCCGACTCTGCGGGCAGACATGCGCGCGGCCGCCGTCTACGCCACCGATGCCGCCCGCAATTGCGCGGAATGGGCGCATCTGGTTGCCGGCACCAGCTCCATCCGTGAGGGCAGTCGGCTGGAACGCGCTTTCCGTGACATCTACACCGGGACGCAGCACGCGTTCATCAGTGAGAAGGTGGCCATCGATTCGGCGCAGATCTGGCTCGGCATCATCGAGGATCAGTTCGGGCTTTGAGCTGTGCGAGCCAGATGGTGTGGTAGCCACAGCTGGCGTCTTCGGCAACATGGGCGATGACGCCGAATCCGTTGTCGTGCAGAAGCTCCCGGTATTCATCCGCATCCAGGCTGGCGTGGAACAGCGGCTCGCCCCGATAGCTGCCGATCTGTTCGCCGGCCGACGGGCCGCTGGTGAACATCAATGCCGCACCTGGTGCGGCATGGGCGGAAAAGATGGGAAACATCGCGCGCTGGCCGGCTTGGGGGAGGTGAAAGAAGCTGTCCCAGGCGATAATTCCGTCGAATCTCTGGCCCAAAGCCAGGGTTCGCATGTCGCCGACATGCCATTGGTGTTCGGGTAGCCGCTTTGCGCTGATTGTGATCATCGCACTCGAGGCATCCACCCCGGTGAGCTGGCAGCCGTGTTCGGCGAGGTGCCGGGCAATCGGCGCGCCGGATCCACAGCCCACGTCGAGCACGGTCGGCCGGCCGGGGAGCAGCGCCAAAAACCTTTTCAGCCAATCCTTTTCAGGTACATCGTCGCCCCGGTCCCGGGACCACGCATCGGCGTTGCGTTCGTAGATGTCTATCACCCGGTCGGCATCGGATCTCACGGGTTTGAATGTATCGTGCGTGCGGTAGGTTCCATTAGCGTGAAGGCTGCCCATGAATGACCACGCACTGGCCGCACACCTGGCCGCCGAGGCGGGCCGGTTGCTGCTCGGCGTCCGAAGCGAATTCGCCGAGGCCGACGCGAGCGAGCGAAAGGCAGCCGGAGACAAGCGATCCCATGATTTTCTGATGGAAGCGCTGGGCAACGAGCGCCCGGACGACGCGGTGCTGTCCGAAGAGGGCGCCGACGACCCCGTCCGGTTGCGCTCGGATCGCGTCTGGATCGTCGACCCGCTCGACGGCACCCGGGAATTCTCCGAGCTCGGCCGCAACGACTGGGCGGTACATGTCGCACTCTGGGTGTCCGGCGAGCTCAGCGCCGGTGCCGTCGCGCTGCCGGCCCAGGGAGTCACCCTGGCGACTCCTCATGTCGATCCACCGCCCGCGGCCCCGGACAAGCCACGCATCGTCGTCTCGCGTACCCGCCCGCCTGCGATCGCGCTGGCGGTCCGCGACGCGCTGGGCGGCATCTTGGTCGAGATGGGTTCCGCCGGAGCCAAGGTGGCATCGATTGTTCAGGGTTTGTCGGATGTCTACGTGCACGCCGGCGGCCAATTCGAATGGGACTCGGCCGCGCCGGTCGCGGTTGCCCGAGCCGCCGGACTGCACACCTCGCGCATCGACGGTTCCGTGCTGGCCTACAACCAGCCCGATCCAAAGCTGCCTGACCTGGTGGTATGCCGGCCCGAGCTGGCCGATGCTGTGCTCGCGGTCACGGCGACCGAGAGCGCGCAATAGTGCTCGTCCCCTAGCAGGGGGACATAGCGTCCCGTGACTGGGGGACAAGGGGATTCATCCCCTGGGTGACCACTCGGGTGACAGACATGTAGCTACCCCGACGCAATGCTGTTATGGCTACCCGTGCGGGGGGGAGCGTTCACGCATTAATGGGGAACGGTTCACACATATAACGAAGGAGCACGGGTATGCAGCGCGGCCTTGTCCTCGGATCTGCGGTCACCGGCGCTAAGTTCACTCCCAGAAATCACGCGATGACGGGCGATACGTTCATCGACCTCGTGTCACGTGGACAAACGATCAAATCCGACACCGGGCAGCTCGTCGCCGAGGCGACCGCACTATTCGACATCGGTGTCCGGTACTATCACTACCACGCGCGCAACCCACAGACGCAGGAGCAGAGCACGTCCAACGCGCTTTACTCCGCGCTGAGCTACGAAATCCAGGATCGCATGCCCGGCATGCTCATTAGCTTCGGGGCCAGCCGCAACGGGGTCGAGGTAAAGGAAGCGATCCGCCGTCACGGTGAGTGGGAAAGAATCAGTCAGGCCGCCTTGCCGCTACATCTCGGCGGCGCTCACTTCGTCACCAAACAAGCGGCCGCGGAGCTTCAAGTGATACTCGATCTCGAGCGCCAGGGCACCGACATCGGCATCGATGCGGCATCGCGCCCGGAGTTCGCGCGCGCCGTGCGTCACTATGTTGCAACGAAGAGCAACAGCGAGGCCGCGCTTGAGGTTCATTCGACGAAGGGCGGCAGCCACTACGGAACCACGTCGCCACATACGCAATTAAAGGTCTACCGTAAGGCCGTCGATGCCCGACGAAGGCTCCACCTGTTGCACGAAATCGAATGGGTTCAGCTGGACCGCAGCTACGCCATGACTCGTTTCGCCGTGGAGCATCCACTGATTCGGCTCGGTTCCGAAGGGCAGCTCAATATCACGCTGCTGTTCGGGTTTTCGCCCCGGTTTCCGTTTCCAGGTAGTTACCAGGAGTTCTGCCACGCTGTCTCGCTGGCCAAGTCGCTGGAGTACGACCTATGCGGAAGGCAATCTCGCAGGGTGACGCTTTCCGTCGGCGCCGCGGTGCTGCCGGAGCACGCTCGCGCACACATCAAAGAGCTCGAGTTCGGTCGGCACAAAGGGAGGCTTGCCGGACCGCTGGAACGCCTCGCCAGCTATGCGGCTCAGCCCGATAGCAATGTCGACATTCTCCGGTCCGGGATGGAGGACACCCCCTACATCGTCACGCCCGATGGGGAGATCACGTTGACAGACAACCTTGGCTTGGCGCACCAAGTCCGGGCAACCATTGATGGTTGCGGATCTGGTGTGCTCACCGACCCGGCAGCAGTACGCCGCCAAATGGGTTTTGCTGAGCTGGCGAAAATCGTCGAGCTACCGCCGGCAGCCACCGTCGCCACATGATGAGACCTGGCCGACGAGGTCTCGCGGTGGGTGTGTGCACGTTGTCGACGTTCATTGTCAATGTCGACGGCACCGCATACCAGGTCGCGCTGACTCAAATACGCGACACATTGCCTGCCACTTTCGCGCAGGGCCAATGGATTCTCAGCGGATACAGCCTGACGCTCGCGGCTCTGGTGATTGTCGCCGGCGCACTCGGTGACCGGTTCAACAAGCGCAGTCTGCTGGTTTCCGGGCTCATTGTCTACATCGTCGGATCCGTGGTTACCGCGTTGGCTCCCAACGCAATTGCGCTGATCGCAGCGCGTGTGCTGGCGGCTATCGGCGCGTCGATTCTGGTGCCGGTCGGACTCGGCATGATGCGCGTACTTGCCCGGTCGCACAAGGAACTGCAGCGCTTCACCGGTGCGTGGGGAGTCGTCGTCGGCCTGGGCATGGCCACCGGCCCACTGGCCGCAGGATTCATTTCCGGGACCGTCGGTTGGCGGTTGATACCGGTGGTCACCGCGGTGCTGGCCGCGGGCTTCGCCGTGCTGTCGCGTGTCTTGCTTCCCTCGACTCCCGCCCACACTCCGCCGCGACACGACTGGCAGGGCATCGTCTTGCTCGGCGTCGCAATGTTCGCTCTGGTCGGCCTGCTCATCGCCATCGGTGAGCGGGAGTTGCTGATCCCGTTCGGCCTGCTGGTGGTGGTGACTGCCGTCGTCGCATACCTGCTCAGGCGGCGCCAGCGTGTGGGCCTCTTTCCGATCCCTGACCAGGCTTGGCAATCGCTGACGTTCCGCACCGCGATGCAGGTGGCGGTCGGCAACTATTTCTGCGTTGGCGGAGCGATCTTCCTGCTAGCGACGGCTTTCCTGGAGGGCAGCCGACACCTTCCGGCGCTGGTCGCCGGCGCAAGTCTGGTTCCGCTCGCGTTTGGATACGCGGGAGGGGCGCGAATTTCACCGCTGATAATGAGGAATCTCGGACCATATCAGGCCATCACCGTCGCCGGATTGCTCACGCTCGCATCCGGTTTGGCGGTGGGGTTGCTCGTCACCACTGCCGCCGGCACCGTGGCGGTCAGCTTCGTCGCGGCCTTCCTCGGTGCAGGCATGGGAATGGCTAACACCCCGACCAACGTTTTAACCATGTCCGAATTATCCGCCGACTATGCCGCCGTCAGTGGGGCGTTTGCCTCCGTGGCGCGCCAAGCGGGCCAGGCGACGGGCATTGCGGTGTGCGGAGCCGCCTACTCCTTGTCCCAGGCGGCACACCTGTCAGACGCGCTACCGTGGGCCGCGCTCCTGGTGGCCGCCGCAGCCGTAACCTTCACCGGATTGAATGGCCTCCCTTCGCATTCCGGTAGAACTCCGCTAGGGGGTCATCATCACCAGGCCATTCTCCCGTCGGTCAGCCGGGAACCCGTCACCAACGCTAGCTCTCAATGACAAGGTCGCCGAGCTTCGGCGGTTGGGGACCCACGTCATCTCGTTTGGTGCCGGCGCTCCGACGGTGCCACCGCCGAACCTGACCTTCGACGCTCTTGCGGCATTCGATGTGGCGAAGGCATCGGGTTATGGCAGCAGCCGTGGCGAGCTCGCACTGCGTGAAGCGCTGTGTGGTTGGTACGTAACGGAATTCGGTCGGCTAACGAATCCGGACCAGCATCTTGTCACCAATGGCGCCAAGCAGGCGATCATGATCGCACTGTTGGCCCTATGCGATGCTGGGGAGTGCATCGCGATCCAAAATCCCTACTGGCCAAGCTACGTGGACGTCGCCGGGCTCACCGGTCTCAGCGTGGAGTTGCTGCGGTATTCGTTTGAGACGCCGGATGTCCGGACGTGGATCGATCAGGTGAGCGATGAGACCCGAGTGATCATCTACTCAAGTCCGTCGAATCCCACCGGTTCCACGCTGTCGCAGGATGACCTGACATTGCTGGCCACTTGGGCGGAAGAAACAAACCGCTGGATCATCGCCGACGAGATATATCAGTTCCAGTATTACAAGCACGACGGGCCAGCCCCGTCGGTGCTGCGCTTGCCCGCCGAGGGTTCCGCGCGTGTCCTGCACATCTCCAGCGCGTCCAAGACGTTCGCACTCATGGGCCATCGCATCGGGTGGATCACCGCCCACTCGAGCCTGATCAGCCGGTGTGCCAGCATCGCGTCGAACATCGCCGGGAACGTGAACACACCCGGGCAATCGCTGGTGGCTCGTGCGCTGTCCATTCCACGGACTGAATTGACCGACCGCACAGCGCAACTCAGGAAGCAACGCGATGTGCTGTGTGCGGCCCTCGCCGAATCGATCCCGTGGTTGCGTTGGAACGCACCGGACGGCGGGCTGTTCGTCTGGTGCGAGCTGGTCGCAGATCATGCCGGGGACCGTTGGACGGGAGACGCCATCGCCCAGGCCCTGCTCGCGGATGAACACGTGGCGGTGGTACCGGGTTCGGTCTTCGGCCACGAAAACGCGCTGCGCCTGTCATTCACGGAGCCACCCGATCAGATCGTCGAAGGTATCGAGCGGATCAAGCGGTGGGGAGAGGCCCGGCTCTAGCCCCCGGCCGGGGCGGAGAGCTTGACCAGCAGTGTTGCGGTCGCGCTGCCGATCACGATCAGCGGGATACCGACGACGTAGTCGATGGAGTTGGTGACCATACCCGCGATGCCGGTGACGATGACGAAGGTGGGCAGCCATTCGAGAATCCGCAGGACCGGGGGCACATGCGCGGGCTCGCCGTTGGCCAGGTCGAACTTGGCGGTGGCGTAGTCGGGGTAGAAGTCGGTGAACGAGACGGCGCAGAAGATCGCCGCCAATTGCAGGATCCAGCCGGTCCAGAAGTTGCCGGCGTCGTGCAGCACGAAGGCGCCAACGAAGCCGGCAGCCGCGGAGAACGTGAAGGCGCCTGCCCAGGCGGCGGTGATGACGTCATTGATCTTCTTGAACAGCGGGCTGTCCCAGTACTCGGCCGGCGTGGTGTCTTTGGCGTAGGCCAAGGTGAACGGTTTGCGGATCAGCAGGGTGACCCAGGCGAATGCTGCCAGCGAAATGTTGGTCAGTTCGCCGGCCCACAGTTCGAGAAAGCGGATCTCGCTGGTGGTGGCGAACAGGCCGACGATAGCCAGGCCGGCGAAAAACATGGCGCCGAAGACCTCGAGCGCGTGCACCTTGATCCCGCGGCTGAGGCCGAGGAGCAGGGTGAGCATCGAAAGGCCCAACGCGGCGATCACCGCTACCTCGAACCGCCCCGGCCCGGACAGGATCGACAGCAGTGCCCACGGCGCGATTCCGGCGAACGGCGACTTGAGGAACCCGTCGATGACGCGGGCCGGGCCGCGACGCTGGTCGGTGTGGGTCATGTGAAGCTCCTGGCTCTTCTCGATGGTCCGTGAGTGACATGACGATGTTGGCATGTCGTTAATGACATGTCAACAGTGGACGGTCAATAAGCGCTAGGCGACCTCACTCCCGTTCGGCCAGCGCCCGACCCATCTTTGAGACCGCTTCGGTCAGGATGACCTGCGATGTTGCGAAGTTCAGCCGGATATGGCCGGCGCCGCCGGTGCCGAAAACGTGGCCGGAACTGACTGCCACGCGGGCATGGTCGAGGAACCAGAGCGCGGGCCCGGACAGGTCGGCGACCACCGCGAGTCCAGCTGTGGGCTCTTCGTCGAACCCGAGTTCACGGCAATCCATCCACGCTAGATAGGTGCCTTGCGGCCACATCAGTCGCACGCCGGGGAGGTGCTTGTCGACCAACTCGCCCAGCAATGTGCGGTTGGCGTCCAGGCCGGCCAGCAGCGCATCGAGCCAGTCGCCGCCGGTGCTGAACGCTTCGGCGTGCGCAATGACGCCCAGATGGTTCGGACCGTGATCGACCTCTTCGGGCATCCGGCGCAGATCGGCGGCCGCCTCAGGGCCCGCAATGGCCAGGGCCCCTTTCAGCCCGCCGAGATTCCACGCCTTGGTGGCCGATAGCAGAGCCAATGCGTTCTCCGCGCCGGGCACACTCAGATAGGGAGTGAAGCGCGACCCCGAGAGCACCAGCGGCGCGTGGATCTCGTCGGAAACCACCCGGACCCCGAATCGGCGGGCGAGTTCGGCAACCCCACCCAGTTCTTCGGCGGTGTGTACCGCGCCAGTCGGGTTGTGCGGATTGCACAGCAGATACGCAACCTTGTCGGCAGTGGCTGTGGCCCGCGCGAACGCCTCCTCCAGGGCGTCCAGGTCGAGGCGGCCGTCGGCGCCCAGCGGGGCTTCGAGCACGCGGCGGCCGTCATGCGCGACGAACGCACAGAACGGCGCGTACACCGGCGGGTTGACGATGACCGGATCACCGCGGTCGGTGACCAGGCGAAGCATCTCGACGACGCCGGTCATGACGTCCAGCACCACGCGGGTGCGGCTGATCGCCAGGTCGTCCCATTGCCAACGCCGCGAAGCGAATTCGGCGGCCGCCGTCGCATAGGCGGTGCCGTAGGGATATCCGGTATCGCCGGCGTCGACGGTCTTGTGGATGACCTCGGCCACCGTCGGCGCGAGTTTGGTGTCCATTTCGGCGACCCACAAGGGCAGCACATCGGCTGGGTGGGTACGCCACTTCATGCTGGTGCGGGTGCGCAGTTGCTCGAGGGTGAGCTCCTCGAGGGGATTGAAAGTCACCCGTGTGAGACTACGGATTCACCCGGTGACGAACGCGTGCCTGGGGATGGTCAACGGGAGGTCCACCGAACTCAGCAGGCCGGGTTCGGCCGCGACGACGTACGGCACGGCGTTCACCACGCGCATCGCGGTGGCCACCATCGCGCCGGCGCCCGACGTCATTGCGCCGATCCCGGCTTTGCCGGGATCGCGCAGCGTGGGTGTCAGCGTGCAGTCGATGTCGGGCTCTCCCGTGATCACGATGCGATAGGACAGGTCGCCGATTCCGGTCGGCCAGTCCGGTGCGACGCCGTGAGCGAGCCGGGTGACGTGTTCGATGACGATGGCTTCGCGGCCGCCGACCACACCGATCGCCCGCATCCGCAGCGCGCCGCAGGTGCCCGCCTCGACGGTGCCCATCGCGACTTCCAGCGTCCGGTTTGTGGTTGCGCGGTCGAAGGTTTCGCGTACTTCCTGCACCTCGACGCCGAGCGCATCGGCGATCAGCCGAATCTGGCCCTGCCATTCGCCGGCAATCGCACCGGGAAAGCCGATCCATGGCTGGTATTCCATAGGGCGGCCGAAACCCAGTGCGTCGCTCATGATGTCGGCAACCCCGTAGTCGTCGTATAGTGCGATCTCGTATGCGTGGATCTTCTCGATCGCTGACGACTGGGTGGTGAGCACCAGCGGTAGGTAATCGGCGGCGAATCCCGGCTCGATGCCCGACGCGTACAACGACACCCGACCCTGCTTGGCCGCGGTGGCCAATTGGTCGCGCCACTCGGCCGGTTCGTACGCGTGCGGATTGACCAGTCGGGTGGTGCTGGTGGTGACGACGTTGATGCCGGCCTCGAGCAGTCTGACGTAGTCGGGGATGGCCAGCGCGTCGCGTTCTGGGCCGCTGGCCGCATAGATCACGCAGTCGGGTTTCAGGCCGATCAGCGCATCGGCGTCATTGGTGGCGGCCAGACCGATCGGCTCACCGTTGGCGAGTTCACCGGCGTCTTTGCCGACCTTCTCCTCGGAGTGCACCCACACGCCGACCAGATCGAACTCGGGACGGCGCTGAATGGTCCGGATGGCGATCGAGCCGATCCCACCCGTCGCCCAAACCACTACCCGGTGTGCCATCGCGGGCCCTTCTTGCTACGGCGTGATTGATCCGAAAGCCAAGACGCTTAAGCCAATTGGACCCGGCCGGTGATCAGATCCATGATCGGCTTGCCGGGGGCGAACGATCCGGTGATCGACGCCATGGCGTGTCCTTGGTCGACGTTGAGCGTGATCCCGTTGATCGATGCCGCGGCGGCGCTGTTGAGCATGATCATCGCCTTGCCGATGTCCTCGGGTGTCAGCGTTTTGCTTCCGGTGTCGTCGCGGTAGTCCTGGGCGAAGGTCAGCCACAGATCGGCGTTGGCACGGGCCAGAGGAGTGTCGGTAGGACCGGGGCAGACCGCGTTGATCCGCACACCCTTCTTCTGGAAGTGGTAGCCCTGCCACGCGACGTAGCCGTTGATGGCCTTCTTGCTGAACCCGTAGTGGATGATTCCTTGCGGCTCGCGTTCCCGGCACCAGTCGTGCGCCGACTTGTAGTCCGGCGTGGCCAGGAAGTCCTGCACCAGCTCGAGGTCGTTTTCCCAGCCCATCCCGGCCACCGAGGAAATGAAGCAGATCGACGAGCCGCGCGGCAGCAGGTCCTTGGCGAACAACCGCTCGATCAGGTGGCGATGCCCGATGAAGTTGACCTGCATCAACTTTGGACCGTCGGCGACACCGGCCGCTGAGAACAGTGAGTCGACCGGTCCGTCGAGCGCGTCGACAGCCCGGTCAATCGAATCCTGGTCACTGAGGTCCAGCTGGATCACGCGGTCGGTCTCGTAGTCGACCGGCGCGTAGTCCATCACCGTGACGTGTGCGCCGAGGTCCTTGGCGATCTGCGCCACGGCGGCGCCCATTCCAGTCGCGCCCCCGACCACCAAGACCCGTTTTCCTTCGTAACCCAATAGCTCGGCTGCCGTCGTCATCTTTCCCCTTTTCCCAGGTGGTTCACCGATCGACGTTACAGTATCGGGACCAGATGTTAGTTTCAATGCTGGTCGGCGTTAGTCGTGGCCGAGGTGGTTGACCGCCCTCCCGGGTCCCACGTAGCGTACGTGGCACAAATATTAGGTCACATAGGAGTCGCTGTGTTCACACTGCGCTTCGACATGCGCGCACCCGCATGGGGAGCCGATCCAACGGCCTTGTATGCCGCGGCGCCGGAGATGTGCGCATGGGCGGAGGACCACGGCGGCCTGGCGGCAGTGACGTGTGAGCACCACGGGTCTGAGGACGGATACCTGCCCTCCCCGCTGCTGCTGACCTCCGCGATCGCGGCGCGTACCAAGCGTATGGCGTTGAGCCTGATCCTGATCCTGCCCTTCTACGACCCGGTGCGACTGGCCGAAGACATGGCGGTTCTCGACATCATCAGCGGTGGAAGGGCCTCGTACATCCTGGCTTTGGGGTACCGGCCTGAGGAATACGAGCACTTCGGTGTGGAGATGGCCGGTCGCGGCCGGCTTGCTGACGAGAAGCTTGGGCTGCTGCGGCAATTGCTCACTGGCGAGGAGGTCGCGCATGAGGGCCGGCGGATCAAGGTGACGCCGGCCCCGCGGACCGCCGGTGGGCCCGGGTTGATGTGGGGTGGCGGCAGTGTGGCGGCGGCCCGGCGGGCCGGCCGCTACGGCCTGGGCATGTTGGCCAACGCCAACGTCGAGGGCATGCAGGAGGCTTACGAAGCGGCCTGCCGAAAGCATGGCCACTCGCCGGGGGGGACCTTTTTCCCCGACCGCAAGACGCCGTCGGTCAGCTTCGTCGCCGACGACGTGGACGCGGCCTGGGCGGAACTCGGTGAGCATCTGCTGCACGATGCCCGCAGTTATGCGGCCTGGAACCCCGGCAACGAGGTCTCGGCGGGCTTCACACACGCTGAAACCGTCGACGAGCTGCGCGAGGCGGCCGCGTCGCACGTCATTTACTCTGTGCCAGAAGCGGTTTCGCGAGTACGATCCGGCAAGATTCTCAACCTGTCGCCACTTTGCGGCGGGTTGTCGCCCGAAGTCGCATGGCCTTATCTCAAGCGGGTCGGCGAGATGGTGCTGCCCGAAGCCGCGCGCTCAGCCACCGCGGAGCCCGCATGACCGTAGCTGAGATCTATTACGACCCATTCGATTTCGATATCGACGATGATCCTTACCCGATCTGGAAGCGGATGCGGGACGAAGCTCCGTTGTATTACAACGCGAAGTACAACTTCTACGCGTTGAGCCGGTATGAGGATGTCGCGCCGGAGCTGACGAATTGGGAGACTTACCGATCCGGCCGCGGCACCACGATGGACATCATCATGAGCGGTGTCGATATCCCGCCCGGGGTCATTCTCTTCGAGGACCCGCCGCTGCACGACCTGCATCGCCGTTTGTTGTCAAGGGTTTTCACGCCGCGGCGGATGGAAGCGATCGAGCCGCTGACGCGCGACTTCTGTGTGCGTGCGCTGGATCCGTTGGTGGGTACCGGCCGGTTCGACTTCATCGAGAATCTTGGTGCGATGATCCCGATGCGGACCATCGGGTATCTGCTGGGCATCCCGGAGGAGGGGCAGCAAGCCATCCGTGATCGCGGGGGCCGGGCCATCAGCCTGAAGCAAGGCACTTTCACGGCCGTGACCGAAGATTTGTTCGAGAAAAGCTATGAGGTGTTCTCCGACTACATCGACTGGCGCACCGACCATCCCTCCGATGACTTGATGACCCAGCTGCTCAACGCCGAGATCGAGGAAGACGGTGCGATGCGGCGGCTGACGCGCAGCGAGGTGCTGATGTACACCACCATGATCGCCGGCGCGGGCAACGAGACGACCACCCGCCTGATCGGTTTCATCGGCCAACTTCTTGCCGAGCACCCCGACCAGCGTCGTGAGATCGTCGCCTCTCCCTCGCTGATTCCCAACGCGATCGAGGAGGTGTTGCGCTACCAAGCGCCCTCGCCGGTACAGGCGCGCTACGTGGCCCGCGACGTCGAATGCCGTGGCACCATGATCTCCCAAGGCTCGATCATGTTGTTGCTCAACGGATCAGCCAACCGGGACGAACGCAGGTTTCCCGACGGCGAGCGGTTCGACATCCGTCGTGTGGGGGGTCATCTCAGTTTCGGGCACGGGCTGCACTTCTGTCTGGGCTCGGCGCTGGCGCGCATGCAGGCGCGGGTGGCGTTGGAGGAGGTCATCAAGCGCTGGCCGGATTGGGAAGTCGACTACGCCAATGCCAGCAAGGCGCACACCAGCAGCGTGCGCGGCTGGGCGAAGTTGCCGGTGATCACTGGCTGAGGCCTCGTCGACCGCTTCGGCCTCTAATAGGTGGGTATGGCAAATCCAGATGCTTAGTTAGGCTAGGCTAAGTGGCCGTGCAGGGCGCATTCATCGGCACTTTCCTGATCGGCCTCCGCGAAGGCCTGGAGGCGACGCTCATCGTGAGCATCGTCGGTGCGTTCCTCAAACGCAATGGACAGTCGACTCGTCCAATGTTTGCCGGCGTCGCGCTGGCCGTGGTCATCAGTGTCGGTGTCGGCGTCGGGCTGGATTTGCTGTCGACGACCCTGCCGCAGCGGCAGCAGGAAATGATGGAAACCGTCATCGGCGCTATTGCCGTGGTGTTCGTGACCTCCATGATCATCTGGATGAACCGCAACGCTTCCCGGCTCAAGGGCGAGCTGGAGCGCGAGGCCCAGGAGGCGATCAGCCGGGGCGGCTCACTGGCCCTTGTTGTGATGGCCTTCCTGGCTGTCCTCAAGGAGGGCTTCGAAACGGCGGTGTTCCTGCTCGCGGCCGCGCAAACGTCACACGGCAGCCGCTGGTTCGCCGTGCTCGGCGGCGCAACGGGGATCGCGCTGTCGATCGCGGTCGGTGTCGGCCTGTACTTCGGTGGTCTGAAACTCAACCTCGGCCGCTTCTTCCGCATCACCGGCGTCTTTCTGGTGCTGATCGCGGCCGGTTTGGTGCTCGGTGCGCTACGCACCGCCCACGAGGCCGGCTGGATCGCCATCGGCCAGCAACAGGTGTTCAACCTCTCGGCCTGGATTCCCGGCAGATCATTGCAGGGCGCGTTGGTCACCGGGCTGTTCGGCATACCCACCGATCCCCGCCTCATCGAAGTGCTGGGCTGGTTGCTGTACGCGGTACCGGTGCTAGTGGTCTTTCTGTGGCCGGCTCGGCTAACCGCGGATCCCGCTATCCGGCGCCGGACGCTCGGCGGCGCCGCGGCCGCGCTGCTCATCGTCGCCGCGACACTGGTGATCGCCGTTCCGGCCGGGGGCTCCTCGCCTGGTCCACACCCGCGCACGGTGACGGATCGCCTCGGCCGCACTGCGACAGTGTCGCTGACGTCCGGACCAGGCGGGCTGTCTCTGAGTCGAAGCGGGTCGACCAGCGACATCCCCCTCAGTGCGGCCGGTGCCGATTCGGTCGCGGGCGTGCCGGTGCGGGTGTGGCAGGCGACGGTGCCGGTCGCCAGCGGCGGCGAGCCGACGGTCACGCTGACGGAGTTGGTGAACCTGACCGGTGGCCGCTTGCCGGTCGGGGTGTCCGCGGCCCGCACACCCGGCCCGTTCCAAGCGCAGTGGGCTACCAGCACCGTGTACACGGTTCGCGCCCAGGGTAATTCGCTGCTGAGCGCGCAGGCTGTCAGCAATCGCACGGCGGTACTCAGCGGCGGCGGGCTCACCGCGCCCAAGACCGTCAGTGTCGGCGGTCTGCCGTCTGACTGGACGACGGCCGGTGTTGACGACCAATCGACCGCCGCGCAGATCACTGCCGATGCCCAGCAGCGCGCCGAACGGCGGCTGTGGAAACTGTGGCTCCCCTTGGTATTAAGCGCCTTCGCGCTGACGTGCGTCGTTGTCGCCGGACGGAAAAGGAGGGACGTGGCCAATGATGAATCCCGTCAACCGGTCTCATAGCATCTGGGTCGCTGTCGCGGTGTTGGCCCTGACCGCGTGCAGCCATACCACCGCGCCCAAAGGCGCCGGTACCAACGCCGTCAAGGTGACCATGAGCAACGACGGCGGCAAAGACAACTGCGTGCTCAACACCACCAGCGTGCCGGCCGGCCCGGTGACATTTACCGTCGCCAATGCCAGCGCACCGGGCATCAGCGAGCTGGAGTTGCTCAAAGATCAGCGAATCCTGGGTGAGAAAGAAAACCTGGCACCCGGACTGGATCCGGTGTCGTTCACCGTCACCCTTGACGGCGGCGCCTACCAAATCTATTGCCCTGGCGCGGGTACCGAATATCAAACTCTGACCGTTACGGGACGAGCACCGGCGCCGCTCACCGGCACGGTCGCCACAGTGCTCAGTCAAGGCACCAAGGATTATGCGGCCTACATCGTCAAGCAAATCGGTCAGCTCAACGACGCCGTCAAGGTACTCGATGCCGCCGTGCAATCGGGCAACGTCGACGCGGCGAAGTCGGCCTACGCCAAGGCCCGCCCGTTCTACGAGCGGGCGGAAGCCAGCGTCGAGGGTTTCGTGTTGCCGGGCTTCGCGGTTGGGGACAATTTGGGCAACCTCGACTATCTGATCGACATGCGGGAATCCACTCCGGTCGACGCGAAGGTAGGCTGGAAGGGCATGCACGCGATCGAACGCGACCTGTGGCAGGGTGGTGCTATCACCGCCGGCACCAAGGTGGTGAGCACCGAATTGGTAAGCAACGTAGGTAAATTGAACACGACGGTGACCAGCCTGCAGTACCGCCCGGAGGATTTGGCCAATGGCGCTGCCGACCTCATCGAAGAAGTACAGAACACCAAAATAACCGGCGAGGAAGAAGCCTTCAGTCACATCGACCTGGTGGACTTCGCCGGCAACGTCGAGGGAGCCCAGCAGGCCTACGCCTCGCTGCGCCCCGGCCTGGAGAAGATCGACGCCAATCTCGTCAAGCAGATCGACCAGCAATTCACCGATGTACTGAACACACTCAACGACTACCGTGACCCCGCGGCACTGGGCGGCTACCAGACCTACACCCCGTCGCTGCAGGCCCGCGATGCACCGAAGCTGACAGCGGTGATCCAGCCACTGCACCAGAGCCTGTCCCTGGTGGCGCAAAAAGTTGTCTCGGCGAACTGATGACCGACAAACCTGAATCTGCTGAAACCGAGGTGTCGCGCCGCCGCATGCTTGGCGGCGCGATGTGGGCCGGGCTCGCCGGCGCGGCGGTCGGTGCGGCCGGCGGCGGGGTGGCCGGATACGCTGCGGCTTCGGAAACAAAGCACACCGGCGACGACGACACCGTCGATCTGCGCCGCAGTTATCCCTTCTACGGTCAGGCGCATCAGGGCGGAATCGCCACGCAGCCGCAGCGCTACTGCGTGTTCATGTCGTTCTCGCTGGCTGCCGGCGCTGGGCGCACACAACTGCAGTCACTGCTGGCCCGCTGGTCGGCTGCGGGCGCGGTGCTGCAACAGGGCAATCCCGTTGGCGCAGTGCAGCCTTCGGTCGAGGTGCAGCCCCCCGCCGATACCGGGGAAGCCTTCGGCCTGAGCCCGGCCAGCCTGACAGTGACCGTTGGGCTGGGCCCTTCGGTGTTCGGTGATCGGTTCGGACTCGCCGCACGCAAGCCGGCAATGTTTTCCGATCTGCCCCCACTCAACGGCGACAACCTCGACCCGCGTCTGCATGGCGGCGATCTGTCGGTACAAGCCTGCGCCGACGACCCCCAGGTCTGCTACCACGCCACCCGCAATCTCACCCGGCTGGGCCGCAATATCGTGTCTCCCTTGTGGCAAGTGCTGGGTTTCGGCCGGGCCTCTGCCGGGCCTGGTCAGAACACGCCACGAAACCTGCTGGGCTTCAAGGACGGAACACGCAACGTGTCCAGCGACGCGGAATACTCCCGATTCGTATGGGTGGACAACAGCGACCAGGCGTGGATGAACGGCGGAACCTATCAAGTCGTCCGCAAGATCCGGATGCTGCTGGAAACCTGGGATACCGATCGAGTCGGAAACCAGCAGCAGATTTTCGGCCGCACCAAGCAGGAAGGAGCACCGCTATCGGGCAAGGCCGAGTTCGACACACCGGACTTCGGTGCGAAAGACGCTGACGGCAAACCCGTTATCGACCCGCTGTCGCACATCGGCTTGGCTGCCAGGGAAAACAACGACGGCATCATGATCCGCCGGCGTTCCTATAACTACACCGACGGACTGGATGCCACCGGCCAGCTCAATGCCGGCCTGCTGTTCATCTCCTACCAGAACAACCCGCAGAACTTCATCCGGCTGCAAAACCGGCTGGGCGCCAACGACTTGCTCAACGAATACATCCGTCACATCGGATCGGCGATTTTCGCCGTTCCGCCCGCGCCCAGCCAGGGCCACTACATCGGTCAGGCGCTGTTCAGCTGATCCACCAGCATGGCGCCCTCGGGCCGGTCGCCGAGTGTGCCCAGCTCGATGTCCGCGCCCGCGGCGGTAACCCGGATGATGTCGGCCAATTCCCTTGGGGCATCGCACTGCAGATAGTGATCGGCGTTCGGCACCACCCAGTAGCGGCTTAGCCGGGGCATATCGCGAAGATACGCCTGCCAGACGTGGTTGGGCACCCGTAGCGGCGACACGCTGTCGTGTAAACCCCACACCAGCGACAGGTTGATCGGGAGCTTGGAAAGTGCTTCCAGCCAACCGGTTTCGCCCGCGGCGCGCTCGTTGAGGTACTGAATGGTGTCCGGCAGCACGCGGATTCCGTCGTTGTGCGCGAAACACTTTGCCAAGGCAGCGATCTCGGGATCTTCAAGTGTGCGCCGCGGGAGGAAGGTGCTTGCGCCCAGGCCGGCCGCCAGCAGGTCCGGCGTCGTCGCTGCCGCCGTCGCCCGTCCCGTTGCTGGGTCGAGCATCATCGTTTGGAAGGTGGTCAGATTCGACAGTGGTAGATAAATGTTCGCGTTGGTCAGGAAAACGTCGACCGGTAGGGCCCCTTCGGTGGCCAACGTGTCCAGCGCGATCATGCCCACACTGCTGCCGCGGTCGTGGGTCAGCATCCGGTATTCGGTCAGCTGCCACACTTCGGTGATTGCGTGCACCAGCAGGCGCGCGTCGTCGTAGAGCGAGTAGACGTATGGCTCCGGTGGCTTCTCCGACAAGCCGTAGCCCGGGAAGTCCAAAGTGAAGATGTCGAACTCTGAGTTCAATTCATTCGACAACCCGAAATAGTCGATGCTCGAGGTCGGAAAACCATGGACAAGCACCAGCGCGGGTGCACCCGGCGTGCCGCAGCGGCGGCTGAATACCGTGACCTCTCGTCCGTTGTTGGCGGCGGTGGTCGACCGCCAGCGCAACTCGTTTCCGCCGCTCTGCCACTCCGCAAAGATATCCACGGTCCAAGCCTTTCAGGGGTTTAGCGCTGAGGGAAGTTCACTATCGCAAGCAGCAACGGGAGCTGCTCTTTCGGGGTTGGGATGTGGGCGCACTGTTTCCGCTTTCCTCCTTGTGCAATCTGCCTGGTGCGGTGAGCTTAGGTGTGGGTTTACCATGCTCATCGTGATCAACACGCGAGTAATAGGGCTCGCTGAGTATCAGATCAGCAGCGAGGAACCCGACGTGATCACCGCGCGCTATCTCACTTTCGGTTCGGCCGGCGCCATGGGCAGCGGAAGGGCCGTCGGAGACACCTCTAACGGCTTCCCCGGCGACTACCACGTTCAGTACTTCGACGCCGGCGGCAAGCTGGCCGGCGACTTGGACCTGCACATCGAAACGGTCGGGGAGTCCTATCAGCTGACCTGGCGGCACCGCCGCGAGAACGTCCGGCTGCCCGCCTTGGCCGGTGAAGTCATATTCGAAGGCATCGGCTTCCCGACCGGCGAAAGAACCATGGCCCTTACCTATTGGATGTCCCAGAAGCTGTCTGCGGCGATCGAGCTGCGCCCGCTGCTCTGAAACCGCTTGTCGCACAGTGCTACCGGAGGAAATCGTGAAATATCGACTATTGCCATTCATCATCGCCGTCGGGCTGGCGTTGGCGGGCTGCGCCAGCAGCGGCGGGAGCAGTGCCAACCAGCCGCGCGTCTGGGGTGCCTTCATGGAACGTGGATTAAACAATGTCCCAATGAAGCCCGGCCTCAACGTTCGGGTTTTCAACGACTTCACCCTCGATGACCAGCAGTACGTCAAATACGACAAGAACACCGGATACTTCACCCTGGAACCCGGTACCTATCGAATCGACGGCTGGTCGTTGACAACCTTCGGCTGGAAGTTGACCCCCGAGCAGCGGGCCGCGGAGTATTCGGCTCCCGGTTATGCCTTTCTCTGGAATATCGAGAAGAACGACATGGAGATGCTGGCCTCTTTACAGGATCCAATGGATTCGCAACCCAGCATCATCAATGGGGTGCTCAAGGTCACCAAGAAGACGCAGTACTACTTCGGCCACCAGAACGGCGAAAATGTCAACGGGATAAGTCTCCAGCTATACGATCCCAACGTCCGAAAGCCCGACGGAACCACTTCAACCAATCACGCCTTCGCCCAGCTGGTAATCGAACGGCTCTGAGTTGCCCGGTTGTGCGGCAATCGGATAACGACAAGCAATCGCTAGTCAAAAGAAGCGATAACGAATCTCCATTCCCTCGCCGTGTCGCGCGAAAATCATGGCCAAGCAACTTCGGCAGCGCCTTGGGCCTATGGGACAGCGAATTCTGGCATCACATGACTGACGAACGTGCGCCAGAGATAGGGGGATCGTGCTGCGCCGATTCCGGGCCGCTCTCATGGTGCTCGCCGCGTTTGCACTGGGATGCGGTGTGGCTATTGCCGATTCCCAGAACGTGGTCGCCATGAGCTCCTGCGAACAGCGCACATTGGTCTTATCCGCATTTCCCGCCGAGGCCGATGCCGTGCTGGCGCACACCACATTGGACCCGAACCCGGTCCGGATCGCCAATCGTCGGCACTTCTATCTCGGCTCGATTGCCGGCAAGAAGGTGATCGTGGCGATGACTTTCATCGGCATGGTCAACGCGACCGACGCCACCGAAACCGCGTTGGCCACCTTCACCTGTGCCTCGGGTATCAGCATTGGCGCAGTGGTGTTTTCCGGAGTGGCCGGCGGCGCCGCTCGAACCAGCATCGGGGATGTCGCGATACCCGCGCAGTGGACCCTCGACAAGGGCAAGACATTCATGCCCGTCGATCCCGGGATGCTGGCCACGGCGCAGACACTGGCGGTCACCCTGAGCCCGGTCAACTACCTCGGGGATCCGCTGTGCCTGTGCCGGCACACCCCGAAATTCGTGATCGCCGATCTGCATCGTCAGCCGCAGCTTTTCGTCGGTGGCGACGGCATGAGCAGCGACAACAACAATGGCCAAGCATTTCCGTGTGTACCGAACAGCGGCAACGTCTTTGGGTGTCAGCCGTGCACCGCGCCGGATCGCTCACTGTTGTATACCGGCAACTTCTTTCAGGCGATCGGGCCCTGGATACTGCACGGTCTGCTGAGCAATCTGAACATTCAGACGGGCCAGAATCCGGCGTTCGATGCGGTGGACCAGGAGACGGCTGCAGCGCAGGCGGTCGCGAATGCGCACGGTGTCCCGTTCCTGGGTATCCGCGGCATTTCGGATGGCCCGGGCGATCCGTTGCATCTGCCGGACTTTCCGTTCCAGTTCTTCTTCTACAAGCAGATCGCGGCCGACAACGCCGCTTTGGTCACCGAGGCTTTCCTGCAAAGCTGGCCTGGCGCTTAACGTTTCGCGACTATCCCGGACCTATTCGGGGCCGCTGCCAACGGGGCGGTTTGTATCTGAGACCCACTCGGACCAGGAGCCCGGGAACAGCGCGACCTCGTGACCCACTGCCTCGAGGGCTGCTATGACGACGGTTGCAGTTACTCCGGAACCGCAATAGCTGCCGATGGCAGCACCACTTTCGACGCCGCGGTCGGACAGCAGCTCGACCAGGGCGGCATCATCGCGAAACGTACCGTCTTCGGTCAATACGGCGCCGAACGGAAGGTTCTTCGCTCCGGGGATGTGACCCGCAACCGCGTCGACGGGCTCAGCGTCGCCGCGGAACCGGTCGGGTGCGCGTGCGTCAAGCAGGGTGACGCTTTGTGCTTGGGCCGCTGACAGCGTCGCTCGGCTTCCGGCGTACAAGTCATGTTGCGGCACAATCACATTCCCCGGCTCGGGCGTAACCGAACCCGTCTCCAGGTCGCCGCCGGCAGCCTGCCATGCCGCCAGGCCGCCGTCTAGAATCCGGACGCCGGAAATCCCGGCCGCGGTCAACACCCACCACGCTCGGCCGGAACCGGCCCGATTCCAGTCGTCGTACACCACAACCGGAACGGCCTGACGAACGCCCCACCGGCGGGCGGCGGATTGTAGAGCGCGTCCGTTTGGCAGCGGGTGACGGCCACGGCCGGAGACAGTGTGGTCGCTGAGTTCGTCGTCGAGTGACACATACACCGCTGCGGGTATGTGGCCTTGCTCGTACGCCGCGCGTCCGTCGGGAGCGTCGAGCCGCCAGCGCACATCCAAGATCGTTACCGGCTCTTCGGCCCGGATGAGTTCGGCCAACTCCGCGGCGGTGATCAGGACCTGGGCGCGTGCATTCACCGGTATTCCTCCTTGTGGTCTTCGGCGAGCCTAACTAACTTGAGCAAAGGCGCAGTGCCCCGGGCAGGAGCCGTCGACGGGAGCCGGTATGGGCAGCAGGTATCGGATAGTGCACGTGGGGACTGCGGTCTGCTTCACTGTGGCGTTGGCCGGGGCGGCGGTGGCGCCGGCGGGCGCGGTGCCTGATACGAAGTGCACGCTGACGACGCCGGTTCGCGAGATAAAGAGCGTGTCCGAATTGCCGCCGGAGTTGATCCGGCTGCTTCCACCCATCGCTGACGTCGGTGCGCCGTTCAATGCGACGGATTCGGTCAACGACCCAAACTTGCCTTTTCGCCGCCTAATTCGTGCTGGGTCCCGCGGCGCCGACTGGTTCGTTTGGTACGAGCATGGTGGCATCGGCTACTTCTGGCAGGCCGTGATCGCGCGGCTGGAGCCGAGCGGTGCGCCGCGGGTATTGGCCAACGCGGGAACGGTTTCCGACACGCTGTGTAGCATCACCGATGGCGCGCTTGCGGGTCGGGTGCCGCCGTATCCGGAAGGTAGCTGGGCCGCCTCGTCGTATTAGAACGGCGCCAAATCCCTTGCGTCACAGTAGTTGCAGCGATATCAGGACGGCCTTTTTTGTCAGTGGCCTCCGATAGTTTCAGGGTGTGAGTTACAGCGGGATTGCCGGCGTGCGAGCGGCCTACGATGCGTTGGATTCCGCGCTCGATGCTGTTCTAGCGCTTGATCTCGAGGGGTTGAACACGCAGGAGTTGTTGGCGCACTTGGAGCGAATCGAGCGGGTGCGGCGGCGCTTACCCGCAGCAGAGCATGGAGCGATCAACCTGCTGGCCCGCCAGGCTACCGCTGAAGAGTTGTGCGGCAGGCTTTCTCACGCCGTAGCCGAGTGGACATTGACCAGTCGCGCCGAGGCCGGCCGGCGGATCCGGGAAGCTGCCGATCTGGGTGATCGACGGGCGCTCACCGGTGAACCCCTTGCGCCGATCTTAGGCGCCACTGCTGCGGCCCAACGCGACGGAAAGCTGGGGGACGGCCAAGTTGCGGTGATTCGCCGCTTCTTCCAAAAGTTGCCAGTCTCGGTCGATCATGCGACCCGCGAGAGCGCCGAAGAGCGTTTGGCCAAGGAGGGAACGCAGTTTCGGCCCGAGCAGTTGGCCGAGCTGGCCGCGCGGCTCATGAATTGCGTCAATCCCGACGGCACCTACAGTGACGAGGATCGGGCTCGGCGGCGCGGATTGACGTTAGGAAAGCAACAATGCGATGGCATGTCGGAGTTGCGCGCAGTGATCACCCCTGAACTGCGGGCCACCATAGAAGCCGTGTTGGCCAAGCTGGCGGCGCCGGGCATGTGCAATCCCAACGATGACACCGCGTGTGTAGACGGTGCGCCGAGCCATGAGGCGATCGAAGGTGACACACGCAGCCAACCCCAGCGCAATCACGACGGTCTTAACGCCGGGCTGCGTGCGATGCTGGCATCGGGAGAATTAGGAAAACACAACGGGTTACCGGCTTCCATCATCGTGACCACCACCCTGCAGGAGCTAGAAGCCGCGGCCGGTAGCGGACTCACCGGGGGCGGCACCCTGTTACCCATGTCGGATGTGATTCGGATCGGGCGGCATTCGCATCACTACCTTGCAGTCTTCGACAAGGGCGAGGTGCTGACGTTGTATCACACCAAGCGACTGGCTTCGCCGGGCCAGCGGATCGTCCTGTACGCCAAAGACCGTGGCTGCTCGGCGCCCGGATGCGAGGT
Source organism: Mycobacterium szulgai (assembly GCF_002116635.1). Taxonomy (GTDB): domain Bacteria; phylum Actinomycetota; class Actinomycetes; order Mycobacteriales; family Mycobacteriaceae; genus Mycobacterium; species Mycobacterium szulgai. The sequence goes on along the minus strand of NZ_LQPW01000086.1, from coordinate 52,504 downwards.
TGGGGGCTACTACTGCGAAGTCCAGCACGTCACCGACTATGCAAAGTGTCGCGCCACCGATATCGAGGGCCTTACTTTCGCCTGTGGCCCGCACCACCGAATGCTTCGACCGGGCGGCTGGTCTACCCGAAAACGACAAAACGGTGCCACCGAATGGACACCCCCGCCACAACTTGATCGCGGGCAGCCCCGCATCAATACCTTTCACCACCCGGAGAAGCTGCTGCGTGACGGGGATGACGACGACGGGGATTAGTGATGCCAATGTTAAAGAAGTTATTTCAAGCCATGTTGTGGTGCGAAATAATTCAGTCCGCTTTGCGCAGGTAGCCGCCTGCGCAGGGGTATTCAGGTGAAGCCATCACGTTTGAGGTCGCCGCGGCATGGCTATGCGCAGTTTTATTGCGGTTTGGCCCGTGCATTGGGTGACCGCCCCAACAACACGGGAAGAAAGATAAAGGAGCGCAACGTGAAGTTCACAGCGACCAGTGTCAAGACGGCCATCGGCGCCGCGGGAATAGCCGCGGTAAGCCTGTTCGCCGCAGTACCTGCCTCGGCCGCACCGCCCAACATTCAGGGGTTCGGCGAAACCGAACAGCTGATCGACGGGCCGATGATCACCTCTTACACGGTGAGTAATTTGCAGCAGAGCACTGTGACGATTCCCGGCTACACCCCTAAAGGAACGCTCTACCAGGCAGACGTCGTCGCCAGGTCGGACGCCGGAACCGTCACCCCGATGGTGCGTGACTTCAGCGCGCGTGGGCCCAACGGCCAGACCTACAAGCTGATCGACAAGGTTCAGGTCCCCAACGGCCTCAACCCGGCGCCTATCCCGCAGGGCAACGAGTCGAGGGGCACCTTGTACTTCGACGTGACGGGCGCGCCGCCGAACGGCGTCGTCTATAACGACGGATTCCAGGACATTCTGATCTGGACGTCGAACGTGCCGGGTACCGCGGGTCCGGGTGAGGTGCCGAACTCGAGTCCGGCTCCGGCTCCCGGCGGGCTTCCCGCGCCTGCACCGAATTCGTAATCCCGTTTGCACATCTCCCCGCGCCACACCTCGTGGCGTGGGGAGATGTGCGTCTTAGGCCAGGCCATCAGGGCCACGCTTCCCAGCTGATCATCGTGCGCAGCGGCCCGGCGAATACGGGCCGCACTGCCGCAGTGCGCCATCGTTCTTCGATGGCAAACGCCAGAGCCGCGGTGGTCGCAAGCGGGTCCTCGTCGAGATAGACGACGGTGATGTATTGCGCATAGGTGCGCCAGCCTCGGGGTGCGGGGTTCCAGGCGTCCGTCGGGCCGAACATCCAGGCGCCCGCCACACCCGATGCAGACATCAGCGCCAAATAGTGTTCGGTGCGAAGCCATTCCAGCCATGCGAGGGGAAGATCTGCGACCGGTTCCTCGATGATCAGCAGGACGCCGCGGTGCGGCCGGAATGGCACCACTTCGGCCGACACGAAGGACGAATGCCACTGCAGCAGTTGCAGCCCGGATATTTGCAGTAACGGCCGCCAGACGGGGAAGCGACCTGCATCCCGCAACCTTCGGCCGAGCGCCACGAAGTCGTTGAACGTCTCTGCTACCGGGTCGCCGACGAGATAGTGGACGGCATTGCCTATCGCTGGACCGCCCGTGATGAGTCGATGATCGGGATAGGTCCCGTCGGCAATCCAGCGCAGTCCGTGAACGATGCCGGGCAGCTGGTATTGCTCGGGCATGTGGTCCAGCAGATGCCAACGCAGATAACTGCCGTCATCGTCGGGCTCAGCGGGAGCGGTGAGGCTGAAAATGCCTGCCTTGACCCGCATCACGTCAGCTCCGCAAGTGCCTGCAGATTCTCCAAATAGCGCTGCAGGGAGTTGTGCCGGAAATAGGCGCTGACGATGGTCGCGCCATGCGCCACGGTCTGGCCGACGAGATCGCGGGTCTGCTCCGGTTCGTTGATGGGGTCCAGCGGTGCCGACGGGCCAAGGACGACCTCGAATCCGGGCTTAAGTTCGAAGCGGGCCAACCACTCTCGTGCTTGCGGCAGGCTCACGGCAAACGGCGCCCATCCGTCGGCGAGGGTTACCGCACGGCGCAGTGAGCGCAAGGTGCGCCCGCCGATCCAGATGGGCACGCGTTCCTGGACCGCACACGGATCGACGACCAGGTCGCTGAACGAATAGAACTCGCCGTGATAGACGGGCTCGGAAACCGACAGCGCGGCGCGCAGCGCCCGCAAAGCGTCGTCGCCCCGGACCCCGCGATGCTCGAAGTCCGCACCGATGAGCTCGAATTCTTCCTTGAGCGACCCCACGCCTACCCCAAGGATGAGCCGGCCGTTGCTCACGGCGTCCAGGGTTCCGTAACGCTTGGCGATCTCCAGCGGATGGTGATAGCCCAGCACCAACACGTTGGTGGCCAACCGGATTCGCTGCGTGCGCGCGGCCAGATAGCCGAAGGTGGCCAGCGGATCCCAATACCGGGTTCCGCGCTGCCCTCGCTCGGCGGCCGGCAACGCGATGTGCTCGCTGCAGGTCAAGTGGTGATAGCCGAATTGGTCGGCGGCTTCAGCGATCTGGGCGAGCTGCTCGATCGACGCGGTTTTCTCCCAGTCGGCGCTGGCCCACGGGAACATCGTCACCACGGGCGTGGCTAGCGACAGCTTGGTCATCGCGGTAGATTCTAACAGTGCTCGAATTGAATCGAACAGCGCTCGAATGAGAGCGGAATGAAGCCGGAATGACGTCGCAGGTGCGCCGCCGCTACGGCGAGCTCGACCGCGATCAGGTGGTGGCCTCGCTGCACACCCTGGCTCGCCGCGTTGGCGTACAGCAGGTGACGATGCGCGAGCTCGCCGCCGAAGTCGGCGCCGCAGTGCCGTCGGTCTACTACCACGTACCGGGCAAACAAGCTGCTCTGGACCTGCTCGCCGAGTCGGTGCTGGCCGGCATCCCGGTTCCCGAAGCCGGCCCCTGGGACGTGCGGCTCACCGAGCTGTACTGCTCAGCTCGCGAGGTTATGCTCGGCGTTCCCGGCATCGTGCACGTCCTGCAAACCCGTGGCGGCGGCGAATGTGCCCGGCGTCTGGACCGGCTCAGCCGCTCACTGCTGGCCGAAGCGGAGCTGGCCAAACCCGTTGTCACTGCGGCACATACGGTGCTGTACACCTATCTGCTGGGTTCGGTCGGCCTGGAAGAGTCGCGTGGCGGTAAACGCCAAGCCGCGAGATTTCGGGCCGGACTCGACGTGATCGTCGCGGGGATCAAGGCGTCATGAACGTGCCGATGCTGGGTGCCATCATCGTCGAGAACCAGGACAGTCCCGCCGGCCGCGACGCCGCGGCGGTGCTCAACCCCGACACCTATACCGTCGGTGCGCCATTCGAAGCGCTGGCCCGGTTGAGAGCCGACTCGCCAGTGCATCCCGTACAGCTCACCGGACTGCCCAGGGCGTGGCTGCTGACCCGCCACGCCGATGTGCGATTGGTCAGCCGCGACACCGAAACCTTCACCAGCAGCAAGGGCAACACCTTGGTCGAGGCGGAGGCGGGACCCAACTCGGCGATGTTGCCCGGCATCGATCCGCCGCGTCACATCCACTTCCGCAAGCTCATCAACCAGGGTTTCACCGTGCGCAACGTGCAGCGCCTGGAACCGAAGATGCGCCAAGTCGCCCGCAACATCGTCGCCGATATCCGAGACAAGCACGAATTCGATGCTGTCACAGACATTTCTGCGGAGATGTCGCTGCAAGTCATCGCCGACGTGCTTGGCGTTCCCGCTGAGGACCGCATGGAGGTTTTCCGCTGGAGCAACGCCATCGGCACCCTGGGGATCGAGGACCCCGACTACGCACCCACACCCCAGGCCCTCGGGCAGGCCGCCGCCGAAATGTTCAGCTACTGCAACCAGCTGGTCAAGCACCGGCGCAAGCACGGGCTCACCGATGACATCCTCTCGGCATTGCTGGCCGCGGAAGTCGACGGTGAAAAGCTCAACCGCGACCAGCTCAACGAATTCTTCCTGTTGCTAGCCATCGCGGGCAACGAAACCACGCGAAACACGCTGAGCCACGGCATCTTAGCGCTCTCAGAGCACCCGCAACAGCAAGCTATGCTGGCAATGGATCCCCAAGCGGTCAAGCCCGCCGTCGAAGAGCTTTTGCGTTGGGCCACACCGGTAATGCATTTCCGCCGCACGGTAACCCGCGACGTCGAGATTCGCGGCCGGCACATCCCCAACGGCGATTGGGTGCTGATGCACTATCTTTCGGCCAACCGGGACGAGGACGTGTTCGACAGAGCCGACGAGTTCGACGTGACACGCGTGGATGCGGGTCACGCCGCATTCGGCGGCGGGGGAGTGCACTTCTGCCTGGGCGCGCAGCTGGCCCGGCTGGAGCTCAAGGTGATGCTCGAAGAGCTGTACCCAAACATACCCGGCCTGAAGGTGATTGGGCCACCAGACCGGCTGCGCTCCTCGTTTTTTCACGGCATCAAACGCCTGCCGTGCAGCACAGGCTAGCCCCCGGCTAGCCCCCTTCGTAAGCCTCGGTTTCGGCCGGATCGAGCAGCTGCACTTCCTCGAAATCCATCTCGCGTTGCAACTCGCGCAACACGATGTCGTCGATCAGATTCTGGTTGCGCAAGGTCGTCACGGCGTTGCGCTGATGCTGGAGCACACGCAGCCGCACCCGCCGCAGCAGATCGTTGCGTTCGGCCAGATCGTTTGTCGCGGAGTCGTCGTCGTTTTCGTGAACCAGAGCGACGCGTTCTTCGTATTCCTTGGTCAACCGCTTGAGCACCTCGGGGCCCACCTCCAGCTCGCCGGCGATTTCCGGCAGGACCTCGAGGGCTGCTTCGGCGCTGCGGGTCCGGGCCAGGTGCAGTTCGTCGGCCCGGGCGATATCTTCGGGCATCCGGGCCCAGCGCACGACGGCCGGCAGGGTGCTTCCTTGCACCAATACGGTGACGAGAATGACCACCGACACCACGAAGATGATCAGGTTGCGATCAGGGAACGGCGCGCCGCTGCCCGTGGTCAACGGGACGGCCAGCGCCGCGGCCAGCGATACCGCGCCCCGGAAGCCGGCCCAGCCGGTCACGCAGCGCTGACGGAATGTGGCGGGACGCCCGGGCTTTTTGAAACACCAGTCGACAATCCGCCCCAGCACGGTGCTGAGCTCCACCCAGACGACCCGGGTCGCGATGACGACGCCGGTGACTGCCAGTGCCAGGATGGTGGCGTGGCGCAGGCCGCCGCCGGCGTCCGAAATATGTTGCAGCGCACCGGGAAGCTGAACTCCGACAAAGACCCACAGCGAGCCGTTGATCAGGAACGTCGAGATGTCCCAGAATGCGTAGGACTCGAGCCGGGAACGGGCGCGGATCACCTTCGGCCCGACGTAGGTGAGTACGAGAGCTGACACCAGGACCGCGACGACACCGCTGCAGTGAAAGGTCTCGGCAAGCAAGAACGCCGCGAAGGGCGTGACCAGGCTCAGTGCTCCTTCCTCCAGTGGCGCGTCGAGCCGGCGGCGGATCAGGGTCACGATCGCGCCGACAGCCAGTCCGGCGGCGATGCCGCCGAGATAGGACAGGATGAACCGGCCGGTCAGATCCGCCGGACCGACGGCCGCGCCGCCAACCGCCACCGACACCGTCACCCCGAACAGCACCAGCGCGGTGCCGTCGTTGATGAGGCTCTCGCCGCGCAACACGGTGAGCGAGCGGCGGGGCAACTTCTTGGCCAGACCGGCCACGGCGGCCGCGTCGGTGGGAGAGAGCACGGCACCGAGGACCGCGGCGGCGTGCGACTCCATCCCGAGTGCCCGCGCGGTCCAGGACACCGCGACCGCGGTGGCAATCACCAAGCCGATGCTGAACATCACGATGACGCGCATGTTCCAGCGGATCTCGCGGAAGCTGGTGTTCAGGCTTTCCCAGTAGAGGATGGCCGGCAGGAACAGCAGCAGCACGATTTCGCCGTCGATTTCCACGTGGCCGAACCGGGGGATAAGGCCCAGCAGCGCGCCCAGGAAGATGAGCAGGACCGGGGGACCCACGCGATAGCGCCGGCCCAAGATGGTGCCAACGACCACGGTGGCGACCAGCGCAACGATTACGACTAGCCCAAACACTCGACCATCCTGCCGTACGCGGAGTTCGGCACCGGCTTGCGGTCACATTGGCCCCGCGGCATGAGGCCTGAGCCGAAGCTGAAACGCGGTATCACGCCAACCCGGGGCTGTGGCCGGGCCGGTTACGAACAGTCGCAGCAGTCTCCGCAGTCACAGCAATCGCCATCGCAGCAGCTGTCACAGCAGCAATCACATTCGCAGTCACAGCAGCAGGCGTCGGTGCAGGTGTTCCAGCATCCCTGTTTGCGTTGCGGCTCGGCCGGGATCTCGCCGGGAGCCCCCGGGTAGGCGCCCATCGCCGGCGCGCCGAAGTTGATGCCCTCCTGCTGGCCGTGCGGTGTTCCTTCGCGCGCAGTGAAAGTGCGAGCAACCGCGCGGCGCACCTCACGCGTCAGCAGCCGGTGGGGCAGACGGCCGTCGGTGAAGTCCACGTCGGCCAGTGCCAGTTCGATGCCGAGCACCGCGTCGTCGCATAGCGCACGAACTTCGGCGATGGGAGTTTCGGTGGCGGCCAACGGATTCCACTTTCCGTGGGCGACGTCGTCGTGGTAGTCCTCGACCGCGTCAAGAAGGTGCGCCACCCGCCCGAACAGTTGCCCGACCTCGCGCAGCGGCGCCTCATTGGCCGGGCGGCCGGCCAATACGGCGGTGTGGGCGAACGCCGCGGCGACGGCCGTCTCGGTCGGCTCGGTGACCGCCAATAGCGAAGTGCCCGGCCCCGCAGTGGATTCGAGTCCGGTTTGGCGGTCCATCGCGGCCACCAGCACGCCGGTGTCGAACCCCAGGCTATGACCGGTTTCGGTGCCCTGGCGCACCCAACGCTCGGCGACGCGCCGGGCCGCGGGCCGCACCCCGACCGCACCGACCAGGCCGTCGCGGTCGTCGACGTGATCGCGCACCCGCGCCGCGGCAAGCGCCAACGACACCACCGCGGCCAGTCGCACGCACTCACCGGTTGCCACGTCGGCGCGTTTCATCCCGCGCAACGGGCACGGCCCGGCCGTCCGTCGCCCGGGCTCTGCCTGCGACTGCGCCTCGACCAGCAGCGAGACCACCAGCCCGTCGTAGTTCGTGGCGATGCGCGCGGTCTGGCCGTATTCGTCGCGCAGGGCCAGGCACAGGCCGCACAATTGCGCTCGCCAGGCCGCGGTGAGTTCGCCGCCGAGCCGGTGCCGGCAGGGCCGGATGATGCCAAACACGCCTAGAAGCTACCGGACAGCTGCGCAGAAATGGGGCTGGTCGGGGGAAAGTCGCGACGCGTCGGCCGCAGCGCGTGTTCACCTCCAATCTCCTTGGTGGACGTGGAATATTAGATCCCCGTGAAGACAAGGCTCATCGTTGCCGTCGCCATGTTCATCGCACTGGTTGCAGTGGGGGTGATCGGCTGCTCCAGCAAAGGCCACGCGGCGACCAAATCCATCGACGTGTCGATGGACGATGTGTTGAATCAGCGTTCGATCAGCAGAGACGTCACGCTGTCGGTCGGCGATACGCTCAAGATTTCGTTGGGGTCGAATCACAGCACTCCCTACCGCTGGACGGCTGACCCGAAGATCGGGGATCCGGCGATCCTCAAGCAGTACAGCCACGAGTACCAGCACGAACACACCGATCGGATGGGAGCACCCGGCAACGAGGTGTGGACGTTCAACGTAGTGAAAACCGGGACGACGACGATCTCTGCGGACTACGCCAGCATCGTGGGCAGCGACCCCACGCCGACGTGTACGTTCACCGCGAACGTCACGGTCAAGTAGTGGGACCGCGCTGGCCGGGAATCGCGACCATTACATGCAAGGGCCTGATCAACCTGGCCGCGGTGGACCGCGCCTATAGCGGCACCAGCAAGCTGAACTACAAACGCAAGGTCCCCGACGAGGTGCTCACCGTGCGGCCCACCACGAAGCTCGCCTTTCCGGTCGAGCCGGTCTTCGTCTACCGCGCCCCCGGAGTCCGCCGCAAGTCGGCTTCCTAACCGCTGAGCGGGAGCACAATAACCTGATGAGCAGCAGCGTGGATTTCCACTTCGACCCGATGTGCCCGTTCGCGTATCAAACGTCGCTTTGGATTCGCGATGTGCGCGAGCAGTTGGGCATCACCATCAATTGGCGCTTCTTCAGCCTGGAGGAGATCAACCGCGTCGAAGGCAAGAAACACCCTTGGGAGCGAGACTGGTCCTACGGCTGGTCCCTGATGCGCATCGGCGTGCTATTGCGCCGCAGGGATATGGCGTTGCTCGACCGGTGGTACGCCGTGATCGGTCGCGAACTGCACACCCTGGGCGGCAAGCCCCACGATCCTGAGGTGGCACGCCGCCTGCTGGGCGATATCGGCGTCGATGCGGCGATTCTTGATGCGGCACTTGCGGATTCGACCACCCACGATGAGGTGCGCACCGAGCATCAGCGCGTCGTCGATGCGGCCGGCTTCGGGGTGCCGACGCTGTTCATGGACGGGCAGTGCCTGTTTGGGCCGGTGCTGGTGGACCCGCCGACCGGGCCCGCCGCCTTGAAACTGTGGGATGTCGTCACGGGCATGGCCGCGCTGCCGCACGTTTACGAGCTGCAGCGGCCCAAGACCGCGGCCGACGCCGAACTCATCGGCCGCAGCCTGCGGCCCTACCTCGATGGACGCGATTGGGTGAGCATCAATCGTGGTGAGGTCGTCGATGTGGAGCGGCTGACCAGCGGGCGCTAGACCACTGTGGTGGGTGAAATCTTGAGCCCAATTGCCAAGGCGCCGGCCAGTTCTCGGCTGACGTCGTCATCCCCGGCTGAGCACGTCGACGTCGCTTTTGGCTCGTTGCAGCGGGCTGCTCAGGAAGTGTGCGCTAGCGCCAGACGCCTCCAGCAATAGGCCGATGACGGCGCGTGATTCCCTGACGATACGGGCGGCGGCCAGGCGAGCATCAGCGCGGACCGCGCAGCCTGCGCAGCTCCTCGGCCTCCTGCGCCCGCTCGGCGAGACGGTGAACGAGTGCGTCGGTGATGCCGGCCACGATGGCGGTCATCCGCCAAACATGACTTTAGGTATGGTCACGGACGCGGTGTGGTGTCGCGAATGTAGACGGTCATCGGTCAACGTGCGACGAATTGTCTTGGCGGGCAACACGCGTGGCTGATGAATCCGATAGCGCCACCGAGAATCGGCCATATCGGCCAGAAGTAGGTGGCATCCGTCGTCGCGGCAACCGCGGCCCAGACCGCGAGCACGACCGCGACCATCGCGAGGTAGGCGCCCAGATGGATGCGGACCGCCCGGCGGGCCGCGGCCACCCGCGCGGCGCGACGGCGCGGATCGGCACGCCGGATGCGATCGAGGGGCAGATCGGCGAGAACGCCGCGTAGTTCGCCGGTTACCTGTGTCTGGAATGCGCGTTGCAGACGCTCCTCGTATTCGTCCAGCTGCAGATAGCCCTGTGCCAGTGCCTGGCCCAGCAACGCGGCGGTCTTTTGCCGGTCATGGTCGCCGGCGCGGGTCGATTCGGCTTGAAGTTGTTTATTCATGGCAACCCCACTCAAAGATGTTAATAGCATTAACATATACCGCAATGTTAATGTCGTCAACATGGCAGCCCGGGACAGCTACCACCACGGCGATCTCAAACGCGCGCTTACCGACGCGGCATTGTCATTGGTGGCCGAGAAGGGACCGAAGGGCTTCACGCTCACCGAGGCGGCACGGCGCGCCGGTGTGAGCGCCGCGGCGCCCTACCGGCACTTCGCTGACAAGGCTGAGCTACTGGCCACCGTCGCCGAGCAGGGATTTCACGATCTGCACACCGAGCTCGACGCCGCCGCCCGGGCGGCGGCGGATCCTAAGTGCCGGGTCATCGAGCTCGGGGCGGCCTATGTGCGCTGGGCGATCGGCCACCCCGACCACTACCGGGTCATGTTCGGCGCCGAGCTCACCAAAGCCGACCACGCGGCGCTGGCGTCGGCCGCCCAGCAGGCGTTCGGTGACCTCCTGGACGCGGTGACAAAGTGCCAGGAATCGGGGATCTTCGAGGGACAGGACCCGCGAGAGGCGGCCGCGCCGTTGTGGTCGCTGGTGCACGGCGTCGCGGCTCTTGCCATCGGTGGCGAGCTGCGCGGTGTCGGCATCGAGCAGGACCCGCAAGACATCATTGCCGGCGTCGTTACGCAATTGCTTGCCTGAATCCCGCGGGTTAGGCGATCGGGTGATTCGGGAACCCTGGGAGCGCCCGATTGTCTCAGAAAGCAACGAGAGGAATGTCAATGTCGTCGCCGTTCGGGCGAGTCCACGGCGCCAGCCTGAAGGATCAGCTACGCGAGCACGGCCCGCTTGACCCCGCGCGGGCGGTGTGGATCATCGCGCAGGTAGCGGCCGCCTTGGATGCCGCGCATGCCGCGGGGCAGCTGCACCGCAACGTCAGGCCAGAGAACATCCGGTTCAGCGCCGACGGGTTGGCCCATCTCGTCGAGTTCGGCAGTGCGCACCCCGGTGGCTACCCGAGCTACCTGGCGCCCGAATGGTTCGTGGGCGGGCGCGTTGGGCCGCAAACCGACGTCTACGCACTGGCCTGCGTGCTCTACGAGTGCCTTACCGGCTGGCCGCCGTTTCGGGGTGAGCACCCGCAAGAGGTGATTGACGCGCACTTGTTCGCACCGCCGCCGCGGCCGAGCATCATGCGCCGGGGAATCGGTCGGGCCTTCAATGACGTGATTGCGCACGGTCTGGCCAAAGATCCGGCGGAGAGGTTTTCGTCGGCGGGTGAGCTGGCTGCCGCGGCTCGCGCGGCGGCCTCATCGGGGCCGACCGACACTCGCCCGTTGGAGACCGTGCAGCAGACCCCCGATGACACCGGTTACGGCCCGTATTTGCCGGGAGCGCTGCTGCCGCGGCGGGCGCGATCTGGGCGGATACCACTGATACTGACCGCGGCGGCGGTGCTGATCCTGGGCGTCGCGGTTGTCCTGGCGGTGATAGCGGCGATCGGCCAGATGGCCCACCGCCCGGAAGCGGCGCCGGCCGCGCCGCCGGCGGTACCGGCTCCCACGACGACGATGCCGTCGCTCTCGCGCCCCGTGCAGGGCGCCGACGGACTCGGATTCGTCGGTCATTCGGCGCGTTGCGACCCGGGAAATCCGCCGGCGGCAGTGGTACGAACCGCCCAGTCGCTCGCGGTGGTGTGTCAGGCCGGGCCCGGCAGCTTTTACTACCGCGGCGAGCGGCTCCGTGATGGGGCCAACATCGAACTCACCAACGCCGTGCGCGCCTCGGGTGGGTTCGATGTGACCAATCCAGCAAACGGCGTCCGGTATCAGGTGCGGCCCGAGCGGCTGACCATAGTGAGCAACGGCCACGTCGACTCGGCGGAGCCGGTATTGCAATACGCCTCGGCTGGTTCTTAGTCGACCAGCGGGTCAACAAGCGGGGCTTTTTACGTTTCGGTTCACAGAAGTTGGATAACCGATGTGGCAAGCACTGCCCAGTTCAGCTTCCGAGAGGCGGCGATCCACACGACCATTCAAGACACTCAGAGTCGGCGCGAGCCGTGCACTGACCGAGTGCCGACGTCGTCGGGATCCGTTCTGGGCAACGGTCGTTACGAACTGGGCGGAGTGTTGGGCCGGGGCGCGATGGCCGAGGTGCGGGACGGGTGGGACCTGCGATTGGGACGCCCGGTTGCGATCAAGCTGCTCTACCCGGTGGGTGGTGCCAGGGCCGATGGCCGCCTGCGGTTCGAGACCGAGGCGCATGCGGCCGCGCAGCTGACCGGCCCGCATGTCGTAGTTGTGCACGACGTCGGCGAGCACGAAGGGCTGCCGTTCATCGTGATGGAGCGACTGCCCGGGGTGACGCTGGCTGACCACATCGCTCGGGGACCGCTATCGGTGCCGTTCGTGCAGTGCATTCTCGACGGAATTCTGAGTGCCCTTGCCGAGGCGCACAGCATCGGCATACTCCATCGCGACGTCAAGCCGGCCAACATTTTGTTCACCGCCACCGGGGAACCTAAACTGGCCGATTTCGGTATCGCCAAGACATCCGGCGGCGCATATACGAAGACCGGCGAAATCATCGGCAGCATGGCCTATTTGAGTCCGGACCGGTTGGCGTCCAAACCGGCGAATGAGGCCGACGACCTGTATGCCGTAGGCGTGGTGGGTTATGAGGCGCTGACCGGGCGGCGGCCGTTCCCGCAGGAAGAGCTGGGCGCGTTGGCGCGTGCGATCTTGAACGAGACACCGCCGCCGCTTGCCGCGTTGCGTCCGGACGTGCCGCCGAATCTTGCCGCAGCGATCGAACGCGCGATGGCGCGCGATCCAAAACAACGATTCGCTCACGCCAATGCGATGCGCGCCGCGCTTGCCGGAGCTGATACGCGGCCAAATCCCTTCTCTTCGAACGGCACTCGAATCATGGAAGTGCCGCTGCCCCCCGTGCAGACCTACACGCCGGCTGCCGCGGAACTCAAGTCCGCAGGGGAACCCCGGCGCAGACTCTGGGCGGCGGCCATCCTTGCCGCCCTGGTATTGGCGATCATTCTGCTCGTGGTGGACTCATCGTCGTCGGGGCCGCCGACCCCGGTAACCACCACCACGCCGATGCCGCCGCCGACGAGCGCCGTCGTCGAAACAACGCCCTTGCCCAGCAGCTCCCCGGTTCTCCCGGCGCCGGCGCCGGCGCCGAATCATCCGGGCAAGAAACACAAAGGCGGACACTGAGTTTCAGTCGGGCGCGACGAAGACAACATCGGGGTTGAGGATGCCGGCGGGATCGAAGCTTTGCTTGATGCGGCGCATCAGCGCAACTTTGGCTGGATCTTCGAGTTCCACGAAGTAAGGGGTCTTGGCTCGGCCAAGGCCGTGTTCGCCGGAGATCGCACCGCCCAATTCCATTGCCAGCGCGAAGATGTCGGTCATCAGCTGCTTCCTTTTATCCGGGTCTTTGCAGATGATGGCCAGGTGCACGTTGCCGTCGCCGGCGTGGCCGCAGCCGGCCGCGGCACCACCGGCCGCCGATGCCAAACCGCGAGCTGCGGCAATGAATTTCGGCATCGCCGCGCGCGGTACCACGGTGTCGATCAGGTCGTCGGCGCCGATGGCCTTGAGCGTCCAGAATGCCTTCTCGCGCGCTTCGATCAGCCTGCGTGCCGAGCCGCCTTCGAGCACATAGGCGTCGACGGCACCCAGTTCGGCAAGTAATTCGCCGGTGGTGTCGACATCCTCTTCGAGCCGGCTTGCGGTTCGGTTCTCAAGTGCCACAACAAGGTAGGCCTGGCAGCTGTCGCGGATCCGGTCTGGGATTCCCAGTTCGAGGTTCTGCGTGTGGATGAGTGCGGCCATCGTCATGTTGTCGATGTACTCGAGGATGTAGGGCACCAGTCCCGCGGCAAGAACCTTGGGTACCGCGGCCATTACTTGGTCGAAGTCGGCGAAGGGGGCGAGCACGGTGGCGCTGTGGGCCAGGCGCGGATGCAGCTTGACGATCACCTCCGTGGCCAGGGCCAGGGTGCCTTCGGAGCCGACGATGAGCTGGGTCAGGTCGTAGCCGGTGGATACCTTGGCGATCTTGCCGCCGGTTCGGATGATCTCGCCGGTCGGCAGCACGGCCTGCAGTCCGAGCACGTTGTGTCGGGCCACGCCGTATTTGACCGCGCGCATTCCGCCGGCGTTTGTTCCGACGTTGCCGCCCACGCTGGAGGACAGCTCGCCCGGGTGGACCATGTAGCTCAGCCCGGCATCCAGGGTCGCGTGGTCCAGCTCGGTCAACGTCACTCCGGGCTGCACGACGGCCACTTGGTTGGTGGTGTCGACCTCCAGGACTTGGTTCATCCGCTCGAACGAGATCAGCAGCCCGTCTTTCCGCGGCCGCGCGCCGCCGGATAGGCCGCTGCCGGATCCGCGGGCCGTGACGGGCACCTTGTGCTCGGTGGCTGCTTTGAGTAGTTCGGCGACTTCTTCGGCGCTGTGCGGCTTGGCGACGTAGGCGGTTTCTGTGGTGGGCTCGTCAGTTCCTCGTCGTGTGAATAGTCTTCGGGGATCGCGTCGCCGGTTAGCAGGTTGCCATCGCCGACGATTTCTGCGAACCGCGCCGTAGCGTCGCTCATGAAGACCTCACCTTTCGACCGTGCCGCTCAGCGATTCACTGTAGCTAGCTGGCCGAAGCGCGCGCCGCGCGCGTAAATTGCGGACCGGGCTCATCGAGGAGAAAGGGGAATTCGATGATCGAAATGCTGTCCGACATGCCTCAGGGGGTGACCGGCATTCGCGTCTCCGGCCGGTTGCTCGGTGACGACCTGCGCGCGGTCAAGCCGGCGATGGAGCAAGCGCTGGAAACCGGCGAACTCAGGATTGTCGAGGTCATCGCGTCCGACTACGAGGGCTTCGGCCCCGGCGGGTTCGTCGAGGACCTCAAGCTGGGCTTCGGCGCGCTGTTCCAGCATCATTCGGCCTTCAAGCGGATCGCGGTAGTAACCGATAAGGAGTGGGTCACCCACACGCTGCATGCGCTGGCGTGGATGGTTCCCGGCGAGATCGCCTTGTTCAAACTCGACGAGCTCGAGCGGGCCAAGGAGTGGGCCGCGGGCTGAAGATACGGCGCCGAAATGGGCAGTCACCGAACGGGTTTCAATCATGTCGGACTATGCGTGGCGGATCGGGAGCGCTCGCGCCGCTTCTATGAAGGCCTACTCGGATTCGAGTTCTGGTGGGAGATCGAACCGCCCGACGACCGCACTTCTCAGCTGGTGCAACTGCCCGAGCCGCTCGGCGTGCATGCGACGTATCTGGTACGCGACGGGTTTGTACTCGAACTCATCGACTACTCCCGGCGTGCCGTTCACGCCGGTTCGCAGCGCGCCATGGATCAGGTGGGGCTGACCCATATTTCGTTCTGGGTGTCCGATCTCGGTGGCGTGTTGGAGAAGGTCGAGGGATTTGGGGGAGTGGTGGTCGAAGGAACGGTGTCTGCGCATTCTGCGATGATCCGTGATCCGGATGGGCAGCTGCTGGAGTTGCTTACCGAGAAGTGGCTTCGGGCACTGCCGCCCCGGCCGGCGTGATTTTTGCCGTTTGGCCCTCGAGGATATGACTTCTTACTCTGACGGCCTGGTGCGTGCGGGGCGGACAGTTACCGAATGGAGCATTTGACGCCGCTCGACGCGACTTTTCTTGAGGTCGAAGATGCCGATCCGCATGTGAGTCTGGCGATCGGTGGGGTGTCGATCATGGAGGGGCCGCCGCCGACCTACGAGGAGTTCGTCGCGTCGTTCGCCGATCGGGCTTCGTCGATTCCGCGGTGCCGGCAGGTGCTGCGGACTCATCCGCTCGATCTCGGTTCACCCGAATGGGTGGAGGATCCGCACTTCGACATCTCCCGTCATCTGCACCGCGTCGCCGTGCCGCATCCGGGTGGGGATCCGGAATTGTTCGAAATGGTGGCGACCGTGATGGAGCGCCGGCTCGACCGGGAACGCCCGCTGTGGGATTGCTTCTTCATCGAGGGGTTGAGTGATGACCGGTGGGCGGTGCTGACCAAGCTGCATCACTGCATTGCCGATGGCATCGCGACCACTCAGATGTTGGCGAAGTTCAGCGACGACGAAGGTGGCGGCAGCTACGCAACCGACATTCGCGCCGCGCAGCAGCGCCGATTTGGGCTGCCCATCAAGTTCAGCCTGAACCCGTTCAGCGTGGTAAGCGGGTTGGTACGCAGCGCCTTTGGGGTGGCCGTCGCAGCCGAGCACGCCGCCCTGGGTGCAGCCGAGTTGACGGCCAGTCTGTTGAATCCGGCCCCGGAATCGTCATTGCACGGTCCCGTCACCACGTTGCGCCGCTACCATGCGGCGCGGGTGCGTCTGGCCGACCTGAATGAAGTTGCGAAGGCCTTCGATGTGACGCTCAATGACGTTGCGCTAGCGGCGATTACCGATAGCTACCGACGCATTCTGCTCAACCGCGGCGAACAGCCCGGGCACAGTTCGCTGCGCACCCTGGTTCCGGTTTCGGTGCGCGGCACCAATCACTTCAACAAGACCGACAATCGAGTCTCGGCGATGCTGCCGCTATTGCCCGTGGACGAGCCGGACCCGGTGAAGCAGCTGCAGCTGGTACACAGCCGGCTGGTCACGGCCAAAGGCAGCGGCCAGCGCCAAGGAGGCAGTGCGTTGGCTGCAGCCGCCAAAAATGTTCCATTTGCCTTCTCGGCGTGGGGAGTTCGCTTGTTGAGTCGTCTGCCGCAGAAGGCGGTGGTCGCCGTGGCGACCAACGTTCCCGGTCCGCGCAGACAACAGCACTTGATGGGTCGGCGGGTGCTGGAGATGCTGCCCATCCCGCCGATCGCGCTGCAGTTGCGCACCGGCGTTGCTATGGTCAGCTACGCCGACAGCTTCGTGTTCGGCATCACTGCTGACTACGCAACCGCGCCCGACATTCAGGCGCTCGCCACCGGAATCGAAGAAGGGGTGGCGCGGCTGGTTGGGGCGAGCCGGGCACGGCGCGGTTCCAGGCGCCGGTCGGCCGGGTAACGCTCTTTTCAGGGGCCGTCGTTTCAGGACGACGCGCGGGCCGGAGTCCGCGTTCCCGCCGCTTCCTTCAGCTCCTCGTAGGCCTGCAGCGTCAGCTGGGCTAGCAGCGTCGCGTCGTCGATCGCGGCGGCGTTTGCGACGAAGCCGAAATTCATGTCGTCGTGGTAGGACGCCAGCGTGGCGTTGAGCCCGATCGAGGCGGCGAGTGCGGAGACGGGATAGATGCCAAGTAGGCGGGCGCCGTTGAGGTACCGGGTCTCCTGGGCGCCTGCCACGTTGGAGATGACGAGGTTGCAGGCCGGATGTGTGATGCGGTCCAGGTGTGTGGAGGCGCCCAGGCCGGCGAGTGCGACGAGGCCGACCGCATAGGTCAATGCCGCTTCTTTGGACATGCCGCCGAGCTCTTTTTTGGCGGTCGCGACCGAGTCCACCACCTGGTGGATTCGCTCGGGCGTGCTGGCGCGGGGCTCGCCGAGCCGCACGAACATCGCCGACACCCGGGTGCCGATCGTCGTGTCGTCTTCGGCGCGCAGCGACACCGGGCACATCGCGATGAACGGGTGCGCGAACTCGCGGTCGGTGGCGCGCAGGTATGCATGCAGTCCGCCGTCGATGACGGCAGCCGCCACATCGTTGAGGGTCGCGCCGAAGTGGTGGCCGACCTCGCGCATCTCGGCCAGCGGAAGGGAAAGTGTGCCGAATCGGCGCCCGATCTCCAGCGGCACGTTGGTTGGCGCGTGCTGTGCGACAAATGGCAGGCTGCCCTCGAGATGGGATCCGAGTAGGCCGGTGAGCACCTTGCGCAGCGCGGTTAGGGCGATCTGATTCAGTGCAGAGAACTGCGTCAAGGTCCCGCGGATCGAGTCGGCGACCTTTTCAATCAGTGGCGTGTGCGGGTGCGGTTCGGGTGCCGGCAGGCCGAGCGCGAAGGCTGGTTTGGGAATGCCGGGGAGGTCGGTGGTGCTCAGGCCGGCGTAGAGCCGTTTGAGGCCCGATTCGCCGTCGATGATCGAGTGATGGGTCTTGGTGTAGATCGCGAACATGTCATCCGGTAGGCCGTCGATGACCCAGCAGCGAAACAGTGGCCGGTGGCGATCCAGTTGAGCCTCGTGTAGATCGGCGACCAGGCGCAGCAGGTCGTCGTAGGTGGCATTTGCGGGAAGCGACAGGTGCCCGACGTGGTAATGCGGGTCCCAACTCGTCACCTCCCGGAAGTGGGGCGCGCCGCGGACCAAGAGTTCCGGCACATAATTGAACGGCGGCTCAGGCGTGCACTCCCGGTAGGTCTGCACGATCTCGGCGACGGGTTCCTGGCCTTTGGGCTTCTTGAACAGCAGCATCGCGCCAACGTGGGTGGTACCGGCCGGCGACTCGATCAATAGCCATGAAAGGTCAAGTGGCGGAATTGGTTTGGTCACTTTGCTTCTCCCATCCGAAGTCTGGGTCGCTGTCCAGGTCGGGCGCTCGCAGACTTCGTAAGTGGATGGTGTCGCGGGGAGGGGTGTGGCGGCCAGGGCATAAGGGCACTGGTGGGGTAGTCGTAGGTCCCTCGGGGGGTGGGGGGAGTCATTACGCCACCGACTTCAAGCACGCTGAATGCTCAAAGAGTCTTGATGTAGGGTCCACAACCTACTTCTGCCGCAACGCCACGATCTGATCGTTCCGGCCACCGACATAGACCGTGCCGTTGTTGTCGACAGCCAAGCCCCACGGATAGTTCAGCCCCTTGAACGGCAGCACTTCTTGCTTTGACGAGCCCGGCGGCAACTTCAGCGTCCGGTTGTTCCCACTGTCGGTGACGTACACGGCGCCGTCGTTGTCCAGGGTGACACCGCCGGGTTGGTTGAGCCCGGTAAACGGCAGCGTGACTGGCACATTCGAGCCGGCGAGCAATTTAAGCACCCGATTGTTGCCGCCGTCGGCGACGTAGACGGTGCCGCTGCTGTTGACCACCAAACCGGTGGGTCCGTTGAGGCCGCTGAAGGACAGCTCGGTTTGCGTGGTGGAACCGGCGGGCAGCGCCACCACGCGATTCTTGCCCGTGTCGGTGACGTAGACGGTGCGGCTACTGTCCACGGTCAGACCGGTCGGATTGCTCAGGTCGGTAAACGGCAGGGCGGTTGGTGTGGTCGAGCCGGGACGAAGCACCAGTACCCGTTTATTGCCGGCGTCGTTGACGTAGACGGTGCCGGTGTTGTCGGCGGTCACACCCGTCGGATAGCTGAGGCCCTCGAACGGCAGCACGGCCGGTGTGGTCGCGCCCGCGGACAAAGCCAGGATCCGGTTGTGCATGGTGTCGCCGACGTAGACGGTGCCGCCAATGTCGACCGACAAACCCTGGGGGTCGCGCAGCCCGGTGAAAGGCAGCGTCACCTGCTGATATTGTTCGCCGGCGGGATGGGAATTGCCGACGGCGACCGTGACCCCAATAGCGACAGCGACAGCGGCCAGAATGGCGGCCGAAATAAGCGGGACCTTGCGTCGCCACCACGGCGGCGGCGGCCGCATCGCAGCGATCACCGGTCTAGGGGCTTCGCGCCCCGGGGGCGGCAACACCGGCGGCAGCGGCCGCGGGACGGTAATCGGGCCGGAGGGGTTCCGCGGTGACGGGGGCTGCGGCTGGCCAAATTCCGGACGGGCGTGGGCATCGATTCGGCTTGCCGACTGAACCCATCCAGAAGGCCGCAGCGGCGGCGTGCTGAGGGCGTCGTGTGCAGCACGCGCCAAATCCAGCGCCGTGCCGTAGCGATCGCCGGGATTCTTGGCCATCGCCTTTGCGATGACATTGTCGAGACCCCCGGGCAGCCCGGGGTTGGTATTCGACGGCCGCGGCGGCGGAGCGGTGAGGTGGCTGGTGATCTGTTGATCCAGCGTGTCGCCAGGGAAGGGGTATCGCGCGGTCAAGCACTCATAGAGCACACAGGCCAGCGAGTAGATGTCCGAGCGGGCGTCGACCTGTCCAGTGCTGAACCGTTCGGGGGCCATGTAATGCGAGGTGCCAATCACATCGCCGGCCGCGGTCAAGCCCAATTCGCCTGCCGCGCTTGCTATGCCGAAATCTATCAGGTAGGCGAAGTCGTCTGCGTCGAGCAAGATGTTGGCGGGCTTGACATCCCGGTGCAACAGTCCGCCCCGGTGGGCGGCGTGCAGTGCCTTGGCGACTTGTTCGGTAATGCGCACCGCCCGCGCCGCGGGTAGCGGCCCCCGGCTCAGCACCGACTGTAGGTCGTGGCCCTCGATCAACCGCATGTCCACGAACAGCTGCCCGTTGATTTCCCCGTAGGTATGAATCGGGATCAGATGCGGGTCGCTCAATCGCGCGGCCGTATGGGCTTCGCGGCGGAACCGCTGCTGGAAAACTTCGTCGTCGGAAATCTGGGTGGGCAGAATCTTGAGCGCGACCACACGCTCGGTGACGGTGTCGTATGCCCGCCACACTTCACCCATGCCGCCGCGGCCCAGCAATTCGAGCAGCCAGTAATTGCCGAACGAAGTTCCCTCCAACGAGCCCTCCCATCGACAATCTGTCAGTAACTGGCCAGACCATAACGCGCCAACGCTGCGCTGTGAACCATTTTGCCTGCTCACTCGGGCGCGTCGGGCGCACCCCGGCTGACGCCGCGCTATTGACAGACCACCCGATAAGAGTTCAGCGGCGACGGTTCGCCTCTTGCATCAACTGAACGCGCGACGCCAACCCTAGTTTCGCGAATACATGCGTCAAATGCGTTTGTACTGTGCGCGGTGAGACAAACAGCCGCTCACCAATTTCCTTGTTGCCCAAGCCTTCCCGCACCAGGCGTACGACGTCGTTTTCCATCGGTGTCAGGGATCCCCACCCGCTTCGCGGGCGCTTTTGCTCGCCCCGGCCTCGACGCGCATACGCGATTGCCTCTTCGGTCGACAAAGCGGCACCTTCTCCCCAGGAGGCATCAAAATCGCTCGGCCCCAACGCCTCCCGTACCAAAGCCACCACCGCCTCGTATCCGGCTTGATACATCGGAAACCGGACATCGCCCTGCCGTCGCCGCATCGCGGCGGCCGCGCCTAACAATCGCGCCGCGTACGAGCAATTACCGGCTTCGGCGGTAATGCCGGCAAGACACTCAAGTGTGTAAGGAACCCGCACGTAGCCCCGTGTTTCGGCGGCGGCGGCAAGCGCCTCATACGCGTCGCGCGTGGCTTGCTCTGGTTCACCTTGCGCTAGTGCGACATAAGCGCGAGCCGTCAGCGCGGCCACTTGATGGCAGCCCGGAACTACCGCGACGATCTTGTCGGCCAAATCACGAGCCCCGGCTAGATCGCCACACGCCAGTGCGGCCTCGGCGGCCGGGGTGACGCTGCAGGTGAAGAGCATGCGAACCGGAATCGCCGCCTGAAAGGCATCCTCGGCTGCCCGTCTGGCGGCCGCGGCGTCACCAGCGGCGAGTGCGGCGGTGGACAACGTCGCGCACACCGAGTCGGCGTACACCCCGCCCATCGCTTCGGCGCACCTCTGCGCAGCGCGCGCAGCCGCATGTGCAGCGGCCACCTGACCCTGGTGTGCCAGCGGGTAGCCGTAGCCCACATACGCAAACGTCTGCATGGGCAGCTCCCCGGCGGCTTCGGCCTCTTCGGCCAGGCAATGAAGCACCTCAGCGGCATCTTTGAGCTCGCCCGACAGAAAGAGCGTCACGCCCAGCCATGCTCGGCAACCGCGGGAGACGAATTGGTCGCCAAGTGCCTCGCTGAGTTCATATCCCTCTTGCGCGGCAGCGCGCGCTGCGCCCAGTTCGCCCGCAATCGCACCGGTGGCCGCCCGATAGCTGAGAATCTGGCACAGGCTCCAGTCGTCACCCATGGCACGCGCGAGGTCGATCGCCTCAGCGAGGTACGGCTCGGCTACCTCGGCATCGTAGAAGGCGATCATTCCGCAGGCGTTGAGCGTTCGGAGCATTAACTCCAGGTCATCGAGTTGGCGGGCAACGGCCAGGGCCTCCTTGGCGCGATCTGCGTTCGTGGGGAGCGCCACCCAAGCTGCGATGGTGCCCTGGTCGGCCACGGCACGTGTCCACACGCTCGGCGCAACCGTCTCGGGGCACTTGTCGGTCAGGACCGCGTCGAACGCCGCTACCGCTTCGCGGAAACTGCCGCAGCGCAACCAGAAATGGACCAAGGAGGAAGCCAGACGCAACGCCGCCTCGCGGTCGCCGGTCTCTCTGCTCCAGGTGAACGCGGCACGCAGGTTGTCGATCTCGACGCGCACCCACTGCAGTAACGACTCCAGGCCGGCCAGCTCGCGGGAATACAACTCGACGGCCGTTGCCGTGTAATGGTCACGATGTCGGGTGCGCACCTCGTCGGCCTCACCGGACTCACCGAGCTTTTCCAACGCATACTGGCGCACGGTTTCCAGCAACCGGTACCGCATGACGTCGCCGGTTTCGTAGGCGAGCACCAGAGATTTGTCCACCAGCAGGCTGAGTTGGTCGAGCAGCTGATAGCTTTCGACCGCGCTGCTGGCGCCGACGGCTTGGGCGGCGTCGAGATCGAACCCGCCGGCAAACACCGATAGGCGCCGGAACAAGACCTGTTCGGGCTCGGTGAGCAGCGCGTGCGACCAATCCACCGAGGCGCGCAGCGTCTGTTGGCGGCGTACCGCCGTGCGTGCCCCGCCGGTGAGTAGCCGGAACCGGTCGTGCAGGCTGTCCACGATCTGGCGCAGCGACAGCGCCCGAACCCGCGCAGCGGCAAGTTCGATGGCCAACGGCATACCGTCCAGGCGCTCACAGATTTCGGTCACTAACGCCGCATCGGCCTGTCCGACGACGAATTCGGGCCGAGCCCGTCGGGCGCGGTCGGTGAACAGCTCGACGGCCTCGTCAGCAAGCGGCAATGACGGTACCCGCCAGCTTAATTCGCCGGGCACGCCGAGCGGTTCGCGACTGGTGGCCAGCACCGCCAGGTGCGGGCAGGCCGCCAGCAGCGCGACCACCAAACTGCCGCACGCGTCGAGCAGATGCTCGCAATTGTCGAGCACCAGCAGCATCACCTTGTCGCCGAAGAACCGCACCAGCGTGTCCGTGGTGGAGCGGCCCGGCTGATCGGGCAGGCCAAGTGTGCGCGCGACGGTCAGCGGTGCCACTGCCGTGTTGGTGATCGGTGCAAGATCGACGTACCAGATCCCCTCGGCGAATTCGGTCACGAGTTGCGACGCGACTTCGACGGCAAGCCGGGTCTTTCCCGAACCGCCAGCACCCGTCAATGTGACAAGCCGCTGGCTGCTGACCATCTGGCGGAGTTCGGCCATTTGGGCTTGCCGCCCTACAAAACTCGTCAGCTGGGCGGGCAGGTTGTGCGACGCGGCAGCCTGGCGGACGCGAAGCGGTGGAAACTCGTTGTCCAGGTCGGGATGGCACAGCTGCACGACGCGCTCAGGACGCGGCAGGTCGCGCAGCGGATAGCTACCTAGATCGGCGAGCCAGACACCATCCGGGAGACGATCAATGACCAGCGGTTCGGTCGCCCCCGAAAGGAGGGTTTGCCCGCCGTGCGCCAGATCACGCAGCCGGGCGGTTCGATTGACCGTGGGACCGGCGTAGTTGGCGTCGTCGCGCAGCTGTATCTCACCGGTGTGTATTCCGATGCGCAGCCGGATGGGGCTTAGCGCGGCGCGCTGCAACGCCAGCGCGCATGAAACGGCGTCGGATGCCCTGGCGAACGCCGCCACGAAACTGTCACCTTCGCCCTGTTCCAGCGGTCGCACGCCGTCATGGGCGGCGACGGACTGGTTCACCGTCCGGTTCAGCTGCGCCAGTGCGGCAGTCATCTTCTCGGGCTGGGCTTCCCACAGCCGCGTCGAGCCCTCTACGTCAGCAAGCAGCAGCGTCACCGTTCCGGTCGGCAGCAACTCGCTCACGCCCAATTCGCTCCAGGTCAGCGGCGGCATTTCCGCGTGTTGGCTCATGGTAGCCAGCTTTGCTGCCGCCGACGCATAAAACATCGGCACAAACGCGCAAACTTGCTGCCGTGGCACGCGTACACCTAGGCGGTCAGCGGCCTGCCTCTCGCATGAGCTGCAGCCGTGAAGTGATCCCAAGCTTGACATAGACGTGCCATAGATGCCGTTGTATCGTTCGCGGTGAGATGAACAGCCGCTCACCAATCCTGTTGTTGCCCAAGCTTCCTCTGCGGACAATGCGGCCCCGGCAGCGCACGCGGCTTCAAAATCGCTGAGCCCCAACACCTCCCGTACTGCTGTCATGGGGGTTCGGTTTCCACGGCCGTGTCGATCGCGCGTCAACGGTCTTTCGGTGCCCAGGCCGCGTCCGAGGGTGTGATGCCTTCTGAAATGCGATATCACCGGCGCTATCGCATTTGAAATCGGGGTGGGGCCGCCGAGAGCTCCCTGGCCCGTCAGCCCAGCTGATAGGAGTCCTTGGAAACGCGGAAGAAGTGACCGGTGCTGCTGTCGCTGCACTTCATCCCCGACATTTCGCTGGCGCAGGTAATGGTGCCCGCGGTGGCGGTCTGGCCGTAGTTGAGGGTCGGCTCGCCCGGAACCCGCAAGGTGTCGCCGTGGCAGGCGATGGCTCCCGCCGCGCCGGACGACAGCGTGAACCGACTACCCCAGGCGAGGTGTTTGCCGCACTCGGGCGGCGGCGGGGGCTGATAGTTGTACTCGCTGATATCGCAAGCGGCGCCCATGCTGTCCAAGGTGCAGTAGATGTTTCCTGACGGCGATTGGAAATTTTGCGGATCCGCATGCGCCGACGGTGGGAAGGCGATCGCCGCGGCAACCGCAGCGGCCCCGACCAGAGCGAGTGCCGAAAGTTTCATCGAGTGTCCTAGCCGGATGGGATCGGATGCTGAACAACACAGAATCGCATGCCCGAGGGCCGCGTGGTGCTGATCTGTGTTCGCTCGGCACAAGTTGCTTGTCGGTGCGGTTGAGTAATTTGCGGGGCATGGCTTCGTCGGGTTCGAACTCCGGTGGTGGGTTCGCCGGATTGATTGTGTTGCTGGTGATCGCCGCGATCATCGTCAAGTTCATCTGGTGGATCCTTGGTGCGGCGGCGCTCGTTGCGCTCGGTTTCCTCGGGCGGGCAATCCATCGTCGGTACAGCCGGCGCTTGGCTGCTGATGCGCGTTATCGGCACGGGCTTGCCGCTCGTGCCGACCAACAGCACAACTGGGTGTTGCGCGGCGACGACCGCGGGATCTACGGAACCCAAGGTGCCCAACTCATGCACTACATATTTCCCAATCGGGGGAAGGGCGGGCCTATGCGCTGATTGTTACCATCGCGCGATGAGGGATCCGGGGGAGGGTAAGCGTTCCTTCTCCCGGCGTGGCGTCCTGAAATACGCGGCAGCCGCGCCGGCAGTGCTCGGCCTCGGCCCGCTTTTGGGCGCCCCACGGGCCGCCGCCGGCTTCGCTGGAATGTCGGTATTTCTGGATCCAGGACACGGTGGTGTCTACGACTCCTCGATCGACCGACAGGTCCCCAATGGTCGGGGCGGAACCAAGCCGTGCAACACCGTAGGCGCCGCAGCAGACGACGGCTATCCAGAGCATGCCTTCACCCTGGACGTAGTCCGGCTGATCGGCGCTGCCCTCAACCAGGAAGGCGTCAGCACGCAGTTCTCCCGGGACAGCGACAACGCCGCCGGCCCGTGCGTCGATCAACGCGCCGCTATGGCCAACGCGATGCATCCCGACGCGATTGTGAGCATCCACGCCGACGGCGGACCGGCATCCGGCCGGGGATTCCACGTGAACTACTCCAGCCCGCCGTCCAACGACGCCCAAAAAGGTCCGGCACTCCAGCTCGCACACCTGATGCGCGACGCGCTGGCCGCAGCCGGCTTTCAGCCGTCGACCTACCGCGGCTCCGACGGTCTCTACGGCCGCGCGGATCTCGCCGGACTGAATCTGGCCCAGTACCCGGCGGTCCTGGTCGAACTCGGCAACTTGAAGAACGCCGACGATGCCGCCCTGATGCAAAGCGCCGACGGCCGGGCGCGGTATGCCGTGGCCGTCACCCAAGGAATAGTCGCCTACCTTAACGCCAAAGCCGCTGCGGCGTAGCGCCCGTTCAGGAAAAGCGAATCCAGTTCTATTGCGCGGTAGCAGCGCGGGCTGTTTTTCACAAGGGTACATAGTGCCGAATGTGCTGTGTGTCTTGATAACTCGCGCTATGGGCTAACCTACGATATCGTAGGTCATATCTGAGCGCTCTTAGGTGATCTGCCTGCAAATGCTCAGGAAATCCGAAGTATCGCTGAAAAGCGTTTTGCGGCAATAGAATCCGCACAATTTCAATTATTAGCAGGATTCTGCGGTGCTGCGCTTAGCCGTCCGGCCCGCTACTCTGACGGCCAATCCGAGCTCCAGCGCTCGGTGGCAGAGCAGAACCAGCTTGCGCAGCAAGTGTTTTCGAGAAATATTAGGAGACCTACGTGTCGTACCTGGCTGCCGTCCCAGACGCATTAGCGGTCGCGGCAATCGATTTGACGAGTATCGGCGAAGCGATCGATGAGGCCGCCGTCGCTGCGGCAGGTTCCACGACGGGAATACTGGCCGCCGGCGCGGACGAGGTATCCGTCATGATCGCGGCGCTATTCTCCGAGCACGGCGAGGTCTATCAGGCGCTCAGTAGAGCCGCCGCGGAATTTCACCAGCAGTTCGTGCAGCTATTAGACGGCAGCGCCGTCGCTTACGTGGAGACAGAGCTGCAAAATGCCGAGCAGAACGCCTGGAATGCGCTCAACGCGCCCACCGAATATCTGTTCGGCCGCCCACTGATCGGCAACGGCGCCAACGGTATACCGGGAACCGGTCAAAACGGAGGGAATGGTGGCATCCTCTGGGGCAACGGGGGTAACGGAGGATCGGGTGCTGCCGGCCAAGCAGGCGGAAACGGTGGCAACGCAGGGATATTCGGTAACGGTGGGGCTGGTGGTGCCGGCGGGGGCTCGGTGAACGGCACTGGCGGCGCCGGCGGGGCCGGCGGCGCCGGCGGCTTGTTCGGCAGCGGCGGCGTCGGCGGAGCGGGCGGCACTTCGCTGAGCGGTGCGGGCGGCGCCGGTGGCGCCGGCGGCACGGGCGGTCTGTTCGGCACCGGCGGCGCGGGTGGCACCGGCGGGGCTGGGCTGGGCAACGGTGGGGCCGGCGGCGCTGGTGGCAACGGCTGGCTTTCCGGTGACGGCGGCGCGGGCGGCGCAGGTGGGGCAGGCGGCAACTCCGGCTCCGGTGGCGCGGGCGGTGCAGGCGGTAACGCGGGCTGGCTGTCCGGCGACGGCGGTGCGGGCGGCGCCGGCGGCACGGGCATCGTGCACAACGGCGGTGCGGGCGGTGCCGGCGGCAACGCCGGTGTGTTCGCCGGCGACGGCGGCAACGGCGGCGTCGGCGGATTCGGCAACAACAGCGGCGGCAACGGCGGGGCCGGCGGCGACGGCAGCTGGCTCTACGGTAACGGCGGTGGTGGTGGTGCGGGCGGCGCCGGCGGCACCCTCGACGGGGGCAACGGCGGCAATGGTGGCAGCGCGGGCTGGCTCTCGGGTGACGGCGGTGCCGGAGGTTCCGGCGGATTCGGTCCGGGCAACGGGGGCAACGGCGGTGCGGGCGGCGACGGCGGCCGGTTGATCGGAAGCGGTGGTGCCGGCGGCGCCGGCGGGCAAGGGTTCGGCAACGACGGCGGCGCGGGCGGAAACGGCGGCAACGCCGGACTGATCGGCAGCGGCGGCAGCGGAGGCGACGGCGGCGTCGGCGGAGTCAAGGGCGGCAGCGGCGGACAGGGCGGAGACGCCGGAATGATCGGGACCGGCGGTAATGGCGGCAATGGCGGAGACGGCGGGTTCATCGACGGCGCCGGCGGCGCGGGCGGCCGCGGCGGCTGGCTGTTGGGTCAAGCCGGCATGAACGGGATTACCGGACCACCGCAAAGCCCTGCATGATGGCGTAATGGCGAAGCCCACGGCATTGCTATTCGACGTGCAAGGCACCGCGACGGACTTTCATTCGACGGTCTGCGAGGAAGCGGCGCGGATCAGCGCCGGACGCCACCCCGATGTCGATTGGGCCGACGTGGTAACACGTTGGCGGGCAGGCTATTTCACCGCCCTGGACAACACGCCGAGCCAGGGTGGATGGGTTTCAGTGTCATCGGTTTACCGTCGGGTGCTCGACGCTGTGCTGGAGGAATGCGCAGCCACCGGGCTCAGCGCCGCCGAACGCGACGAACTCACGCTGGCCTGGCAGCGCCTCAAACCATGGCCGGATACGGTGCCCGGACTGACCCGGCTGAAAACCGTATTCACCGTCGCCACCCTGTCCAACGCCGACGTCAGCACCGTCATCAACATCTCCAAGCGCGCCCAAATGCCCTGGGATGCCATCTTCGCGGCGGAGATGGCCGGGGTGTTCAAGCCCGACCCGGCGGTCTATCGGATGGCCGCGACCTATCTGGGCCTGGAACCTGCCGAGATCATGATGGTGGCCAGCCACAAATACGACATCCGCGCCGCGGCCCGGATCGGATTCCGCACCGCGTTCATTGCGCGTCCGCTGGAATTCGGCGTCGGGGGCGCGGCGGACGTGGCCTATGAAGATGAGTTCGATGTGAACGCCGCCGACATCGGCGACCTGGCCACACAGCTTGGCTGCTAGAAATTTCGGCAGGAACTCATCTCATCGGAGGCAATGCCGCGTGGCTAAGAAAACCAAGGAACAGCTCTGGGAGCAGCGGACCGAGTGGCCATTGGCCCTGGTCGCCATCGTCTTGCTGGTCATGTACTCGGTGCAGGTGCTCACCCGCCCGCTGGGTGAGGAGGCACGCATCCTGTGGATGGCGAGCTGGGCCGCATGGAGCCTGTTCGTCATCGACTACTTCGTGCGGCTGAGCCTGGCGTCCGATCGCCGGCAATGGTTCCTGCTACACCTGTTCGATCTGCTCATCGTGGCGCTGCCGCTGATGCGGCCGCTGCGGCTGTTGCGGTTGGTCGTGCTGGTCGGAGTGCTGCAGAAAGCCATCGGTAACGCCGTTCGCGGCCGCATCCTGACGTACACGATTTCCGCCGTGCTGCTGCTGATCTATGTGGCGTCGCTGGCCATCCTCGACACCGAGCGCGATCAGCCCGGCGCGACGATCAACACCTTCGGGCAGGCCGTGTGGTGGTCCATCTGCACCGTGACCACCATCGGCTACGGGCACCTGTATCCGGTGACCGTCGCCGGTCGAGTGGTTGCCGTGCTGTTGATGGTCGGCGGCATCACACTCGTCGGCGTGGTGACCGCATCGCTGGCCTCCTGGATCGTGCAACGGGTCTCGGAAACCGACACCGAGAACCAGGCCGCGACGGCGTTCGAAATCGATGAGCTGCGACGCGAAATCCGCTCGCTGGCCGAGCAATTGCGGGTGCAGGGCAGCGTTCAGAACGCCTAGCCGAATACCTCTTCGGGTACGACATTCATGACGATCTCGCAGTCGCAGTAGCCCCCGAACTCCTGCAGCTCCGGCGCCAGTCCGGCCCACGCGATGTGGCGCGACTCGGCCCACCGTTGGGCGTGCCGGGCCGAGTGGTCGCACGGCTCCTCGTCGAACTGTTCTTCGAGGTAATCGAGCAGATCCTCCAGCTGCTCGTAGTCGATCCGAGTCAGCTTCGGGCCGGCTTCGCGCTCAGCTTGCTTGTAGGCATCGCGCAGTTGCTTGCGCCGCTCCTTATCGGATGACGTGGCCATGGCGTGCAAGATAGCAGTTGCGTTCGCGCTCAACGAAATTGAACGCGGTTCTAGTGGTTAAACGGCGACCGGTCAAACGGTTGCTGGCGTGGCGACTGCAAAACACCTTTGCAAGACACTTTGCCCAACCTGCCGCGTGAGGGCCAACAGCGCCGCTACCCTACAGGTGTTTAAAAACGTTCGCTGCCTGAAACGGGAGGGCGATGACAGCGACGCAGTTCACCGATGAGCTGACGGCATCCGAGGGGCGATGTCCCTATGAGCACAGGATGCCCGAGCCCGCGACATCAACCGTCTGGCGCGATGCGCAGACGGTCGGGACGTATGGACCCGACGTTGCCAAGTCGCTCGCACTGAGGCTCGCCGCTAAGACCCGTTCCCGCATCCTTGGCAAACGCGCCCGAAAGGGCGTGCAGCTCACCGACTTCGATCCATTCGACCCCGCAACGGCGGCCAATCCGTACCCGCATTACCGGGAGCTGCTGGCCGGCGAACGAGTGCATTACAACGCCAAACGAGACGTTTACATCCTGAGCCGCTTCGCCGATGTCCGGGAGGCCGCGCGAAATCATGACGCGCTGTCCAGCGCCCGCGGAGTCACCTTCTCCCGGATATGTCTGCCTTTCCTGCCTACCTCCGATCCGCCGGCGCACACCCGGATGCGCAAGCAGCTGGCGCCGGGTGTCGCGCGTGGCGCGTTGGAGGCCTGGCGCCCGATGATCGATGAGCTCGCGCGCGAGTTCATCGGCCGGCTGCTGACTCAGGCACCGGCGGACGTGGTGTCCACCGTTTCCGCGCCCATGCCGATGCGCACCATCACCAACGTCTTGGGCATATCGGGGCCTGACGTCGCTGATTTCTGCCGCTTGTCGAGCCAGGCGATACGTATCACCGATGTCCGGTTGTCGGCGTCCGGGCTAACCTCACTCGTCCAGGGCTTCACCGGATTTCGGCGATTGCGCGCGCTGTTCACTCATTGGCTTGACAATGGGCTGCTGGGCGAGTGCACCATCCTGGGGCGCCTCGCCGCGCAGGCCGACGGCGGCCGGCTCACCAGTGAGGAATTGTTCTTCTTTGCGGTCTTGTTGCTGGTTGCGGGCTACGAGAGCTCCGCGAACATGATCAGCACCTTGTTCCTCACCCTTGCCGACTACCCGGATCAGCTCGAACTCCTCAGGCAGCGGCCAGATTTGATCCCGTCGGCAATCGAGGAGCAACTGCGATTCGTGACGCCGATCCAAAACATCTGCCGTACCACACGAGTCGACTATTCAGTAGGAAGCGCGATGATTCCGAAAGGCTCGCTGGTGCTGTTGGCATGGGGAGCGGCCAATCGGGATCCGCGCCAGTATGACGCCCCCGACGCCTTCCGCGCAGCACGCAATCCGGTCGGCCACCTGGCGTTCGGCTCCGGCATCCATCTGTGCCCCGGAGCCCAGCTGGCGCGGATTGAGGGACAGGCGGTGCTGCGCGAGATCGTCACCAACATCGACCGGATCGAGATCCTCGGGCAGCCGGAGTGGACGACCAACGCCAATCTTCGCGGCCTGACCCGGTTGCAGGTCGCCGTGACACCGCGGGCACAGGAAGCCGCAGTGCGATGAACGTTCCCGGGATGTCCAATCGCCTTTCCTGGTGGCATGAGTGGGCGGCGCCGCTGTGGATCGGTTGCAGCTTCTCGGCCTGGATCCGCCTGCTGATCCGTAACCGCTTCGCGGTGCACTGGAGTCGATGGCACTTCGCGGTCCTCTACACGTTTCTCAGTGTCGTCAACTCGTATCTGGGTTTTTGGCAGAAGATCTGGTTCGGTAAACGTGTCGCCAAAACACCTATCGCCGATCCGCCGATCTTCATCGTCGGTCACTGGCGGACCGGTACCACGCTGTTGCACGAACTATTGGCCCTCGACGAGCACCACACCGGTCCCACCGGCTACGAATGCCTTGCGCCGCACCACTTTCTGCTGACCGAGTGGTTCGCACCTTACGTCGAGTTCCTGGTATCGAAGCACCGAGCCATGGACAACATGGATTTGAGCCTGCATCACCCGCAAGAAGACGAATTCGTGTGGTGCATGCTGGGCCAGCCGTCGCCGTATCTGAGCATCGCGTTCCCGAACCGGCCACTTCAGGACCAGCGGTATCTGGATTTGGAGCAGTTGACCTCGCGTGAGCTGGAAGCGTGGAAACGGACCCTGTACCGGTTCGTGCAGCAGGTGTACTTTCGTCATCGCAAGGCGGTGGTACTCAAGAACCCGACGCACAGCTTCCGAATCAAGGTGCTGCAGGACATCTTTCCGCAGGCGCGGTTCATCCATATCGTCCGGGATCCCTACGTCGTCTATCCGTCGACCATCAATTTGCACAAGGCGCTGTACCGCATCCACGGCCTGCAGCGACCGACGTTCGAGGGGTTGGACGAAAGGGTGCTGTCCACCTACGTGGACCTGTACCGAAAGATAGACGAAGGGCGTGAACTCGTAGATCCGGCACGCTTTTACGAATTGCGGTACGAGGATCTGATCAGCGATCCCGAAGGGGAACTGAGCCGGCTGTACGACCACCTGGGCCTCGGCGACTTCGAGCGGTTCCGGCCGCGACTGCGCCAGTACTTCGCCGAACGGGAACACTACAAAACCAACACCTACCGGCTGACAGACGAGCAGCGCGCGATCGTCGACGAACACTGGAGCGAGGTCATGGACCGCTACGGCTATTCGCGCCAGGGCAGTGTCGAGTGTGGCCTATAGCGCCGCGACCGCGTACTCGTTCGGGCTGTCTATCGAACTACCGTGGGTTTCCGGCAGCAGATAGGTCGCCACCAAGCTGATTACGACGAGTGCGGCCATCATGGCGCCGATGGTCCAGGTGCCGTAGTGGGCGATTAGTGGTCCGGCGATCAGCGGTGGCAGAGCGCCGCCGAAAATGCCAGCAATGTTGAGCGCCAAGCCGGCGCCGGTGTAGCGATACCGAGTTCTGAACAGTTCCGGCACGAACGATGTCATGGGCGCGTAAGCCAGCGCCGCGATGACGTAAGTGCCGACAATCGCGACGGTAAACAGGGCCGGGCTGTCGGCGTCAACAAGCGGAATGACGACAAACGACCAAGGCAGACCCAGCGTCCACCCGAACAGGATCACCGGGCGGCGCCCGACCCGGTCGCAAATCGTCGCCGAGATCGGCACAATCGCGATCCACGCCAGCCCACCGAGCATCCCGGCGAACAAGATTGCGTTCCTGGACAACCCGACATGGCCATGGGCATAACTCATCAGATAGCTGCCGGCCATGAAAACGAAGGCGAAGACGGCCACGAAGCTGCCCGAAGCCAAAATGACGTTGGTGGGTTGGCGGCGCAGCACCTCGGCGAGCGGCACCCGAGGGCGCGCGCCGGTGGCCAAATGCTCTGTGAAAACGGGAGTTTCGTCGATGTTGATCCGGACGTACAACGCGATGGCGATCAGCAGCCCGCTCAGCAGGAACGGGACGCGCCACCCCCAGCTGATGAACGCCGCACTGGTTTCACCGATGGTGAAATTGACCACCAGAAATGTCAAGCTAGTCAACAACATTGCGATGCCGGCGCCCACAGCGGTGAACATGCCGTACCGGCCACGCTCGGTTCCCGGTGCGTGTTCGGCGGCTAACAGCGCTGAGCCCGCCCATTCGCCGCCGACGGCAAACCCCTGCAACAGCCTTAAGACCAACACGATCAACGGCGCCGCCAGGCCGATCGTGGCCGCGCCGGGCGTCAGTCCCACCGCTACCGTAGACAAACCCATAATCAGCAGCGTGGCAACCAAAGTCGCTTTGCGGCCCAGGCGGTCACCGAAATGGCCGAACACCGCCCCGCCCAGCGGCCGGGACAAGAACGCGGCGGCGAAGGTGCTCATCGAGGCGATAGTCGCCATCCCGGGGCTGAGGTTCGGGAAGAAGACACTGGGAAACGTCAACGCCGCCGCGGTGCCATAGATATAGAAGTCGTAGAACTCGACGGTGGTACCTACCATGCACGCGAGTGCGATTCGCTTGGGGTACTGGGAACGTAGCACCACGTAATTTTATTAAGGGATTTGAGCCCCTCCGGTATGAGCTGGCGCACAACCCACGGGTGCTCAGCGACGCGCGGATCCGCTGACGAGTTGACCGTTGGCCGCTTGCAACATGCAGATGACGATGCTCGGGGTGGGGTCGGCGCCGGTTCTATCTTGATGGGAATCGATGAGCCAGGTTATCGAGTAGGGGCTGGACGCTGGAGCCTGTCCCGTGTAGGGCGCAAACCCGGCGGCGCACGCCTGATTGGCGACGGCTGCGACGGCAGAATCGACGGCCACCGGTGCGCGTAGGTATACCTCCGCCAAATGCGGTGCCGCGCAATCGGCCACCGTGACGGTGATGCGGCTGAGGTCGGCCGGCGGAAGGTCGGTCACGCAATCGCCGACCTGAAGATCGATCCACTTCTGCGTACCCGGGGCAGCGGGCCGTGGTGTGGCGGTGACGGCCGTGGCTGCCGCTGTTGTCGGTGGTGCCGCTGGCGCAGTACTGCCCGTATGGACACTGTCGGTGCTGCAGCCCGCCAGCAGTGCCGTTGCTGCCAGGCCGCAAAACGCCCGTGGGACGCCCATGGCAGGAAGTCTAGTCACCGAAGATCGGCGGCACGGTATTGGTGAGTGCGGGGTCCGGCGGGTCCGCCGACATCGTCAGCAGGCCACGCACACAACGGACAAGCAGTAGCCAATTGGCCGGCTTGCGTTTGTCCAGGCCTCCCAAGAGCTGCTTGATCATGGTCAGGGTGTCGAAGTAAATCCGTTCGCAGACAAGGGTTTCGGATTCATCGAAGACAAAGTATGCCGTCATCCGCACCCGGAAGCGGCTGCCGGTGGGGGGCACCTTGCCCAGATATCCCCGGTGGGTGCCCATCAGCCAGAACTCGACGATCACCGCGTCGGCGCTGTGCCGCAACGCAATGATTTCGTGGTCCTGGTCGGGAAACGCAGTCCGCGTGTAGTTGTAGTAGCCGCGGACGGCTCGATCCCCGTCGTGAACCGTCATCTGCGGAATGAGCTCGTAGTGCGGATGCGGGAACGTCGACAATACGTCGTCCCAGTCTTGTCGGACCTCGTCATGAAAGTGGTCGAGCACCAGCTTCTGCCGGGCGGCCAACACGTCGGGAGGGGGAAACGCTGGGATGGGCATGCTTGACAATATCTCTCGAAATCCTCTCAAAATCCTCGACTAGGAGGTCACTGGGTGCGCATCAAACTACGGGACCACCGGCAACGCGTTGCCGAAGCGCTGCACGTCATGAAGCCGGCGGCCAGATTGCGCGACCAAGCCGAGGCACTGGCCGGCTACCTCGGCCGCGGCGAGAGCCTGCTCGATGTTGGGTGTGGAACCGGACTCCTCTCGGCGTACTTGCAAGAGAAGTATCGCGTGGACCCAAGTGGGTTGGATGTCAAGGACTTCCGCCGGACACAGATCCCGTTCCGCGAGTTCGACGGCACCTCAATTCCGTTTCCGGACAAGGCATTCGATCACGTCGTCGTCAGTGAGGTACTTCATCACAGTCATGACCCGATGGCGTTGATCAAGCAGTGCCACCGAGTGGCGCGGCGCAGCATCATCGTGTTCGAGGATCTGCCCGACGGGCTGGTCGGAAAGCTTGTCCTTTATCTCCATGTGGAGCTGTTCGCCCGGTACTACCGCTATCCGTTTCGCCCGGCGCGCATCGGCGCCTACCGCGCGGCACTGCGCTGGCTGGACGACAACGCCAAGCGCATCACCCGAATTCCGCAGCCACCGGAATGGTTCACCGTGTATCCGCGGGTGTTGCTGGTCTACGGCCTTGAGGAGTAGACGTCATGGGAAGGCAGCGCTTGATTGGCCATGACTTCCCGGGCGGCGCGCTCGCCGGAGCGAATAGCGCCGTCGATCCAGCCGCACATCTGCGCCGAGGTTTCGGTTCCGGCCCAATGAATTCGCCCACAGGGCCGGCGCAGCGCGTGTCCGAACTGGGTGAGTACCCCGGGCGGGGCGTGGCTGAGCATTCCGCCGCCTGAGTAACGCTCGCGGCTCCAATTCTGTTCGACGTAGTCGACGGGCCGGCCTGCCTTGGGGCCGAACCGTTCCACCAACGCGTCGAGCACCGCCTGACGGCGCCCGGCGAAGTCGAGGCGCTCGTACTGCCGGGCAGTCGGGCCCTCGATGATCACACACAGGATGCCCGGGGACCCCGTGTCGGGGCAGGCATCGATGGTGACCGTAGCCAACGATCCCGGGGCGGCGCTTTGGCCGCACAGACCGTCGGCGCGCCAGAACGGCGCGTCGTAAACGATTGAGATCTTGACGATCGCGCCGCTGGGCATCCGCTGGTGCAGAAACGACCGATCCGTGGGAAGCATTGGCTCGTAAACGATTTGGCTGGCGATGGCGATCGGTACAGCGACGACGACGCGGCCTGCCCGGACGCTGTCGCGATCTGAGCGCACGGTGATGCCGTCGGCATCTTGTTCGATGGACCGAACCGGCTGGGACAGCCGGATGGCCTCACCCAGCTCGGCGGCCATCGGCCCGTAGATCGCACCCATACCGCCGACCACCCGGGCGTCCTGCGAGCCACCCTTGCCGCCGAGCACGAAGGCCGGGCCGCCGGCCGATCCCATCTGATAGAGCATGAACAGCATCGACACCTCCGAGGCCGCCGACGTGTAGCAGCCCGAGATCGCCGTATCGAGCAGGTCGTGCGCGGCCTTGGACTTGATATTGCGCTCCAACCATTGGGCCAATGTCATGCGATCCCACTTGTGTGCCTTTTTGGCCTCCCACGGCGCCTCGAGCGGGATCGACTTGCACATCTGGCCGAGTTCGAGGAAGCCCGCACCGAGATTCAGCGACGCCCATGGGCTCATGGTCCACGGGATCGTGCCGGCGTAGCGGTGCTGCTTGCCGTCGACCACCATCATGGCGTCGCCGTCGTGGTACTGCTTGAAGGTTTTGACGCCGAACTCATCCATCAGCGCATAGATGCGGTCCTGGGTCGGCCCAACCCAGGCGCCGCCCTTGTCTATCCACGACCCGTCGTCGCGTGTAACGGTGTAGGTGCGGCCGCCGACCCGGTCCCGGGCCTCGAGCAAAGCCACCGAATGGCCTGCCTGGTTGAGTCGAAGGGCTGCGGTCAAACCCGCGAAGCCGGCACCCACCACGCAAACGTCGACATCAGCCATGCTGAAAGGCCTACCCGCAGTGGGCCGACCAGTCAACGGGCAGCGGTTGGTGATATCGAATGCGCTATCGCATTTGAAAGGGGGTCATGCCCTGAGCCGGGCCTGTCTGGATCATGCATGCGTTCTGGAATGCGATATCGCAGGTGATATCAGCCGGCCGGAGTCCAGGCGACGGGCAACTTTTTGATGCCGTGGATGAACTGCGAGAGCAGCCGGGCGGGCTCCTCGGTTGCAACGATGTCGGGCATTTCGCGGCGCAACTCGTCGAAGACAACCCGGATTTCCCGACGGGCGAGGTTGGCGCCCAGACAGAAATGGGCGCCGCCGCCACCGAAACCGAGATGGGGATTGGGGTCGCGGGCCACGTCGAACATCCACGGATTAACGAACTTTGACTCATCCCGGTTGGCCGAGCAGTACCACAGCGAAACCTTGTCGCCAGCTGCCATCTTGGTGCCACTGAGTTCGATGTCACGGGTCAAGGTGCGGCGCATGTAGACCACCGGCGAGGCCCAGCGAACAATCTCCTCGACCGCGGTGGGCGCCAGACGGTCGAAATCCGACCACCACCTCTCGCGCTGCTCGGGATAGCGCGACAGCGCCAGCACGCCGTGGCTGATCGCATTGCGCGTTGTTTCGTTGCCGGCCACCACCAAGAGAATGAAGAACGAGGCGATCTCCGACGACGACAGCCGCTCGCCGTCGACTTCGGCTTCGACCAGGCTGCTCGTCAGATCGTCGTGGTGATTGACTCGTCGATCCTCGGTCAGCGCGCTGGCGTAGGCGCCGATTTCCATCGAAACGTGGACGAATTCGTCGAAATCGGTCGCCAGATCGGGGTCGCCGAAGCCGAGAATCACATTGGTCCAATGGAATACGCGCTGATGGTCCTCCTCGGGTATGCCCATCATGTCGCAGATGATCTGCAACGGCAGTGGTCCGGCGAGTTCGCTGACCACGTCGGCCTGCCCATCGGGATGGTTGGCGATCATCGACGTGACCAGCCGGTGGGCGCGATTTCGCACCGATGCTTCGATGCGGGCCACCACTTTCGGCGTGAACGCCCTGCTGACGATGGAACGCAGACGCTGATGGCGTGGATCGTCGAGCACGATCATCGAGCCGAAATACTCAGCCACCTCCGGTGTTTGGTCGTTGATCGTGATGTTGGGATTGGAGCTGAAGACATCTGGATGACGGCTGGCATAGAAGACGTCGTCATGACGGGTCAGCGCCCAGTGCCCGTTGCCTGCGGTGAAGCCGGGAAGCTCGAGTGCGGGCCAGAACGAGATCGGCGCTTCGCGGCGCAAGGTGGCGAAAGCCCCGTCGCGAATATCGTCGTCGAGTCCCCAGAAATCCAGCGAGCCCAGATCGAAGTCACCGAGCTTGACCTCGGGTGGGGGCTGCCCGTTCACGCGAGCAATACCGGTCTTGAGGTCCACGGCGATCCTCCTCCGCGTGGCTCAGTGAGTACAGACTGTGTGACCCGGCACCCCGGTCGCGGTCTGCTGACTCACTACATTGCCGTCGAGTGAAATCTTGCAGGTAATGGACCCCGGCCCCTGTGCGCTGAGCACGAATACCTGGCCCCCGAACGAAGTGAACTCAGTGGACCAGGGCAGCGGCACGTTGACTGCGTGCTGCTGGCCTTCGACCGTTTGATACGAGATGTATTCAGCCATACCGCTGCCGCTCACTTCGTAGCGGGCTTTCGGCGTTGGGTCCGCGTTAGCCAACCCGCAGGTGGCGGTGAAGCCGATGCCGAGAGCCAACAGAATCGAGGGTCCGCTGAGGAGCTTCATGGTTCTTCATGTTGTCACCACGCACGTCGGCGCACCAGGGGTTTCTACTCCGGCAGCCGGATCGCGAACATCGTGCCCAGCGCGACGACCTGAAGTGCGACCACCACCACGACCAATGTGGCGGTCGAGACATCGTAGAGCCAGCCGATGAGAGCGCCCCCGCCCGCGGCCGCTACTCCCAAGCCGGCGGCGAACACCCCATACGCGCTGGCTCGGCGGGGTGTGCTGACCAGGTCGGCGACCACCGCTCGCAGCGTCGACTCCTGGATTCCCACCGCGGCACCCCACAACAGCGCCCCCACTACGACCAGCGTTACATTCCCGCCGAACGCGGACAAAACAACCAGCATCGACAGGATCGGCAGGGCGGCAAGGGTTTTGGCGCCGAACCGGTCATAGCTCCAGCCTGACGCCAACGCCGCCAACGCATCTGCGCCCATCGCGGCCGCATAGACCACCGGTACCGCGGCCGGCGTCACGACCCTGTGCGTGACCATGTGATAGGACAACAAGCCGAATGTGGCGAAGCCGGCCATAGTCAGCGAGGTGAATCCGCAGTACCACCAGAATTTCGCTGGAAGGGCCCAAAATCTCTGCGCGACAACATGGCCGGGCTGATTGGATGTTTCGGGCTCATAGGATTCGGGATGCCGCACCCGGAATCGCAGCCACACCAGCAGCATTAGCGCCGCAGCGCCGGGCAGGGCCAGCACGCCGAGTGCGGGAGCGTAGTCGTTACCGGTGAACCCGAGTACCGCGGCTACGGTCAGGGGTCCCAGCACCGCACCTACCTGGTCGAGGGCCTCGTGCACCGCGAACCCGCGGCCGCGGCCCGTGACGGTGGTGGCGTGCGACAACAGTGTGTCTTTGGCCGGGCTGCGTACCGCCTTGCCGACCCGCTCGCCGATCACCAGCGCGCAGACAAGCCATAAGCTGCCCGCTACACCGAGCAGGGGAACCGTGATCACCGTCAGCGCATAGCCGGCGATGGCGTAAGCCCAGAAGCGCTTCGTGCGATCGGCTAACGGACCCGAGACCAGACGCAGCCCCAGGGCGGCGGCCTCGCCGATGCCGGTGACCACTCCGACCACCAGGCCTGTCGCTCCCAACGAGGCCAACAACGGCCCGGTGACCGAGCGAGCACCTTCG
Organism: Mycobacterium szulgai; assembly: GCF_002116635.1. Classification (GTDB taxonomy): domain Bacteria; phylum Actinomycetota; class Actinomycetes; order Mycobacteriales; family Mycobacteriaceae; genus Mycobacterium; species Mycobacterium szulgai. The sequence goes on along the minus strand of NZ_LQPW01000086.1, from coordinate 12,984 downwards.
TAGACGAAATCGGCGAGCAGGCTGACCACGCCGAACACCGCGACGAATCGCCAGGCGCTCAACGCCGGCGGCGAGGATGCCGATCGCACCCTCAGATGCTAGATCCCGGTGCGCCGCCCTTAGGGTGAAGCCGGGATACGGGGTTGAGCAGGAGGTGGCTGGGTTGGATAAGAGTAAACGCGTCGTGGTCTGGGGAACCGGCTTCGTGGGGAAAATGGTGCTCACCGAGATCGTCAAGCATCCACTGTTCGAGTTGGTGGGCGTCGGGGTCAGCAACCCGGAAAAAGTCGGGCTCGACGTGGCCGAAATCTGCGGGCTGGCCGAACCCGTGGGCATCACCGCCACCGACGACGTCGACGCCCTGATCGCGCTGAAGCCCGACGCGCTGGTGCACTACGGCCCGACCGCAATGCACGCCAAGGACAACATCCTGCTGATCACGCGGTTTCTGCGGGCCGGCATCGACGTGTGTTCGACCGCGATGACGCCCTGGATCTGGCCCACCATGCACCTGAACCCACCGAACTGGATCACCCCGATCACCGAAGCCTGCGAGCTGGGCGAGTCGTCATGCTTCACCACCGGCATCGATCCGGGATTCGCCAACGACCTGTTTCCCATGACGCTGATGGGCCTGTGTTCGGAAGTTCGCAAAGTGCGTGCCTCGGAGCTGCTCGACTACACCAACTACGAAGGCGACTACGAACACGAGATGGGGATCGGCCGGGAACCCGAGTTCAGCCCGTTGCTGGAAAACCGCGACGTGTTGATCTTCGCCTGGGGTGCCACCGTGCCCATGATCGCCTACGCCGCGGGCATCATGCTCGACGAAATCACCACGACCTGGGACAAGTGGGTGACGCCCACTGAACGAAAGTCGGCCAAGGGCGTTATCAAAGCCGGCCACGTCGCCGCGGTCCGGTTCACCATCAACGGCATCTACCAGGGCGAAACCCGGATCCAGCTGGAACACGTCAACCGCATCGGACTCGACGCCGCTCCCGACTGGCCAACCGGCCACGACAACGACGTCTACCGGGTCGACGTCGAGGGGACGCCGAGCATCTTCCAGGAAACCGCGTTCCGGTTCACCGACGGCTCCGGTCGCGACGCCGCGGCCGCCGGCTGCCTGGCCACCGGGATGCGGGCGCTCAATGCCGTCGCGGCCGTCAACGACTTGCCGCCGGGCTGGGTCACCGCACTCGATCTGCCGCTGATCCCGGGGGCGGGCACCATCCGCTGATACAGCTCACGCATAGCTGACGCAGAGATTGGCTATAGGTATAACCGAGAGAATTCGGGTAGGCGGCATGACCGGGACGTGCCGCTGCACAGTGGGGATTGGACTACATGGCTGAAGGAGCACGGCCGGCACTGGGGCTGTCTATCGGTGCCACCAACCTGGCGGCCGTCACGGCCGATCATGCCCTCACCCGCAAACCCGTGCTCACGCTGTATCGGCAGCGCCCACCCGAGGTGGGTGTCCCGTCGGAGAATCCGCGGCTGGACGAGCCCGGCTTGGTGATCGCCGACTTCGTGGACCGGGTCGGAGACCCAGTGGGCATTGTGGCGGCCGACGGTTCGATGCACCGCAGCGAGGCACTGGTCGCCGACGCATTGCGGGCGTTGGCCTATGCCGCTAGCGGTGGCCGCGCCTTGCCGGAAAGTGTCGCGGTGACCTATCCCGCCCACTGGGCGCCGGCCGCGGTGGACGCGCTGGGCGCTGCGTTGAGCCGGGTGACGGAATGGTCGCATGGGGACCACCCACTCACGCTGATCCCGGACGCCGCGGCAGCCCTGTTCGCTGCGCGGGCTAACCCCGGCATCCCGGCCCGCGGGATAGTCGCAGTGTGCGACTTCGGCGGCAGCGGCACCAGCATCACGTTGGTAGATGCCGACGGCGAGTATCAGCCCGTCGCACCGACCGTGCGGCACCACGACTTCTCCGGCGATTTGATCGACCAGGCATTGTTGACCTACCTGATGTCCGAATTGCCGAACACCGGCTCGTTCGACCCGCAAAGCACCTCGGCGATCGGGTCGCTGGCACGGCTGCGGACGGAATGCCGCAATGCCAAGCATCAGCTCTCGTCGAGCACCGTGGCCACGCTGAGCGATGTGTTGCAGGGCGGTCGCGGCGATCTGCGGCTCACCAGAAACGAGCTCGAGGAGGCGATCCGCGATTCCTTGAACGGCGTTGTCCAGGCTATGGAACAGACCATCGCGCGCAGCGGAATTCACGCCACGAATCTGGTGGCGATCGTTGCGGTGGGCGGCGGCGCCAACATCCCGGCAGTCATCACGACGCTGTCCGGACGCTTCGGTGTTCCGGTGATCACGACGCCGCGTCCGCAGTTGACGGCGGCGATCGGCGGTGCGTTGCGGGCCGCGCGCGGGCCCGGCGAGGCCAGCGCGACGCTGGTGACCCCGGCAGCGTCTGCCACGGCGACGGCACTGGCCCTGGCGCCTGCTGCCGTGGCGAATGGCCACGACGATGCTCCGGTGTCGGTGATGCAACCGGCGTTGGCCTGGTCGGAAGCTGACGACGACTCCCGTGTCCTGCCTGCCGGCGGTAGCGGCTTCACGTCAGCCCGCCCGCAATTGAGCTTCGACCATGACGCTCGCCCCGAGCCCGAGCCGGCACCGAAGATCATTCCCTGGTACCGCCTGCCCGCGGTGATCATTGTCAGTACCGTCGTGGCCGTGCTGCTGGTGGGCGCCGCGGTGGTCATCGGATTGCGCAGTGCCGAAAACAAGCCGACCGAAAACAAGCCCACGACCCCGGGCGTGACCAGCGCGTCGGCAACCTCGGCCCCGCCCGCGCCGTCGAGCGAGCCCGCCCCGCCGTCGCAGACTCCTGATACCGGTCAGCCCGCGCCGCCCACGCAGCAAGCGCCCGTACCACCGCCGTCGGAAACACCGCCTTCGGAAACGCCGTCATCGGAGACCCCGCCTCCGACGACCGAGACGACCCCGCCACCGGCGACCACCACACCACCGCCCGTCACCACCACACCCCCGGTAACCACCCAGCCGCCGGCGACCACTCAGCCGCCAGCGACCACACAACCGCCGGCTCCGCAGGTACCCGCGCCGCCGAATCCGCCCCCGATCCCGCAGATTCCGGGGATCCCGCAGATTCCCGGCATTTCGCTTCCGGGGATACCAAAAGTCCCAGCACCGCCGTTGCCTTAGCCAGTCTCACGGCAGTCTCAAGCACTCAGCACCTTATTTAGCTTCGGCTTTCCCGGCCCCGGTTTTTTCCCCAGCCAGCTCCATGGCTTTCTTGTTGAACTCTTTGTCGTCTTTGGCCATTTCTTCCATCGAGCGTTCGCTCTTCTGCTTCTCCCGCTCCTCGGCCGCCTCGCCGCGGGTCTTGCCGTCCTCGCCCTTGCTCGTCTCAACATGGGAGGCCCTGCCGCCGGAATCCTCTTCCTCGGAGGGCTTTTCGGTCGCGGTGTCATCCTTGGCTTCGTCGTCCTGCGACATCTTGGCCTTGTTCGCCGGGGAATCCTCGTCATCGGCGTACTTGGGATTACCGTCGTCGTCGAGCCAATCACCCACCGCGGTGCCGGAAACCGCTCCACCGGTGCCGGGAAGAATCAGCGTCGGGCGGTATTCGTAGGCCGTCATCATCTCGGCGGCCTTTTCTTTGGCTTCGTCGTCGGGCTCTGGTTTCTCGTTTGTGCGGTCGCTGTCGGCTTTGTCGACCGGTTCTTGGTCCGGTTCGCTGTCCTGCTCGCCCATGCTCTCGCCCCCTGTGGAGTTGCAATTTTTGAGCCGACCCTGGGCAGGGGGTACCACTGCGGCGCAATGTCGAAACGCTCGTTACCCCGACCCGCTTTTGACCAGCACAATCGCGGCCAGCGGAAGCCGCATCGGCTCCGGCGCGGCGGCCAGCCGTTGTGCGACGGCGACCTGCAGGCGCTGCGTGAATTCAGCGCGGCGCGGGATGTCCAAAGCGGCCGCCAGGGTGGGGAAGAGGGCGGCCCGCGCGAATGCTGCCCACTGCGCACCGAAAGCTTCTGCGTCACCATCTGTTTGGAAGCGAGCCCAGAATCGGTCTTGGGCATCGAACACCTCCAGGTGATCGATCGCCAGGCCCTCAAACCGCCCGCGTGGCGCAAAAGGAGCGCGAAAGTCCTTCTCGCTGCGCGCAACAATGGGAAGCGCCATGCGTTGTACCTCTTCGGCGCGCAACAAGCCCTGCCGCACCTGATCGTGCAGACCCGCCATGATGGCCTCATTCAAGGGCCGGTAGCCGAACTCGCCGTCTTCCTGGACGGCCATCGTCAGCACCACCAGACGTCCAGCCGGACAGAACTCGCGTCCGCGGAAGGCCAGGAAATCCTGCCAATCCGTGGCCGCCTGGCGGGCATAGGCCGCGCGGGCCTGCTCGTCATTGCTGTAGGCGACTTGTACGTGGTCGGGGAGCGGCGCAGGGATCTTGCTCAGCCACTGGACCGCCCAGGACGTCCAGCCGAGGTTGACGGTGTTGGTCGGCAGAATCTGGGTGTAGAACGATCGGCCGATCGCCGACGGGAAACTCGCGCTGTCCTTTTGCAGGTAACTGTCCGGGTCCTCGGCCAGTGTCTGGAACAGTGCGGTGAAGTCGTTTTCGGGTACGTCGGTGTGTGCCAACAGGATTGCGTGGTCGTCGCGGGTGCGCTTGCGCAGCACGTCGATTGCCGCGGACATCGGCTTGAGTGAATTGTGGCCGGTGGCCGCGCCGTAATCGGCGATGACGATCGGTTGCGGGGGCTGGGGCAGCGGAACCTGTTGGGCGGCAAGCTCAAAAAGCGCGACGGCCGGCGTCAAACCCGCGGCCTGCAGCCGCGACGACTGTGTGTAGGTCGCGCTGTCCATCGGCTCCGGGCGCACCACGATGCTCGATTGCGGCACGCGCATATCGGGTTCCATGGCTAGCTAGCGAAACTCACACCGGTGAGCTGCTCAGATATCTCCCAAAGCCGTTGGCTGTCAGCGTCATTGGCGGCCCGGGCGGGGACCTTGGCCTCGGTCACGCCACCGCCGGCGGTCTCGTAGAAGCCGCGGGGGCCATAGAACACGCCGCCCTCGGCTTGCGGTGTGGCGGCCGCATACAACGCCGGCAGGATGCCTTCGTCGATTTCCTGCCAGAGGAACGGCGTAAAGCGCCATGAGGTCTTGTACAGCCGCTCCATCAGCGCCGGCTTTTCGCGGCCGCGCGACGGTCCGGCGATTTGCAGGTTGGTTTTGGTAAGGCCGGGGTGGGCGGCATTGGACACGATGCCCCAGCCGGCTTTACGACTGCGGCGATCCAACTCCCGGGCGAACATCAACACCGCCAGTTTCGACTGACCATAGGCCGCCATCGGATTGTAGGACTTCTCGAACTGCAGGTCGTCGAAATGGATCTGGCCGCGGCGGGCCGCCAGGCTGCTCAGCGAGACGACGCGCGGGTGCTGTGCGGCCCGCAACAGCGGCAGGACGTGTGCGGTGAGCGCGAAGTGTCCGAGATGGTTACTGCCGAACTGTAATTCGAAGCCGTCGGCTGTAGTGTCGCGTTCGGGTGGAGTCATCACGCCGGCGTTGTTGATCAGGATATCGATCGGGCGGCCTTCGGCGTTGAGTTCTTCCCCCAGGGCGGCAACCGACGCCAGCGATGACAGGTCGAGGGCTTTGATGGTGAGTTTTGCCGCGGGAATCGTGGAGCGGATTTCCTTGATCGCTGCCTCGCCCTTGGCGCGATTGCGAATCGCCATCGCGACGTCCGCGCCGGCCGCCGCCAGCCGGCGGGCCAATCCGAACCCCAGACCGCTGTTGGCTCCGGTCACGATCGCAAGCTTGCCGGTCAGATCGGGCACCGTGGCGACAAGATCGTTAGCCATGCGTATCACTCCATTTCCGGTCGCTTTGTTTCCCAGTGTGCGCCTTGCCTCGCTGCCGCTGCAGTGCAGTCGCCTTCTACACTGCGTGGATGAGTAGACGGCTGGCAAAGGTGTCGCTGGCTGTGGCGGTGGTGACGCTGGTGGTAGCGGTGGGCGGCTTCATCGTCACCCTGGTGCTCAATGCTTTCTTTCTCGATAAGTACAACGCCTACGGCGAGGTGCCGATCCCCGGGACGGGCAGCGTGCACCTGCCCGCCGGTGAGGTTACCGTCAGCCTGCATACGTTGGTGATCGGCGATGGCAGTGGCCTGCCGGTGCCGCCATTGGGGATCACGATCAAGCCCCCCGAGGGCATGCCGCAACCCGCGGTGACGGAAAGTATCGGCAGCACAACGACGGTCAACAACGACGCACATGTGCGGGTATGGATGGTGCATGTTCCCGCCGAAGGAACCTACGACGTCACCACAGACGGCCAAGTCAACGGATACATCAACCCGCGTCTGGCTTTCGGTCACCAGAGTTCATACGGCTATCTGGTCTGGGTGTTCGTCGCCGTGTTCGTCCTCGGCCTGATCGATTTGGCCTTGTCGGTGATGTGGCTGTCACGCACCCGGCGCACGGCCGTATCGGCCGCCGTCGCCCGGCCGGCGGCCAGCCCATACCTGCACGACCTGTCGCCGCCGCAGCCGGTCGCGGCCTACGAACCCACTGACGACGGCGTCCGACTAGAGCGACTCAAAACCTTAGCGGCACTGCGGGATTCGGGGGCGCTGACCGAAGAGGAATTTCAGGCCGAGAAGCGGCGGATTTTGGATGGGCAGTGAGCGCTGGGCTCCGGTCGCTAATGCTCAGCCGTCACATGCGTCTCTGTGACTAGGGCATCTCAGTGCCCTCGGGCCACCCATTCTTCGTAGTGCACGATCTCGTCGCCGACCGTCGTACTGTCACCATGGCCGGTGTGCACGACGGTCTCGCCGGGCAGCGAGCCCAGTCGCCCGGATATGGACTGCAGGATCGTCGGGAAGTCTGAGTAGGAGCGACCGGTTGCGCCCGGCCCGCCGGAAAACAGCGTGTCGCCGCTGAACACGACGTTGAGCTCCGGGGCATGCCAACAGACTGATCCCGGTGAGTGCCCGGGTGTGTGCTGTGCCCGCAACTCGGTGCCGGCGACGCGCAACGTGTCTCCGTCGGATACGGCGCGAAAGTTCTTTTCCGGGTGAGTCATTCGCCACAGTACGTCGTCGCCAGGGTGTAATAGCACCGGTGCGTCCAGCGCCCGGCCGAGTTCGGGAGCCACCGTCACGTGATCGTTGTGGCCGTGGGTGCACACCACCGCGATCACGTTGCGGCCGTTGACTGCGGCCACGATCGGGGCCGCGTCGTGGGCGGCGTCGAAAACCACCACCTCAGAATCGTCGCCGACCAGCCAGATGTTGTTGTCGACTTCCCAACTGCCGCCGTCGAGTTCGAACGTGCCGTGGGTTATCACCCGGTCGATGGCGGCCATTACAGGAGCACCACCGAGCGCAGCACCTTGCCCTGATGCATCTTGTGAAATGCTTCGTCGATGTCGCCCAGCCCGATGCGTTCGGACACGAACTCGTCCAGCGGCAGCCGGCCCTGCAGGTAGAGATCGATAAGGGTGGGGAAGTCGCGTTCGGGCAGGCAATCGCCATACCAGGATGACTTCAGGGCCCCGCCGTGCGAGAAGAAGTCCACCAAAGGCATGTCCAGACGCATGTCGGGCGTCGGAACACCAACCAGCACAACGGTTCCGGCCAGATCACGGGCGTAGAAGGCCTGCTTCCATGTTTCGGGCCGGCCGACGGCGTCGATCACCACGTTAGCGCCGAAGCCGTCGGTGAGGTCTTGAATGGTTTTCACCACACCCATTTCGTCGTCGAACTCGCGGGCGTTGACGGTGTGGGTGGCGCCGAACTTGCGCGCCCACTCCAGCTTGGTGTTGTCGGTGTCGACGGCGATGATGCGCCGGGCGCCGACCAAAGCGGCCCCGGCGATCGCGGCATCGCCCACGCCGCCGCAGCCGATCACCGCGACCGTGTCGTCACGGGTAACGCCACCGGTATTGATCGCGGCGCCGATGCCCGCCATCACTCCGCAGCCCAGCAGGCCCGCGACGGCCGGGTCGGCCTCGGGGTTGACCTTGGTGCATTGGCCCGCGGCGACCAGCGTCTTATCGGCAAACGCGCCAATGCCAAGGGCCGGAGTCAGTTCAGTGCCATCGGTCAGCGTCATCTTCTGGGTGGCGTTGAAGGTGTCGAAGCAGAGATGCGGCCGGCCGCGTTTGCAGGCCCGGCACTGGCCGCACACCGCGCGCCAGTTCAGGATCACGAAGTCGCCGGGCTCGACTTCGGTGACACCGGGGCCGACGGCTTCGACCCTGCCCGCGGCCTCGTGGCCGAGCAGGAACGGGTACTCGTCGTTGATGCCACCGTCGCGGTAGGTCAGATCGGTGTGGCACACCCCGCAGGCGGTGATGTCGACGACGGCCTCGCCGGGTCCCGGGTCCGGTATGACGACGTCCACCAATTCGACGGGCTCGCCCTTTTTTCGTGAGATCACGCCGCGCACTGTCTGACTCATGGGCTCCAACCTACGGTGCGCCGCCCAGCCTGCGCTCAGCGCGCCCATGCGGGTTAAATGCCGGCAGTGGATGCGGTGTCGGGGGGATAGAGTGCCTGAGCATGACGGCCCCTGAAACCACCGAAGCGTTCAGCGAGCGGATCGTCGCGACATTCGACGGCGCCAGTCTCGCGCTGCTGTTAAGCATTGGACATCAGACCGGTCTGCTGGACGCCATGGCCGGCCTGCCGCCGTCCACCAGCACCCAGATCGCCGATGCTGCGGGGCTCAACGAGCGCTACGTCCGGGAGTGGCTGGGTGGGGCTACGACGGGGCACGTCGTCGAGTACGACGCCGCGGCCGGGACTTATGCGCTGCCCGCCCATCGTGCGGCCGTGCTGACCCGAGCCGCCGGACCGGACAATCTCGCGGTAGTGGCGCAGTTCATGCCACTACTCGGCCAAGTCGAGCAGAAGATCGTCGGCTGCTTCCGGACGGGTGGCGGCCTGTCCTACAGCGAATACCCGCGCTTCCACACACTGATGGCAGAGCAGAGCGGCGCCGTTTTCGATGCCGCACTCGTTGACGTCGTGCTGCCATTGGTCGAGGGTCTGCCCGAGCGCCTGCGCGCCGGCGCGGACGTGGCCGATCTCGGCTGCGGCAGCGGCCATGCGATCAACGTGATGGCGCAGGCGTTTCCGGCGAGCCGGTTCACCGGGATCGACTTTTCCGACGAGGCGGTCGCGACGGGCATCCAGGAGGCGGCACGCCTGCACCTGACGAACGCCGGCTTCGAAAGCCACAATCTGGCGCATTTGGACAAAGACTCGGCCTACGACGTCATCACGGTGTTCGACGCGATCCACGATCAGGCGCACCCGGCGCAGGTGCTGGAAAACATTTACCGTGCGCTGCGACCCGGGGGTGTGCTGTTGATGGCCGACATCAAGGCGTCGAGCCGCCTAGAGGAGAACGTCGGCCGGCCGATGAGCACTTACCTCTACACGACTTCACTGATGCACTGCATGACGGTGTCGTTGGCCCTCGGCGGCGCCGGACTGGGCACGGCGTGGGGCACGCAGCTGGCCGTGTCGATGCTGAACGACGCCGGGTTCACCGCGGTGCGGGTGGCCGAGATCGACTCGGATCCGCTGAACAACTACTACATCGCCACCAAGTAATGCCGGCTCTGGACGCCTTGTGCGACTGGCCGGTCCCGGCCGCGGCCGCGGCGGTGGTCGGGCCTGCCGGCGTGCTGGCGACACATGGCGACACCGCGAAAGTTTTCACCCTGGCGTCGGTGACCAAGCCGCTGGTGGCCCGGGCGGTGCAGGTGGCGATCGAGGAAGGCGTCGTCGAACTCGAAACCGCGGCCGGCCCACCGGACTCCACGATTCGGCACTTGTTGGCCCACGCCTCGGGCTTGGCGATGCACTCCGATCAGGTGCTGGCCCGACCCGGCACCCGCCGGATGTATTCCAACTACGGTTTTGCGGTGCTGGCCGAAACCGTGCAGCGGGAGTCGGGAATCGAGTTCGGCAGCTATCTGCGCGAGGCGGTGTTCGAACCGCTGGGCATGGGGACCACCCGGCTAGAGGGCGGCGCCGCCACCGCCGGGTTCGGGGCAACCTCGACGGTCGGCGACCTGGCCGCGTTCGCAGCGGACCTGCTGAGTCCGTCGACGGTCTCGGCGCAGCTGCACGCCGAGGCCACGACGGTGCAGTTTCCGGGCCTGGACGGAGTGTTGCCAGGCTACGGGGTCCAGCGTCCCAACGACTGGGGGCTGGGCTTCGAAATCCGGGACTCGAAATCACCGCACTGGACGGGTACGCGCAACTCGGCGCGCACCTTCGGCCATTTTGGCCAGGCAGGCGGCTTCATCTGGGCCGATCCCGAGGTTGACCTGGCGCTGGTGGTGCTCACCGACCGCGATTTCGGCGAGTGGGCGCTGGATCTGTGGCCGGCCGTCTCAGACCGGGTGATCGCCGCGGAAAATGCACACTAGCGCAACACAGGCATCACAAGGCACAATAGACACGCAAGACACAAACAATTGATGCAGGCATCCTGTTCTGCCGGTCCACCAGGTCGTTGGGGAAGACGTCCCTCGTGGAACCGAAGGAGCAACAGATGCATGCGTCGAATCAATTCGCCGACGTGACGACCGGCGTCGTATACGTGCACGCCTCGCCAGCGGCGGTGTGCCCGCATGTCGAGTGGGCGTTGTCGTCGACCCTGCAGTCCAAGGCGAACCTGGTTTGGACGCCGCAGCCGGCCATGCCTGGCCAACTGCGCGCGGTCACCAATTGGGTCGGCCCCGTGGGAACCGGCGCCCGGCTGGCCAACGCGTTGCGGTCCTGGTCGGTGCTGCGGTTCGAGGTCACCGAGGACCCCAGCCCCGGAGTCGACGGCCAGCGGTTCAGCCACACCCCGCAGCTCGGGTTGTGGAGCGGGGCGATGAGCGCCAACGGCGACATCATGGTGGGCGAAATGCGGCTGCGGACCCTGATGGCCCAGGGTGCCGATACCCTTGCCGCCGAACTGGATTCGGTCCTGGGCACGGCGTGGGATGACGCGCTCGAGGTGTACCGGGACGGCGGCGACGCCGGTGAAGTGACCTGGCTCAGCCGCGGCGTGGGTTAGCCGTTAGTTGACTGGTATTTGACTGGTCGCCGACGGGGCCGGTTTGGCCGACAGCGGCATGTCGACATTGCCTTCGCATGCGCCACTGAAGATGTCGGTGTGAAACAGGCCGGTGAAGCTGCCGTTCGGCCCGGGCGTGTAGACCGAAGTCGATTTAGCCGGGTCGTATTCGACGGTGCCATCGGGCAATAGGCAGTCCCACTTCCACTCAATTTTCCGAACCCACTGCGCACCGTTCCAAACGAATTCGATCGATGTCGGCATTGAGTCGTTCTTGGGTGGGGGAGGGTTGTTCACGGTGGCGATGCAGACGCCGGTCGCGCAGGTCGAACTCATGGAAACGCTGATTTGCTTAGCAGGTTCGGGTTGACTGGCCGCGATGCTGGTACCGGTCTTGGCATTGGCGGAAAGCGTCAGTATGTAGTCCCCATTCCAGGTCGCGGTGTCGCCGGCGTGGGCCGCAGCCGCCAGACCGAGCGATGCGCCGAGCGACGCCGCCAGCAGAGCAGCCAATGCGGTGCTGCGAAGTCGGGGCATCTTTCCTCCTGGTGACAGGCCTAAAAGGATGTCGCAGTTAGTGCACCAGTCGTTACACGGTCGGCCGATTCATCGATCCCGCACAGCCGGTACCGGCCTTTAGGGCGGCGGTAACCGCCCCGACCCGTGCGCACCATCGATGCCGTGTGCGCCCGCGAGGCCGGTCGCTCCCGTACCCGCGCTTAGGGCGGCGCCGACGCCCCCGCCGCCGCCGTTGCCGCCATCTGCCCCAGCGCCACCCGCGCCGCCATAGCCCGCGGGGGCGCTGCCGCGGGAGGGGCCGCCGTTGCCGCCGGCGCCGCCGTTTCCGCCGGGGCCGCCTGCTCCGCCGGTGCCGCCCATGCCACCGGCTCCAGTGCTACCCGCGTGGCCAAACAGTCCGCCCGCGCCGCCCGCGCCGCCGTCTGCGCCGTCGCCGCCAAGGCCGCCGTCTCCGCCGAGACCTCCCTCGCCGCCCGTCCCACCGTCGCCACCCTGAATATTCGACTGGACGGCACTGCCGCCGGTTCCGCCGGCACCGCCTGAGGCGCCGGGTGCGCCGGCACCGCCCGTCCCGCCGGCGCCCCCAGCACCGCCGATGCCGCCGTCGCCGACCAGAATCCCGCCGTGCCCCCCGGCGCCGCCTTTCCCGCCGACGCCGCCGGTGCTGCCAGCAACGCCCTGGCCGCCGTTCCCGCCGCCACCGCCGTGGCCGCCTGGGGCATCTGTCACACCTGCGCCGCCCGGCCCCCCCGCGCCGCCGGGCGCGCCGGTGCCGCCCTGGCCGCCGTCGCCGCCGGTCCCGCCGCCACCGGCGGTGTTGATGCCGTTGGCAACGCCGCCGGCACCGCCGGAGCCGCCGGGCGCTCCAACACCGCCCTTCCCACCGTCGCCGCCGTCGCCGCCGGTGGCTATTAATCCGTTGGCTGGGCCGCCGGTCCCGCCGACGCCGCCGGGCGCTCCGTCGCCACCGTTGCCGCCTTGGCCGCCGGCGGCGCCGATCGCGGTACCAGCATTATTGGTGGTCGAGCCGCCGTTGCCGCCGACACCACCGGCCTGACCGGCGATGGTGCCACTGGCGGCATCGCCGCCGGGCACCCCGGGGTTGCCGCTGTTGTCGACACCGTTGGTGGCCGTGGTCACCGGGGGCGCGAGGGTGGGGTTGGTGCCCGCGGCACCGGTGCCGCCGGCGCCGCCGGCACCGCCGGCGCCGCCCGTTCCCCACAGCCCAACCGCATTGCCGCCGGCGCCGCCCGCGCCGCCGGTGCCACCGCCGGCCACACCGGCTCCACCCGCTCCGCCGTTGCCGCCATCGCCAGCCAGTTGGCCACCGGTGCCGCCGTTGCCGCCGACCGCCCCGACCCCGCCC
>NZ_LQPW01000085.1 GCF_002116635.1 Mycobacterium szulgai | reverse complement strand
CACTGGCGCGACCTTTACCCCCACGCCCACACCGTGGACCTGCCCACCTACCCCTTCCAACACCACCGGTACTGGCTCGAACCCGCCGTACGCGCTGACGTCGGCGATCCGGCTGAGACGGCGTTGTGGGCTGCCGTTGACGGTGATGCGGTCGACGATGTCGCGCGAGTGTTAGGAATTGATGACGCCCAAAGCCTGGCCTCACTGGAACCCGTGGTACGAGCTCTGCACGAGTGGCGCAAAAGCCTCCGCGACCGGTCCATTGTTTACGATTTGCGCTACCAGATTGACTGGCAAAGCGTTATCCCAAATACGTTCCCACAGACACGCCAACACTGGTTGGTTCTTGCCCGCCCTGAACAATCTGACGACGTATGGCTTACGGGCCTATCAGCGCATGCCCCAGGCGGTTTCACAGTATTAGCCATCAAGCCAGAAGAGTTCGATAGGAAGTCGTTAGCGACTTTGCTGTCCGACGAAACCACGCAGCATCAATACCATGGTGTTGTTTCTTTCATGGCGCTACACGACGAGACGCATCCGGACCCCACCGGGCTTCCCGCGGCTTTACTCTCGACTCTCCGTGTTGCACATGCATACATGGATTCGGGGATCGCTTTGCCCTTGTGGGTAGCTACTCACGGTGCGGTGCAAGTCGACCACAGTGATGCTGTTGCGCCGGATCAAGCCGCTATTTGGGGACTAGGACAGTCCATCTGCCTCGAACATCCCGACTGGTGGGGCGGCCTTATTGATCTGCCGGCAAATCCAACATCAAGAGATTTCAAACTGCTGCAGGCCGTCCTGACTTGCCCGCAAATAGAAGATCAACTTGCACTACGCGCACATGGCCTCACTGCCCGACGACTCCAGAAAGCAACGCTCCCGACAGGGCGCGCGCATGTTTGGAAACCATTGGGCACAGCTGTTGTCACCGGCGTGACAGGTCATTTAGGCCAAAGCATCGCCCGCTGGCTGGCCCAGGCCGGGGCGACCCATCTTCTCCTGCTGAGCCGGACCGCTGCAGAGCAGCCTGGAGTGGCCGAGCTGGAAAAGGAACTCAATGCGGCCGATATCGCCACAACATCGGTATCCGTCGATGTGACCGATCGGAGCGCTTTAGCGGCCGTTCTCGCCCAAACACGCATGGAACATGGGCCCATCCACACCGTCGTCCATGCCGCGGCACACATCGGGTGGTCGACGGTCGCCGAAACATCTGTAGACGAATTCAAGAAGACGTATGCCGCCAAAGCAATTGGTGCTGAAAACTTGATCGCACTGCTCGAAGACGAGCCGCCCCAGACCTTCATTATGTTTTCCTCAGCCGCGGCAACCTGGGGCGGTACGCGGCAAGGGGCGTACGCAGCAGCTAACGCACATATCGCCGCACTGACAACGCAGTTGCGGGGCCGCGGATGCCACGCAGTCGCCCCTGCGTGGGGGGCCTGGTCAGATGACATGGGCGCGCCACAAGGCCTTGCGGAAAATGCCGGTCGGCAACAAGTAATGGATTACTTCGGACGCATCGGACTTAAGCCGCTTTCCCCCGATACCGCCTTTGCGGCACTGCAACAATCGCTGGACGTTGACGACACTCAGATCACGATCGCCGACGTCGATTGGGACCGATTCCGAGACTTATTCACCACTACCCGCCGTTCGCACCAGCTACTGTCCGGGCTGGAACCTGCCCCGATAGCCACATCCAAAGCTCACAGCACTCAAGCCCACGAGCATCTTTCCGCGCAGCTGGCCGGCCAAAGCTCCGCACAGCAGTTGGCGACGCTGTTCGACATGGTCACTGGCGCCACCGCCGCCGTGTTGGCCCACCCCGATGCCAGCGCACTAGATCCTGACCAACCGTTTAAAGACCTCGGCATCGACTCCCTGAGCGCCCTGGAACTACGTAACACCATGGCCCAACACGCCGGCCTGACCCTGCCCGCCACCTTGATCTTCGACCACCCCACCCCCACCGCCCTCACCCACTACCT
>NZ_LQPW01000084.1 GCF_002116635.1 Mycobacterium szulgai | reverse complement strand
CCCCAATACCCCGCCCCGACGGCACCACACCCACCGCCTCCACACCATCACGCAACAAACACCACAACCCCGACAAATCCCCCGCACCCGGAAAACGACACGCCATCCCCACAATCGCAACAGCATCACCACCCAAAACCCCCGCCGACCCACCAACAAACCCGAGGCCAGCACCATCCTCCACGCGCTCACTCCTCATCGAATACCCACGTGAACTACGCTCCTGCAGCGGTCGGAATCCAGTATGAATCACCCGTGGGATGTCGGGGAGGAAGCCGGTCAAGTCCAGGAACGTGTACGACGTCGTTATGTGATCTTCGATTTCATTCTTTAGGCGGACAGTGCCGCAGTGGTGAATTCCTGTTGTATCGGGGTGTCGATTGCCGGCCGGCACTTTGGTACGCGGCGTGACGGCACCTCGATACGGCGTGACGGCATCTCGATGACGCTCTGGCGATGTTCGGACGGCCCGCAGCGGGCGATCCGCTGCGCATTGGCGTCCGCGACGCGGTGCAAGCGCTCGGCATCGAGGTGCGTGCCGCGCTGCACACCGGCGAGTTCGAGGTGCGCGGCGACGACATCGGCGGAATCGCCGTACACATCGGCGCACGCATGAGCGCCCTGGCAGGACGGAACGATGTCTCGTGTCCAGCACGCTGCGCGACCTCGTGATCGGGTCAGGACTCGAGTTTGAGGACCGCGGCGGGCACGAGCTCAAGGCGTGCCCGGCGAATGGCGGCTTTTCGCCGTCACCGCTGCTCGAAGGACCTAGGAATTAGCGTCGGCCTCTGGATCGAGGCCGAAAGCTCCTCAGTGAATGAGCCTGGGCGATCGACCATTACACCAGCGACGACACGGCCCCCGCCGCGGTCGTCGGCCTGGCCGGACGGCTCGTACCGTGAACACCAGCGGACAGCCGGAAACGCCGTCTGGGTTGGTTACGGGTTGGGTACAGGCCCCTCAGACAACAAGAGAGGCGGTCCGAAAACCGCCCCTGACCTCAGTCTTCTATGGTCGGGCTGACAGGATTTGAACCTGCGACCACTTGACCCCCAGGCATAATTTCGGCGTGTCGAGCCGTGCACAGAAATGCATCCGCGCAGGTCAAAGGTATGTAGGCACGCCGTGGCACCCCCCTGCACGGGAGCTGGTTGGCGTCATAATTGGCGTCAATTGTCGTCGGAATATCTGTTTGCTGGCGGAGCATTTGCCCAGGTCGGTACCCAAAGTGACCACTTGACCCAAAGTCAAGTGGTTGTCGCCAGCTCCCGGTACGTCACGGAAGGATCGCGGTATATCTGCAGCTCACCAGTGAGGTCCTCCTATGACCACGCCCCACGCAGACGGGTCATCCGCAGAGATAGGTTGCGGCGATCTCTATATAGGTCGCCATTTCTTGCTTCGTCGAAGCGCTCGCGGACTTCGTGTCGTAGCCGTGCTCCTCGTAGAAGATGACGGTAGCCTGCTCGCGATCACTCGGATACTTCTGCAATACAGCGCACGCCTCATAGGCGTATTTGACTACGGGGCCACCGACTGTCCATGCCGAAGGGTCGCCCATATACGCACCGTGACTGCCGGGGATCATGCTGTAGGAAACATGATTCGGCCCGCTGATCGGCGTTCCGCGTAGCGCCGCCAGAAAACTTTCCTCGCGGGCCCGGCTAACCTCTGGCGCTACGGACGCAGGCAACGGAGTTGAAGATGGCGGCGGGGCTGCCGGCGGCGTCACGACAACCGTTTGAACCACCGGGGGCGAAGGTGCTTGCGTCGCCACAGGGTGCCTGTCGGTGCCGCGCACCACAACGAACGCCACGACACCGGCAAGCGCCACGACAACCAGACAGGCCGCGACGGCCAGTGTCGTGATGCGTTGCGACGTCATCCATCGGGACCCCACCGTCGGGATCCCGTCGGGTTCGTCGTCGAGCGCCCAGGCGTAGATCGACCCGGGCTCGGCGTCGACCACGTCCGCCATCTCGGTGTGCGCCTCTGTATCGACGACCTCGCCCTGCTCGGTGGGCACCACCCCGGTGGCATCGTCCTCGTCCGCCATGGGCGGATGCTAGCGCCAACCAACGACTTAGGGCTTACGATTTGTGGGAGCAGCCGAAACGCCGCACGGCAAACCCCCTGGTGTGGTCTCCCGAGCTTCAAGTTTGAACTATTTGGCAGGCAAGCGAGGCCAACGTGACTAGGAATGGCTGGGGCGGCGCGCCCTCATCCAAGTGTTGTTAGGCCCGGCTACATCGGATCCGACGAATTGTTACCTATGAAAAAATGATGATCGCAGGAATGGTCGCAGCCGCGACGGTGACCGCAGCTCCCAACGCACACGCGGACGATGAAAGCTTTTTGACACGCTTGAGTCGAAATGATATGCCACCGATGAATACATCCGACGCCCTTTTGCGTGGGCATGCAGTGTGTCAGGCGTACACGAATGGGAAATCACCGATGCGATGACCGCAACTGATCTCAGGGTTTCGTAACGTAGACCACCACGCTGTTATAGCGACCGAGTATGCAGCCAGGGTTTGGGTCGGTGCTAACCACCGTCCAGTTCGATGCCACCCAGACCGATTTGTACTTCGGGTTAGCTGACGATAGCTCCACGCTGGTCAGCCCCAACCCCTTCAGCCGTGCTTCAACACCTCCGGCGTTTTGACCAATGAAGTCGGGCATTGTGATGTTGGCGGGGGTTTCGTCAATCGATATCGGTACGGGACAGGGTTTTGATGTGGCCTGTTCTGCGGGCGAAGGAATCCGGTGGATCGGATCGGCTAGGAGAATCACGAGCCCCACGACCAGCCCAACACCGAGAACTACGGCGGGCCAGATAACAGCGGATCTGTTCGGTGTGGGTCCTGTCGTGCGCGGACTGTCAGATAAGGGAGTCGCGGATCGCAGCTGTATGGCCGCTGACGGTGGTGCGGACTTGCGGCAATTCGCGGCAGTCTCGGGTGACCGATGGTTCACAGTGCACGTGCCATGCCGGTAAATCACCGAACGACCGTGCTGGACTTGGTAGACAGCGCCGGACGCGGTCACCTCGGCCATCCGCCGACCCTTCTCAGCGGCCCGCTCAGCGCTTCGATCTCGGGCTATCAAAAACAGTGCGAGCAAGCCAGCGATGTAAACGGCCTCAAAGCACCAGCCAACCACGAACCGCACCGTGGATGGATTTTCTGCGCCGCATCGGACCGCTATAAAGGTGCCCAACAGGTACGGCCACGCGGCGACGAAGAAAATGGCCGCAGCGCCGAGGAGCCAAGCGAGAAGCCCGCCACCGCCGCCTCCCCCGCGCGAACCGCCCTTCCACGATGTTCCAGCTGAGAGCGGGCCGACACCAACCCCGATCCCCCGCGTCGAAATTCCACCCCTGATGCCGAAAGCGCCGCCACCGATTCCGAGCCGCATGCAGTGACGGTACTGCTGCATCGGACGACCCAGAAGGGGATAGCCAAAGAACGTTCGAGGCCAACAACTGGTGGGCTGCATCGGTGGCGACAATGCCGACGCGAGGCGGCGCGCCCTGGTAGCGCCTATCCGCCAGGTCTGTCGCAGGCCCAGCCGTCACCGTCGCGGTCCAGAGCAGGGTGGTAGTCAGGATCGCCCCGGGGGATGTTGGTCCTGCCGTCAGCCCAAGCCTGGTCGCAGTTCGCGTAGTGGTGCGGGCTGTTTGTCGCGGCGGGGCTGCTGGTGAGGCCAGGACTGCGAGGTGGTGGCCCGGATCTCTGCGCGCCGTCGAGTTTGAAGCCAAGAAGTACAAGCAGCACAGCAGTAACCACCACCGCCACGCTAACGATCAAACGGATCTGCTCGCGGGTCAGCCGAGGAGAGCTATCGGGATTCGCAGGCGATTCCATCGTTGTCCCGGTCCAACCATGGCCCGTAGGCAGGGTCACCTCGGGGGATGTTGTATCGGCCATCCTTTGCAGCCGCTTTGCAGTTGGCGTATGGCGGGTCAGCCTGCGCGGCGGGTGCGATGATCACGCCAACACCGGCAATTGCGGCCACGGTGGCCAGGAGAAGACGGATTCTCATCTCACAACCTCCTTGTTGCGGATGTGAGGTTACGACCAAGCCGAGGCCCCGGAGCTGGAATCGGGAAAATTATTGCTGCGGAGCAATGGTTGCAGCTGATGTGGACCTCCGCTCGTAGATCATCGGAGTTCGAGCGGTGCCGCCAGACGGCCCACACGAAGTTCGTCCGTTGCGCCGTGCAGTCCCCGCGAACCAGTCGCCGCTGCTCCCGAATATTCAATGGCGAAACGTCCGAGCGGCGAGACCGATTTAGGACCTAATTGGACGTAGAAAGCTCCCGCCACGCCCAGTCGTCGGCTCGGTTCCAGGTGAGTACCGACTGGCCCCCGGCGGTGAGCCAAAGGTGTGTCGCGGCGAAGCCGCCCGGCAGCTCGTACTCCGGTACGTCAAGTCTGCCCATCCTGAGGTTGTCAAGGAGATCGAACCCAGACCCATAGATATCGGAGACTCCGATCGCAAGATGCCGCTCGGATACTCCGCGATGGCTAAGTAGCTTGTCGAGCTTCGTCGCGATGGCGGCGCTTGAGAGCAGGTCCGCCAAATCCTCGCCCAAACCTTCCGCTCGTGGGAACGCAAAGACCGCAGGCATTTGCACGCGGATGATCCCGGGTCTCCCGTCGACCGCGTGGAGCCTGCTGCGAGTTGAGTTGAACCATCGAACGTCGGTGTCTTCCCGCGCCGCAGCGGGCAGTTGCGCCGGTGAGCTAACCCCGTACCGGTCGCACGCGGCCAGCACCGCCGGGAGCCGCCGCCGAAGATCATTGAGTCGTGTCCGGAGGTCGACCACAACGGTCCAGTCTTGCGGACTGGCGCACTCGAACGTCCCACCGTCATCGAGCTTGGAACCCCAAGCTGCGGCCCGGGGATCTTGGACGGTGGTCATCTCGACTGCGCCACTCCCCGACGGGGACGCAAAAACGTAGTCAACCGCACCCTGACGCCCGTCGAGGTCGTGCTGGGTGAGCGACACGCCGTGCAGCTGCTCAATAAGGAGCTTTAAGTAAAGCTCCGAGCGGCTCGCACCAGAACCCACGGGAGGAACTCTATTCGGCCCAGCCGACAGCCCAAGTCGGCCACACGGGCTTGTCGGTCCCTGTGCACCGTCCAACTGCACCGCCAGCCGAGGGACCGAATGAAGCGTGACCCCGTAGGCCGCGAACGCATCGACCCAGCCACCGTGGACATCGACTGGCCTGATCCCGCCAGCCGTCTACCTGACGAACTGCCACTTCCCACAACCGTTGGTCATAAATACAAGGCGGTGATCGCTGTCTATTTCACCAGTCCACGTACTTGCGTCGCCATCGGCTTGAATGTTTACCCGCACAGTTTCGCCTAGGCTTGCTGTGCCCTCATCCAGGATCAGTCCCGGACGATAGCGGGCCACAGAGCGGATTGACCACTGGCAGTTGCCGTTTGCGGTCGCCTCGTAGAGAACCCCAGTCTTTGCCGTCGATCCCGCCCATTTGGTAGGTGCCGTTTCCAGGCATGGTCGCGTGATCGTCCGCAGGCGGTGGAGTTTGTCCAGATGTGGGCGTGCTCGTACCGGATTTGTCCTGGCTCGACATAGCCACCATCACGGTGACGCAACCTCCGACGAGAAAGAAGCCCCCCAGCAGTACGACAGCGCACCCGACACCCTTCTTGATGATCCCCACGCTCGGGATGTTAGCTAACCCGAGATAGGAGTTATTACGGCACGACGGCCAGCGGGAGGGGGTAATGGGTAGGAAGAAGCAGGTCTACAAACGGAACGGTCTTGCGGTCGCGGCTCTGATTGTGGTCGTCGGTCTCGTTGCAGCCTGCGGCGGCAATGAGTCGGCCAAGGAGAAAGACAGCACCGCCGCGACGACGACGGTAGCGACCGCCACGCCAACGGCGAGATCCACGCAGACTCGGCCTGCACCTACTGGCGCACAGGTCAAGGCGGCGTTCGAGGCATTCATCAACGAACGGGCCAACAGTGGTGTCATGTTGGCCCAGTCCGTTACCTCGGTGACGGTGACCGGCGGCGTCGTGACCGTCGCCCTCAACCCGGACCCGGTGGTCCTTGACCTGAGCCCATTCAAGAACTTGGCCGAGTTGTTCGGGGTTCCAGTGGCGTTCAACGATGACGAGGGTGTGTGGCTCCGCCAGACCGTTCAGCGGGTCGACGTGGTCGATGCCGCCGGAAAGTCGCTGGGTTCGATGACTGCAGCAGAGCTGAACAAGATGGGTGCTGGCTAGGCCGTGCGGGTTAGCCCGACAGGAAGAGCGCGGACCTATCGGCGATGGGTCGGCAGCAGGAAACTCTCGATGAGGGCCTGAGGGGTCGGTGTCGAGGCCATATTTCGCACTGTAAAAACGTCCGCCGACGACACGGCCATTCGTTGCCCCTGGGCCTGTCGGCGGCGCGGAGTACCTTCTGGCTCGTGGGCAACAGAGGCGACAAAAGGCGCGCCAGGGAACGAGAAAAGCGCCTCGCGGAATCACAGCGCCGCCGTACCGTGGATGGCTCGTCAAGTGGGGCGGCGAAGCCCAAGCTCAAACCGGACGCCGCGCGCGTCTTGCCGCCGAGGAGACGCGCGATAACCGCGCCGGTGAGTGGTGGACAGTCGTTCGATTTCGGGCGGTACACAGGTCCACCCCCAGTCGTGGTCGCTTCGGAAGTACTCGACATGCCCATGGGAATCGATCAACGCGAGTTGGTTTTGCGAAAGGTCGGAGTCGTGCCAGCACTGACGATGGTTGCCGGACTATTCGCAGACGTTGACCTTGCCGCGATCACGGACAGTCGATCCGATGTCCGCCACCGGCGAAATGATCCGCGAGCTAACCATCGACCCGACCAGGAACTACCAACCCCGAGGACTGCCCAGCGGCCGCCCAAAGAAAAAGCCCTGAACCCAAAATGGCTCTTCGGATTCCAGCGGGGTCAGGTGCCGGCTTTGAGGTCGGCGTGGCCTGCGGTTGTGGGGGACGAAGGTGCCTGAGTCTTTGAAGCGTGACCATCAAATTTCAAAGCACCTTCGTCCGTTATGAGCCTAATGGGAATCAGATCGGTGTGCCGTTGACGGGTATTTCTTGCTCGTCGGGGAGGCTGGTCAACCGAGCCGCT
>NZ_LQPW01000083.1 GCF_002116635.1 Mycobacterium szulgai | reverse complement strand
CCGCCGTTGCCCCCGGTACCCCACAAGCCGGCATTGCCGCCGGCCCCACCGGCCTGGCCCGCCGTACCCGGCGCCCCGGCCCCGCCGTTGCCGAACAACAACCCGCCGTCGGAGCCGGTGCCGCCCGGTGTTGTCGCATTGGCGCCGTTACCGATCAGCGGCCGCGACAACAACAGCTGCGTGGGCGCATTGATGGTGTCAAGCAGAATTTGTTGAGCATTGACGGCCTCGGCACTCGCGTATGCGCCGCCCGCGGCGGACAGGCCCTGGACGAATTGCGCGTGGAACCGCGCCGCCTGGGCACTCAGTGATCGATAGGCCCGGCCATGTTCGGCGAACACCGATGCAATGGCGGCTGACACCTCGTCACCGGCCGCGGCCATCACCGCTGTGGTCGAACCCACCGCCGCGGCATTGGCGAGGTGAA
Organism: Mycobacterium szulgai; assembly: GCF_002116635.1. Taxonomy (GTDB): domain Bacteria; phylum Actinomycetota; class Actinomycetes; order Mycobacteriales; family Mycobacteriaceae; genus Mycobacterium; species Mycobacterium szulgai. Next base: position 12,146 of record NZ_LQPW01000083.1, on the reverse strand, counting down.
TCGTAGACCCGAGATCGGTGAGATCCTGCGCGGCAATCCCGACGAAGTCCGGCATTATGCTTACCAAAGACATCGCATACCTCCTGGCAGCCGAGGTGGTATTCGGCTCCGCGATGTTAACGCGCGAGCGCTGAGCCGTTACCGGTTTTGCTTTCGCCACCGTCCAAGGAGTTGCAGCCATGGGTTGGTTTTCGGCGCCCGAATACTGGCTCGGTGCGCTGGTGCTCCAGCGGGGCACCGCGGCCATTTACCTGATCGCGTTCGTCGGAGCCGCGTTGCAATTCCGGGCGCTCATCGGCGAGCAGGGAATGCTGCCGGTACCGCGATTTCTGGCCGGGCGGCCATTCTGGAGATCGCCGAGCATTTTCCACTTCCGCTATTCCGACCGGTTATTCGCCGGCGTCTGCTGGTTCGGCGCCGCGCTTTCGGCCGCAGTCGTGGCGGGCGGCCTTCGGCTGGCGCCGCTGTGGGCCGGGATGCTGGTGTGGCTGGTGCTGTGGGTGCTGTATCTGTCGATCGTCAACGTGGGACAGGCGTGGTACTCGTTCGGGTGGGAGTCGCTGCTGCTGGAGACCGGCTTCTTGATGATCTTCCTCGGCAACGAGCGGGTGGCCCCGCCGCTGCTGACCCTGCTGTTGGTGCGGTGGCTGCTGTTTCGGGTCGAGTTCGGCGCCGGGCTGATCAAGATGCGCGGCGATTCCTGCTGGCGCGACCTGACCTGTCTGTACTACCACCACGAGACACAGCCGATGCCGGGGCCGATGAGCTGGTTCTTCCATCACCTACCCAAGCCACTGCACCGAATCGAGGTGGTGGGCAACCATTTTGCGCAGCTGGTGGTTCCGTTCGGGTTGTTCGCGCCACAGCCGGTGGCCGGCATTGCCGCGGCGATCATCGTCGTCACGCAGTTGTGGCTGGTGACGTCCGGCAACTTCTCCTGGCTCAACTGGCTGACAATCCTGTTGGCGTGCAGCGCGATAGCCCGCCCGGCGCCGCGGTTGCCCGGGCCGCCGCTGTGGTTCGCCGTGCTGGTGATCGTCTTCGCCGCGGGCATGCTGGTGTTGAGCTACTGGCCGGCCCGCAACATGCTCTCAGCCGGGCAGCGAATGAACATGTCCTTCAACGCCTTTCACTTGGCCAATACCTACGGCGCATTCGGCAGCATCTGCCGCATCCGTCAGGAAGTGGTGATCGAAGGCACTGACGAGCCCCACGTGAGCGAGGAAACGGTATGGCGGGAATACGAATTCAAGGGCAAGCCCACCGATTTGCGCCGGCTGCCCCGGCAATGGGCGCCTTACCATCTGCGGCTGGACTGGCTGATGTGGTTCGCGGCGATCTCCCCAGGCTACGCCCTGCCCTGGATGACGCCATTTCTGACACGACTGCTGCGCGGTGATCGGCCGACGCTACGGCTGTTGCGCCACAATCCTTTTCCCGATGCGCCCCCGCGGTATGTGCGCGCGCAGCTTTATGTGTACCGGTTCACCACCTGGCAGGAGTTGCGGCGCGAGCACGCCTGGTGGCATCGGACGCTGGTCGGCGGCTACGTCTCGCCGCTGTCGTTGCGGAAGTGACTCAGAAGAAGAAGCCCGCGTGTCCGCTGCTGGATTTGAAGCCGCCCGAGCTGAAGTCGCCGACGTTCGAAACGCCCGAGTCCTTGAAGCCGGAATTGTTGATGCCCACACTCGCGCCGTCGCCGGTCTGGTTGCCGCCTGAGTTGCCCCAACCGGTGTTCTGGAAGCCGTAATTGAGGTAGCCGACGTTCTGCATGCCGGTGTTTGCGATGCCGACGTTGCCGGCCTTGCCGCTGGTGTTGTAGATGCCTGCCGTGGTGCCCTTCCCGACGCCGCCGCCACCGCCGCCGCCGGCCCCGCCGTTCAGGTTGTTGAAGGCGCCGGAAGTGTGGCCGCCGTTGCTGGCGTTGTAGAAGCCCGAGCTGCTGCTACCGGTGTTTCCATAGCCGGAGTTGACGGCGTTGACATTCGTTGCGGCGCCGAAGCCGGTGTTGACATTGCCTGCGTTGAAACCGCCGGTGTTGGTGTCGCCGGCATTGCCGAAGCCGGTATTGACGTTGCCCGAGTTGAAAAAGCCGCTGTTGCCGCCGAATCCGGCGCCGGAATTGAAGCTGCCGAAATTCACGCCGGTGCCGGAGTTGAAGCTGCCCGCGTTCTGCCCGCCGCCCGAATTGAAGTCGCCGGCATTGTGTCCAAGCCCCGAGTTGAAGCTGCCGGCGTTACTGCCCGCGCCGGAGCTGAACATGCCGAAGTTGATCGAGCTGGAGTTCGCCATACCGGTATTGATGTCACCGGAGTTGAAAAGGCCCGTGTTAATGTGCCCCGAATTCCCGAAGCCGAAGTTTCCGACGCCCGAGTTTCCGATGCCGATATTTCCGCTGCCGGAGTTGAAGAAGCCGATGTTATTGCTGCCGGAGTTGAACAGGCCGATGTTGTTGGTCCCGGAGTTGAGGGCACCGATGCTGAATTGGCCCGTTGCCTGGTCGTAGTAGGTGTTCCCAATGCCGATCAGGTTGTTGCCGGTGAGCCCGAAGCCGACGTTGTTGCTGCCGGTGTTGCCGAAACCGATGTTGTTGTTGCCCGCGGTGCCGCCGGCGCCGGAGTTTCCGCAGCCGATGTTCCCGCGGCCGATGTTTCCGTTGCCGAAGTTCTGGTTGCCGATATTCCCTGAGCCGACGTTGGAATCGCCCCGGTTGCCGCTGCCGAAGTTGTTACTGCCGGCGTTACCCGAGCCGACGTTCAGGTTGCCCGTGTTGCCCGAGCCGGCATTGGAGTTGCCGGTGTTCCCGGATCCGGCATTGGAGTTGCCGGTGTTGCCGGAGCCGGCATTGGTCGCGCCGGTGTTTCCGTTGCCTAGGTTGCCGTCGCCGCGATTTCCCGAGCCCAGGTTGTTGCTGCCGGTGTTGCCCACGCCCAGGTTGCTGTCGCCCTTGTTACCCGAGCCGAGGTTGAGGCTGCCCTTGTTGCCGACGCCGAAGTTGATGCCGAGCGCCTGTGCCGCGGCTGCCGGCAGTTGACGCCACGGCGCCAGCTGCGCGGCCACCGCTGACGCCCCGGCGTGATAGCCCGCCATCGCGGTCACGTCCTGGGCCCAGAATTGCTCATACTGCGCTTCCATGTCGGCGATCGCTGGGGCGTTGAGCCCCAACAGGTTTGACATCACCAGGGACACCAGCCGCGAACGGTTGACCGAAACCAGGAGCGGATGGATCGTCGCGGCGTACGCGGCCTCGTACACCGACGTCATCGCGCGGGCCTGGCCGGCCGCCGCCGCCGCACTTCCCGCGGCACTGCCCAACCAGGTCGCATACGGGGTGGCTACCTCGGCCATCGCCGCGGCCGCCGGCCCCTGCCACGCCTGCGCGAGCAAGCCGGCCGTCACCGAACCGAATGATGTTGCGGCCGCGTTCAATTCACTGGCCAGCCCATCCCAGGCCGTCGCCGCGGCCGCCATCGGTCCGGATCCGGCACCGGAGTACATCAAGGTCGAATTGATCTCCGGTGCCCACACCGAAAAGTTCACTACGCATTCCCTTTCATTTCGTTCCAGGTGTCCGGCAACATCGGCACCACCGGACCGCCGCCGAAGGTGTCGCCGGCCAGCGTCGTCAGTCCCGCTGGGGGCATCGTCACCCCAGCCGCCGTTCCGGCGAATCCCATTGGCCCAGCACCTGATACCGATGGCGCACACCGATCCGCCGGCTCGTCGTCGAGCTGCAGATACTCGTAGCGATAGCCGCGGTCGATGGTCGCCCGCCGTTGCCGGCCTGCCCGCGCCTGTCGATCCCGACTCGCTGCCGATACGCCAGCGGCCGCTGCGGCCCGGTCCGGGGCCGGCTGCTCGGCCGTGATGCGCGCGCCCAGCGCCGAACCGAACCCCGGGCCAGGGCCGCCCACCAGGTAGGCAAATCCCTCGACGCCCGTTATCGGGGCCGGCGGTGCCGGCGGCGGGGCCGCAGCGGGGCCGGCTGGGGTAACTGTGGGCGCCGGCGCGGGCATGGGCGCCGACGTGAGCACGGGCGCCGCGAGCATTGCCGGTGCCGGTGATTCGGGTGCCGGTACAGCCGGCGTCCCCGGTGTGGGTACGAGTACCGGCGTGGGCATCGCGGCCAAACCCGACAGACCGGCCAGCCCGCCCAGGTTGGTGACGGCGAGGTTGAGGACGACCGGCAGCAAAAGCGGGGCCGTCTGAACCAGGAAACGCAGCGTGCGCAGTGTCCAGTTGACCGCGCGGAACGTTTGCCATGCCATGAAGTAGGAGACAAGCGCGGGCAGCTGCGAGGGATTCGTCAAGACCTGAGGGAGGTTGGTGAGCAGATAACCGAGCGCTTGCTGGTTGCCGCTGATGAAGTTGGGCAGGTTCTGCAAGTACTCGAGTGCACTCCAGGTGGGCTGGCCCTGACCGGGGTAGCGCCTGCCGTCGGCGCCGAAGATCATCGCCCAGATTTCCGCCGGCGTGGGCAACTGAAACCCGCCGCCTCCGGCCGCCTGGGCAGCTTCAGTGGTGGCTTGATAGGTGCTCATTACGGTGGCGGCCTGCGTCCACATCCGCGCGTAGTCGGCTTCGTTAACGGCGATCGGAATCGTATTGATGCCAAAGAAATTCGTTGCCAGCAGCACCCCGTGCACGGCATGGTTGGCGGCCAGCTCCGCCAGGGTCGGCATGGCCGCCAGCGCCGCGGTGTAGGCCGCGGCCACCATGCCGTGCCGGGCCGCCTCCTCACCACTCAGGGCGCCCGCCAGCGTCAGCCATTCCAGATACGGCACGTGGGCGGCCACATACTTGGCCGCGGTAGGGCCATCCCACACCAGTTGCGCGTCGGCGAGAACCGCGGTGAGTTCGGTTGCGGCGGTGTGGTATTCGCCGCTGAGCGCCGTCCAGGTGTCGGCGGCGGCCAGCAGCGGTCCCGGTCCCGGTCCGGTACTCAAAAGCGCCGAGTGCACCTCCGGCGGCAATGCAATCCAGACCGGTGCCGGCACGGTCAGGCACCGAGATACGCCGAGGCCGCCGCCGAGTCGCCGGCTGCGTAATTCTCGCCGGCCTCAACCACACCCACGCCAGCGCGACCCAACACCTCGATACCACGGGCTGCGGCCATCTCGTGCTGACTACCGCGCGCGCTGAGCTCGAGGGCGGCCTGCAGCGAAACCGGGTCCGCCGCCGGCGCCACCACCACCGAAATCACCGGGGCCGCTGCCGAATGCGCCGCGGCGAGCCGGGCCGTGATCGCCTCGACTGCCGCACTGACCGCCGCAAGACCCTCCGGGACGACCCGCAGCGTCACGGCGCGCGCCCCGCTGCCGACGCGATAGCCCAGCCGAGCAACCCGGCCACCAACCCGAAACCCAAATGGAACAACGCCTTCTCGGCCAGCGCGGGCGATATGGCCGCGACCGAGCCGATGAGCGCAACGAGATGGATGGGCGCCGCGGCCAGCACGATCACCCACCGCCGTCGCCGCGCCAACCGCACGCCGGCCACCGCACACAGCAGGATGCCCGCGGCCACATAGCGCAAGTCACCCACAGCGGTGCCGGTCCCGGCATGCATCGCGAAGGTCGCAATCGTCGCGACCGTTCCTACCGCCACTACCGTCGCCCGGCGGCCGGTCGCCAACACCACCGCTACCAACAGGGTCAACCACACCAAGCCGCGGTGGCCCGGCAGCCCCATCGGGATGCGGATATCGGCGTAGCCGACGATCGCCACGACGGCCAGCACGGGGAGAACCACCTCACGAGCCAGCGACCGGCCAGCTACCGGACGCGCTCCCTCCCAGAACGTCACCTGCGGAACATTACTCTCATCCAGTCCTCAATTGCGGATCTTTTCCTGCATAATTCCTGTATATGCGGCCACATATCCGGCAGTTGTTTGGCGCGGTTCTGACGTTCCTGGCCCTCAGCGCGTGCGGGGCCGCCACGACCGACAGGGCAGGATCGCTCGCCGTCGTGCAGAACGGCGGGGTGTTGAGCCGCCTCACGCTGTCGCAGCTGACGGCCCTGCCCCAGGCCGAGATCGCCACACCGCAGTCACGCGGCGCCCAGGTCCAGAAGGGACCGACCGTGCGTAGCGTCCTCTGGCCGCCGGAGCCACCTACGTCGAACGGGTGCGCGTGGAGGGCCGCGATCCAGCCCAGACGTTTGGCGCCGCGGAGCTGACCGACCAGCTCGTCCTCAACGTCACCAAGCGAAACACCCTCAAGCTCGCCGGAACTCAACTCGGCCGGGACCGGTGGGTACGCGACGTCACGACGCTGGTGGTCAATCCATGACCGCGCTGGCCGGGGTTGATCTGCTGATCGGCATCGACGACACCGACGATCAGTACAGTCCTGGAACGGGACGACGGGCGCGGGCGCTGCTGATCGAGCTCGCCGGCGCGGGGCTGGGCACCGCGGCCGGAGCTACCAGACACCAGCTCTTGGTCGACGACCGAATCCCGTACACCTCACACAATTCCAGCGCGTGCCTGGCCTGGCGCAGCGCCGGAGCGAACCCGCAGGCCGTGTTGGCAGATGTCATCGAGCTGGCCGGGCGGTTCCTGGAGCGGGTGTGCCCGCCCGATGCCGACCCCGGGCTGGCCGTGGCCATACCGAGTCGGGTCGAAAAGGCGCCGCTGGTGGACTTCGGCCGGCGCGCGAAGCGAGAAGTGTTGCATACCAGTCTGGCTCGTGACCTCGCCGCTGCTACCGGGGTGCATCTTTCCGGACATGGCGGAACGCAGGACGGGGTGCTGGGCGCGCTGGCCGCGGTCGGGCTACACCTGTCCGGCAACGACGGGCTGTTCATCAGCTTGCCGGGCCTCTATGAGCTGCCGCCCCAAACCAGCTTCGAGGAGCTCTGCGCACTAATCCCGCTGGATTACGCGCACGACGGCGGCCAGGGCAAGCCGCGGGCCGGCGATCTCATCGAGTTGGGCGATTGGGTGCATCCCGTGCTGCTCGGCGGTCGAACGGTCTTGCTGCTGGAACCGCCGGCCGAACGCGCCGACGGCCGGCGCGTCTGGCGCACCGCCCCGCGCGCGGTCGTGAAGCAATACTGAGCCGGGGCTACAGCGTCTCGTCGAGTTCACCAAGTCGATCGGTCAGCCGCAGGTTCTCCGAATAGTCGACCGGGCAGGAGATGAGCGAAACGCCGTCGTCGGCCAGGGCGGTGCGCAGTGTGGGCAGCAATTCCTCGGCGCTGTTGATCCGATACCCCTTGGCGCCAAAGCTTTCCGCGTAGCTCACCACATCCGGGTTGCCGAACGAAACATAGTGATGCTCGCCGAGTTCAAGGTCCATCTTCCACTGGATGAGGCCGTAGCCGCCGTCGTCCCAAATCAGCACCACCAGCGGTATCCGTTCCCGCACCGCGGTTTCGATCTCCTGGGAGTTCATCAGGAACGCGCCGTCGCCCACCACGGCCAGCACCTTGGCTTCCGGCCTGGCCAGCTTCACGCCTAGGGCACCCGGCAGGGCAAACCCCATGGTGGACAATCCGTTTGAAACCAGGCAGGTGTTGCGTTCAAACGTCGGATACAGCCTGGCCATCCACATCTTGGTGGCACCGGTGTCGACCAGCACCACGTCGCCGCGGCCCAGGGCGGCGCGGGTATCGGCGACCACTCGCTGCGGCGCCAGTGGGTAACGCGAATCCTGTTGTCCCCGAGCGAATTCCTCGGCCAGCAGGCCGGCGCCGGGTATTTCGGCGCCTTCGCCGAACCGGTGTCCGGCAAGTGAATCGGTGAGCGCATTCAGCGATTCGCTGATATCGCCGATGATTCCGACGTCCACTGAATAGTGCACGTCGACCTCGGCCGGAAAGCGGTGGATGTGAATGATCTTCTTGTCCGCGCCCGGGTTGATCCGCACTGGGTCGAACTCCTGCAGCTCGTAGCCGACGGCAATGACGACGTCGGCGTTGTCGAAGCCGAAGTTGACGTAGTCGTGCCGCATGAACCCGAGGGTTCCGAGGCTGTTGGGGTGATCGTCGGGCATGACACCCTTGCCGTGAAAAGAGTTGGCCACTCGGATACCGAGTTCTTCGGAGAACCGGACCAGCGCCGCGGTGGCATCGCCGCGGGCGGCGCCGTGACCGGCCAGCACCACCGGACGCTGCGCCTCGCGCAGGATGTCGACCGCCCGCGCCACCTGACGGGCCGCCGGCGCATCGGCACGAACGATATTGCGCGGCAACGGTTTCAGCTCCGGATAGTCATCGCCATCGACATCAATGTGCTCGGGTATCGCCAGATAGACCGCGGCCGGGCGTTCGGTTTCGGCGAGCTTGAACGCCTTGCGGAACATCTCCGGTATCGCGCGCACCGTCGGCACGCCGGCAGCCCACCGGGTGATCGGGGCGAACATCGACACCAGGTCGACGTACTGGTGCGACTCCTTGTACTGACGGTCCTGGCCGACCTGCGCGGAGATCGCCACCATGGGCGTGCTGTTGGTGGTGGCATCGGCGACGCCGAGTTGCATGTTGATCGCGCCCGGTCCCAAGGTCGCCGAAACCACGGCCGCGCGGCCGGTCACCCGTCCGTACATCTCGGCCATGAACGCCGACGCCTGCTCGTGCCGGGTGAGCACGTAGCGGATATCGGATGCGGCCAGCGCCTGCACGAAGCGGATGTTCTCCTCCCCGGGCAATCCGAATACGACGGAAACCCCCTCGTTTTCCAGGCACTTGACCATCAGCTGGGCCGCTGTACTCATCCGCTCCCTCCCTCTGACTCCCTCTGGCCAACACTAGTGGCAGGCTGGGTAGCGGACGTTTGCGAACCCAACACAGCTAAGGACGGTCAGCGTGCCTATCGCCACCATCAACCCTGCCACCGGCGAGACAGTCAAGACCTTCACCCCGGCAACCGACGACGAAGTCGACGCCGCTATCGCCCGCGCACATGAACGCTTCCTCGACTACCGCCACTCCACCTTCGCCCAGCGCGCCCAGTGGGCCAACGCCACCGCCGATCTGCTGGATGCCGAGGCGGAGCAGACCGCCGCGATCATGACCCTGGAGATGGGCAAGACGCTGGCGTCGGCCGAGGCGGAAGTACGCAAGTGCGCCAAAGGTTTTCGTTACTATGCCGAGCACGCCGAAGCGCTGCTGGCCGACGAGCCCGCCGACGCCGGGAAGGTCAACGCATCCAAGGCATACACCCGTTGGCAACCGCTGGGTGTGGTGCTGGCGGTGATGCCGTGGAACTTCCCACTCTGGCAGGCCGTCAGGTTCGCCGCGCCGGCGCTGATGGCCGGCAATGTCGGCATCCTCAAACATGCCTCGAACGTGCCGCAGTGCGCGCTCTACCTCGCAGACGTCATCGGCCGCGGTGGATTCCCCGACGGCTGCTTCCAAACCCTGCTCGTTTCCTCCAGCGCCGTCGAGCGCATCCTGCGTGACCCGCGAGTCGCCGCCGCGACCCTGACCGGCAGCGAACCGGCCGGCCAATCCGTCGGCGCCATCGCCGGCGACGAGATCAAACCCACGGTGCTCGAGCTCGGTGGCAGCGACCCGTTCATCGTGATGCCCTCGGCCGACCTGGACGCCGCGGTCAAGACGGCCGTGACCGGACGGGTGCAGAACAACGGGCAGTCCTGCATCGCCGCCAAACGGTTCATCGTGCACACCGACATCTACGACGAGTTCCTCGACAAGTTCGTCGCACGGATGGAGGCGCTGAAAGTCGGCGACCCGACCGATCCGGACACCGACGTCGGTCCGCTGGCCACCGAGTCGGGTCGTGACGAGGTGGCCCAGCAGGTCGAGGACGCCGCCGCGGCCGGTGCGGTAATCCGTTGTGGCGGAAAGCGTCTCGACCGGCCCGGCTGGTTCTACCCGCCGACGGTGGTCAGCGACATCACCAAGGACATGGCGCTCTACACCGAGGAGGTGTTCGGCCCCGTCGCCTCGGTGTACCGGACCGCCGACGTCGACGAGGCGATCGAAATCGCCAACGCCACCACCTTCGGGCTGGGCTCCAACGCCTGGACGCAGGACGAGGCCGAGCAGGAGCGCTTCATCGACGGCATCGAAGCGGGCGCCGTCTTCATCAACGGGATGACGGTGTCCTACCCCGAGCTGCCGTTCGGCGGCGTCAAGCGATCTGGCTACGGCCGCGAACTCGCGGCACTCGGGATCCGCGAGTTCTGCAATGCCAAGACGGTGTGGGTCGGCTAGACGCCGGCCAGGGCGCGCTCGTCCTCGTCGGCGAAGGTGTCCTCCAGTTGGGCCGGTGAGTAGTCGAGGTCGATTTCGCCGACCGGGCGGCCGCGGGCGCTGCTGATCGTGCCGAACCGGCGCATCCCTTTGTCGGTGGAGTACTGCAGGAGTTCGTCGCTGGCCAGACCGAATGGCAGCGGTTCGCCGTAGAAAGCGATGCCCTCCTCGGTCAGCCGCAAAGCCATCGGCAGCAGCTCGTTCATCCGCGATTCGAAGACCGACCAGTTGGCATCGTCGGCGGCGACGTGGCGACGGCACGTGAAGGTGCCCCAGGCCATGTGGCGGCGCTCGTCGTCGCTGATGTGCCGGATGAGCTGTCGCATGCCGGGCAGGATGTTGCGTTCCACGCAGATCTTGTGCCAGGCGTAGTAGCCGGTGAGCGCCAGCATGCCTTCCACGATGTGGTTGTAGGTGACCGATGCTCTGACTTGGGCCGCCGGAGAGGGATCCGTCGAGAGCGCGTCGAGGGACGCCGGCAACTCGTCATAGAAGATCTCGCGGTAGGTGGGCAGCGGATCGAGATAGCCGTGCAGATCGTCGGTCATCCCGACCGCGTCGAGCCACATCCGGAACACCTGCGTGTGTTTGGCCTCCTCGAACGCGAATTGGGTCAGATACATCTCATCGCCCAGCCGGCCCTCGGCCCGCATAGCACCCATGAATGGCTGGATATCCTCGGTCACGGCTTCCTCGCCGGCGATGAACTGCGCACACAATCGGATGGCGTAGTCGCGTTCGCGATCGGTCAGCGTGTCCCAGTCGGCCCGGTCGCGGGAGAAGTCGATGTCGGCCGGGTTCCAGAATTTCGCGTTGCCGCCGGCAAAAAGCTTCAGCGGCAGGCTTTCCCAGTTGAGTCCGCCGGCTGCCAGCGAGCCTGATTGTGTCCGTGTCATGTGACCTCCTCAGATCGGACGGGTACCGGTAGCGGCGAATACGCAGCCGCCAGCACGGCGACGATCCTGCGCACGGCCAGGGCCGGCTGCTCGGGTGTGGGATCGTCGAGTCCGAGCACCGGGTCCAGGCCGCGCATGTACGGGGCCAGCGCCAAGTGCGGAAAGATCATCAGCAATAGCGACAGCAACACGTCGGTGTCGGAATCGGGACGTAGGTCCCCGCGCGCCTTGGCGCCGTGGACCAGCGGGCGCAGCACTTCCAGATAGTGGCGGTGCAGCACGCTGCGCACGCTGATGCGCGCGTCGGTGTCGACCTCGAGCGAAGCCGCGGCGTGCAGCGCGCGTTCCCGCGGATGCTCGGCGTAATAGATAACCCAACCGTCGAGCAGGTCGGTGAGAAATTCGAAGAACGGCCGGGTTGGTTCGAGGCTGAGGATCAGGTCCTCCATATAGGAGCGCACCCGTTGGCTGGCTATGTCGGTGATGTAGGCGTAGAGGTCGCGCTTGTCCGCGAAGTACTGGAACAGGCTTCCTTTGGCCACCCGCGCGCGCCGGGCGATGACGTTGAGGCTGCCGTTGGAGAAGCCGTGTGCACCGAATTCGGCTTCCGCGGCTTCTACGATGGCAGCCCGACGTGCGGGATCGACCCGCGCCCAAGTCACCGTTGGCATGGCTCCCCCTCGCAGCTTGAATGACCAGTGGTCATTCTACTGTGAGGCACCTCACAGTCAAGGACCTGCCGCTTGGGGCGCCCGCGAGCGGGGCCATAGTGCGATCTGGAATGCGATAGCGCATGCGCTATCGCATTCCGTTCTTAGCCCGAGTTACCCGTATTGCCGGTTACGCCGCCGGCACCCATCGACCCGTTGCTGCCGGTGATGCCGCCCGTGCCGTTGCTCACGGCGCCGGTCCCGGCACCACCACCGGTACCGCCGACACCGAAACCGCCGCCCCCGCCGCCGCGGGCGTTTTGGCTGAGACCGGAACCGCCTTGACCGCCGTTACCACCGTGGGCGCCAATACCTGC
>NZ_LQPW01000082.1 GCF_002116635.1 Mycobacterium szulgai | reverse complement strand
CCCGCACCCCCGGCGGCCCCAAGGCCACCCTGGCCGCCCGCCCCGCCGTCGCCGCCGGATCCGCCATTGCCGCCGAAGGCGTTGTTATTGGTGCTGTACGCCGCGAGCGTGGACGACGAATCCATGGAGTTGTGGCCACCGCCTGCACCGCCGCCGCCCCCGTCAGACCCGCTGCCGCCGTAGCCGCCGTTGCCGCCGACGCCGCCGTCGCCGCCGTTGCCCACCAACAACCCGCCGCGTCCTCCGCCGCCGCCGGCGCCACCAGCGCTGCCGCCCTGACCGGCCAGGCCGGCGCCGCCGTTGCCGGCGTTACCACCCCAACCGCCGGCGGCGACGTTGTTGTCGGTGCGGCCATAGCCGGCCGCACCCCCGTCGCCGCCGCTGGCACCGCCCGCGCCGCCGTCGCCGCCAATTCCCCCGTTACCGGCCTGGGCGCTGGATCCGGCGGTTGCGCCTTTGGCCTGAGTGGTATCGGCGTTGCCGCCGTTGCCTCCGCTCCCGCCGTTAACGCCGGCGCCGCCGGCGTCGCCGGCAGTGCCGTTGCCGCCGGTGACAGCGCCGGCTTTGTTGACCTGATTACTCGTGCCGGCGGTGCCGTTGAGGTTGGGGTCGCTAACCGCTGCCGGATTGACCGCATCGGCCCCGGCCATGCCGGCACCGCCGTTACCGCCATGACCGCCGGCGCCCCATAGCCCGGCATTGCCGCCGGCGCCCCCGCTGCCGCCGGCCATGGTGACCGACGTCGCGCTGCCGCCGTTGCCGCCGTTGCCGCCATGTCCGTACAACCAGCCGCCGTGCCCGCCGGTGCCGCCGTTCGCGCCGGCACCGCCAGCCCCACCCGCGCCGCCGTTGCCGATCAGCCCGGACGCACCGCCCGCGCCACCGGCCTGGCCGGCAGCGCCGGATCCGCCGTTTCCGCCGTTGCCCAATAGGATGCCGCCGGCTTCTCCGGATGCCCCCGAGCCCGCCGAGCCGTCGGCTCCATTGCCGATCAGCGGGCGGCCCACCAGCGCCTCGGTCGGGGCATTGATGACGTGCAGTAGCTCGTGTCCCAGGGTCCGCAATGGTGTCGCGTTGGTTGCCTCGGCGGCCGCATAGCTGGCCGAAGTCGACGTGAGGGTCTGCACAAACGTGTCGTGAAACGCCCTCATCTGAGCGCTCAACTGCTGATAGGCCTGTCCATGGCCGGAAAACAGCGACGCCACGGCCAGCGATACCTCGTCGGCGCCCGCCGCCAGCACCGCCGTAGTCGGGGCCGCGGCCATGGCGTTCGCCGAATGCAATGCCGAGCCGATGTGCGTCATGTCTGACGCTGCCGTTGCCAATGCGTCTGTGGTAACAAATGTGTACGACATCGCTTCTCGATCCCCTTTTGTTCGAGCGGCTATTGTTCGAGTGGCTTTCCGGGGCGGCATCTGGGCCCAGTACCGATCACTTTTGACCTGCGGCGACTGCATGCGTATCGGGCGAATGAGCGATTTGCCGGATGAAATTCTCTCCTCCCATTGGGGGAGCCCGACGGCTTTTGCGCATTTTGCTCAAACAGCGTGGTAGGGTCCCCCCATGGCCTCCAAGGGTCGCATCGACTTGCGGCTCGCCAGCCGGGTACTGCTACTGCAACTCGTCCTCGTGACCCTGACCCTGGTCGTCGCGTTCGGACTTTTCGCCCAGTTCAACCGTCACCGCTTGGACCTGCAGTACCGCGAGCACGCATTGGATATCGCGCGGGTGGTGGCCTCTTCACCGACAGTCGTCGGCAACATCTCCCGCTACGAGGACACCGGGCTGAGCCCGACCCCGGCTTTGGTGGACGAACTGGCAGCCGGTCCGCTGCAAACCGTCGCCTCACGCGTTGAACAGCGCACGCACGTGCAGTTCGTGGTCATCGCCAACACACAGGGCGTACGGCTCGCCCATCCCCATCGCGACGAACTGGGCCGCAGGGTGAGTACCGATCCCGCCGAGGCGCTGGCCGGACACGAGGAGGTGCTGCATCAGGCCGGAACCCTGGGACGCTCGATCGTCGCCAAAGTCCCAGTGCTGGCGCCTGGTTCGGATCGGGTGCTGGGGATGGTCAGCGTCGGCATCTCCACGAAGGCGTTCGACGAACAGTTCTCGCACAATCTTCGGGTGCTGGCCCCGTTGGGAGGCGCGGCACTGCTGATCGGTGTGGTGGGCTCGGTTGCGCTGGCCCGTCGATGGCGGGGACTGACCCTGGGTCTGCGACCGGCCGAGATGGCCGAATTGGTGCGCACTCAGGCGGCGGTGCTGCACGGCATCGACGAGGGCGTGGTGGCCGCGGACAACACCGGCTGCATCACCTTCGTCAACGATGAGGCATGCCGGCTGCTCAAGATCGGCGACGAGCTGGGCCGCTCGATCGATGAGGTTGGGCTGACGCCGCGGGTCCTGGATGTGTTCAAGGCCGCCTCAGACAAGACCGCACCCACGTTGGCCACCGTCGGGGAACGAATAGTGGTGGTCTCGGCGCGGCCGGTAACCCGCGACAGGCGGGCCCTGGGAACCGTGTTGGTGGTGCGTGACCGAACCGACGTCGAATCGCTGACGCGCCAACTCGACGCGGTACAGGTGATGAGTACGACGCTGCGCGCACAGCGCCATGAGTTCGCCAACCGGCTGCACCTGCTGAACGGACTGTTGCACACCGGCCACGTCGAGGAGGGATTGCAGTATCTGGAGGAGCTGTTGGGCTCGGGCCCATTGGGATCGGCGGTCCCTGGTATCGACTCCATTCGCGATGCCCACCTGCAGGCTTTTCTGGCGGCCAAGGCCGCGGGGGCCCGGGAAGCCGGTGTGACGCTGAAGATCGGCGAAAACACTTGGGTCTCGGGCCGATTGGAGCTGCCCGTGGACGTCACCACCGTGGTGGGCAATCTGATCGACAACGCGATAGATGCAGCCCGAACCGGCGAGAGTCCGGCCAAAGAGCTGGAAGTCGAACTGCTGCAAGAGGGTTCGACGCTGCACGTCACGGTTGCCGACAGTGGCGACGGCGTCGCACCCGATTTCGTCGAGCAGCTTTTCACCGAGGGCCGGACGACAAAGCCGGACTCCGGCATACCCGGCGGGCGGGGTATCGGGCTGGCGTTGTCCCGCCAGATCAGCCGTTCCCTCGGCGGTGATCTCTGGCTGTCGAGCCCCGGCAAAGCCGAATCAGGGCCGGGCCTGCCAGGTGCGGAGTTCATCGCCCGGTTGCCGGGTGTGATGGCAGAGGAGGAGCAATGGGCGGCGCAGAGCTGACCGTGCTGGTGGTCGACGACGACTTCCGCGTCGCCAACATGCACGCCGGAATCGTCAACGCGATGCCGGGCTTCACGGTGGCTGGCACCGCCAACACCCTCGCGGCCGCGCGGCAAGCCGAACCTGTCGACCTCGCCCTGGTCGACGTCTATCTACCGGACGGATCCGGGATCGATTTCGTCCGCGAATTACACTGCGATGCAATGGTTTTGACGGCGGCCACCGAATCAGAGACGATCCGTGCGGCCCTGGCCGCAGGCGCCGTCAGCTATCTCGTGAAGCCGTTCGCTACTACCGAGCTCGCCGCCCGGCTGGCCGGCTACGCCCGCTACCGGAAGATCCTTGCCGGCGCCAATCTGCGCGCCGGCGATGTGGATGCGGCACTGGATGCGCTGCGCCCCAAAGTCGCCCCGGCGCCGACGTCGACAACGGCGGCCTCCCCCACCAAACAGCTTGTCCTGCAGGCTTTGCAAACCTCGGAGCTGCCGATGTCGGCCGCGGAAGTTTCCACGGCGATCGGGATCTCGCGGGCGACGGCTCAACGGTATCTGGCGGCGCTGGCGACCACCGGGGACGTCACCGTCGGACTGCGCTACGGCACGACGGGACGACCTGAACAGGAATTCGCGGCCAGTGACGGCCGCGCGACTCGGGCGACACGCTGAACATCATCTTCGTCACCGGCCGACCGCACGCAGGGTGCAGCCGGTACGAATGCGCATGATCTGCAACGGGATTCGGCCGTCGTGGCGTGCGATGGCCGCTTTTGCGAATACGCAGGCCAACGTCGCCAGGTAGCGGTACGCCGATTCGCGGGCGACCGGGTTGTCCGGAAAGGACATCGTCACGGTGGTCTTAGCGGTATGTCGGGTAATCCAAGTGTTGACACCGCCGTGTGACAAATTGTCGCCGTAGGCACCGAAGTTCGTCGTTTCCCATAGCGCCGCGACCGGTATCTTGCGGATGTCCAGATACGACACCATCATCGCCGGCCTGGTGCTCAGCGTGATGCCGAGTTCCTCCGGCGTTGCCAACTCGAGGACGCGTTCGAACGGGACATCGGCCAGCCCCTTGGCGGCGTCCAAGGAGCGTTGCGCGGCCCGGGCCGACTCGGGAAATGACCCGGTGCCGATTGGCACCGTGACCGGAACCAGGCTGGCGAACCAGCCCACGGTCATCGTGTCGGTCCCCGGCGTCCGGGTGTCGAACGGGGTGAACCCGTGATAGGTCTGGGTCCCGGTCAGTTCGTGTTCGGCCAGCGCCGCACACGCCATGACTCCGCCGCTGAATCGGGCACCGGCCCGCCGGCAAACGGTGTCGAAGGCCTTCGTCTGGGCCGCGTCCAGCAGCTCGACAGTCAGGAAGTCGCCCTTGCTGTCACACGACGTGTCACCGAGCGGCAGCGGGAAACCGGGCCAGTTGCCGTCCACATCGCGCGCGAACTCGATCCAGTCTTTGATCTCCGGCGACGACAAGGTCAAGCTGTCGACCTTTGCGCGTTGCCGTGCGGCGTAGTGCCGATAGCTGGCAACTCGGGTGAGCGTGGCCGCCTGGGGCAGACCCTGGTACATCACGCAAATGTCCAGGAAGATCAGGCCGGCCGAGATGCCGTCGACGTGAAGATGATCGACGCTGGCGTAGCAGGTGAAGTGTTTCCGGTGCTGGACGATGCCGAACGTGAAGCAGTCCCACTCAAGTGTCGCCGGCGTGGTCGCCAGGGCGTGGGTGCGGATTTGCTCGGCGTCCATGAACCCGAACGCCACGGGAACCAGGTCGATGTCAGCCGGGTCCATCGTGCGGCGGACGAAGACGTCGTCCTGGTACTCGAACCAGTCGTGGTACGTGTCGTGGCGGCGCACGTGCGCGTTGAGCGCCGCCGTCATCGCCGCGATATCGCAGATTCCCGGCATGTCCCAGGCCACGATCATCAATCGGGGTTGCTTGCGAAGCGCAGCGCTGCCGTCACGAGCCGTCCGAAGGTGTCGATTTCGCTGAAAGCTCGGCGGCAGATCGCTGCGCTGCGCGACTCGGGCCGCTTCGCGTGCCGCCGACGATGCCGTCCAGGTGGTGACCAGACCGTGCGGTGGTTGCCATTCGTTTATCGTGCCCAGTGCTACCAATTTCTCAATCCTAGTCTGTGTGATGCTGATAGTTTGTGTGGCGCAAATGGATTAGCGGCACGCGCGAATGGATTCCGTTCGCGCCGGGACCGCATTGCATTGCGCGGCTGCGAGCCGGAAGAAATGGTGTCAGTGGTACGGCAGCGGATTGAACCCGAATACCAGAGTGTTCGCGGCAGCCTCGTCGACCTCGGCGTAAGTCTGCGCGATCTGGGTTAGCGCCTGGCCCGTCCGCATCAGCTCTTCCTGGGCCGCTTGGTGCAAAGCCAGCAGTTCGGCGGCATCGGCGTGGAAAGCGGTAACTGCCTGCAGCGAGACCTCGTCAGCCCCGGCAGGGATGAGGCTGGTCACCGACATCGACGCCTTCGAACCGGCCGCCAGGCTGTCAAGACCGATATTGACCATTTGATCGCCAATGTCGGCGACCACCGGATGAAATGTCATAGATTGCATTTTTCGTACCCCTCGATGGCGTAGTGCCGAAAATCTCTGCACGACATAAAAGTGGCAGAAGATCCATTCCTGAATGGCTTTTCGGCTGGCACCAGTACATTTCGCACCGCAATGTGGCGAATAACGTGATACCGAACTTACGGCGCCGGGGCGCGGGTGTCGCGCTTGTGAGCGAAAGTCGGAGTTAGCGGCGATTTCCTGGTTTTGCGCATTGTGCTCACCGGTTGGGGTGCGGGCCGGGTAGCTGGCCCGCTTTTCGGGTGTGCCAATCCTGCGAGGTCTAGAATCGAGCCATCGTTCTTGCGCATCGGGCCTGTTGACCGCCGGTTTCCGGCGATCGTCGGCACGGCTCGTGCACCGATCGACAGGAGCAGCAGGCAGATGGATTCCATGTCCCACGACCCGGCCGCCGGCGACATCGGCTCGCAGTTGGTCGACATTGGTAGCCAGGGTTTGAGTGCCGCAAGCACGGCGGCGATGTCGGTGTTGAGCGGGCTGATTCCCGCCGGCGCCGAGGAGGTTTCCGCGCAGGCAGTTCTGGCGTTTGCCCAGGAAGCGGCCTCCATGTTGGCGTCGAACACCGCGGCTCAAGAAGAACTGATGCGCACTGGCACGGCGCTGACCGACATCGCCCGCATGTACAGCGACTCCGACGACAACGCCGCGGGCGCCTTGACGTTCAGCGCCGCGGCCATGTCTCGCCCCGCCAGCGCGGCCGGCTCGACCGGCGGTGCGGGTCTGTTGGGTGGTTTGCCGGCGCAGGCGCAGGCGCAGGCCGAAGCGCTGGCGCGCGGTCCGCTGGTGTCTCAGGCGGTGGAGGCGTCGTCGTCGCCGATGGTCTCGACGGCCGCCAGCGCCGGTTCCTCGGCGATGAGCGGTGGCGCTCCGGTGGGCAGCGGGATGGGTGCCGGTGCCCCGGCCGGTGCTTCCAAGCCGGGCTTGGCCTCGGCCACCGAGCCCGCCGACGAGGACGATCGAGACCCAAACGAACAACAGCTGCAGCCGGGCGAACGCCTGACGTAACGGGTTGTGTTCAGCGGCCGGGCCGGCCGCATAGCTGGTGAAAAACCACACCGCACTTTTGCGCACCGCGGCGTTACCCCCATGCCTGTCCGCGAGCTCGGCCGGGTCTCCTACGCTTGCCCTGTTACCCATCGTGAAGGAGGCATGTAGTGACCAGCCCCGATATGGCCACCATCTTGCGGAATATGAAGGTTCCCGAGCGGATGACCGGCAGCCAGGCGCTGCGTGACTTCTTGCTGGTCTACGTCGACGACGAAGAGTCGCTGGCAAGTCCGGAGCGGCTCAAGCAACTCAATGGGTTGCTCATCCTTTCGCATCTAGAGGTGGTCAACGCGCTGGGAGCGGTGGAGGCGAGTATCGCTGAACAGCACATCGAGAACTTCCGTCAACAGCTCAATAGAAAACCCCTGTGGCGCAGATGGATCTAGGCGCTTTCCGCGAGTAGGCCCGCGGCATGCGCTGGATCGTCGATGCCATGAACGTGATCGGTAGCCGCCCCGACGGCTGGTGGAAAGACCGGCACGGTGCAATGGTCGGGCTGGTGGACAGGCTAGAGCGGTGGGCCGGCGCCAACGGTGACCAGGTGACCGTGGTGCTGGAGCAGCCACCGAAGACACCCATCGACTCGTCGGTCATCCAGGTGGCACACGCGCCCCGCGCTGGCGCGAACTCCGGCGACGACGAGATCGTCCGCCTGGTGCAAGCCGACCCCGAGCCCAGCGAGATTCGGGTCGTGACATCAGACAAAGCGTTGACCGACCGGGTGCGTGCGGCGGGGGCCTCCGTCTACCGGGCGGAGGCCTTTCGCGACCTCATCGATCCACGCGGCGCCAAATCCCAAGAACGCCATGGCGATTGAAATGCCCGCTCGCAACCGGGTCTGTGCGCTGGCCCGAATCGAGGTGCCGATAATCCAGGCGCCAATGACCTACATCGCCGGTGCCCAACTGGCGGCGGCGGTGTCCAACGCGGGTGGGCTGGGCATCATCGAGACCACCTCGGAGCAGGGCCGAGCCGACCTGCAGCGAGTGCGCGACCTCACCGACCGTTCGGTGGGAGCCAACATCGCACTCATGTTCAACCGCGACCCGGCCGTCGTTGATCTCCTGGCTGCCAACGAGATTCGCTTCGTGACCACCTCGGCCGGTGCTCCGTCGCTGTTCACCGCCCGGCTGCACGATGCCGGCATCACCGTGTTTCATGTGGTCGGGACGCTGGCCGCGGCCAAGAAGGCCGTCGACGCCGGCGTGGATGGCCTGGTGGTCGAAGGCGTCGAAGGCGGCGGGTTCAAGAATCGGTTCGGCGCTTCGACCATGGTGCTGCTGCCGTTGGTGGCGGCCCACGTCGACCTGCCGATCGTGGCCGCCGGAGGCATCTGCGATGCCCGCTCCATGGCGGCCGCGTTCGTATTGGGTGCCGACGCTGTGCAGATGGGCACGCGACTGTTGGCCTCAGCGGATTCGCCGGTACACGGCAACCTCAAGCAGGCGGTGGTCAGCGCCGACGAGACATCGACCGTCATGCTGCCGCTCGACGGTAAGCGGATGATGCGGGTGATCCGAACGGCCGCCGCGGAAAAGATCGACGCCTCAGCATCTTTCGCCGAAGGCGGCGCCGCCCTGCAACGTGTGCAGCGGCTGTACTTCGACGGCGACATGGATGCCAGCGTCGCCAACACCGGTCAGGTGGCCGGCAGAATCGACGACCTGCCACCGGCGGCCGACATCATCGAGCAGATGTGGGCTGGGTGCCGAGAGGTGTTGGCAGCCACCGCCCGTCGCGTCGGCGGGTTTAGCTCGGGCGCGATTGGACGTCGAACAAAATCTGGTCGCCGTCGACCTTGGTGATACGCATGTGCGCGGTGTAAGGCTTGCCCTCCGGGCCGGTGAAGTGGCAGTCGAATTGCCCGCCCACCTTCGCCTCCACGCCCGACGGGCAGTGCACATCGCTTGGGTGAAAGCCGGTCTGCTTGGAGACCACGTCGACGACGGACTGCGCGGCCCCTTCGGGTTTGACGGTCGACTTGCGCGAACATCCGGCCGTCTGCAGTGCAATCAGGCCGATGCATGCAACCGCGGCCACTCGGGTACCGGCTGCATGGACGACACGACGCTGTGGGTTCATGTCGCGATGTTAGCGTTCACCGTGACCCCCGCCTGAATCGTCTATTGCGGCGGCATTCCCGGCGGCGGATAAACGCCACGCAGGATCCACGGCAACCAGCTGATCCCATATTCGATTTCGTCGCTGGCGTCGTAGTCTGGGCTGGGATCAAGCGGAACGTTCTCCTGCGAAGCCACCGTAGCGGGCGGCGCGCCGAGCTGCCCGTAAACCGCCACCACGACGGTGCGATCCGGACTGTTCTCCGACCACACGCCCACTTGACTGTTAGCGCAGTTCGACATGATCGCCAAATATGCCGGGTTGTAGTACCACTGGTTGATCAACTCGATCCCACTGATCGCTACCGCGGGATTGATCGCCACGGTTTCGGCGACCTTCCGGTGGAAGCCAGCGGCATTGGCGCGGTCTTGCGGCGTCGAACCGTCAGAACCGATGTCGTCGTTGAGGTCTCGGTTGTTCAGCATATCGATGGCATGCCATTGCGCTGCCAGTTGCAGTTGCGGGTTGATCTTGACATCGTTCGTGCATCCGGCCTGGTGCTGAACGGTGTAGACATTGGCCACCACGCTGTCGTTGAGCCGCTTGTTATCGGCGTGGGCGGTGGGCATACCGCCCAGCGCGGCCGTGGCAACTGAAACGGAGAACAGAGCGGACGTCGCCAGCGGTCGATACTGCATGTCGTTCTCCCTTAGTGGGTCGCGGAGTTTCGCAACTGCCAGATCAGCGCGGGGCACAGCTCATTGACCGCCTGTCCGACGAGATACGCGGCCTGGTATTCGTCGACGGTAGTGAAGTCGGCCTTGACGTCGGCGATGACCCGTGCGTAGCCGCGGCCTTGAGATACCTTCTCGCAGAGCTCATGTCCGTAGCTCAAGGCGGCGTCGGCATTGGCGAAGTTATACCCGGGACGCACCGTCACATTGACCAGATAGGCCACCACGTCGGCGCGCGCAGCTGGCGCCGTCAGCAGAACAAGCGACAGCACAACCCCGAGGGCCGCCGCTGCCGGCGGCAGGTGGGGTGCTGGTAGGTGCCGCATCGCCGTGATCTCAGACCGGATCGAATTGCGAGATGAGCCAACGTCCGTCGACCTTGTCCAGGCCGACGCGGACGCTGGATGCGGTGCTGGTCGGTGCGTCCTGGCCGACGGTGATCGTCTGGTTCACGAACAGCAAGACGACGGCATGAGTGGCAGCAGCAGATACCGACGCGGCGCCCGAGACGGTGGCCACCGCGGCGATCTGTTTCTGCTGCGCGCCGGGAATTACCACGTCGTGAGTCAGCTGTGTGTAGGCGCTGAGGAACGTACCGGTCAGCCTGCCCCGCGCGGCCTCGAGATTGCTCTGCACCGTATCGGGCCGGTAGGACAACAGCGCGATGGTGCCTTCGGTGGCGGCCTGCACGGATTCCGTGCAGGCACGCGCGGCGTCGCGCGCGGAGCTGTCCTGCCATTTTGCGAAGCCGGCCGCGCACGCCAACATCAGTGCCAGCCCGGGTAGTAGCCCGTAGGCGATCACGCGTGACCAGTGGTTGCGACCGCTCGCCTGGGTCATGGCACAAATCCAACGCGAGAAATCTTGGTCTGCTCCCCTGCCTCGTGGACCGTGATCCGCATTCGCCACACCCGCGGAACCGGTTCTGCTTCACCGGCATTCGAGGTGCGCACCGACACCGCTACCAGTGCCTGGGCCGTATCGGCGGTCTGCGACTCCAGTCCGGCCTCGGTAATGGTGCCGACCGTGGTCGCCTTGGCTTGTTGAAGTACTTCGATGAACGGCTGTGATCGCTTGGCGAAGTCATCGTAGAACTCCCCCGTCGCGCCATCCAGAATGCGGCGCACATCGGCGTCGGCACGCTGCCAGTCGATCGTCGTCAGATTCAGCGCGCCCTGCTTGGCCACTTGCAGAAAGTGATCCCGCCGGGCTTGCGTCTGTTGTGCCTGGCCGGCACGAATCACGAACCAGCACAACAACAGTCCCATCATGGCGACTATCACCAGGCCGGTAACGATGGCACGCCGGGGGTCCGCCGGCGTCTCGTCCTCGGTCAGCTGCCCGGCGGCAGCAGCATCGTTTGCCATGTCTTGTCCTTCGGCGCGGGTTGAGCGAGGTCGGATCTGGTGTATTGGTGGCCGTCGGGTCCGATGTAAGCGCCGGTGGCCGGGTCGTACTGGGCGGCGGCCATGGGCGGCAGCTGTGGAATGTCCTGACCCGACAGCGTGGCGTCGGGGTCGCCTTTCCAGTTGAAGCCGTCATTGAGCGGCACGTACTGCTCGTTGCTCTCGCACAACTTCACCGTGGGGGCCCGCTTGCCCGGCACGGTTTCACACGGGATGTTGCGGGCGCCACGGACATTCAGCGGCGAATCCTGGGGCACCCGGCAATACAGATCGCCGGCTGGACGGCCAGGGTAGTCCTCGAAAGTGGGGACGCGCTGCTGCTGGGCCGGCAGGAACCCGGTGGTGCAGGGCGGCGGCAGGTTGAGATTGAGATTGAAGCTCAGATACTGACCCCGGTATGCCTGCTTGGTGTTCAGGTTGGCCAGAATGCCGGCCTGTTCGGCGCCGATCGCCATGGGGAACACCACCAGTAGTTGTTCGATGTCGTTTTGGTAGGTGAGCGCGACCTGGCCGACGCTGACCAGATTTGCCAACAGGATGGGCAGGGTGGGCTGCACGCGCTCGATCAGCTGACGCATCTCCCCCAGCGCCGGGCCGCCTTGATCTATGAGGTTGGCGACGGCCGGGTCGTGCGTCTGCAATTCCGTGGTGACCGCGGCCAGTTGGGCGGCCCAGGCCTGGATGGCATCAGAGGTGTGGGTCTGCGAATCGAGTACTGGCTGGGCTTGGTCGATCAGCGCGACGAGCGGGTCAAGATTATTGCGGGCATCGATCGCCAGCTTCGAAGACCCCATGATCAGCCGGGAAAGCTCGGGACCCAGACCGCCCACGGCCGTATAGGACTCGTCGACGACGGTCTTGAGGTTGTCGCGCGGTATCGCTTGAAGAGCGGTATTGGCGGCGCTGAGCAAGGTGTTGATGTCGGGTGGTACCGAGGTGTCGGCCAACGCAATGACGTCGCCCTCCTTGAGCGGCGCCGAGGTGGCGTTACGCGGCAGCAACTCGACATAGGACTCGCCGATCGCGGTGTGGCTGTGCACCTCGGCTTTGAGATCCGACGGAATATCGATGCCCGATTTCAGCGACAGCACCGCCTCGACACCCGTGTTCGTCAGCCGCACCGATTCGACCCGGCCCACTTCGAAACCGCGATAGGTAACGTTGCCGGTGCTGTAGAGCCCGCCGCTTTCGGGTAACTGCAGCGTCACCGTATAGCGGCCCACGCCGAACAACATGGCCGGTAGCTTGACGAAGTGCAGGAAGGTGACGGCCAGTACGCCGATCGCGATCACGCTGAAGACCGCCAGTTGCAACACGATTCGTCGCGGTAGATGCAGCATCTAGGGCCCCTGATCCTGGTGGTAGGGGGTGGTCAGAGGATTGCCGGGGGTACCGCGATAGCCTGCGGTGCACGGACTGGGGAACTGGCCGATGGTGCGGCCCCACTGCAGCTCGAGTTGGGTCAGATGACACTCCCAGCGGGTTCCGGTGAATAGGCCCTGGTCGATGCGGCTGAGCGTGAGGTCGGCGATCGCCGTCAGGTTGGCGTAGTCACCGCGCTGGAAATTCTCGAAGGTCTCGTTCGGAAATGGGAAGGTACCCAGCAGGGACAGTGACCGGGTCAGGGCCGGGCCGGCGTTGGCCAGCGACTCCAAAACCGGGCCGATCTCCCGCAATTCGTTGACCAGGCTCGCTTTGGTTTTGTTGACGACATCGACGGTCAGTGCGCTGAATTTGCTCAACTGGTCGGCGGCCTCGACAAGCTTGTCCCGCTCTTCGTTGAGCACCCCTAGCGCGTCGGGGATGGTCGCCAGCGCCCGGTCAAGCACGGGTTGCTGGGCCGCGAACTTCCGGACCAGGCGGTCGAGGCTTTCGGTAGCCGCGATGATGTCGCCGGACTGGTTGTTGAGGTATGCCGAGAACTTGTCCAACTGCCCGATCAGGCTGCGCAGGTCGTGTTCACGGCCGCGAAACGCGGTGCTCAGCGCCTCGGTGATGTCCTGTATTTGGCCCAGCCCGCCGCCGTTGAGCACCAACGACAATGCCGCCAACGTCTGCTCGGTGCTCGGATAGGCACCGCCGCGCGCCAGCGGAATCAGCGAGCCATCATGCAACCTACCTTGGGGTGGTTCATCTTTCGGTACACCCAACTCGATATGGTATGAGCCCAGCAGACTGGTGGTGCCGATCTTCGCCGTTGCATTGGCCGGCAAGTCGACGCTGCTGTTGAGCTGCATGGTCACCAACGCGTGCCAGTCTTGCCGCTCGATTTTCGTGACATGGCCGACCGTCACGTCGGAGACGCGCACCCGCGAATTCGGCTGAATGTTGTTGACATCGCGCAGTTGCGCCTGAACCACATATGACCCGGGGCCGGTGCCCTGCGTACCGGGCAGTGGCAGCGAGTTCAGACCGCGCCAGCCGCAACCGGATACGCCGGTCACCGCGGCGACCATCAGCACAAGCAGACGGATACTCATGAGCCGCCTTGCGGCGGCATCATCAAGCCACGTAAGCCGGCCGCGGGGTCGGTGGCCGGCGGAACGAAATCGGGCCGCATCCAATCCTCGCTGTAGGTGACCTCGTTCGGTCGCGCTTGCGCGCCGACGAACAGGTTCTCCCCCAGCGGGGGAAAGTTGTATTGACGGTTCTTCACGATCGGCGCCATGTATTGCACACAAAGCTTTGCGGCTTCCTCACCGCCCAAGCGTGACGCGGCCTGAATTGCCCCGCACAGGAAAGCGATTGGATTCGCCATATTGGTGCCGGCCAGGGCGCCGGTCAGGGAACCATTGGCCGGTTCAAAGATGTTGTTGAAGTTCTGCAGCACGGTTGGGGCGATGTGCAGGGTCTGCTTGAGGTCGTCCAGACTGGCGGCCAGCACCCTGCTGATGGAGGCGAGTTTGTCCGACGCCGTGCCGACCGCGTCCCGATTCTGCGCGACGAAGCTTCCCACGTCCGCCACTACTGCTGCGAGGTTCTCGGCGGCCTGAGCGATCTTGTTCGGGTCGTCGGCGAGCACCGACGAGACCGCGGCCAGGTTGTTGTTCAGTTGCTCGAGCAGATCCGCGCTGTCATGCAGCGCCGTCACCAAAGTCGACAGATTCTTCAAGGTGGCGAAGATGTCGGTGCTGTGGTCGGCCAGCGTCGAAACCGCCTGCGACAGTTTGACAATCGTATCGCGGATGGTGGCGCCCTGTCCGCGCAGATTGTCAGCGGCGGTATTGATCAGGGCACCCAGCGTGCTGACCCCCCCTGGTTGGGTGGGCTTCAGTAGTTCGGTGAGCCGCTGCAGTTGTGCCCGCAAGTCATCCCATTCGACCGGCACCGCGGTGCGGTCCTGCGGAATAACCGCGCCGTCGGCCATGGTGGGCCCACCGGTATACGGCGGTGTCAGCTGAATGGCACGGCCGGTCACCAACTGCGGGGATAGAATCGCCGCCTTGGCGTCGGCGGGCACTTTGTACTTGCGGTCGAACCAGAACGAGATCTTGGATCGCAGCGGTTGCGGTTCGATCTTGAGGACCTTGCCTACCGGCACACCGCGGATTCGCACGTCGTCCCCGGCGAACACGCCGTTGCTGTTGTCGAAGTAGGCGACCACGATGGTTCGGTCGGTCTGGTCGCTCGCCCGCATCGCGACGATCACGCCCGCAACGAACACCAAGGTGAGTGCGGTCGCCAGCGCAGAGCGGGTACGTCTGAGTTTGGTTGTCACGGTTGGACTCCCGGCTGCTGCGCGGGCGTCTGCTGTGCGGGTGGTCCGGGTGGTGGACCGCCCGGCGGCGGCGCCGGCGGTTCGGGCCGCAGCGGGTAGCGCGGATCGTCGGGGTTACCGGTGATCGCGTCAGGCAGTGTCAACCGCGGTTCGCCGCCCTGGCCCGTGCGCGGGTACGGCATCGGTAATGCCGGGGTGCCCGGCTGACCGGTTGGCGGGTCCGTTAACTGCGACGGCAGCAGCGTGGCTGGATCGAGCCCCAGGTCGGAGAACGCCGCGCCGATGAAAGGTTGCACGAACTGTCCCGGCAACAGATTCACCACGTACGCCTTGAAAAACGGTCCGGACGAAAGTGATTCGCCCAGCGACATGACGTAGGAATTGAGCATCGGAATGGCCTGCGCCAGTCGTTCTTTGCGGTTGTCGACGATGGCCAGCACCCCGTTGAGCTTGTCTAGTGCGGGGCGCAGCTGCTGTCGATTCTCGGCGATGAAGCCCTGCAATTGCCGTGCTGCCGCCGAGATGTGGGACCAGATCTGGTCCAGGGCAGCGCTTTGCGTTCGTAATTGCGCCAACAGTGCACCGGTGTCGTGCACCAGGGCCACGATTTGATCGGTACGCTTGGCCAGCACCCCTGTCGCCTTGGCGGCATTGTCCAGCAGGCGACGCAGTTGGGCGTCGCGTTCGTCGAGCGTTTGCGCGAGCCGGGCAACCCCTTGAACGGCGTTACGGAAGTCCGCCGGTGTGTTGGCAAAGGTTTGTGCCAGGGCGTCGAGTGACGAGGAGAGCTGGTTGGTGTTCAATCCGCTTATGGTGGAGGCCAAGTCGCCGAGTGCGTCGGGTAGCTGGTAGGGCGACATGGTGCGCTCGATCGGAATGGGACCGCTCAGCTGGCCCTCGCCACGGGGGATGATGTCGAGGAATTTGCTGCCTAGCAGACCCTTGGTCTTGATCGCCACCTCGGTGCGGTCACCGAGCCGAATCCCGTTGTCTACGTTGAACTTGACCAGCACGCCCGGACCGTCCAGCTCGATGCTGGACACCCTTCCCACGGGGTAGCCGGAGACTTCGACGGTGTTGTCCGTCCGTAGCCCGCCGGCGTCGGCGAAATAGGCGGCGACGGTCTTGCCCTGCTCGAAGAAGGGCAGGTGCTGATATTGCAGGGCGCCCAACACAACTCCGGCAACCGACATCACGCCGACCGAGCCGATGGTCAGCCGGTTTCGTTCGGCAAAGGACTTCATTTCGGCGCGCACCGCCCCGTGGCCTGCCCGGCCACTTTGATGTAGACGGGCTGGCCGCCCTTGCCGTTGACCTTGAGCACGACATCGCAGAGGTAGAAGGCGAAGAAGTCGCCGTACATACCCTGGCGTGCCAGCGCCTCGTACTTGTCGGGCAGCGTATTGAGCAGGATGTCAAGGTAATCGTGGTCGGCAAGCGCGATGGTCCCCACGCGGTCGGTCTCGCGCACCGCTGCCGAGAACGGATCCCGGGCCTGGTTCAGCAGCGAGGCGATCGAGCCGGCAGCGGCGTTGGTGTATGCCACCGCGTTGGCGATGTCGGCCTTGCGTTCGGCAAGCCCGTGCACCAGCTGAGACAGCGATACCACTGCTTGGTCCAATCGATCACTTTGTCCCCCAAGCGAACCCAACACCACGGTGAGATTGTCGATTACCTGCCCGATCAGCTGATCGCGGTCGGCCAGAGTGTTGGTGATGGTGGCGGCCTGGTCCAGGAATGACGCGATGGTGGGACCTTGTCCCTGAAACGCCTGCAGCAACTGCTCGCTCAGCGCGTTGACCTGATCGGGGTTCAGCGCTCGAAACAGCGGCTTGAAGCCGCCGATCAGGGCGTCGAGATCCAGTGCCGGCCTGGTGCGCGCCAGCGGAATCGTTTGGCCTGGGCTCAGTTTGGTGAGGCTACCCGCCCCTTCCTCCAGCGCCAGGTACCGGTCGCCGAAGAGGTTGTCGTATCGGATGACGGCCAGGGTGCCCTGCGTGAGTATCACCGAGTCGTCGGCGCTGAACTGGACCCGTACCGTCGCATCCGAGTTGATCGAAATCCTCTTGACCTTGCCGACTTCGACACCGGCGATGCGGACCAGCTTGCCTTCCCTGAGATTGGACACGTTGGCAAATTCCGCGTAGTAGATCCTGCCTTCGCCGAATCGCACCTCCCCGAATACCCCGATCAGCAAGAACGCGGTCAGCAGGCACACCGTCAGGAAGATGACCAGGCGTACGACAACGCCCCTGAGGTTCTCTCTCACGGATGCTCCCCGGGTTCGGGGGCGGGTTCGGCCGGGGCCATTCCCGGCCACAGCGGCACACCGCCCGGTCCGTACAGCGCCGCCCCGTACGGTGGCCCACCGGGGTTCGGCCCGATTGCGGGCCCCGGAATGCATGGGCGGATCGAAGGCGGTTTCGGCACGGCGCGAGTCACCGGGAAGTAGTCGGCCCAGCAGGGGTGTCCGAGGCCGGGGTTGGGCCGGATGTCTAGCCCAGTCCCCCACCCGGTGTTAGTGACCAATTGGCGCACCGGGAAGTTTTTGGTGGCGTCCGGTAGTGACCCGCAGCCGGGATGTCCGCCGGGACCGCCCTTGGCCGAGACAAGCGGCAGGTTGTCCGGGTATGCGTATGGGTCGTTGCCCAGCAAGAGCGCGACATCGAGTTGCAGGGTCCGGCCGTCCGCACCACCCCAGGCCGAATAGCCTCCGTTGTCCAGATACCACTTGGTGCCCTGCAGGAAGCAGGTGTACTCCGGGCTGTACTTGAAGAGCAGGTTGGTGGTCGGCTCAAGCAGATTGACCGAGGCGACGAGGTTGTCTCTGCTTGCCGCGAGCAGATTCGTGCCGGAGCTTGACAGGCCAATGACGTTGAGCAGCAATGCATCCAGCTGCGCCGAATGGCTCACCACTGTGGTGCTGGTGGTGCTGGCGGCGTTCAGGATGGTCATGATGTCCTGGGCCACCGCGCTGTAGGTGTCGTTGAAGTTCTTGAAGGAGCGCCAGTCCTGGTGGATGGTTTCGGTGCGCGCGTTCAGTGCTTGCAGTACCTGGTTGAGGTCGGTGGTTGCTTGGCCGATGCGTTCACCTTGTCCGCGCACCGCATCGGCGACGGCAGTCAGTACGGCGTTGAGCTTGAGCGGATCGATCATGTTCAGCAGGTCGACGACGTTTTCGAAGACTGTGTTGATCTCCGTACTGACATTCTTCGAATGCAATACCGCGCCGGCGGAAAGCCTTGCGCTACTTGGGGTCTGCGGCATTACCAGGTCGACGAACTTTGCGCCGAACGCGGTGGTGGCGCTGATCTGGGCCTCGACGTTGGCTGGGATGTAGCGGATCTGATCGGGGTCGATTTCCAGTTTGAGACTGGTGCCGCGCTCGTCGTCGCCGATCTGGCCAACCCGGCCGACCTGCACACCGCGCATCATGACCTTGGCGCCGCCGTCCATGACCAGCCCGGAGCGATCGGCCCTCAGCGTCACCGGCACATACGAGCGCAGGGTGCCGTTGAAGGACACCGTCGTCACCAGGGCAACCATTGCGACCAGCGCGAGCAGGATCAACGTCCACCACGCATCGTGCAGACGGTGTCGACCCGGCCGGCGGCTCACGGCTAACTCGCCAAGTGAAAGTCGGGAGACTGGCCGTAAATGGCCAGCGTCATGATGACGATGGCGATCGATGCGACGACCATCGAGGCACGCACGGCCCGGCCGACCGCTTCGCCCACCCCGGCCGGCCCGCCGTGCGCGGTGTACCCGTAGTAGGTGCACACCAGCATGATCATCAGGGCCACAATGACGACTTCGAGCGAGGACCAAAGCACGTCGCTTGGCCGCAGAAAAGTATTGAAATAGTGGTCGTAGACGCCTGACCCCTGACCGTAGACGGCTGTCGTGCCCAAGCGGGCGGCCAGGTAGGCCGTCATCAGGCCTACACAGAAAAGCGGTACGGCCACAACCACCCCCGCTAGTACCCGGGTACTCGCCAAGTAGCTGACGCTGCGGATGCCGATCACTTCGAGCGCGTCGATTTCTTCGTTGATCCGCATCGCCCCCAGCTGAGCGGTGGCACCGGCACCGACGGTGGCAGCCAGCGCGACCATCACCGTGCCAGGCTGAATTTCGCGGGTATTGAAGAACGCCGAGGCAAAGCCGGTCAAGGCCTCCACGCCCACGGAGGCGAACTGGTTATAGCCCTGAACCGCCACAATCGCGCCGGTGGTCATCGCCAGGAATCCGACGATGACCACGGTTCCCCCGATCACGGCGAGAGTTCCCACGCCCAAACCCATTTGGGCGATCACCCGCAGCAGCTCGCTGCGGTAGTGCATGACGGCGTCGGGAATCCCGGTCAGCGTGCTGACATAGAACCGCATCTGCGATCCCATTCGGTTCCACTCGCTTACCACAACTCTCGTGATCGTCATGGCTTCACCTCAGGACACCAGGAACGGCATACCGACGGCGGTCACGATGATGTTGATGACGAACAGGACGATGAAGGCAAAGACCACAGTTTCGTTTACCGCCCGGCCTACGCCGGCCGGCCCGCCGCCGACCGACATGCCCTTGTAGCAGGCAATCAGTCCCGCCATGAGCCCGAATAACGTCGCCTTGATCATCGAAATGATGACGTCGATCGTGTGGGTCAGCGTGGTCAGACCGGTCACCCAAGCGCCCGCCGAGACGTGCATGAGAAAAACCGAGCACAGGAACGCGCCGATCAGCCCTGTCGCGGTCACCACTGAACTCAGGGCCAGCGACACCGTCGTGGCCGCCAATACTCTGGGCACCGCCAGCGCTTGAATTGGGTTGATGCCCATGACCCGTAGCGCGTCGAGTTCCTCGCGGATGGTTCGGGCGCCCAGGTCGGCACACATGGCGGTGGCGCCGGCCCCGGCAACGACCAAAACTGTGACTATTGGGGCACTTTGGTCCACGGTAAAGATCGCGCAGCCGGTGCCGGAGAAGTCCGCGGCGCCGATATCGGTCAGCAGGACGTTGAAGAGGAAGCCCGAAATCACCGCCCACGGGATGGTCATCAACACCCCCGGCAGCGTCGACACCCGTGCCACGAACCAGCACTGAAAGAGGTACTCGCGCCAGGCGAAAGGCGGCCTGAACATGGCCACGAACGTGTCCAGTGACATCGCGAAGAAGCCACCCATTGCCCATAGCGGTCTGGTGGCCGCGTTGGGAACCCTGCCGACCGCAATCACCATGTCGCCGCGCACCCCCGCTAGGTCGAAGTGGACAAGTGACATCCGCGAGGGTACGCGCCACGACGCCCTCATGTCCATAGGCGATACGCATATACAGTGACCATCTAGTCGCAAATAGCGACGCAAACCGCTAGTTAACCGATATCATGTATCTGGATAGTATCGATCGACGCCGTGATGGCGCCGGTAGTCATGAGTGCCTCGGCAATGCGATATCGCCGGCGATATCGCATTCGTGAAGTGGGTGTGCGCAGGGGCGCGGGGCATCCGCGCGGCTGCGCAGGTGGCTATATGTCCATAGGTGATATCAGATACTAGCGTCGCTGCGCACACCGTATGACCATGTCATGGCGCATTAGATCGGTCTCATGTATTTTGTTAATCCGATACCAGGCTAGTAAGGAGCTATCCGCGAATGACCGACACCAAGGAAGCCAGCGAGCAGCTCGTCCGTGATTTTCTCGGATCCTGGCAAGACCGCCGGCTCGAAACGATCTGTGGCGCCTTCGCCGACGATGCCGTCTACCACAACGTGCCCGTGCGGCCGATCGAGGGAATTGTCGGCATCCGCAGCATCTTTCAGGCATTTCTGGACGCGTTCTCCGACGCCAAGCTCGATATCGTCACCTTGGCCGCTGAGCCCGGACGAGTGCTTGTCGAGCGCGTCGATTACTTCACAATGAACGATGGCCGCAAAGTCGTGCTGCCGGTGACCGGCGTGTTCGAGGTCAAGAATGGCAAGATCACTCGTTTCAGCGACTACTTTGACCTTGCGGACTTCGAGGGGCAGAGCGGGATGAAGCTATAGGGGGTTCCCAGCCGATGGAGACCACGCGGACCCTGGCCCAACCCATTAGGCGCCGGCCTAAGGACCGAAAGCAGCAGATTCTGGAGCAGGCGGTCGGTCTGTTCATCGACCGTGGTTTCCATTCGGTCAAGTTGGAGGACATTGCCGAGGCGGCGGGCGTCACCGCGCGAGCGTTGTACCGTCACTACGACAACAAGCAGGCGTTGCTCGCCGAAGCGATCCGAACCGGCCAGGATCAGTACCTGAGCGCGCGGCGGCTCACCGACGGTGAGGCCGAGCCGACACCGCGGCCGTTGCACGCCGAGCTACCTGACCTGATCGCAGCGGCCGTCGCATCACGATCCTTAACGGTGTTGTGGCAGCGCGAATCTCGTTACCTCAACGACGACGACCGCGCAGAGGTCCGCCGCCGCATCAACGCGATCGTCGCCGGCATGCGCGACAACGTCCTGCTCGAAGTGCCGGATCTCAGCCCGCAACATTCAGAGCTGCGGGCGTGGGCGGTGTCCAGCACGCTGACCAGCCTGGGACGACACAACCTGACGTTACCGGCCGACGAGCTCAAACAGCGTCTGTACCAAGCATGTATGGCCGCAGCCACTACACCACCGGTCTGCGAGCTGACGCCGTTCGACACCGCGCGCGAGGAGGACGGTGTGTTGTTCTCTCGCTACGAAACCCTGTTAGCCGCAGGTGCCCGGCTGTTCCGCGCGCAGGGTTATCCCGCTGTCAGCACAAGTGAGATCGGTAAGGGCGCCGGTATCGCAGGCCCCGGTCTGTACCGTTCGTTCGCCTCCAAGCAGGCCATCCTGGACGCACTCATTCGCCGTCTCGACGAGTGGCGCAGCCTTGAAGCCATTCGAGCGATTCGGGCGAATTCGCAAGCGGCACAACGGTTACACGGCTTGATCGCCGGGCATGTCCGGATCAGCCTGGACGCTCCCGACCTCGTCGCCGTTTCAGTCACCGAGCTGTCGCATGCCTCGGGTGAGGTGCGTGACGGCTACCTGAGGAATCAGGCCGACCGCGAGGCGGTGTGGATCGAGCTCATCGCCGAACTGGTTCCCGCGACTACGGCTGCCGAGGGGCGAATATTGGTTGCCGCTGCGATGAGCTTCGTCGAAGACGTTGCCCGCACTTGGCATCTCACGCGCTACGCCGGAGTTGCCGACGAGATCACCGCGATCGCCATGTCCATCCTGACCAGCCGATAACGTTAAACGTCTACCACAACGCGGCAATAGTTCCGCCGTCGGCGATCTGAGTCGTGCCGGTGATCATCGACGCGTCATCGGACAAGAGGAACGCCACGATGCCTGCCATCTCCTCGGGTGCGGCCATCCTGCCCTGCAGGCGGGAGATCATTCCCAGCGCGCCGCCGGCACCGAGCGCTTCGTCGAACATCGCCATGGCGCTCTGCTGCATCGACGTGTCGACGAAAGCGGGAAGCAACGCGTTGGCACGCACATTCGACGAGCGCAATTCCGCTGCGGTGACGCGACTGAGGTGGCTTATCCCCGCCTTCGACATGCCGTATGCCGCAGTGCCCCCCACGCCGATGTGGCCCGCCAGCGACGACATGTTGACGATCGCTCCGCCACCACGCTCGATCATCTTCGGTGCGGCGTGTTTGGTGCACAGCCATGTACCGCGCAGGTTGATCGCGATAACACGATCAAAGTCCTCGACGCTGGTTTCGAGAAGTGAACCCAGATGAACCACGCCGGCGTTGGCGACGAGTTTGTCCACTCCACCGAACGAGCGGACGCAAGCGTCGACCATGCCGACGACCTGCTCTTCGTTGCTGACGTCAACTCGGTGACCCACCGCCCCGGAACCGATTTTCCGTGCGGCGGCATCCGCCGCTGCACCATCGATATCCGCGCACAGCACGCGACAGCCTTCGCCGGCCAGCCGCTCGGCGACCGCCAAGCCGATCCCCGCACCGGCACCGGTAACGATCGCGGCCTTACCGGCCAGGTCTGGATGGTTCAACCCGCAGCCGCCAACACTTCAGCTCCTATGCCATGCTCGCGAATCGCCCCGAACAGGACAAGGCCAAATCCTGGCATGTCTTCGGAAAGCTTGAGCGCATATACGCCAAGATCCCGCAGAATCCAGGCCACTGTGTCCGAGAGGGGATCGCCGGCCATCGGGCCAGCGGCGCGAGCGAATAGCCCACAGGCCCGCGGAGGTCCAGGCGGCCGCAGGTAGACGATAACTCCGTTGCCCTGAACCGACATACGGGACAATGCGCGGTTGAGCTCGACGCCACATCGGCACCCCTCGGAGCCGAACACGTCTCCCGTCAGGCATTCGACGTGGACGTGCAAGGGAACGGGTACGCCGGCGTCGGCCACGCCGACGATGACTGCCAAATGCTCAGCGCCGCTGTGCACGTCACGAAAGCCGATAACGCGGGAGGCGCCGGCCCAAATGGGCACGACCGTCTCGGTGATCCGGGCCACCTGAGGTTCGGTGCGCCGTCGGTAGGCGACGAGCTCACCGATCGAGATCACTGGCAGGCCGTATTCGACGCCGAATTCGACGAACTCGGCGCCGCGGGCCATCCGCGCGGGGCTGCGGCGCGAGACGATTTCGCCGAGTGCCGTGGCCGGCTGCCGCCCCGCCAGGCGGGCCAGGTCGACCGCCGCCTCGGCGGCGACGGGCCGGCCCAGCACCCCGTTCGTGCACGTTTCCAGCGGGACCACATGGCCCGGACGCAGGAAATCCGAGGCGTGAGATCGTGGCGACGCGAGCGCGGCGATGGTGCGGGCCCGGTCACTTGCCGAAATCCCGGTTCCGGTGCCGCGGACGTCGACCGCAACCCGATAGGCGGGGTCGCTGTGGCACATGGGCGGAAGGTTCAGGCGTCGACATTCATTGCCCGGCAATGCGACTCGGACATAGCCCGAGGTGTGCCGGATGATGAAGGCCAACAGTCGCGCAGTCGCCGCGTCGGCGGGCAACACAAGATAGCCATCGCAATCCCCGTCTCCGGCGAGGACGACGGGTCGCCCCGCCGCCATCGCCGTGATCGCGCGTCGTACCCGCACATCAGTTGTTCTCATCGACACTCCAGCCGCCGAAACCTGCTGCCGTGGAAGACCAAGGGCGCAGTATCGGGATCGGCATTCAGCGCCCATATCTCGAGCAACGCGATGAGGTGGTCTCCCGCGGGAATCTCCTGGTAAAGCCGACAGTCCAAGCTAGCGCTGGCGCCGTGGATCACCACTGCACCGCTGGCCAGCTCGGTCCAGTGCACCCCGGCGAACCGGTCAGCCTCCTTGCGCGACAGGCTGATACACGCATCGCCATGGTGTTGCGCCAATACGCTCACCCCGAGGTGCGGACGGCTGCGTAGCCGCGGCCATGTCGTGGAGCAGCTCTGGATACAGACGGATACCAGTGCCGGGTCGAGCGAGACGGATGTGAACGAACTCGCGGCCATCCCGACTGGCACGCCCTCGTGCGTCGCGCAAACGGCTACGACCCCGGATGGGAAGCAGCCCAACGCCCGCCGTAACGCGGCTTCGTCGAGAAGGTCGGTCGCCGGCATGGCTAACGCAGCCCGTTCAGGAAATCAGCTAGTAGCCGGTTGGTCTCCTCGGGCGCCTCCTGCTGAATCCAGTGACCGACGTCGGCGATCATATGGGCACCCCGGTAGTTCGGCATCACCTCGGCTGCCCTGTCGAGTGCCTCTGCGCCCCAGGTTGTTCCGACGTCGTACTGACCGCCGATGAACATCGCGGGCGGGGTGAGCGGCTGGCCCGCTTGACCGGACAGATCGTGCCAGTCGTTGTCGATGTTGTGATAAAAACTCAGCGGCCCGCCGAAGCCGGAGCGCTCGAACTCGCCGGCATAGAAGTCCGCATCGTCGTCGGTGAACCAGGCTGGCATTGTCTCGGGATAGATGAATGCGTCCTTGAGTCGGGCGCCCTCGGCCATACACAGTGGGCCGGCCCTGATCACGTCGATCGGGTCCATCGCTGCCAGGTCCACGCCCGCGTCGACGGCTGCTTTGGTGGCTGCGATCATCCCCTCTCCGGAGACCGTATAAGTCAGTCCCACCAACCAGCTGCGCACGTCCTCTTCGATCTCGGCGATGATGCCGTCCTGCGCGGAGAAGTAATCCTGATACCAGATCCGGTCTTCACCGGCGAGGATCAGATGGTAGTCGTTGGGGCGATGCTCACCGAAAGGACTGCCGGGCAGGCCGATCACACCGCGGCCGGCGAACGGAACGCTGATGCCGACCACACCGGCGCAGCGCTCCGGGTGCAGCCAGGCAAACGTCCAGGCGACGGGCGCACCCCAGTCATGTCCCACCACGAAGGCGCGCTGGGCACCGTAGGCGTCGACCACACCAAGCACGTCACCGACCAATTCCTTGATCCGATAGGCCGATTGGACGCGGTACTTGGACGAGCGTCCGTAGCCACGCTGGTCGACGGCGACCACCCGGTACCCCGCGGCGGCGAGCGCCGGAATCTGATGCCGCCACGAGTACCAGGACTCCGGAAACCCGTGCAGCAGCACCACCAGCGGTCCCTCGCCGTCCTGCACCGCGTGGATACGGGTGCCCCGACAGTTCAGCATGCGATGAGTCGGTGCCATGTCGACCTCTTCTCAGTGAATTCTGGCTGCGCTGACGAGTTGATCCATGGGCCGCTCTGGTGCCGAACGATTTTCGTAGTTGCGGGCGATCAGCGTCTTCTCACCGGCCAGCATGGTGCGCGCCCACTTACCCAGGACACGCTTGGCGATGCCCGGCTTCATCAACGCCGACGGCGGTTTGACCAGGTGCACGACCGCCAGGAACTCGCGGTAGGCGTCGAGATCGTCGTGCACCAGCTCCAGTAGACGATCCATGTACCAGGTGAGAACGCCGAAATAGAACGGGCGCTTCTTGTTCACGTCCCTCATCCAGTCGAAGCGCAGATTCTGTTCGCGGATGACGAACCAGGCCGTATCGGCCATCTTGGCGATGGACTTGTAATACCGGCGTGGCAGATCGCGGTGGCCCGCGCCGTATCTCGTCAGCAGCAGCTGCATCTGGCGAACTTCCTTGAGCGCCAGGCTCATACCAAGCCCCGATACCGGGTCGGCGCTGGTGTAGGCATCGCCGACGGCTAACAGCGCACGCGGCAGGTTGTGCTTCTTTTCGTAGTGCAGGCGCAGCATGTTCGGATAGCGGAAATTGTAGATCGGCGACGCCGGTTCGAGTCCGTCGATGTTCTCGCCGATAACGGGTGACGGCATCAGATTGGCGAACTCGCGGAATTCGGCAGCGGTGCGCGGCGGCGAGTAACAGTTGTAGGCCACCAACGAGGTGGACAGCAGCGTACGTGAGCTGTCGGTGTAGTACTGGGCGGCGTAGGTGTCCTCGAACGGGCGGTACGCGTAGCAGATCACCATCACCTTGTCGTTCCATTGCCGCTCGGGCGGAACCCGGTGCTGCATCGTGGAGTAAAAGCAATTGATGATGTCTTGCTCGATCTCGGGGGCTCCGATTCCGATGCGCTCCAGGAATTCCGGCACGCGGGTGTTCTTGCCCGAGGCGTCCACGACGAACTCGGCCGCCAGCACCTCGGGCTCAGCGCCACTGCGCTGGACGGCGACTCCGATGACGGTGTTGGCATCGCGATCGAACACGAGATCGGTGACCTCGGATTCGTATCGGAAGTCGATCCTCGGTTCGTTGTCCAGCCGGCGTCGCACACACCATTCCAGCAGCGGGCGTCCGGCGCAGACGATTTCGATGTCACTGGTACCGGGCTTCTTCCAACTGCCGCCCAAGCGAATCCGGTATTGCGCGGCCATGTCGACCTTGAACGCGCCTTCACGCACCATGTCGTCGACAATGCCGGGGAACAGGCGCTCGAGTTCGATCTGTCCCGCGGTCAGCAGGTGATGCAAATGCCAGCCCTGCGCCGCCCCAGGCCTCCCCTCGCGGCGTCGGTGCGGATCGTCCTTCTCGAGGACGATGACGCGCTCGAAATTTTCACTGCACACCTTGGCTGCCGCGATGCCCGCGATGCTGCCGCCGATGACCACTGCGGTACCGCGGCCGCTACGGCGCAATGCAGCGATGTCCAGGGCCGAGTGGTCGAGGTAAGCCGGTTCGCGGCGACGCGCTGCTCCGCTGGCGACAAACTTCTCGTAGTAGAGGCCGGCACTATGAAAGCCGTTGTTGCCCAACCAGGTTCGGGTGGCCTCGACCATCGCTGCTGGACCGCACAGATAGATGTCGGCGTCACCATCGGCCAGCATGCGGTCCTGCAGAAGATCGGTGACCAGCCCGGTCCGTCCGTCCCAATCGGCTCCCGGTCGCGAGACGATGACATGCAGCTCCAAACGGGGAATACGCCGCCGCAGCGCGGTGAGTTCGTCGAGTTTGCACAGGTCTTCGGTAGCGGTCACCCCGTACAGCAGGTACACCGGATGCGCGATATCGGCATTCAGGCTCTGAGCCATGGCCAGGATGGCGGACAGGCCGGTGCCGCCCGCGACCAGGATCAACGGGCGCACGATGGGGCGCAGGTAAAAGTTGCCTTTGCTGCAGCGCAATGCAATTCGGTCACCAGGTTTCGCGCGGTCGCGAAGGTAATTGGACATCACGCCGTCGGGGAGCAACCGGATGATGAATTCCAGTTCGCCGTGATCGTCGACTGGATGTGCGTACGAGTAGTTACGCCATACGTCGGTGCCGGGAACCTGCAACTGTGCGTATTGGCCGGCTCGGTATTTCAGTGCTCCCGCCAAGCCGGCGACGTCCACGCGCAAGATGGCGGTGCTGGGTGACACCAGGTCGACCGCGGTAATCACGCCGTCGCCGGCAACCAGCAGCGCCGCGTTGTCGTTGGCCGGATACTGCAGTTCGATTCGGCAATCGGATTCCGGGAATGTCTGGCAGGTGAGTATCTTTCGCGCTTCGCGCTCCACATCGGAGAGCCCCTCGGTGCGCCCCATCTCGTAGCGGCCCGCAGTGCAGGTCGCCACACACGTGCCGCAGATCCCACTCTGGCACTCGTTGACGATCGCCACGCCGTGTTCCTCGGCGGCATCGAGCACCGTCTGGTCCGGCCGCACCGGCATGGACTTGTGCGTTCCGTCGGAATAACCGACCGTGACCTGATGATTGGTCATCGCTAGACGACCACTGCCGCAGGCTTCTTGGGCTTATTGGCTATGCGGGCGTTGAGTCGGGGCATGACCTCTTCGGCCAGGAGTCGCAACGACTCCATCCATGGGCCCGGATGCTCCCGATAGTCGAATCCAAGCACCAGGAGGTGACCGAAACCGCCGACCTGGTCGTAGGTGGCTTCGAGCTTGTCGACCACCGTTTCGACCGACCCGACTACGAATGTGTTCTCGGCGAGATACTCCGGAGTGACGTCTTCATCGGGCACCGATGGGTTGTGCTTATAAAACTTCGTCATGCCGAACATGCGAAACGTCGGCAGTACGTACTCTCGCATGGCGCGACCCATGGTGCCGTCGACGGCATACCGGAACGCCTGCTCGTCGGTCTCGGCGACCAAGACCTCACGCACCAGCCGCCAATCACGGCGGTCCGGGGTCCGGCCGCTGCGCTCGGCGCCTTCCAATACGGCATCCCAGTGGGTGGCTACGTATTCGGTATTGAGGTCCAAACTCATTGGCAGATAACCACGTTCGCCGGCCAGCTTCAGCGTTTCGGAACCCGCGCTGAAACCGGTCACGCCGATCGGCGGATGGGGCTTCTGGAAGGGCTTGATGTGACGCTTCATCAGGCCCTCGAACATCGGCGCGATTCCGTTTGCGTTCCAGTACTTTCCGCGGTGTTCCCACGGCTCGTCCTCGGTCCAGATGCGCAACATGATTTCGAGGGCTTCGCGCGTCATCTCGCGATGCTCGCCATTCTTGCCGTCCACGTCGTAGAGGGCCCAGTCGCCGGGGATACCGCTGGCGCCGACGCCGAGCATGAAGCGGCCCTGGGCGAGATGATCGAAATACGCAACGCGATGGGCTAATTCAACCGGGTGGTGGTACGGCAGCAGATGCGCACCGGGTGCAAGCTTGATGTGCTTCGTGCGTAGCAGCGCCTGAGCCAACAGCAGATCAGGTGCGCAGATCGGCTCCCACGGCACGGTGAAGTGCTCACCAACCCAGGCTTCGACGTAGCCGAGCTGGTCGGCCAGTTCAATGATGTCCAGG
Organism: Mycobacterium szulgai; assembly: GCF_002116635.1. Lineage (GTDB taxonomy): Bacteria > Actinomycetota > Actinomycetes > Mycobacteriales > Mycobacteriaceae > Mycobacterium > Mycobacterium szulgai. Next base: position 61,057 of record NZ_LQPW01000082.1, on the reverse strand, counting down.
TCCCATTGGGTGGCGTCGTACAGGGAGCGCTCCGGTGGGTGGGCCGGCATGAGGAATATTCCGATCTCCATGTTCAACCCTTCTTGGTCGGTGCACGGCGAGCTTCTGTAGGTATACCACAGTACTACCAAGATACTTCGCTGCGCACAAGTGCCTTTTTGTATGCGGTTTTAGCCCTCTATGGGCAGAACGCGTGCGTATTGGCTATGGACATCAGCACTAGCGGCCGCGTAATCTCCCAAACGTCACCCGTTCAGCGCGCACTGAGCAGTAAGGAGCCGCCATGAGCGTCACCGGGGTTCGTCCGGTCGATCGCCCGTCGGATGAGGAGCGGCCGCATCGCGTTCCGGATTTTGAGTACATCGGCTACGAAACCGTCGACGACGGCCGGATCGCCACCATCACGCTGAACCGACCGAAACAACGCAACGCGCAGACGCGCGGAATGCTCGTGGAGTTGGGCACCGCTTTCGAAATCGCCGAAGCCGACGACGCGGTCCGCGTAGTGATCCTGCGTGCCGCAGGCCCGGTCTTCTCCGCCGGGCACGACCTCGGTTCGGCCGACGATGTGCGGGAACGGTCACCTGGCCCGGGCCAGCACCCCACCTATCAATGCAACGGCGGAACCTTCGGTGGGGTGGAGTCGCGTAACCGCCAGGAGTGGCATTACTACTTCGAAAACACAAAGAGGTGGCGCAATCTGCGCAAAATCACCATTGCCCAGGTGCACGGAACCGTCCTATCGGCGGGTCTCATGCTGGCGTGGTGCTGCGATCTGATCGTGGCAAGCGAAGACACCGTATTCGCCGATGTCGTCGGCACCCGGCTCGGAATGTGCGGTGTCGAGTACTTCGGCCATCCCTGGGAGTTCGGCGCGCGCAAAGCCAAGGAACTCCTGCTTACCGGCGATTCGATCGGCGCGGACGAAGCGCACGCGCTGGGAATGGTGAGCAAGGTGTTTCCCAGTGGCGAATTAGCCAGCAACACAATCGCATTCGCCCGCCGCATCGCCAAGGTTCCGACGATGGCAGCCTTGCTCATCAAAGAATCGGTGAACCAAACCGTCGATGCCCAGGGGTTCTCGACCGCACTGGACGGTTGCTTCAAGATTCATCAGCTCAATCACGCGCACTGGGCCGAAGTCACCGGTGGCCAGCTGTCGTATGGAACGGTCGAGCACGGCCTTGACGACTGGCGCGCCACACCGGAGATTTCGCCTTCGACCAAACAGCGGCCCTGACGCGGCAGCGGCGAGTGGACGTCACCTATCCCCCTGAAGCGGAGGCCTTTCGCTGCCAGATCCGTGCTTTTCTGGCCGAGCATCTGCCCAGCGGCTGGTCTGGCCCCGGGGCGCTACCACCCGACGAGCGAGAAGCGTTCGGGTTGCAGTGGCGCCAGGCCCTGGCTGGCGCCGGTCTGGTCGCGGTGTCCTGGCCGAAGAAGTATGGCGGCGGCGGTCTTTCGGCGATCGAACGGGTGGTATTGGCCGAGGAGTTTTCCCGAGCCGGCGCGCCCGAGCCGCCGGAGAACGATCTTCTTGGTATCGAGCTGTTGGGCAACACGCTGATCGCGCTCGGATCGGCGGAGCAAAAGCGGCATTACCTGCCCCGCATCTTGAGCGGCGCGGACCGCTGGTGCCAGGGATTCTCTGAGCCCGAGGCCGGCTCGGATCTGGCGGCGGTGCGTACCAGGGCCGTCCTCGACAGCCGGGGTTCGCCGGATGAGTGGGTGATAAACGGCCAGAAGACCTGGACCTCGGCGGGCGCAACCGCCAATTGGATTTTCCTGTTGGCCAGGACAGACCCGCGCGCTCCCAAACATAAGGGACTGTCCTTCTTGCTGGTCCCCATGGATCAGCCTGGCGTCGCGGTCCGGCCGATCGTCAACGCCGCCGGGCATTCGGCGTTCAGCGAGGTCTTCCTCACCGACGCCCGCACCGCTTCGACCAACGTCGTCGGCGGAGTCGGGGACGGCTGGTCGGCCGCGATGACCCTGCTGGGTTTTGAACGCGGGTCACAGGTGACCACCGCGGCCCTGGCGTTCGGCCGGGACCTGGAGCGGCTGTGCGTGCTCGCGCGCGAGCGCGCAGTGCACACCGATCCGCGGATCCGCGATGGCTTGGCGTGGTGCTTTTCTCGTGTTCAGATCATGCGCTATCGAGGCTACCGGGGTCTCACCATATCGATGAACGGACATCTGCCCGGCGCCGAGGCTGCCATTACCAAAGTCATTTGGAGCGAATACTTTCGGCGCTACACCGAATTGGCCGCCGAAATCCTCGGCCTGGATGCGCTCGGCCCACCGGGGCCGGGCAACGGCGGTGCCCGGCTGGTCCCCCAGGCCGGCACACCGAACTCCCCCGCATGCTGGATGGACGAGTTGCTCTACGCGAAGGCCGCGACAATCTACGCCGGCAGTTCACAGATTCAGCGCAATGTGATTGGTGAGCAACTGCTCGGGCTTCCCAAGGAACCACGTCCGGAACCCGAAGTGGTGGGCTGACATGGAGTTTCAGTACAGCAAGGAACAGGACGACTTCCGCGCCTCGCTGCGCAGCTTCCTTCGAGACCAGGCGCCGCCGGCCCGGATGCGTCAGGTGGCGGCTCTCGACGGCCATGACCGCAGCCTGTGGCAAAGGTTATGCGGCGAACTGGAGCTACCGGGTTTGCACATGCCGGCCGAGTACGGGGGCGTAGGAGCCACCCTGGTCGAAGCGGCGATCGCTTTCTGCGAACTCGGCCGGGCGCTTACTCCAGTTCCGTTTGCCAGCAACGTGTTTGCGGCCGAGGCAATCTTTCGCCTGGGCGACGAGGAGCAGCGCAAGACCTTGCTCGCCGGTTTGCTGTCGGGCGCACAGATCGGAGCATTTGCCGCCGTTGGCGCGCGCGTCGCTGATACGTCCGAGGCAACCGTGCGGGCCTGTCGCATCGCCGGTCGCACTGTGCTCACCGGCGAATGTGTCCCGGTGCCGCACGGTCATGTTGCCGATCTGTTCGTCGTTCCCGCGCTCACCGACGGCGTGGTGGCAATGCACGTCGTGTCTGCCGACGCTCCGGGAGTCACGGTCGTACCGCTGCGCTCGTTCGACATCAGCCGTCCTGTCGCCTCGTTGCGGCTTGTGCAGGCGCCGGCCGATGTGCTGGCCGCAGGCCCCCCCGGTGACCTGGAGCGGGTACTTGACGTGGCGCGGGTACTACTGGCCGCCGAGATGCTCGGCGGCGCCGAGGCCTGTCTGCAACTTACGGTCGAATACGCCCAGACCCGACGGCAATTCGATCGACCGATCGGTTCGTTCCAGGCGGTCAAGCATGCGTGCGCGGACATGATGATAGAAATTGACGCGACCCGTGCCGCGGTGATGTTCGCCGCGATGACAGCCGCCGACGATGCCGAACTATCCGTTGCCGCACCCTTGGTGAAGGCGCAGGCCGGCGACACATTTGCGTTGTGTGCCGGCTCGGCGATCCAGATCCATGGCGGCATCGCCTTCACCTGGGAGCACGACCTGCACTTGTACTTTCGCCGTGCCAAGACCAGCGAGGCGTTATTCGGCAGCGGTGCCCAGCATCGAGCCCTGCTCGCCGACCGCGCGGGCATTTAGATATTGGCCGTCACGGCCGCGGGCATGTGCGCCGGTTGCCCGGTCAACTCAGACGGGGCCACTACGGCCCGCGCGCGTCGTTAACGCCCCAGCGGACTAACCGCCCAATGCGGCGAGGGCCGCATCGTAATCGGGCTCTTGCGCGATCTCCGGCACCAGCTCGGTGTAGGCGACGTTGCCGTCGGGGCCGATCACCACGATGGCCCTGGCGAGCAATCCGGCCATCGGACCGTCGGAGATGGTGACTCCGTAGTCCTCGCCGAAGCTGTCCCGGAATGCCGACGCGGCGCTGACATTTTCGGTGCCCTCAGCGCCGCAAAAGCGCTTTTGGGCGAACGGCAGATCCTTGGATATGCACAGCACGCTCGCGCCGCTGGCGGCGGCGCGCTCGTCGAAGGTGCGCACACTCGTCGCGCATACCGGTGTGTCGATGGAGGGAAAGATGTTCAACAACACCGACTTACCCCGGAACTGATCGCTTTTGACCTCCGCCAGGTCGGCACCGGTCAGTGTGAACGCCGGGGCTGGTGATCCGACAGCGGGTAGGTCGCCGACAGTGTTGATCGCGTTTCCGCGCAGGGTTATCTGTGCCATGGGCACAGTCTGCCAAGGCCACCGACGCGGCTTTCGGGCAGGTCTCCCCCTCTGCGTCTGTCCTAATTCGTGGGGTGCGTGGCGTAGACGACATGGCCTACTCTGCTCAACACTGGGTTCATGGCCCGCAAAGTGGTGATCGTCGGCTTCCCCGACGTGCAGGCCCTCGACGTGGTGGGCCCTCATGAGGTATTCACGTCCGCGTCGTTGTTGACCAACGGTACGTACGAGGTGGTCCTCGCCTCGGTCGGCGGCCAGCCCATCAGCACCGCAACCGGTCTGGCCTTTGTGTCGAGGCCGTTGCCAGATCCCGACGAGGTCATCGACACGGTCATCGTGCCCGGCGGCGGCGGGGTGGACGCCGCGCGATCCGACGCAGTGCTGATGGACTGGATCCGATCCGTTTCCGGCCGCGTCCGCCGCTTCGTCACCGTTTGCACGGGTGCCTTCCTGGCGGCCGAGGCGGGGCTGCTGGACGGTTGCCGGGCGACTACACATTGGGCGTTCGCCAAGCGGTTGGCCCGCGATTTTCCGGCCATCGACGTCGATCCCGATCCGATCTTCGTCCGCAGCTCCGAGACGTTATGGACCGCCGCGGGCGTCACGGCGGGAATCGACCTCGCCTTGTCACTGGTCGAGGATGACCACGGCACGGAGGTCGCCCAGACGGTCGCTCGCTGGCTCGTGCTTTATCTACGGCGCCCCGGCGGACAGACCCAATTCGCTGCTCCGGTGTGGATGCCCCGGGCCAAGCGGAATGTGATCCGCACGGTGCAGGAAGCCATTGAGGCGCAACCGGGCGGTTCGCACAGCATCGAAGGTCTGGCGCAGCAGGCGGCGATGAGTCCGCGGCACTTCACCCGGGTGTTCACCGACGAAGTCGGCGAGGCGCCTGGTCAATACGTCGAACGCATCCGTACCGAGGCCGCGCGCAGGCAGCTCGAAGAGACGAACGACACGGTCGTCGCGATTGCCGCGCGCTGCGGCTTCGGGACGGCGGAAACCATGCGGCGCAACTTCATTCGCCGCGTCGGCATTTCGCCTGACCAGTACCGCAAGGCCTTCGCCTAACTTAGGAGATGATGATGACCCAAATCGCATTCGTGGCCTACCCGGGCTTCACCGCGCTGGACATGATCGGTCCGTACGAGGTGCTGCGGCAGCTGCCGCACGCCGAGGTGCGCTTCGTCTGGCATGAAGCGGGTCCGATCACCGCCGATTCGGGTGTTCTGGTACTGGGTGCCACCCACTCGCTGGTTGAAACACCCTCGCCCGACGTGATTCTCGTTCCAGGTGGTCCCGCGACCCCGGTGCACGCGCGTGACGAGAAACTGCTGGAGTGGTTGCGCCAGGCGCACCGGACGGCCAGCTGGACGACGTCGGTGTGTTCGGGTTCGGTGATTCTGGCCGCGGCGGGTCTGCTCGAGAATCGGCGCGCCACATCGCACTGGCTGACCATTCCGGCACTCAAGGCCTTTGGTGCCATCCCTGTCGCTGACGAGCGAATTGTGCACCAGGACAACATCATTACCAGCGCGGGAGTGTCCGCGGGGCTTGATCTCGCGCTGTGGCTGGCCGGGCAGATGGGCGGAGAATCCCGGGCCAAGGCGATCCAGCTGGCGATCGAGTACGACCCACAACCACCGTTCGACTCTGGCCACATGTCGAAGGCGTCGGCCACCACTAAGGCCAGCGCGACGGCGCTGCTGTCCAAGGACAGCGTCAAACCGGCCAACATCAAGGCCGCAACCCTGCTTGCCTGGGATCAGGCGCTGAGCGCGGCGCGCTCTCGGCGGCGCCGGCGGCAGCCCGCTACCTCGACCGTCTAGGTTTACGGCTTGGGCTGCAGGAACTCGTCGGAGGCGAACCTGCCGCCGGCCTGCAGCCAGGCGCTGACCGCCTGCGGCGCATCACGATTCGGGTTGTAGATGTCTTCCTCGCTGGAGAACAACCCGTTGCCGGCGTAGACGAGTCTGGTCCAGTTCGGGAACCAGAACGGCTCACCGCCCGGATCAGTCGGGTGATCGAGCAGGTTCTTGATCATGACGACGACGGCGTCGTTGTCCTCGTCGTAAGCGGTCCAGCCGGACGGGAAGCGCATGTGCGGGAAGGGGGCCATCACGGCGACGATCCAATCCCGCACCGCCTCGCGCCCGTGGAAGACCCCATAGTGATGCTCGGTGTAGACGACATCCTCGGTGAATAAATCCGCAAACGGCCGCCAGTCCCCCGAGGCGGAACACCCTTCGACGACCGCTGTGTAGTGCCGGACGGCTTCTTCGATCTCGGCTTTGGCGAACTGGCCCATACCGGACACACTAGAACCTGTTGCGCTTACGGTCACGGTCAAATGGGGATGGCGAATGGGTGTGTTGGACTTGTTCGATCTGCACGGCAAGACGGCCCTGATCACCGGGGCATCCACCGGCATCGGCAAGAAGGTGGCGTTTGCCTATGTCGAAGCAGGGGCTCAAGTGGCTTTAGCCGCAAGGCATTTCGACGCTGTGGCGGCGGTCGCCGAGGAGATTGCCGCGGCCGGCGGCAAGGCGCTACCCCTCTCCTGCGATGTGACCCAGCAAGAGCAGGTGACCAGCATGGTGGACCAGGTCAGCGCCGAGTTGGGCGGCGTCGACATCGCGGTGTGCAACGCCGGAGTCGTGGGCGTCGTGCCGATGCTGGACATGGCGCTCGAAGAGTTCCAGCGCATTCAGAGCACCAACGTGACCGGCGTGTTCCTCACTGCCCAGGCGGCGGCCAGGGCAATGGTTCAACAGGGCCGGGGCGGCGCCATCATCACCACCGCTTCGATGTCGGGCCACATCATCAACATCCCTCAGCAGGTTGGCCACTACTGCGCGTCCAAAGCCGCGGTCATCCACCTGACCAAGGCCATGGCAGTGGAGTTCGCCCCGCACCGGATCCGGGTGAACAGTGTCAGCCCTGGCTACATACTCACCGAGCTCGTCGAACCGCTAACCGAATACCACGCGTTGTGGGAGCCGAAGATTCCGCTCGGCCGCATCGGGCGGCCCGAAGAACTGACCGCCCTGTATCTGTATCTAGCCAGCGAGGCGTCTAGCTACATGACCGGTTCGGACATAGTGATCGACGGTGGATACACCTGTCCTTGAGGGGAGTTTTGAGTGCGCGCTCTGCAGGGCGAGCGCGGGACAGGTCTGGCTGGTGAAAAGTCCAGAGGCGCTCGCCTATTCGCCATCGCCGGCGCTCGCGGCGGTGGCCGAGTTGGACGGCGCCATCCGGCCGGACGGACAAGCCGCGCTGGTAGTGCAGACGTTCTTCGGTGTCACCAGCCGGCCCGTCCCGGCCGACCGAGTCGAGGGGGTCGCCCAGGCGCTTGCCGGCGACGATGCCAGCGCCCTGTATCAGATCGGCTACTCCTTCGCACCGTTCCACTGCCCGGACTGCGCGGCATCGTACTGCGGTGAGCACTGGAGCTGGCGAACCTTCGAAGACGAACTCTACAGCGGTATCGAGGGCGACTGCCCGCGGGGGCATTTCCATGTGCTGGCCTACTGAATCGGACAGGGACGGCCGAACCGGGTTCGCACACCGGGCGAATACAGCGCACGCAATCGCTCGCCGGCGATCGGTACCCCGCTCGCGTCCACCAGATCGTCGTGTAACTCGACGATCTCGGCCGCCTGCAAAGGCCACGTTTCGTGTTCGTTCGGGACCCACCAGGTCCGGCCGGCCTTGCGGGTGTGTGCGCCCCAGCGCGCGGTGAGCCAGATTTCCAGGGGCGTCGGTTCGATCACATCGCCCACGGTGACCGTCAGCAAGCTGCGCAGTCCACGCCGTGGCCAGCGCCGGACACTGTGATACGTGATGTGTTCGTGCGTCCGCGTCATCCGCATCTTCGCCCAGGTATAGGGGACGCCGAGGCTGATCCGGATGGTGGGCACCACGGCAAGTCGCGCAGTTTCCAGCGACCGGAAGACCACGCCGTGGCGGCCGCCATCATCGATCGAGTACAGCCGGACGTTGGTCTCCAGGAAGCTGCCGAAGTACGGCAGCGGCAGCGCGGTGCCAATCGTGGTGCGGCTCATGGTGAATGGGACCAGCGCGACGTAGGTCATGCCGTTGGCGAATATGTCGGGGCGGGTTCCGGGCGGGTAGAGGTGTTCAACGCTTTGCGGGCGCACCGGCCAGTGCACGAAGGTCAGCTCACCCCAGCACTGGTCGAAGGTCACCGGGCCACGCAGGGGCGGCGAGGTGACCGGATACCCGGCAAGGGCCGATTTCGCACTGGGTCCGGTATCCGACTGGCCTGGGACGGTCATCGGTATATCTTGGCACGCGTTGTATTGCGCGCGTCGATTTCATCCCCAACGCGGGTTACGCCGCACAAGGCAATACACGTCGCCGGTTCGCCATCCGCCGGCCTTCTTCTCCTCGTCCCAGAAATGGGTGCGGACATAGTCTCGAAACTGCGCTTCGGTCGGCAACGCGATAAACGCCTCCGCGGGGCGATCGGACATCATAAAGCGCGCTATTTGCAATGTATCTGAGAAGGAGGTCGTACGCACGGAGTGACAGCTGTGGGAGAAGGCGAAGTCAAATTCCTTGTGCCGGCGCAGCACCCGCGCCATTTCGCGCAGGAGGTCGAAACGCGGCGCACCGAAATACTCGAGCATTCGGTTGCAGCCCGATTCGGCGTCCTTCAGCGCAATTAGCAGCACACCGTCGGTGGAAAGGAAATTCGCTGCACGCGTGACGTGCGACTCCCATTCGCACTCCGGAACGTGGTAGAGGACGTGGCTGAGCACCGCGACCTGCGCGGAGTGCGGCGGATCGGCGCTCATGATCGTGCCGTCGATAATCCGGGCCGCCGGACAATTGGCGGCCAGAGCGCTGCGCATGGCGGCGCTCGGCTCGACGGAATAGACGGCGGCAACGCTTTCCAGCAGAATCCGCGTCAGGTCACCGGTGCCGGCGCCCCAATCGATGGCCACGGCATCGGAGGGGAACTGGGCCACCAGGTCGCGCAGCGCCGAATACAACTGTTCGCGAGAGGCGTAGTTGCGCAGCAGGGCGGCGAACGCTTCGGCATACTCGGCCGTCCCGCGCTGGTAGCGGGTCATCGTAGTCAATTCGCCCTCCGGCCAGACGAGTCAAGACGAAATAATTCGCAGGCTCTGAAAGTAAGCGCGGGCGGCTTACCAGGGAATTGGCGATAATGCCACGATCAGCCGGAATCGAAGGCAAACTGCACAGCCTCGCGCCAGGATTTCCAAGGCGCCCCGGGCTACATGATCCCGAAGCCGTGCAGGGCCTTGGCCCCGAACCAGATCCCGAATACCAGGCCGACGACGACCATGATCGGTCGGTTCTTTTCCCGCAGCCAGCGCAAAACCCGGTCCAGCAGGGAACGCGACTGATCGGGAAAGAATGCGGCCAGGCCGATGATGAGCAGGTTCACGCTCGTTGCTAGCAGTACGAAGGCGATGTAGGACCCGATGTTGGCGACTCGATCCAGCCGGGCGTTACCGATCACGCTGATCGCGGCGAGCGTGAAGACCCAGGACTTCACCGAAACCGTTACCACCCCGGCGCCGATGAACAATGCCTTGGTTGGTGTCGCCGACATCAGCATCGTCATCCACTTCGGCGGTGGCGAATTGGGATCGTCGTCGCTCAACAGCTCGCGCGCCGCCGTGACGAGAAATAGCACGGCGACCACCAGCAGGACGGTCGACATAATCCAGTGATGGGTGCGACCGTTGCCGGCGCTGCGGGCTCCCCAGTGCAGGATGGTGCCGAAAACGAGGCCCTGCAACAGGCGGGTTCCCACATGCCCGGTGATCCACGCGCCGGCCGCGCGGACCCGAGAGGGCGTGCCCAGCAACATGATCGTGATCGCGATCTCGATCGGTTCCAGCGCGCCACCAAGAATCAGCGGGGCAAGGCTGCTCCACATGGCCATCTCCTATTGCGAGCTGACGGCAGCACGCATCTCGGCCTCGGCGATCGCTGCGGCCAGATCGGCGGCGCGCGGCGCAACGCTGACGTCGATGCGGTCGATACCGCCGGTGAATGCGAATGCCTGGCCATACGGCGCGACCGGCGATCCGGTATCGACGCCGACGTCCAGGGTTTCGCCGCTCATCGAGAACCGGAACGGAACCGTGCGCTCGATGTGGCCGGTCGCCACCTCGGACTCGTCGACGCGCAGCGTCACCGACGCGCCCTTGCCGAGTCCGCCACCGTCATAGTCAAACGAAAGGCCAAGGGCGACCGCGCCTTCCGGTAGCGGGTCGGTCGCCGCCACGGTGGTGAGCTCGTGCCCGAGATAGTTGTAGGTGAAGATGGGGATGCCGTCTTGCACGTACAACGTCCAGCCGGCCATCGACCCGCCGATGCAGATCACCACTCCCCGTGCGCCTCCCTGCGGTATCTGCAACTGTGCCCGCAAGTCGAACGATGTGCTGGTGTAGGCCAGGGTCGCGGGTTCTGGGATGCGCACATGATCGGCGTAGTAGGTCACCGAGGTGCGGTCGCCGAGCAGACTCGGCCGGTTGACGGGCAACGCACGGGCCAGCGTCGCGTCGCTGAGCGGGTAGACGTCATACTTGCGTGCTTCGGCGTCGAAGACGGCCTTGAGTTCGGCGAGTTTGTCGGGGTACTGCTCGGCGAGGTCGACGCCCTGGCTGAAATCGTCGGAAAGGTGGTAGAGCTCCCAGCGCTCGGTATCGCCGAACGGGTGGCTCCCGGTACGGACCCAGGGCAGTCGGCCATGGAAGCAAGACGCTATCCAACCCTGTTGGTACACAGCGCGATTGCCGAAGATCTCAAAGTATTGGGTGGTCCGGCGGCTATCTGCGGCCGCGGAGTCGAACGAGTACCGCATGCTGACGCCCTCGATCGGCTTTTGTTCGATTCCGTTGACGCGCTGCGGCATCTCGATTCCGGCGGCATCGAGGATGGTGGGAACGATGTCGATAACGTGATGGAACTGGCTGCGCTGCTCCCCTGCCGCGGTGATTCCCCGGGGCCATGAGATCGCCAGTCCGTTACGGGTCCCCCCGAAATGGGACGCCACCTGCTTCATCCACTGAAACGGTGCGTCCAGCGCCCACGCCCACCCGACGTTGTAGTGGTTTTCGCATCGCGCAGTACCGAAGTCGGCCATATGAGCCAGCAGCCATTCCGGGTCTTCGGGCAGCCCGTTTTGAAACGCCGGGCAGCTCCACGCGCCGTGTAGCGTTCCCTCCGCCGAGGCGCCGTTGTCGCCGCACACGTAGATGAATAGCGTGTTGTCCCATTGCCCTAACTCGTCGATGGCGTGGATGACCCGTTCGATCTGAGCATCGGTGTGGGCCAGGAAGCCTGCGTACACCTCCATCAGGCGCCGGGCCACCGGCTTGTACCGATCGTCGTAGTCCGCCCAACCGGGAATCTGTTCGGGTCGCGGCGTCAACCGGGTTCCGGCCGGAACGATGCCCAGCTCGATCTGACGGGCGAATATCCTGTCCCGCAGGGCATCCCAGCCGTCGTCGAATTGGCCGGCAAACCGGTCCGACCACTCCGGCCACACCTGGTGCGGGCTGTGTGTCGCGCCCGGAGCGAAGTAGACGAAGAACGGTTTGCCCGGTGCCGACGTCTGCTGCAGCCGGATCCATTCGATCGCCTTATCGGCAAGGTCCTCACTGAGGTGGTAGTCATCGCGCCCGACATACGGCTCAACCGGTGTGGTCTGGTCATAGAGCGCCGGTTCGTACTGGGAGGTATCGCCGCCTAAGAAGCCGTAGAAGCGTTCGAAGCCGAGGCCGGTCGGCCAGCGGTCGAACGGTCCGGCGGGACCGATCTCCCAGGTTGGGGTGAGGTGGGCCTTGCCGAACAGCGCTGTGTTGTACCCGTTCATCCGCAGGACTTGCGCCACTGTGGCGGTGCTCTGTGGGAGCACGCTGTCGTAGCCGGGGAATCCGTAGGCGATTTCGCAAATAGTGCCCATGTGCGCACTGTGATGATTGCGGCCGGTCAGCAGTGCCGCGCGTGTCGGCGAGCACAAGGCGGTCGTGTGAAACTGGTTGTAGCGCAGCCCGTTAGCTGCGATCCGATCGAGCGCCGGTGTCGGGACGGGCCCGCCGAATGTCGATGAGGCGCCAAAGCCGACGTCATCAAGCAGTACCACGACGACGTTCGGCGCGTCGGCAGGCGGGTAGGTGATCGCCGGTGTGACCGGTGTTGAATCCGCGGCCGATGGGTTGACGACGCCGCCGAACGGTTTCTCTGCACGCGGTAGGTCGCCCACCGTGCCTCCTTTGGGATAGTGATCTGCTCGCGCAATTACAGCTGCTTAGCACTGAACTTCTGGAATCGCTCGACATTTGCGGATTAAAGTGTCTATCGCGCCGGGTGGTTCCGAATGATGGGGTCACCCAAATCGAGCAGTGGAGGACCAATGAAGATCACCACGATGATAAAGACCGCACTAGCGATCGTGGGCATGACGACGATTGCGCTCACCAATGCACCGATTAGTTCGGCGGCCTATCCGATCACCGGCAAACTCGGCAGTGAGCTGACAATGACCGACTCGGTTGGCCAAGTCGTTCTCGGCTGGAAAGTCAGTGACCTCAAATCCAGCACCGACACCATTCCGGGTTATCCGGTGGCCGGCCAGCTCTGGGAAGCCACCGCCACCGTCAACGCGATCTCGGGCCCTGTCACCCCGGCCATCTCGCAGTTCAACGCCCGCACCGCCGACGGCGTCAACTACCGCGTCCTTTGGATGGCTTCGGGTCCCAACACCATTAGCGGAGCCACAATCCCGCAGGGTGCGCAAGCCAGCGGCAAAATCTACTTCGATGTCACCGGGCCGTCGCCGACCATTGTGGCAATGAATAACGGAATGGAAGATCTGCTGATTTGGGGGCCATGAGCCTATAGACGCAAGCTAATGCGCGCCCAATACACCACTGAGGTACTGGGCGCGGCAGGCCCGACGCGCCAGCTTGCCGCTGGTGGTGCGCGGAATTGCGCCGGCGGGCAAAAAGCGGACATCGGCGACCGTTAATCCGTGGCGGTGCGACACCGCCGTTCGGATCGCCTCGATTGCCGGCTGCGGATCTGCGCGGCTGGTGCCCGCGGCCCGTTCGGCGATGATCACCAATTGCCGGTCGTCTTGTTGGTCATCTTGCTGGTCATGGAAGTCGGACGGAATCGTGAACGCCGTGACGTATCCACGGCGTACCATCGGCGACGCTTCGGTCGCGGTCGCTTCGAGGTCCTGCGGATAATGGTTGCGCCCACCGATTGTCACCAGATCGGCGATGCGGCCGGTGACATACAGCTCGCCGTCGAGGTATACGCCGAGATCGCCGGTACGCAGCCAATTGCCCGCGATCACCGATCCCTCGGCGTGGCTGCTTTCGCTGAGCTGCGACTTCAGCCTGGCGCCGAATGTCCGGCGGGTCTCCTCGGGCCGCGCCCAATAGCCCCGGCCCACGTTGTCGCCCTGCAGCCAGACTTCGCCGACGTCGCCGTCGGGCAGCTCGCTGCCGGTATCGGGATTCACTATGACTCCCCACAGGCTGCGCGCGATCTGACCGCACGACACTTGCACCATCGCATTAGGGGCATCAGGGGCGACCCGTACCGCCTTATTGACCGCCAGTTGCTCGCGGTCGAAGTAGGCAACCGTCGTCTCGGCATTGTGATCGATAGTGGCGATCATCAGGGTCGCTTCGGCGATGCCATAGGAGGGCTTGAACGCGGTGCGCGGTAATCCGTAGGGTGCGAACGCTTTATTGAACGTCGTTACCGCATCGATGCTGACCGGTTCTGAACCGATGATCAGCACGACGTTGCGCAGGTCGATGTCTTCGCCGTCGGTGGGCAGTCCGCGCTGCGCTGCCCACTCGTAGGCGAAGTTCGGCGCGGCGGTGACCACGCGCCCGGTCCTCGACCCGGCTGATAAGGCCTGGATCCATCGTTGCGGCCTGCGGACAAACGCGGCGGGCGACATCAGCGTGGAGTGCCCGCCGTAGACCGCCGGAAAGCCGATCATCGACAACCCCATGTCGTGATAAAGCGGCAGCCAGCTGACCCCGTGGGTGTTGCGGTTCAGTAGGTCGATCGACAGGATCATCTGCACCAGGTTGGTGCCGACCGCTCGGTGAGTGATCTCCACGCCGACCGGCGGCCGGGTGGCACCCGAGGTGTACTGCAGGTGGGAAACGGCGTCCATGTCCAGGTCCACATGAGTGAACAGGTCCCCAGCCGAGTCGGGTATCTGATCGATGAGGATGACGCGGGGCCGCTGCACCTGCGGGAGGTTGGCCAGAAAACTCTCCACCGCGGCGTTGGCCGTCGTCGTTGTCAGCACGACTGTGGGCTGTGAATCGCGAAGCGCCGTCTCGAGACGCTCGGCGTGGCCCGGTAGTTCGGGAGCGAACAACGGCACGGCGATGGTGCCTGCCTTGATCGCCGCGTAGAAGCCGGCTACATAGTCGATGCCCTGCGGCGCCAGGACCGCGACGCGGTCGCCGGGACCCGCGAACTGCTGCACCTGTGCGCCGATGGCGTCCAGTCGGACGCCGAGTTGGGCCCAGGTCACCTCGTGGGCATTTCCCTCAGAGCGTGCGTAGTCCAGGTATCGATAAGCCACCAGATCGCCGACGTTTGCGACGTTGCGCTCGATGAGTGAGATCAGCGTGGTCCCCGCCGGCAATGCGATCCCGCCGTCGGCGTCCAGGCAATCCTCGATCTTTAGCAGGCCTTTTGGCGCTACGGAGTCCTGCTGCGAACCGGAATTCATAGGCGCAGTCTATTCAAGCGCTCTCGTCGGAAACGGGTTCGGCATCGCGACCGAGTCCACTAGAGTCCCAGCGATGGACTCGGGCGACCGTGTACCGAACACGACCCGCGAGGCCGCGCTGGCTAGGGTGCTCGCCTACCGCGAGCGGGGCCGGGCCCGGCCGATGCCGCTTCGTGCAGTGCTTGCCGTCGTCGGTGGCGTGCTCTTGGTCGCGTCCGTCCCGCTGATCGTGTTACTCCCCGAGGCGGGTATCCCGGCGGTGCTGGTCGCATTTCGCCTCCTCGCAGTCGAACTGCACTGGGCGGCGCGCGCGTACGCGTGGACCGATTGGCGTTTCACACAATTGCGGGCCTGGTTTCATCGCCAGTCGCGGATATTTCGCGCGGCAATCCTGGCGGTGCTACTGGTGATGGCCGTAGCGCTGGTGTGGATACTGCTTTACGAGCTGTAGGGATGCTCGCCGAGCGCGCAGTCCCTGCGGAATCCGCCGGCCGGTTCTGCGCGCTCAGTGCACGCTCGGCGCCATCGGCGGCCCCATCAGCAGTACGATCACTCGCGATGCAACCGACCGACTACATCGCTGCGCTACAACGCGATGGCAATCGGATCGCTGCTGTCGCTCACCTAGCCGGGCTGGGCCGCGGGGTTCCCAGCTGTCCCGGGTGGACCATCGCCGATCTGGTGTGGCACGTGGGCAATGCGCACACCTTCTGGAGGGGGGCCGCCACCGGAGCCGTCGCCGGACCCGACACCTACCAGGAGCCCCCCCGACCGGACGAGAAGGCCGTTGTGCAGTGGTTTCGCGACGGCCTGCGGGACACCGTGGACACCCTGGGCCGGGTGGACCCCAGCACGCCCGCGTGGACCTGGGGACGCCGCAAGGAGGTCGGCTTCATTTTGCGTCGCGTTGCGCACGAGACCGCGGTGCACCGCTGGGATGCCGAGACGGCGGGTGGGGCCGACGTGCCCATCGAGAAGACATTGGCCGCAGATGGGGTCGCGGAGTTCCTCGACGATGTGCTGCCAGGTATGTCCAACGATCTGGACGGGCCCGTGCAGGTAATTGCGTTGCGCGCCAACGATATCGACGTGGACTGGACAGTTCGCGCCGGAGGCGGAGCGTGTGAGTCTGCGCCGGCCGCCGCCAGTGCCGATGTCAGGGTGAGCGCGTCCGCATCCGATCTGGTGCTGCTGTTGTGGGGCCGTCGCCGCATCGCTCAGGTGGAAATCGACGGCGATGTGGCGGCGCTCAACCGGTTTCTGGCACGAGCAACGTTCTGAAACCTAGGATGCGGGCTCCTGCTCATCGGGTTCGTCGGGTTCGAAGAACGGGGCACCGAAGTCCGGGACTTCCAGCGGTTCATCATCGCGTACGGCTGAGACGGCGCCGCTGAGCAACGGAGCCAAGCCCGCAAACGAACCAACGTCGAACAACAGCAGCGTCAACAACCGGTTGTGCACGTAGCCGAACGAGGCGCCGGACTCCGGATCTGCCCATCCGACCGTGCCGCCCAGACCGATGTGGCCGTACCCCTCCAAAAACCCTGGCACTGGGGATGATTGGTAGCCCTGGTGGTAGGTGAACGGAAGACCGAGATTCAGATCCGGCCACAGCTCGGCCTTGCCCTTCATGCCGGACACCGCCTCGGACGAGAGTAGCCGGGTTCCGTCGATCACGCCGTCATTGGCCAGCACCGCATACGTCTTGGCGAGCGCACGCGCGGTCACCACCCCGTTGACCGCCGGCAGCTCACCGTCCAGAAAGGGCATGTCGCCCTGCAACATCGACATCATGCCCGGGAAGTAGATCGAGCCCAGAAGCCCCGAGAACGATAGGCCCGCCACTTTCGGCGCGATGAAATCGAGCAGCGGAGTCGGAATCTTGGCTTGCGGAACCAGCGTCTGCGCCGCTGTGGTCGGTGAGTCGGCCGGTGGCCGGCCCAGATGCAGACCGTCGGTATTGAGCGGGCGGGCCAGCTCTTCGCGGAACAGTTCGCGCATCCCCTTGCCGGTCACCGCACGGGCCAGCCCCGACAGCAGCCATCCGTAGGTAATGGCGTGATAGGCCATTTTTCCGTGCGTGCGGTCCAGCGGCGCCGCGGCAAGCCGCTCCTCCATCAGCAGGTGGTCCATGACCTCGTCCTTGCCGACGCCCTTGAGGTGTGACAGCCCGGCCCGATGCCGCAACACGTCGCTGACGGTGATCTCGGACTTGCCGTTGGCTGCGAACTCCGGCCAGTATTCGGCGACCGGCGCGTCGTAGGCCAGCAATCCCCGGTCGACCAGCAGATGAATGATGGTGGCCGCCAACCCTTTGGTCGCCGAGAACACCATCGCCCCGGTGTCGGCGGTCCATGCCACCTCGCCTTTGCGATCCGACCAGCCGGTCCACACGTCGACGACAGGCCGGCCCTCGAGATAGACCGAGAGTGCGCCGCCGCCGAACTTGCGGCCCGGGTACAGCCCGGCGAACGCGCGAATGACGTTCAGGAAGCGTGAATCGCAGGCACCCTGGACTCCAGAGGGCAGGCCATTGTCGGCGGTGAGAAGAGACGGTTCAGCCATACCGTGCATGATTGCAGCCCAGTGGACGCCCGGCGCACGGGAATGCCGTTTTCCGACGATCCAACTCACGGTTTGGGCCGGAATTGGCCGGCTGTCGTTGCGTCAGCGATGCGGTTCCCGGCCGACGAACATCCGGCAACGGCGACGCCGCCGGCCGCAATGGCACCGGTGGTACTGGCGGCGACGGTGGCGCCGGGCGCAGCGGCGCGCTTGGTTGCGGCACCGGCGCGAAGGGCCAACCCGGCTAGTTACATCCAGAGGCGGCCCAGCGCCTCGGCCATGGCTTCTGGATCCTGTTTGTCGGCGTTGCAGCTGATCGCCACCGAAGTACGCCGGTCGCTGCTGACGCGGAAGGCGGTGACGAACCCGGCCCAGGCGCCGTCGTGATCGAGCATGCCGTTGGCCAGTGCGAAGATCCCTGCGCCGTAGCGGTCGCCGCCGCCCGGCTCGGTTTGCACCGCTCCGGCCAGTTGCGCATCGAGCAGCTTCGGGCCGCCCACTTTGCCGGTTCGGTAGTTGTCGCCCCAGCGGACCAGCTGGCTGGGCGTGGTCTGGATGCCGCCGTCGCCGACCTGTTCCCAGGCCGAGTCGGCCAATCGGTACTCGCCTTCGGTCTTGGTGTACGACAACGCTTTGGCGGGCAGTCGTGCCACCGGATCCAGCACCATGACCAGATCGAGCGGCTTGAAGATCTCCGCGCTGAGGTAGTCCGGCAGCGGCTGCACGGCGACGCGGTGGACGATCTCGCCGAGCAGCAGATAGTTGGAGTTGGAGTACTCGTATCGGCTGCCCGGCTTGAACACCAACTCCGGCGCGCCGGCCAGCGCTTGCAAAGCCTGGGCCTCAGTAGTGCGGTCGCCGTAGCTGTACCCCTGCTCCTGAAGCAGCCCGACGTAGTCGGGGATCCCGCTGGTGTGATGCATCAACTGGACCAAGCTGACTTGCGTGGCCCACGCCGGCATGTCCGGAACATATTGGGAGAGCGGGTCGTCAAGGGTCAGCTTTCCCGCTTCGGCTAGCAGCAGGATCGCCGTTGCGGTGAATTGCTTTGACACTGAGGCGATATCGAAAACGGTGTCCGTCGTGATCTTGGCCCCGGTTCTCAGATCGGCGATTCCGCGCGTACCGGTCCAGGCGATCTTGCCCTCGACGCCCACCGCCGCCGAGCAACCCGGTTCGTCGTCTTTAGCCGCATCGTCCAAGACGGCCTGACTGCTGCGGGCCTTGAAACCGGAGGTGTCCGTGGTGGCAGTGGCGGTCGACCCGGCGGGTGGTGCGGAGTGCGGGCTACCGCCGCAGGCGGCGAGGAGCAGCGCCACCACGAAAAGTCCAAGGGGTCCGCCGAGGCGCCGCCGCTCGGTTCCAGCCTCAGGCATCGGTGCGTAACAGCCGCCCGACCACCGAACGATTCGGATCGGCCTCACGTTCGGCCAGCATCAGGGCGATGCCCTCCTCGATCGCTGCGGCAGTACGCTCACGCACTTTGCGTGCGGCGTTGTCGTCGGCTTCCTGCCCGTGGAACTCGCTGGTGTGGATCGGCTCGCCGAACCAGTAGTACTGCCGTTCCGGGCGCGGCAGCGGAGTCAGTCCAACGCCGCGGACGAGCGGTGGACCGTCAGGCGTGCCCAGCAGCTTCTCGGTGAGAAATTGCATGGGCGCCATCACCAGGGACTGGTTGTCGAACAGAATGTCGATGCCGTGTTCGGCCCCCACCGAGGCGAACGGCACAATCGGGTAACCGTGCTGAATTGCCAAGCGCGCGAACCCAAGTCGATTCTTCCACACCAGCTTGTATTGCTCGTTCTTGCGCTTGTTCACTTCGCGGCCGCCGCCGGGGAACACCATGACCAGTTCGCCACGCCGCATCAACTCCGAGGCGATCTCTCTGGTGCCCTCGACGACGCCCATCTGGGTCAGCGCTTCTCGCCAGCCCGGCACCTTGAAATGGGCGTGATCGCCCAGGGAACGGACCATTCTCCCCCGTTCCCAGAGCTCCGCTGCCAACAACGGCGCATCGACCATGCCAAGGGTGTTGTGGTTGCCTACCAGCAACGCACGTTCGGTCGGCACGTTGTCTATTCCGTAGACCTTGGGCTTGATCAGTCTGCGCAGCGGCTTCATCAGGCGCAGCGCCGCGGCGACGTCGGATTGAGTGGGCGCGGGAGGAACGGTGATGGTCTCGGTGTTCGGCACATCGTGAGTATGCCCTTGACGATGCCCGATCGGGGATAGTTTTGCGTCGCGGTAGGGTACGCGGCAACGCAATATGGGATCAAAACGGGCCAGGTCAGCTGTCACACCAGGAGTCAGGCATGTCAGGTCGGAAGTTCACGTTCGAGGTCAACAAGACCAGCACCGCGCCGGCCGCGACGGTGTTCCGGCTCGCAACCGACGGTGCACGCTGGTCGGAATGGGCGAAACCGATTGTTGCACAGTCGAGTTGGGTGCAAAAGGGCGATCCGGCGCCCGGCGGCGTCGGGGCGATCCGCAAGCTCGGGATGTGGCCAGTGTTCGTCCAGGAACAGACAATCGAGTACGAGCAGGACCGCCGTCACGTTTACAAGCTGGTCGCGCCGTCAACCCCCGCCAAGGACTACACGGGTGAGGTGGTCCTGACGCCGAATGCTTCCGGTGGTACCGATATCCGCTGGAGCGGCTCGTTCATCGAAGGAGTTGCCGGCACCGGCCCGGTGATGCGGGCAGCACTGGGCGGTGCGGTCAAGCTGTTTGCCGGGCGTCTGGTGAAGGCGGCGGAGCGTGAGGCCGGTACCGCGGGCTAGCGTTCGTTCGAGCTATTTCGAGCCGACCTCGTCCTGATACTTCTTGGTCATGTGCTCGATGGCCTGCAGATGAGTCTGGGCCAGGTCGTCGCGGGCTTCGCTGGCCCGCGCTGCGGCGTCCAGCGTCGGTTGGGCCTGACCCTGAAAGTGCGGAATGACTTCCGCGGCGAACAACTCGGCCGATCGTCTGGTCGCCGCCGGATTGGCCCACTCGTGTCCCATCTGCAGCATGCAGCCGAATCCGCCCGACTGATCCCAGAGCCGCTGCACCTGAGCTCGCGCCCGCTCCGGGGATCCGATAACCCCGGCGCCGTTGGCGTTGATGATGTCGATCATCTCGTCGAGCCGCTCTCCTGGCATGGTCATCTGCGGAAAAGCCGCCACCTTCTGGAAGTAGCGAAACCAGGGCTCGATGCCGAACTTCACATCTTCGCGCGCCTGCTCGTCGGTTTCGGCGATATGGAATGGCCCCACCAGACTCCAGTTCTTGCGGTCGACCCGGGTGCCGAAGGTCGCCGCCCGCTCTTCGACGATGTCCCAATGGTAGGCAAGCGCGTTGAAGCCTTCGATGGTCAGCGTCGCCCCGATGGACAACAGGCCGATGCCGTGCCGGCCGGCCAGCCGCGCCCCGGTCGGCGACGCGACCGCGGCTACCGCCAGCGGGATTCCGCCGTCGGAGTACGGCGCCAACTGCAGCTGGGCATCGACGAGCTGGTGCGTGGCCGTCTTGGCGGTCACGGTCTCGCCGGCGAGCAGGCGCGCGAGGATGTCGAGATTGGTCTCCAGCAGTTCGCGGGTGTCGGTGGGGTTGAGCCCGATCATCGCCGAATCGGTAGGCAGTGACCCCGGTCCCACTCCCCCGATGATGCGCCCATGGGTGAGGTGGTCGAGCAACATCAAGCGGTCGGCGACCCACAGCGGGTTGTGGTAGGAGAGCGAGATGACTCCGGTGCCGAACCGGATTCGTTTGGCCCGCTCGGCGGCTGCGGCGATAAAAATCTCCGGCGAGCTGATGATCTCGCTGCCCGCTGAGTGGTGTTCACCCAGCCACACTTCATCGAAGCCGAGGGCGTCGAGATGCTCGACGAACTCCAGGTCGCGCTGCAAGGCCAGCGTCGGGTTGGTGCCGGCGTGATGGAATGGGGCGATGAAATATCCGAATCTGAGCTTGGCCATTGACGGCTCCCTTGCGATCGGCTTGACCGAACCTTAGCCCGCGGGAGACCAAAAGCCGATGGGACCAGCAAGTGGCCCCATCGACTGAACTGCTCAACAGCGATGCTCGATCACGGGTAGCCGCCGCAGACGTTGCCGACGCATCCGCCGCCACCGCCCGGTCCGCCACCACCGCCGCCGACGCCGGGGATCGTGCCGCCGCCACCGCCGGGTCCGCCGCCGCCCGTGGGACCACCCGGCACGCTGCCGCCCCCGCCGTTAGGACCGCCGCTGCCGCTGGGACCACCCGGAACGGTGCCGCCGCCACCGCCCGGACCGCCAGTGCCGGAGGGACCTCCAGGTGCGGTTTCCGACGGGCCCGGTGTTCCGGCCGGCGCGCTTGTCGTGGTCGGCGTGGTGGTTGTCGGGGAGGTTGTGCTGCTGGGCGCTTTGTTACCGCCGCCGCCGCAGGCGACCGCCATGACAAGCATGGCGCCGCCGCCGAAAACCGCAAACGCCGTCTTGGCTTCAGATCTCATCGAGTCCCCACTCTCCATCCTCATCTGAGCCACTGTTGTCTCAGGTATCGGTTCTCATACCCCTTTTTCGGATGCGAAAACGGGTTGGCCAAGTTCACATCGGTCGGGCAGAGATCGGGTCTTCGCCCAACCAGATGAGGGGTTGTGGTGGGATCCAGCGGCTTGGCCGCAGGCCAGTCCACCATGCGGCTGCACGCGGCGCGGTTTCGGATTGACACGATCCCAACAACAACAGTCGCCGGGCAGACTGGCCAACCGGGAACCGCCCGCCGTCATCGGTACCACCAACCTCACAATGGCAGCCGTCAGTGAAATGTCTTTGGTGGCAGAATGTTTCAGTTCAAGCCGTACGATTGTCAATGGCCGACTGCGGTCGGGGGTCACGCCCGATCATTCGATGACGCATCGGTGGTGCTGCCGCGGTTCAGCCGCGCTGAACCTACTGCCATTTGTCGGTCTACTTGTCAATTGCTTGAGTGCCATGTCAATTTTCTTGACGCGGCCTGCATTTGTGCTGAAAGGGAATTCTTATTTGCGAGATCCATTTAGCAAAGACAGTAACTACTGGTACGGCAGGTCCGCCAAACCCGTTGGGAGGGGCGAACTCCGCCCTGATAGCGGTGATACTGGCCTTGACATTGCGCCCGGAGCGGCGACTCCGCGAGGCGCGTGTAAAGAGAATTAGCAATTGCCTTTGAAAGTTATTACAGTTAGATAACGGTTTCGCCTTTTCGCGATAATAGACGTGATTGTTTTCGGGTCTGCACGTAGCTTGTCCGCTACGACTTCAAAGGAGACAACCGATTCCGGGTCGGGGCCAGTGGCCGGTTGTCGTGGGTTCTGATTCTGGCTTGATGCCGCTTGGGAGAGGTTGGAGCGATGAACTTTTCAGTGTTGCCGCCGGAGGTCAACTCCGCTCTGATACTCGCAGGTGCCGGGTCGGAACCGATGCTGGAAGCCGCGGCCGCCTGGGGCGGGTTGGCAGATGAATTGGGTTCGGCTGCGGCGTCTTTCGGTTCGGTGACCTCGGGTCTGGTGAATGGGTCGTGGCAGGGTGCGTCGTCGGTGGCGATGGCGGCGGCGGCTGCTCCGTATGTGAATTGGCTCAGCAGTGCGGCGGCGCAGGCCGGGCAGGCGGCCGGCCATGCGGGAGCGATGGCGGCCGAGTTCGAGGCGGTGCGTGCGGCGATGGTGAGTCCGGCTTTGGTATCGGCCAATCGCTCTAGCCTGGTGTCGCTGGTGTTCTCGAATCTGTTCGGGCAGAACGCGCCGGCGATCGCGGCGCTCGAGGGTCTGTATGAAGAGATGTGGGCACTGGATGTGTCGGCAATGTCGGCCTATCACGCCGGGGCCTCGGCGGTCGCCGCGGCGCTGACGCCGTTCACCCAACCATTGCCGAGCCTGGCCGGCGCGGGCCCGGCGGCCACAGGGGCAGCGGCAACCTCACCCGCGGCAGCAATCTCGTCGACAAAATCCACGGTCATCAACTTCGGCCTGGCAAATCTGGGCAGCCTGAATTTTGGTAATGGAAACTCGGGCAGCGGCAATATCGGTAGCGGCAATATCGGTAGCGGCAATATCGGCAGCGGAAACTTCGGCGGTGGAAACTTCGGCAGCGGAAATATCGGTACCGGAAACTTCGGCTTCGGAAACGCGGCCTCCTCATCGACTACGGGGTACAACTTCGGCGCGGGGAACACCGGTAGCAACAATATCGGCTTTGGGAACGCAGGTATCGGGAACTTCGGCTTCGGCAACACCGGCAACGGCAACATCGGTATCGGCCTTAGCGGAAACGGCCAGGTAGGTATCGGTGCGCTGAACTCAGGCGCCGGCAACATCGGTCTGTTCAACTCAGGCACCGGCAACGTCGGATTTTTCAATTCCGGCACCGGGAACTTCGGCATCGGCAACTCCGGTAACTACAACACCGGCCTCTTCAATTCAGGAAGTGTCAACACCGGTCTATTCAACGCTGGCATCGCCAATAGCGGCTTCACGAACGCGGGAAATTACAACACCGGTAGCTTCAATATAGGTAGCTTGAACACCGGTGACTTCAACCCCGGCAACTCCAACACCGGATATTTGAACATCGGCAGCGTCAACACCGGCTTCCTCAACGCGGGCAACGTCAATACTGGCGCCCTCAACGCGGGCAACTACAGTAACGGCGTCTTGTGGAGCGGAGGCTTCCAAGGGCTAGGGCCCAGCCTTGGACTGACGATCCCGCCGATCCCGCTGGGTATCAACGCAGACGGATCCGTTGGCGGTATCACTCTGTTCCCGAATGGGTTCACGCTTCCCCCCATCCCCCTCAACCTCGGCGGTACGGTTGGCCCGTTCGTTGTTTCCGATCCGGCCGTGCAGCCGATTACGCTGCCTCCGATCCCGTTGAATCTCGGCGGTACGGTTGGCCCGTTCGTTGTTTCCGATCCGGCCGTGCAGCCGATTACGCTGCCTCCGATCCCGTTGAATCTCGGCGGTACGGTTGGCCCGTTCGTTGTTTCCGATCCGGCCGTGCAGCCGATTACGCTGCCTCCGATCCCGCTGAAGATCGGCGGCACCGTCGGCCCCTTTGTCATATCGGACCCGGCGGTCCAGCCGATCACCCTGCCGCCATTGCATCTGTCGGTCGGGCCCATCAAAGTCCCGTCCATTGGTATCAACCCGATCCCACTGGCGATCAACGTGGGCGGCAGTATTGGAAACGGTGGAACGGCAATCACAATCCCATCGTTTCCGTTCGGGAGTGTTCTATTAGGTCCCGGCGGTGCCGGACCGATCTACATGAATGTCGACCTCCCAATCGGCATCAGCGTTCAGGGTGGTCTCCCCGGCGGCCCGACATATGCAGCCATCGGCCCGATTTCGACCATCCCGTTCGAAATCGGGATATTCGACGTCACCGTATTCGGCCCGAACGGCTACACCCTCCCGCCGATACAGATACCGGCGATCCCGCTCGGCATCGAGGGGACTCTGTTCGGCCCCAGCGGTTATACGGTTCCGAAGATTTATGTTCCGCCGATCCCGTTGGGCGTTGAGGGGACTCTGTTCGGCCCCAGCGGTTATACGGTTCCGAAGATTTATGTTCCGCCGATCCCGTTGGGCGTTGAGGGGACTCTGTTCGGCCCCAACGGTTATACGGTTCCGAAGATTTACGTTCCGCCGATCCCGTTGGGCATCGAGGGCACCTTGTTCGGCCCGAATGGGTACACCATCCCGCCGATCACGATTCCGCCAATCCCGCTGAACCTCAACGCGGTCGGCAGTGCCGGCCCGCTCAGCGTTCCGCTCTTCAACTATCCGTCGAGCTCAGGATTCGCCAACACGACCAGCAGCCCGTCTTCGGGCTTCTTCAATTACGGGCCGGGCGGTACATCCGGCTTCTCGAACTGGGGCGCGAACAGCTCGGGCTTCGGCAATTCAGCCGTCAGCCTTGGCAATTCGGGCTTCAACAATGCCGGCGGGCTGGTGTCTGGCGTGATGAACGTCGGGAACACAATCTCGGGTCTGCTCAACGCGAACCCCTTGGGCAGCGCGAGCGCGGCATTTGTGTCCGGCGCTGCCAATACCGGTATCAAGCTCTCGGGCTTCCTGTTCCAGGGCACCGGGCCCTAATCAGCCTTAGAACTGCCCGTCGGCGCTTGCCTGGACCGACCGGGCGGGCCCGCTATCTTTCGAGCCCTGGTGCGCACGCCGCGGCTGGGACCAATGCCACGACGCGCACCGTACCCGCCTGAAAACTGCATGTTTTTCGTGAGAATTCGGCGTGCGTACGCCTGAATTCAACAGTTCGTACCGCCCGCTTTTCGTCTGATTCGCGGGTGAATATTTTGTTAGCGACACTAACGCGATGAGTACGTTCGTTCACCGAAATGCACTGGCAACAGCGGAAGTAGGCATCGGCCCGGGCCCGCACGTGCTTGACATCAGTGGCGGAACTGTCGCTCTGAACCACCTTTGTAAAGCAAATTGGCAATTATTGCCAAAAGTTATCACGATCAGATAACGGTTAGGTCTCGTTTCTATAAATTGAACAAATGCCCTTCGTGGTCCGCGTAGCTTCTCCGCTACGACATCAGCTTGACGGCCGACGCAGCGGTCGGGCGGTAGCGGGTTGTCCTGAGTGCTATTTGGCTTGATGCCGCTGGAGAGAGGTTGGAGCGATGAACTTTTCAGTGTTGCCGCCGGAGGTCAACTCCGCTCTGATACTCGCAGGTGCCGGGTCGGAACCGATGCTGGAAGCCGCGGCCGCCTGGGGCGGGTTGGCAGATGAATTGGGTTCGGCTGCGGCGTCTTTCGGTTCGGTGACCTCGGGTCTGGTGAATGGGTCGTGGCAGGGTGCGTCGTCGGTGGCGATGGCGGCGGCGGCTGCTCCGTATGTGAATTGGCTCAGCAGTGCGGCGGCGCAGGCCGGGCAGGCGGCCTCGCATGCGGGTGCCATGGCCGCTGAGTTCGAGGCGGTGCGTGCGGCGATGGTGAGTCCGGCTTTGGTATCGGCCAATCGCTCTAGCCTGGTGTCGCTGGTGCTGTCGAATCTGTTCGGGCAGAACGCGCCGGCGATCGCGGCGCTCGAGGGTCTGTATGAAGAGATGTGGGCACTGGATGTGTCGGCAATGTCGGCCTATCACGCCGGGGCGTCAGCGGTGGTGTCCGCGCTCTCTCCCTTCGCGCAACCGCTATCCGGTTTGGGCGGCGTGCCGGCCGCGGCCGGGGAGCCGGCCGTGCCGGGCCGTACCACGACTCTGAACCTGGGATTGGGCAATGCCGGTGGCGGCAATGTCGGCAATGCCAACAACGGCTGGGGCAACATCGGCAGTGCGAACCTGGGCAGCACCAACTTCGGATCCGGTAATTTCGGCACCTTAAACTTCGGCTGGGCAAACCTGGGTAGCAACAATCTGGGCTTTGGTAACGCGGGCATCAGCAACTTCGGCTTCTCGAATCTGGGTAACTTCAACATCGGGTTGGCCAATACCGGCAGCGGCAATGTCGGATTCGCGAACACCGGCAACAACAACATCGGCTTCGCGCTAACCGGCAACAACCAGATCGGTATCGGCGGACTGAACTCGGGCGCCGGCAATATCGGTTTGTTCAATTCGGGCAACGGCAACATCGGCTTCTTCAACTCGGGCAACGGCAGCTTCGGCATCGGAAACTCCGGCCACTTCAGCACCGGTTTGTTCAACTCGGGACAAGGCAACACCGGCTTTCTCAATGCGGGTTCGTTCAACACCGGATTCTTGGATGTCGGAAACGCAAACACCGGCAACTTCAACACCGGCAGCTTCAACTTCGGCGGCTTCAACTCGGGCTCTTCGAACACCGGCGGCTTCAACACGGGCAGCTCTAATACCGGCGTGTTCAACCCGGGCAACATCAACACCGGTGCGCTGAACTTCGGGAACATGAACAATGGACTGCTCAACACGGGCGACATGAACAATGGCGTCTATTACCGGGGCGTGGGACAAGGCAGCTTGCACTTTGCCATCCAGACCCCGGACTTAACACTTCCGCCACTTCAGATACCGGGAGTGTCGGTTCCCGCCTTCGAGCTGCCCGCCCTGACCTTGCCATCGCTGTCGATCCCGGCGTCGACAACCCCGGCGAATATCACGGTGGGTGCGTTCAGCTTGCCGGGGTTGACGTTGCCGTCGTTGTCGATTCCGGCTGCGACGACGCCGGCGAATATCACGGTGGGTGCGTTCAGCTTGCCGGGGTTGACGTTGCCGTCGTTGTCGATTCCGGCTGCGACGACGCCGGCGAATATCACGGTGGGTGCGTTCAGCTTGCCCCAGCTGACCCTTCCGTCAGTGACGGTACCGCCGATCAATATTCCTTCAGGCGGCACCGTGGGCGCATTCAGTTTGCCGCCGCTGACTATTCCGGCGGTGACTGTTCCGCCGATCAATATTCCTTCAGGCGGCACGGTGGGCGCATTCAGTCTGCCCCAGCTGACCATTCCCGGAGTGACTGTCCCGCCGATCAATATTCCTTCAGGCGGCACCGTGGGTGCGTTCAACCTGCCGAAGCTGACTATTCCGGGGGTGACTGTTCCGCCCATCAATATTCCGTCGGGTGGCACGGTAGGCGCGTTTAACCTGCCCCCGCTGACCCTCCCGGCAATCAGTGTTCCGCCCATCACATTAGCCCGCGGCACCCATATCGGTGGCTTTAGCCTGCCGGCATTGGATACCCCGGCAATTACGATCAGCGGCCTCAGCACAAATGCGTTTACTACTCCCAGGATAGCGGGAACACTAAGTACCGGCCATGTTTACCTGCCCTCGGCGTTTATTAAGAATGTCGTGTTGTATATTCCGAACAACCTATCTTTTGCCAATACAGGTGTTAGCGGCGTGGTACCACAAATCGGCGGGGGCGTTAATGGTCCTGGCACCACGAGGGGCGCTGGCGGCCCCCAGGCGTATATCAGTATCGGCGGCGGTGACCTCTCCGGGTTCGCAATCCCCTACGCGATCGAATCAATCAATGTCCCCGCTATCAACCTTCCGACCATCAATCTCCCCGCAATCCACATCAACCCCATCGGCGTGGCCGGCTTCGACCTTCCCGACGTCACCACTGCCACGATCACCACTCCCCAGATTTCCGTTCCGGCCATCGTGACCAGTGGATTCACGCTTCCCTCGATCAGCACTCCGCAGTTCGATACTCCGCAGGTGAGCATTCCGCCGATCGTGACCGACGGCTTTACGCTTCCGTCGATCAGCACTCCGCAGTTCACGACTCCGCAGTTGACCATTCCAGCGATCGGAGCACAGGGCTTTACGCTGCCGTCGCTCAGCACTCCGCAGTTCTCGACTCCCCAGATAGCTGTTCCGGCGATCGCGACTGATGGGTTTACGCTGCCGTCGCTCAGCACTCCGCAGTTCGCGACTCCGCAGTTGACCATTCCGGCGATCGGGGTCGATGGGTTTACGTTGCCGCAGCTCAGTATCCCGGCGATGACGACACCGCCGTATGCCGTTCCGCCGATCGCGGTTGACGGGTTTACGTTGCCGCAGTTGGGCATTCCGGCGATGACGACGCCGCCGTATGCCGTTCCGCCGATCGCGGTTGACGGTTTTACGTTGCCGCAGTTGGGTATTCCGGCGATGACGACGCCGCCGTTTGCTATTCCGCCGATCGCGGTTGACGGGTTTACGTTGCCGCAGTTGGGTGTTCCGGCGATGACGACGCCGCCGTTCACCATCCCGCCCATCGGCTTGGCGGCCTTCACCACGCCCCCGCTCACCATCCCGAGCATTCATATGCCGGCCACCGTCTTGGGCGGGTTCGACGTCCCGCCGGCGCCCGGCTACTTCAACGCGAGTACCGGTCCGTCATCGGGCTTCTTTAACTCCGGCCCCGGCGGCAACTCCGGGTACGGCAACAACGGCACCGGTCTTTCGGGTTGGTTCAACACCAACCCCACCGGGGTGCTGGGCGGCTCGGGCTACCAGAACTACGGTGGTTTGGTGTCGGGCTTCAACAACCTGGGCAGCGCGGTCTCGGGCTTCGCAAACACCGGCACCCTGCCCGCCGCGGTCAACAGCTTCGTCTCGGGCGTCGCCGGCGTCGGCCACCACCTGTCGGGCCTGTTCTTCCAGACCGCGTAACGGCATTGGTGCAGGCCGCGTGAAAGAAGTTGCAGCGACGGACGCTGAGCCAAAACTGAAATCGGATAGGCTTGCTGGCCTAGCAGCCCTGATGTCCACCAGCAGCGCCATGTTGTGGGCGTAGACGGGAGACGTATCCATGAGATCCATCCACTTCATCTCGGGCCTGCCGCGCTCGGGCTCGACGCTGCTGGCCGCGTTGTTGCGGCAAAACCCACGATTCGAGGCGGGAATGTCGGGTCCGCTGGAGGGTCTGTTCGCCGGCCTGCTCGGGCAGATGAGCGCAAGCAACGAGTTTTCGACGTTCCTCGACGACGCCAAGCGCGAGCGAATCCTGCGCGGGTTGTTCGACAACTACTACGCCGATTGCAGTGCCGAGGTGATCTTCGATACCAGCCGTGTGTGGTGCGCTCGCATGTCGACGATCGCCAGGCTGTTTCCCGACGCGAAAGTCATTGCCTGCGTGCGTGATCTGCCCTGGGTGGTAGATAGCATCGAGCGCCTGATCCAGCGCAACGTCTTCAATCCCTCCGGGCTATTCAGCTACAGCCCCGGCGGGACGGTCTATACCCGTGCCCATGAGATTGTGTCGTCGGCTGGAATGGTCGGCGGTCCATTCGAGGCGCTGAAGCAGGCGTGCTTCGGCGAACAAGTCGGCCGCTTGCTGCTCGTTCAGTACGAGACACTGACCACTGACCCGGCCAAGACGATGCACGCCATCTATTCGTTTATCGGCGAGCCGGTTTTCGAGCACGACTTCGGCCACGTCGATTACGACGTCACCGAGTTCGACCAACGAGCCGGCACACCTGGGCTGCACACGGTGCGCGGCGCGGTCCGGGCCGAGCCACGCAAGACGCTGCTGCCGCCCGATCTGTTCCAGGCCTTTATCGGACACTCCTTTTGGCGCGACCCGGCGACAGTCCCGGAGGGTGTGCAGGTCATCTGAGCCGGCTCGCGCCAGCGCTCGTCATCCCTCCTTGAGGATCAACTTTCGCAGCGCCACCCGGTCGGGTGTGAGCAGCTCGGCGATGCGCGGGTGGTTCACCTCGGCGACGATGATCTCGCCGACTTCCTGATAGACCTCACTGAAGATCCCATGGGACTTCATCTTCTCGGTCTGGTATTGGTTGTCCTCGGTAGGCGTGACGTAGTACACCGCGTCGGCCTTGAATCGATGCACGAGCCATAAGTGGATCAAGGTCATCAGCCGCTTCTGCCGTAGCTTCTCGGCGAAGGTGTTCTGATCGCGCACCTGCAGGATGCTGCGACCATGCCGGTCTTTGATGGGGTCGACGACGACGTTGGCCAGCTGCTCATCGCCGCTGCCGTAGATCCCGAGTTCGAGAACGTCCGACCCGGCGCGGCGCGGCCGCAGTGTCACGCGCAGCTTCTCACCCAACTTGTAGTGGTCGCTCCACAGCGCCAGCCACTCCTCCAGCAGCTTCTTGGGCACCTCGGTCTGCACCAGGTGCTGGTGTTGGGTGGAGCCCTTGCCCATCGCCTTGGTGGTGGCCGTGCGCCCTGACGAGGCGGCCAGTGCCGCGTCGCTGCGCGGCCCGCCGACCAAGGTCTGTGGCGTGCGGTACGGCGACTCGACCAGACGCATCTTGCGCTGCAATCGAGCCAGCGCCAGCATGCCGTCCTGCTGCAGTGAGGTGGCGAACTCCTCGGCGGCAACACCGTCGATCTGGTGCCCGCCATAGGTGATGAAGTTGAAGACGAAGCCCATCTTGCCGAGCTCTATGGGGAACTGTTTCATCTCGTCATCGGTCATGCCGGTGGTGTCCCAGTTGAACGATGGCGAGAGGTTGTAGGCCAGCATCTGTTCGGGGAACACGGCGTGGATGGCCTCGGCGAACTCCCGGGCATCGGCCAGATCCGCGGTCTTGGTCTCCATCCAGAGGATGTCGGCAAAGGGTGCGGCCGCCAGCGACTTGGCGATCGCATACGGGATGCCGCCGCGGATCTGGTAATACCCCTCAGGTGTTTTCGCCAGCTCGCAGTCCCAACTGGCGTCGGCGCCCAATTCCTTTGCCTTTTGCCGCGCTTCGTACAGCGACGCGCGCGCGGAGAAGGCCCGCCATTCCTCGGTGCTCATGCCGGCCGGCTCGCCTTCACTCTCGCCGAATGCAAGCACCTCAGCCACGGCATCGCCGTAGGTCATGACCCCGGCGTCATCTTCCCAGGCGGCCACAAACCGGGACTCGACTTGGTCATAGACGTCGTCGATCGACTTCTGGCCGTTCTCCCGCCACGTGTTGACGGCCTCGGACACCAGGCCCATGATCCCTTGGCGCTCAAGCCATGCGTTGGCCGCGTCGTATTCGCCGTCGCTGAGCGCATAGAGCAGATGGCCGTTGAGGTCCGTGACGCCCAGGTCGTAGAAGCGGCGCACCAGCGCCAGGAAGCAGGACTTGTAAGACGGCACTTTCAAGTTGGTGGCGCCAAGCAGGAACGGCTGGTCGCGCTCGTCGGCGCGGCTGTCGATCAGGTTGGCGGCCTCGGCATCGGTGCGGGCGACGATGATGCCGGGCACTCGCATGACGTCAAGCTGGAAGCGGGCGGCATTGAGCCGCTTGATCTGTTCGTCCGACGGCACCAGAACCTTGCCGCCCTGGTGTCCGCACTTCTTGGTCCCCGGTCGCTGGTCCTCGATGTGGTAACCCGGCACGCCGACTTCGACGAAGCGGCGAATCAGGTTGCGCACGTGCGGATCACCACCATGGCCGGTGTCGGCGTCGGCGATGATGAACGGACGGAAGTCGTAGTTGGGAGCCGTAGCTCGCGCCCGTTCGCTCATGTTCAGGCGCTGGTATTCCTGATTGCGGTCAGCGGTGAGCAGGGCGCGCACCAACACCGCTGCGTCGTCGGGCACCTGGCTCAGCGGGTAGCTGGCGAGGTCGGGGCCGGGGTCTTCGGTGGTGGAACCCTTGGCCGAGGTTGCCCAGCCGCCCAGATAGATCGCCTCGATGCCCATCCGCTTCATGCTCACGGCCTGTCCCGGCGAGTACGGCCCGAACGTGGTGATGCTCTTGTGTTCGGCGAACAGTTCGCGCAGACGCACGTAGAACGCCGCCGCGGCCTCGCGCGCCACGGTGTAGTCGGTCGGAATGGTGCCGCGCTGTTCGGCGACCTGTCGGGCGCTATAAAGCCGAGTTATCGACGAAAAGCGCGAGCTGTCGAAGTACTGCTGGGTCGCGGCGACGTCTTTCTCGAAGTCCTGCTCGAACGATGATTGGACCGCAGTGTCCGTCTCGGCAATGGCCATGGCCTTACGCTCCTCTTCAGCCCCGATTTCCCCTGACGCAGAGAGTGTATTCCTCGAGCGAGTGATCTAAATCACCGGCCGACAACGCGCCCCACCAGTGGCGGCGAGGTGGCGAGAAATTGCTCTCCGCACGGACTCGACTGCGAGTACCGTCGAGTCCGTGCAGACCGAATTGCGCTTTGACCGGTGGTATCTCCTGCTATCGGTGCCGCTTGGGCTCGGCCCCAAAACCAGCGAGCTGCGAGTCGACGGGCAGAACCTTCACGTGAAGATGGGCTGGGCGTTTACCGCCGACATCCCGTTGAGATCAATCAAGAATGCCGAGCCGACGAACAGCCGCGCATACACCGCCGGAGTGCATTTCTTCGGCTCGCGCTGGCTGGTGAATGGATCGCTAAAAGGCCTGGTGGCGCTGACGATCGACCCGCCGGCGCAGGCCAAGGTGTGGATGCGCAAGTCGGTGAAGGTGAGTCAGCTGGTGCTCAGCGTGACTGATCCCGATGCGCTCGTCGCCGCCTGCTCGGCGAAGGCGAGCTAGCGCCGGTCAGCGGCGTCAGCCGGCGGCGCGCTCGGTCAGCCAATCTCGTTGGCGGCGGATGAACTCCGCGTCGACAACCCTGCCGTGACCCGGAACATAGCGGGCAGCCGCGCCGCCCAGTTCCAGCAATCGGTCGAGGGTGCCCGGCCAGGCGGCCACATCGGAATCCGCATCGATGTAGGGATCGGCGGACTCCTCGACCAGATCGCCGGTGAACACCACGACCGGACTGCTCTCGCCGTCGGCGCAAGGTGCCACTACCACCAGATCCCCGGTGGTATGCCCGGGGCCCAGATGCGTGATCGTCACCGTGCGATCGCCGAGATCGACGACCGACGCACACGTTCCATTGGGGGGTGGCCGCAGGGCGGCGATAGCGCGATCCACCTCGGCCGCATTCGCCCCGTAGTGCAGGGCGTGATCGCGCAGCTGTCCGGTAGCCGACGAGAGGTAATCGACAACTTCAGGCGCACAGTGGATTTCGGCCCCGGCGAACATCGACGAACCCAGCACATGGTCGAAGTGCTTGTGCGTCAATACGACATGGGTCACCGGGGACGCGCAGAGCTCGCGGACGTCAGCGTCGATCGCCGCCGCCTCGGTGAGCGTGGTTCCGGTATCGACGAGCAGCGCTCCGGTTTGGCCCTGCACCAGCCCAATGGTGACATCACAGAACGCCAGCCGACACCGATGGATGCTCGCGGTCAGCTGTTCCCAGATGAAGTGCATCAATGAAAGGTAGCGCGCATGTCAGTACGATTCGGTCAATGACGTCGAGATCATCGCGTTGGGCCGGTGTTGTCGCCGTCGGCTTCGTTGCGGTCCTCGCCGTCGCGGCCACGACATGGGCACTGCTGCATTACCGCTTGATCGGCCAGCCCGAGGTCGCGCCGCCGCACTTCACCTCACCGGCCATACCCAAGGGCACCCAGGTCATTACGGTCGTGCCCGTCGATGCCAACGGGCAGGCGATCAACGGGTTTAGGCAGTTGCCGCCCTCACACGACCCGAGCCAGGATCCTGGACGGGTCAGCGATGTCTTCGGCTGCACCGCGTCGCCGGCGGCGGTGGCCGACGACATCTACTACTGCGCGCCTAACGCCGCCGGCGCTGACGTGTGTTGGCCGGGCGGGCCGTCGACGCCGGGAACTCTGTGGTGCCTCACCGATCCCTGGGACAAGGGGCTACGCCAAGTGGCGTCCGCCGATCCGCTTCCGCATGTGCTGCCACCGCCGACACCGGCACCGTTCGCTTTGCTTCTCGATGACGGCACGCAATGCCGGCTGCGCAACGGCGGCGCCTGGGGCGGACGCGACGACGGCTTGGTTGCCGCGTACGGCTGTCCGAATGAAACGCCGGCCGTCCTCATGCCGGTCAGACCGGACGGCGGTGCAGCGGCGATCGATCGCTCCCAGGCTCTGTGGACGGTCAAAGTGGGATCGCTGGGCGCCGGGAACCCGCACCTGCCGCCCCCGCAAACACGCACAGTTGTCACGGCTTGGTTCGCCGGTAACTGACGTCCTGGTTCAGCGGAATTCCTTGTTTAGCAAGGAATTTGGACTCGCCGGCAGCAGCTCGCGCGCCAGCGTTGCGTCGGAAAAAGTTGACATGTCGGGATTTTCCGACATACAGTGCCCGGCGTGGCGACGTGCGACGGAATCTGCGACCGCGTGTTCGCGGCGCTGGCGAACCCCGTGCGGCGCCAGCTACTCGAAATCCTCAGCCGGCAGCCCCTATCCGCCGGGGAGCTCAGCGAGCGGTTCGCGCTCAGCCGTCCCGCCGTCGCCGAGCACCTCAAGGTGCTACGCGAAGCCGGGCTGGTCGCCGACCAGCCGCAGGGCCGTCGACGTATCTACCGGCTGACCGCAGAGCCGCTGGCCGAGCTCGGTCGTTGGCTGCACCCGTTCGAGAAGTTCTGGCGCGCGCGGCTGGCCGCACTCGCCGAGGCGACCGAGGAGCTGCCATGAGCGAGACACGAATGGCCAACGCAGTCAATTGCACTCAGTGACCGGAGGAACAAATGCGCGCAGTCGTTATCACCAAGCACGGCGACCCATCCGTCCTGCAGGTGCAGCAGCGGCCCGACCCGCCACCACCGGGCGCCGGCCAGTTGCGAATCGCAGTTCGCGCCGCCGGGGTGAACTTTGCTGACCATCTTGCCCGGGTTGGCCTGTATCCCGACGCGCCCAAGCTGCCGGCGGTCGTCGGCTACGAGGTCGCTGGGACCGTTGAGGCCGTCGGCGACGGAGTCGATCCGGCACGTGTGGGCGAACGCGTTCTGGCCGGCACCAGGTTCGGCGGCTACGCCGAAATCGTCAATGTGGCCGCCAACGATTCGGTGGTGCTTCCCGAGGCGCTGAGCTTTGAACAGGGAGCCGCGGTCCCGGTCAACTACGCGACAGCGTGGGCGGGGCTGCATGGTTACGGTTCGCTGCGCGCGGGCGAGCGAGTGCTGATTCACGCGGCCGCCGGTGGCGTGGGAATCGCGGCCATCCAGTTCGCCAAGGCCGCCGGTGCCCAGGTGCACGGCACTGCATCGCCCGGCAAGCACCAGAAGCTGGCTGAGTTGGGCGTGGATCGCGCGATCGACTACCGCCGCGACGGCTGGTGGAAGGGGCTGGAACCCTACGACATCGTGCTCGACGCGCTGGGCGGTACGTCGCTACGGCGGTCCTACAATCTGCTGCGCCCGGGCGGAAGGCTGGTCGGATACGGGATTTCGAACATGCAGCAGGGTGAGAAGCGTTCGCTGCGGCATGCGGCACCGCACGCGCTGGCGATGCTGCGCGGGTTCAACCTGATCGACCAGCTTTCGGAGTCCAAGACTGTCATCGGTCTGAACATGCTGCGGTTGTGGGACGACCGCGGCACCCTCGAGCCCTGGATTACACCGCTGGCCGAGGCGCTCAATGCGGGGACGTTGTCGCCGATCGTTCATGCGGCCGTGCCCTTCGCCGAGGCGCCGGAAGCGCACCGAATTCTGGCGGCGCGCGAGAACATCGGCAAGGTCGTGCTGGTGCCGTAGGCCGATCGGCCGGCTCCTGGTTTAACGCGTGCGGCTGCGGCTATGCCTTGGGGATGGCTGTCACCGAGTCCAGAGAGGTCGTCATCGAGGCGACGCCCGACGAGATCATGGATGTGCTGTTCGACCTCGAATCGCTGCCCGAGTGGTCTTCAGCTCACCGCAAGATCGAAATCCTCGAACGTGACGACCAGGGCCACCCGCGCAAATCTCGGCAGGTGGTCAAGATCGTGGGGGTCAGCGATGAGCAGGTGCTGGATTACTCGGTGCACGACGACGGAGTGAGTTGGACACTGGTCAGCGCCAAACAGCAACGGGCGCAGGACGCCCGGTACACCCTCACTCCCGAGGGCGACGCCACCCGCGTGCACTTCGAGCTCACCGTCGAGCTGGGTGCGCCGGTCCCGGGCTTCCTGATCAAGAAGGGCGCCAAGGGTCTGATGCAGACGGCCACCGACGGCCTGCGCAAGCGGGTGTTACACGTCAAGAAGGCAACCGGCTAGCGGGCCGTGTCGTCGAGTGCCTGATAGGCGGCGTTATAGCCGGGTGTGAACGTGATGCCAGGGCCGCCGTGGCAGCCGGCGCCGCCGAGGTACAGGCCGTCGATCGGAATCGGGAAGTCGAGGAAACCTTTGGGGCCTGGGCGGTTGGGCCCCATCAGATCCGGGTGCAGCAGGCCGTGGCAGAAGTCGCCGGCGGGCGCGGCGAACATGGTCTGCATGTGGTAGGGCGCAAACGTGATGTGCCGGATCACCAGGTCCTTGAAGTTGGGGGCGAAGCGGCTGATTTTATCGATAACACGTTGTGCCATTTCGTTTTTGAGGTGCCCATGCTGGTCGCGGCTGACCTCGACGGGGAAGGCGTAGGCATAGGCGCTCGCGGCATGTTTACCGGGTGGGGCCAGGCTTGGGTCGTGCACGGAGGGGATTTGCAGCCCCAGCGACGGGTTGTCCGGAATCAACCCCCGACGACAGGTTTCCCATTGCAGCTGCTGCTCTTCCGGCGAACCGAAAATGCCGACTGACTGCCGCATGCCGGCTTCGTTGAGGAACTCATAAGGTGGGGCGAATTCGGGCAGTCCGTCCAGAGCGAAGTGCATCTGCACGAACGAAGCGCGGTGATCTCGTCCGGATACTCTCGAGACCAGTTGTGCTGGAACATTTTCCGGCGCGATGAGCTCTTTGAGCGTGACGTCAGGTGCCAGGTTGGACACCACAATGGGCGCGGTGATGGTCGAGCCGCCCCGCAGCCGGACACCGCTGACCGCGCCGTGTTCGACGAGAATCTGCTCGACCCTGCTACGGAATCGGATCTCGCCGCCGTGTGAGACGAAGAGCTCGCGCAGGTGCTCGGTAAGTGCGCCGATGCCGCCTTTGAGCTTGGTCATCATCGCCGTGCTGTCGTCGGGTACCGCCAGCGCGAAGGCCAGACAGGTAGCGCTGCCGGGTGTGTAAGGTCCGCGGTAGGTCGAGTTGACGGCCAAGAACGCGAGCATGCCGCGCATCACCGCGTGTTTGTTCTTATCGGGTAGATGGCGGTCGATCACGTCCATGGCCGAACCGAACAGCATTTCGTGGATCGCCCGGCGTTCGGCGTCGTCGGCGGCGCAAGAATACATTTCGTCGAGGGTTTTCGGCGGTTTGCGAACCTCGAAGCGGCCCAACGCCTTTGCGGGACCCTGGCTCCAGTTGATCAGCTCGGCCATACCGATGACGGCCTCGAGACCATGCTTTTGGTTCAGGTGCGTCATCAGTTGGATCGGGTCGCGGTAGAAGATCATCGGTTCTTCGCCGTGTTCGCCGATGTTGGTCGACATCACCTCGGGCTCCACCGTGGGCAGCGTGTCCAGGCCCAGGTCCTTGGTGATCTCGGCGGCGGTGGGGAACTGCACCGAACCCGCGATCTCGTATCGGAAACCGTCGATCAATTCCACCGTTGCCGCCATGCCCCCGGCATAGGTGTTGGCCTCCAAGCACAGCGTGTGCATACCCGCTCGCTGTAAGACGGCCGCGGCGGTCAGGCCGTTGTGTCCGGCGCCCACCACGATGGCGTCATAGTCGGGCTTGTTGCTCGTCACGCGACAAGGTTATGTCAGTACTGACATGAGTGGAAGATGTCAGTACTGACTAATTCCGTTGGGCTACCATCAGCGTGACATGAGCGCGCCGACCAACCGTCACCAACTACGCCGCCAATCGACCCACGAGGCGCTTCGTCGGGCTGCCCTGAAGAGCTTTGCCCGCAAGGGATTTGCCAACGTCACCGTGACCGAGCTGGCCCGCGAGGCCGGCGTCACCGAACGCACCTTCTTCCGCCACTTCCCCACCAAAGAGGCGGTGCTGTTCCAGGACTACGAGACGCAACTGGCATGGCTGGCCGAGGCCCTTGCCCAGCGTCCGGCATCGGAGTCGCTTTTCGATGCCATCTTGGCCGGTGTCGCGGCCTTTCCGCACGACCTCGAAGTGGTGCGTCAGGCCGCGACGGCCAGAGCCGAGCTGATCGGTGCGGACCGGATCGCCGGCCATCTGCGGGTGGTGCAGTCATCGTTTGCTCAGGTGCTGACCGAGTTCATCCGCGACCGTAATGCCCGTGTGCCCAACCTCGAGTTGTGCGCTGCGGTAGCAGGCTCAGCGCTGGCGGCGGCTCTTGTTGTGGCAGTTGAGAATTGGGGCCGTCAGGGCTGCTCGGGTGATCTCGGTGAGATGGTGGCCGCCAGCCTGGACTTGGTGCGGTCAGGTTTGTCGCCGCTGGTTTGACCCGGCAGCGTCAGAGGCTCGTCAGCTGGTCGATAATCGATTGCGCAGCATTCACCAGGACGAACACCTCGATGCCCGCTCCGAACGCCAGCAGTCCGGTGTTGGCCGCGATTGGATTGGCGATCGCACTGATGAGGCCGAGCGGATCACCGCTTGCCACTTGCGAGAGTGCTTCCACGAACAGGTTGAGGTCGTAGACGGGCAGCGAGATGACGAGCGTCGTCGCGATGTCTGCCGTTGGCAGCAGGGTCGAGTACGCGGTCGAGGCCACCTTCGCCAGGGTGTCGACCAGACCGACCGGAGGCGGCGGGGGCGGGAATGTGATTGACGACAGATCGGGCACCGGCGGGAAGGTGGTTGCGCTGATGTCGTTGACGAAAGCGGTTATGCCCTGCTGGGTTCCGGCCGCCAGACCGCCCAGCACAGCGCCGGCGTCGAGTGGCGGGAAGATGCCGAACGGGGTTGGTACGTTGGCCGCCGACGTCGAATACCCGAAAGCCGGGTCGCCGAAGCCGATGTTCACCAGCACCCGTAAATCAGGTTCGATCAAGTCGGCGAGCGGATTTCCCACGAACGGAACCGCGCGCAGCGGTTGAACCAGTGGCAGATGCGGATTGGGAATCATGTAATAGGTGGTCAGAGTGGGTCCCTCGGTGTGCAGCGGGATGGCGGTGGCGATCTGTTCGGGGGTCAGATCGGCATAGGTGCCGTGCACGTAATAGATACCCGCCATCGCGTTGAGGTCGGCTAGCAGATTGATCGGATAGCGCGGGAAATCGGCGAAGCCGTCGTATTCGATGGTGTAGATCTTGGTCGGGAAGGAGTTGGCCGGCGTGGCGCCGTAGAAAGTCTGGCCCAGACTCGGGAAGGTCAGGCCGGCGAAGCGTTCGAGGATGCCGCCGTTGGGGTTCATCGGGTCGCCGAGCAGCACGAATGAAATCGGTAGCGAACTGGGCGTGCCGCTGGGGTCGAGTCCCTGCATGACCAGCGAGGAGATGACGGAGCTCTGCGAGAAGCCCAACACGGCAACGTGGTTCCCCGCGTCGAGTTGCTCACGAATCGCGTCGGTCAGAATCGTGACACCGCGCGCTACTGACACATCTGGCGTCAGGTCCTTGATGCCGGTCAGCGGATAGAAACCCTCGGGGGTGAACAGGGCGCGAGCGTTGGCGACTGTGAAAGCAGGGAAGTTGGGGGTGACATATTTCGACACGACGGCGTCTACATAAGTGCGCGGCGGGGTGGGATTGCCACTGCCGCCCATGGCCAAAGTGACGTCTTTGGCGTCGGCTGCCCGCGCGGCCATTGCACTCAGTGCAGTTGACACCTTGGCCGCGTTGGCCGCTTCGGTGGTCGCATAGGCGCTGCCGGCGGCGGCCAGCGCACCTGTGAACGCATCGTGAAACGCGGTGGCCTGCGCGACGACCGCCTGATACTCCCCCGCGTACGAACGGAACAGCGCCGCGGCGGCCGCGGAGACCTCGTCGGCGGCCGCGGCCGCCACGCCGGTGATCGTGTCCGCCGCGGCAGCGTTGGCTGCGCCGATCGCCGCTTGAATTCCCGCGACATCCTGGGCCGCCGCAGCCATCAGCTGCGGCATTGCGGTCACGTATGTCATCGGCGCATCCTTCCGACGACTACGGGTGTTCGCTAGGAAGCCGACGGACGGGCGAAGCCTGCCATCGCACAGCCGGCGTACCCAGCCTAGGAGCAATCGGCCAACGCGTCTGGTGTTTGGGCGAACACGCTCTGCTTGCCGCTGATCAATTCGGCGTGTGGGTGGCGAGTTGCACCAGTCCACGCCGCAATTCATCGTCGCGTTGTCCGGCGGCGAGTTCGATCAGCGCGATTTCGGCGATCGCCGCAACGAGTAGCACGGCAATCGCTTCCGGCGCTGCCCATCCGAGCGCCATTAGGTCGGGCAGCAGTAGCGTGGCCGAACTTTGGTTGCGAGCGGCGACCAAATCGCTGAGCCCGGCCTCGGTGCGCGATTGCACCAGCAGAGCTTTGGTGGACGGCTCGGCCAGGCACCCGTCGAGGTACGCGTTCATCCCCGCGGCCAGCCGATCCCGTCCAGGCGGTAGGTCGGCCACTGCCGCGGCCATCGATTGACCGAGCTGGTCGTGAAATCGGCCGTGCAGGGCACGAAGGTACTCGGCCCGGCTGGGCCAATGCTGGTAAAAGCTGCCTTTGGCCATGCCGGCTTCGGCAACTATCGCGTTGACCGAGATGCGGGCCAAGTCGGCGCCGCCCAACAGGCGCCGCCCCGCGTCGAGCAACGCATTGCGCCCGGGCTCAGGCGATCTCATCGCTGCCTTGGCGTCATCGCGTCAATCCCTACTTGCCCCTACTTGTCATGGCTTCCGTCCGGTTGTACCGTACGGGATGACCGACCAGTCGGTCAAATTTGGGAGGAGCCGCCATGGCCACTGTCCGAACCAGATCAGGGGTCGTCGCGTATCGCGAATCAGGCAGTGGGCCAACGGTTTTACTGCTGCATGCGACGCTGCACGATCGGCACGACTTCGATCCGGTCATCGAGACGCTGTCTCGCCGCTACCGCACCATCGCAGTGGATTGGCCGGGCCACGGCGAATCAGATCCGGTCGATGCCGCTTTGGAGCCCGGCGCGCCACTGTTTGCCGACGTGCTCGAAGATGTGGTCGACGGGCTGGGCCTATCGCGGGCTGTGCTGGTTGGAAATTCCGTGGGTGGGTTCGCCGCTGCGCGGCTGGCGATCAACCGGCCCGAGTTCGTCCCCGGTCTGGTGCTGGTCAATTCGGGCGGGTTTGTCCGGTGGAACGTCATGTCTCGCAGCTTTTGTCGGGTGATGGGGTCACCGGCTGTATTCCGGGCCTGCGCTCCCCTATTCGTGCGCGGTTACATGAAGGCCAGGAACGACAGCGACCGTGAGATCACCAGGCGTGCCATCGCCACGGCGAAAACGGCCCAAGGCGCGCGGACCGGTGCAGCGCTGTGGCGTAGCTTCGCGGCTCCTGAACACGACTTGCGTGCTCGTGCCGCCGAGCTGTCGGTGCCCACCCTCATCGTTTGGGGCAAGAAGGACATCGCGATACCGCTGAGTGCGGGCCGCGCGACCCATGACGCACTGCGCGGCTCCCGGCTGGAAATCCTGGACACCGGCCATGTGGTGTTCTCGTCGGATCCCGGCGGATTTCTCGCCGTAGCCGAGCCCTTCCTGGAAGCGGTCAGTCAGCGGCGTTGACCGCCATGGCCGGCCCGGCGCGCAGATACGCTATAACAGCAGGCATTTCACAATCGGATCGGGGAGCATGAGAATGACGCTGAAAACCCGTCTCACCGAGTTCTTCGGGATCCAGCACCCGATCCTGCTCGCACCGATGGCGCAGGTTTCCGGGGGCCGGCTGGCCGCGGCCGTCACGGCCGCAGGCGGCCTCGGCCTCATTGGAGGAGGCTATGGCGAGGCCGAGTGGCTGCATACCCAGATCGGCGAAACCCACGGCGCGAGAGTGGGATACGGATTCATCACGTGGAGCCTCGCGCGTAGCCCCGAGTTGCTCGACACCGTGGTAGCCCAGCATCCGGCGGCGATCATGCTGTCCTTCGGTGAGCTGCGGACGTTCGCCGACCGCATTCGCCAAGCCGGCGTTCCGCTCATCGCTCAGGTGCAGACGGTGGATCAGGCGCGTCATGCTTTGCAATCCGGCGCCGAGATCATCGTCGCGCAGGGTGGTGAGGCGGGCGGGCACGGAATGAGCTCTCGCTCAACGTTCACGCTGGTTCCCGAAATCGTCGACCTTGTTGCCGCGGATGGCCCGGATACCCTCGTGGTGGCCGCCGGCGGCGTCGCCGACGGTCGCGGACTGGCCGCCGCGCTGGCGCTCGGGGCCGACGGCGCGTTGGTGGGCACCCGGTTGTGGGCCTCCACCGAGGCGTTGGTGTCGCCGCGAGCCTGGCGGCGGGCCATCGGGGCCGGCGGCGACGACACCATCCGTACCCGTGTGTATGACGTTGTGCGGCAGCGGGATTGGCCTCCCTCGTTCGATGTGCGCCTGGTTAGCAACTCGTTGATTCGGCAGTGGCATGGCAACGAGGCTGAGCTGCTGGCGCGCTTGCCCGAGACGCTGGACTTATTCGAGAAGGCAACGGCCGCAGAAGACTTCGATGTAGTTACTGTGCTGGTTGGTGAGGCGATTGGACTGATTCACGACGTTCGTTCTGCCGCCGACATTGTGGACGAG
The DNA here is from genome assembly GCF_002116635.1 of Mycobacterium szulgai. GTDB lineage: Bacteria > Actinomycetota > Actinomycetes > Mycobacteriales > Mycobacteriaceae > Mycobacterium > Mycobacterium szulgai. The sequence goes on along the minus strand of NZ_LQPW01000082.1, from coordinate 17,599 downwards.
ATGGTTCGCACCGCCAGTGAAATCCTGAACCGTTGAGTCGCGCTCAATACAGGGGCGACCAGGCGGAGGTTCGCAGCAGCCGGCTCTGCCACTGATCGCGGTATTTCAGGGCCTCATACATGTAGCTGCCGGGTCCGCGGTGTTGGGGCGCGATGTCGTTGGTCAGCAGGTGCACGAGTGCCGCATAGTTGTTGGAGTCGTCAATCTTCTGCCATAGCACGGCTTCTCGACGTCGGTAGCTGCCGTGCGCAACCTGGAAACAAGCCTGGATATCTAGTATTCGCATCCGGTCGGGGGCCTTTGCCAAAGGGCGGTAGTAGATCTCGTCCCACGAGCGGATGTAGTCGTCCAGCGGTGCGTGTGGCCAGCCGGTGTCTTCCATGAACATGCTCAGCGGGTGCGTCGTACCATCCACGGGTACCGCGGCCAGGTCCACGGTTTGCAACGGTGACCAGCCGACTGGCAGCAGGAGCTTGCCCGTCGCCTCGTGACGCAAGTTGTCCAGCTCGCGCATCCACTGGCGCAGGTCTCCGCACTGTGTGCGACGCATCAGGTTTTCCCACGCCGCGCCGTCGGCGATAGCGGTGATCGTGACGACGTTGTAGGAGGCCCCCGACCCGTGAGCGTGGTTTGTGTACCAGAGCAGCCGAGCAGTGTCCTCATTGGCCAAGGCGGGCATCCAGCCCTCGCGGTAGGCGGCCTCGAACTCGTCCTGGCGCTCGCCGACCACCTGATGGGTCTCGTGAAGGAACAGCACTCAAACTCCTCGGTTCACCGCGTCCTGGGCGATCAATGCGGCTAGGTCACGGCGGTTGACTTTGCCGGTGGCGCTGTACGGAATGTGATCGAGCACCGCGAGCCGTTCGGGCAGCTTGAAATAGGCGATCAACTCACGACAGTGCGATCGCAACTCTTCCAGCGTCACCGGCGCGCTGGCCACCACCGCGGCCCCGACCCGCTGGCCCATCTCCTCGTCGGCGATGCCGGCCACCGCCACATCGCTCACCGCGGGATGGGAACGCAGGGCGTCCTCCACCTCGATCGGGCCGAACTTCTCTCCCCCGCGGTTGATGGTGTCCTTCAGCCGCCCGCTGGGATAGATGTAGCCGTCGGCATCCTGGCGGGCCAGGTCACCGGTGGGCAGCCAACCTTGGGTGACGTTTTGGGCGGTGCTCACCCAAAGTTCGCCGACCGTCCCAGGCTCGACGTCGGTGCCGGTGTCGGGATCGACGACCCGCACCTCGACCCCGGGCAACGGACGGCCGACGGATCCCATCCGGGCCGGGTCGTGATGGTCGTCGGGCAGCAACGTGGTGTATGCGCCGAGCGTCTCGGTTTGACCGAACACGTTGGCGAACGCGACGTGCGGAAGGGCGTCCATTGCCCTGCGTACCAACGGGATTGGTGCGGCGGCAGCCCCGTAGGCGATGGCGATCAGCGACGTCAGATCCGTGCCGGCGAAGTCGGGGTGATCGAGGATCCGTTGCAGCATCGTCGGCACCAAGAAGGTGGCGGCCACCCGATGCTGCGCGACTAGACGTAGCCAGTCACCGGCATCGAACCGCGTCTGCACCACCGAGGTGTTTCCCGAATACAGGCCGCCGAGCAGGCCGAGGGAGCCGCCGACGTGGAAGAAGGGGACACACATCATCGCTACCGCTGGCGGCGTGTCCGCCCGGAAAGGCGCCGACATCCTCCTGATCCGCAGATCGAGTTGCCGACCGGTGATCGCGACCGCCTTGGGGAGCCCGGTGGTCCCACTGGTGAACAGGACCAGCGCGTCGCGCTCGTCGACGTCTTCGGCGACTGAGACGGCCGCCCCGGCCTGATTGCCAGCCAGGTCGCTGCCCGTCAACACCGTGCTGACTCCGGCTTCGCGGACCTTGTCCGCATACATGGCTGCGGCAACTGCCACCTGAACGCACCCGGCGTTGTCGAGCAGCACCCTCAGCTCGGCCGGCGTCAGCGCCGGATTCATCAGCGCCGCCGCGGCCCCGATGCGCGCCGCGCCCAGCACCGCCGCGATCGAGAGCAGACTTCCGACGTCGACGACGGCGACGCGATCGCCGGCGACCACCCCGCGGGCGGTCAACCCGGCGGCGCACTGCCGAACCGCTGCGCCAAGGTCGCCGTAGTTGATGCGGCGTCCATCGACGATGAGCGCGGTCCGGGCCGGATCGCCAGCCGCGGCTGCGTCGATGATCGTTCCCGTGTTCATGCCCAAGCCCCCTAAAACAGTGGCGACCACGCCGAGGTGCGGAGCAGCCGGCTGGTCCACTGGTCACGCAGGTCGAGGGCGTCGTGCAGCCAGGTGCCCGGCGCGCGGTATTCCGGTGCGATGTGGGTCCGGAGTAGTTCGAGCAGCGCCTCGGGCCGGTGAATGCGCTGCATCAGCGTGACTTCACGGCGCAGGTGGCTGCCGAGCGCGGGCTGGAATGCCGCCTGCATTCTCAGCATTGACGCCGGCCGCTCCAGACTTCTGGCGTACACCTCGCCGCAGCGGTCGATGTACTCCTCGAACTTGTCCTGGTAGGGCCACATGGTGTCTTCCATATACAGGCTCAGCTCGTGCTCTCGTCCATCGACGGGCACCTCGTCGAATGACACCTGCTGCAGTGGTGACCACGCCAGTGGGACCAAGAGCTTGGCTTCGACTTCGTGGCGGAACTCGTCGACTTTGCGTATCCATTTCTGCAGATCGCCCTTTTGCACCCGCAGCGCAAGACGTTCCCACGCCGCTCCGTCGGTAATGGCAGTCACGGTCACGACGGTGTAGGCGGGACCACTGCCCTGCGCGTGATCGGCGTACCACAGCAATCGGGCATCGTCGCCGGCGGCCAGCATCGGCATCCAGCCCTCGCGAAATGCGGCCTCGAATTCGTCTTCGGCGCGGCCGCGGACCTTGTGTACCTCGTGCATGAACAGCACGCCGAGACCTCCTACGTGCAGCGCTCCCCGACGAGCGCCGTCGCGGAAGGGACGCTACCCCGCCAGCTTGGCGAGCCCCAACCCCGGGTACATAGATGAGCAATGAATCGCGCTGGAAGCGTTGGCCTTGGCTGGGAGAATCTGGTTTCCTCAAAGCGGTGACGCGGTCACCGGGCAGGAGTTGGCTGATGAGCAAGCTTGACGTGCCGGACGGTCCAGGCGGAGAAGCCGCGATGATTTGGACATTGCGTCCTGAGCTCGGTGGCATGGTCGAGCGGATGATTCGCGGCGCATACCAGCAAAGCATCCTGCCCGCTGACGAACGTGAGCTGGCCAGGATGCGGATCGCGCAGATCAACGACTGTGCGGCGTGCTCGGGATTTCGCGCCCCTTCGGTGCTCGACGTCGGGGTGGCCCCCGAGCTCTACGACCACGTCGCCGAATACGCCACCTACCCCGGATACCAGCCGCGCCAGCGGCTGGCGATTGAGTACGCCGAGCGTTTTGCCAATGACCATGCCTCCATTGATGATTCGTTCATCGGACGGCTGCGAGACCTGTTCTCCGATGCGGAAATTCTGGATCTCACGCTTTGCGTTGCTGTGTTTCTCGGTCTTGGACGGACACTGGCAGTGCTTGGTGTCGATCAGTCGTGCGCGATAGATATCTGAACGAGGACGAGTGGACATCGCTTCGGTTGACGAACTGCTCACCACTACACGCTCGGTTCGCAAACGCCTCGATCTGACCCGGCCGGTGGGCCGCGACGTGATCCTGGATTGCATCCGGCTGGCCATGCAAGCACCTACGGCCAGCAACGCACAGGACTGGCGCTGGCTGGTGATCACCGATCCCGAGAAACGCGCCGCGATCGCCGACATCTACCGCGGCATCGGCGATAGGTATCTGCCCGATGCGGTCGAGGCCGCCGCCGATCCGCAAACCCGCCGCGTGTACAGCAGCGCATTGGGTCTGACCGAGACGTTGGCCCAAGTCCCGGTGCATGTCATTCCCTGTCTGAACCGTCGCTTCGATAAAAGCGATCTGGTTGTGTCGGCGTCGGCGTGGGCGTCGATCATTCCAGCCGGCTGGAGCTTCCTGCTCGCCCTGAGATCGCGCGGCTTGGGCTCGGTTTGGACGACGATGCACCTGGCCAAGGAGCGCGAGGTGGGCGAGATCCTCGGCATTCCGCCCACCGTCACCCAAGCGGCGCTTTTTCCGGTCGCCTATACCGTCGGTACGAACTTCCAGCCCGCTCAACGGCCGCCGGCGGAGACGATCACGTTCTGGAATAGCTGGGAATCCGGCTGAAGCGCGGAGTGCACCAAAAATACGCACTGTCAAGACCATTCTTGACGACCCGCCGGTAAAATCTTCGAGTGGTGGCCCTAGTTGCGGTGCCGCGGCGCAATCGCTGGTCCCTAGTGTGCGGCCTGGCTAACACCCGCTCCGCCTCACCTGCTATGAGACCTCGGTAGACGGGTTTTCTGGCAAATAACTTGAATAGTTTGAAGCGGAATTTGATAAGGCGTTTAAACGTCCCAATAAAGAATAGAAACTTGCGCTTCGGAATTCGGTGCTGCAGCGGCTTGGATCTGATGCGAAGATCGCTATGCACACACACCGTTTAGTAGGCCGTCTCACTCATCTCGAGGAGCCGTCATTACGACCACACGCCCCGCACGCCCGATTCGACACGCTGCTCGGCCGAAGCTGTCTTCCCGGGTCGTCGGTGACCGGAGCATTGTCAAGACCGAACGCCTCCGATCCGAGTCGCTGACGCCCGTGCGGCGCAAAGCCCTATTCGACCGGCTTTACGCCGTTTACAGCGAGACGATGCGGGGCCACACGCGAGAAGAATTCGAAAAACACCTCCTGAGTGCCGGGGATCTCAGTCTCACGCTCTACTACGGCGAGCTCGGAGAGTTCGCCGGATTCGCCTACATCGCGATCCAAAGTGTCGAGCACGGACGTAAACCCGTAGCGGCGTTTTCCGCGGGCGGCTTTTTCCGGCCCGGCTATCACGGCGGTGTAGCGGGCATGCTTTTCGGGTTGCGTGAGGCTATTCGATTCAAGCTGCGCCGGCCCCGCACGGCGCTGGGATATCTGAGTCGCACATCATCACCGGCGGCCTACCAACTGTTCGCCAAGACGATGCCGCGGGTGTACCCGAACCGCTTCCGGCAAACGCCGGCTGACATCGAGGCGTTGGTGCGCGCCATCGGTGAACGGCGGCGCTACGCTCCGGTCGGTGACAGCCCGTGGGTCGTACATTCCGACGCCGTCCCGCGCGACGCGTCGCGGCTGATGCGACTTGTCGACGACGCAGATGCTCGATTCTGCGTGCAACTCAACCCGAGGTTTGCCGAGGGCGAGGCGCTGCTGATTTGGATACCGCTCAACGTGGCGACGATTGCCGGCGGCTTGTACCGTCAGGTGCGGCTGCGCCTGGGGCGCTGAACGATCGGCGGGCGCGTTATCCGGCTCAGATCAAGGCGGCTAAGAACGCCAAAACCGCGATCACCGCTGCCAAGATCGCGATGAGTACGAACAGCGAGCCAGCGGCCGCCAGACGTTCGCTGCGATTTGCGCCGTCGTCGAGCATGACGCCGTAACTACTTGGGATGCGGCGGAATACGTCTGACCATTCCACCCGATCGGCGGCCCGCCTGAGGCCGGTCGGATCCCCGTGCGCACGGCGTTGCGGCGCTACCCCCACGGCGTTTGCGAAGAGTACAAATCCGATCAGAAACGATGCCACGCTGACGACGATGAGCACCGCACCAAGCCACAGCATTACGGCCTCCTTCGGCCCCGCGTTTTGGATTGGAGTACCCATCCCGCCTCAGCGGAAACGATGGCAAGTTATCCGCTGGCAGCTGATCGAGGTGGGCATCATGTCCAGACCGGCGGGCAGCAAAGCCGAGTAAACTGCTGAGTCATGCGCTTCCTGGCAACAGCACCCCCTGCAGCACGGTGCGCGGTCGCGGCGCTGGTCGTGGTGGGCTGGGCCGCGTCGGCCGGCATTGCCGGTGCCGATCCGACGACAGGGCCGGCTCCGGGACCGGCACCGACGACCGCGCCCGGGCCGGCACCCAAGACGACCATCGACCACGACGGCACGTATGCGGTGGGCAGCGAAATCGCGCCCGGCACATATAGCACCGCGGGCCCCGTCGGCAAAGGAACCTGCTATTGGAAGCGGGTGGCTCCCGACGGCACCCTGATCGACAATGCGATCAGCAAGAAGCCGCAAACCGTACAGATCGATCCGGGCGACAAAGCGTTCAAGACCAGCGGCTGCCAGCCTTGGCAGGCCGGCCCGCCGCCCGACGGCAACGCGCCCGCTGACTTGCCCGGCCCGGCCGCCGGGGCCCAGCTGCAAGCCAATCTCGGCATCCTCAACGGATTGCTCGGTCAAGTCGGACAGCAAGTACCCCAGCCCTGAAGCCGGTCTTGCCAGACAATCCAGAAGTCATTGTCGTCGGCGCCGGCGTCAGCGGTTTGACGTCGGCGCTGTGTTTGGCTGAAGCCGGCTGGCCGGTGCGGGTGTGGACCGCTGCGCTGCCCCAGCAGACCACCTCGGCGGTGGCGGGTGCGGTCTGGGGACCCCGGGCCATCGAACCAGCCGCCAGCACGCTGGCCTGGACCGAACAATCGCTGCGCGAATTCCGCGAGCTGGCCGCCGATCCCAGCAGCGGCGTGCAGCTGGCAGCAGCGCTCAGCGTCACCGATGTTCCTCCGGACGGCGAAATGCCACCAGGAGTGGAATTGATTCCCGACTTGCGGCCGGCGGACGTGGCGGACATCCCCGGGGATTTCAGCGCCGGATTTCACGCCACCATGCCGATGATCGACATGCCTCATTACCTCGAGTATCTGACCGGCCGGCTGGCCGCGGCCGGTTGTGCAATCGAATTGCACCCGGTGCGATCGCTGGCCGAGGCCGCCGACGCGGCAACGATAGTGGTCAACTGTGCCGGCCTGGGCGCTCGAGAACTCGTTGGCGACGACACCTTGCGGCCGCGGTTCGGCCAGCACGTCATCCTTACCAATCCGGGCCTGAAGCGACTATTCATGGAACTCACCGGCGGCTCGGAGTGGATCTGCTACTTCCCCCACCCGCAGCGAGTGGTGTGCGGGGGCATCAGCATCCTGGACAGATGGGACACCACCCCCGACCCCGACGTCACTGACCGGATTCTGCGGGACTGCCGCCGGATCGAACCGCGGCTTGCCGAAGCGTCGGTGATCGAAACGATTACCGGCCTGCGTCCGGAGCGGCCGTCGGTGCGGCTGGAGGTCGAGCGTGTAGGAGCGGTGCGCTACATCCACAATTACGGCCATGGCGGCGACGGCGTGACCCTGTCGTGGGGATGCGCACGCGAGGTGGCGCGACTGGTCAGCAGCGAGGTGTAGAGCCGCTCGCGTCAGCTGCCGCTCGGCGGCACCAGCGCGGCCTCCACCGAGGAATACATGGGCAGCAGCCGGCGCAGGCCGCACGCGGCGATGGTGCGGGCCACGATGGGCTGCGAACTGACCAGACGCAGGCTCACGCCGCGACGGCGACAGCGCACCGACTCCTGAGCCAGTACGGCGTAGGCGCACGATCCCATGAAGTCGAGCTCGCGAATGTCGATCACATACGGGCCGGGAGCAATCGCGATGGCGGAGCTTCGGCTCACCAAACGTTGCCAGACCGCCTCGTTGCTGGCGTCAATGTCACCGCCGACATGGACCACGACCGCCGAGCCGGTGCACTCGGTGACTGCGCGCAAACCGCTATGCGGGTCACTAAGTTGCGAACTCAGCCGCGTGCTGGAAGGACCGGATAATGATCCGAGCGCGACAGTGTTCATGTTTTGCAGATTCCCGTCGTCGTGTCCGGTGGTTGAGGGCATCGTGGTTACGTCGCAAGGCGTTAGAGGTTATCGTCGTCATACCGAAAGACAGGGGCTGTCTTGACGGCATTAGTAGCAGTCTTTAGTAAGCATATGTGTAACAGGCCTGACAACCTAGGATGTCGTAAACGAAAAATTCGCGGTATCTAATTTTGATTTAGCCGGCGGCAGCGGACAGTGAAACGATCAGATATCCGGTGAGTATTGACTACACGTTGCGCGGTCACATCGTCACCATCACGATCAACCGTCCAGAGGCGCGAAACTCGCTGGACATGCAGCATTTTCAGGAGTTGGCCCAAGCCTGGGCCGAGTTTCGCGACGACCCCGCCGCCTGGGTTGCCGTCGTCACCGGCACCGGCCGGGATTTCTGTACCGGAGCCGACCTCAAAAAGTTCATTCCCGAACTGACTGGGGCTCTCCCCCGCCCTCAAGGGTGGAACAAGACCGACGCTATCCACGCCGTGCTGCATAGGTTCCCGGTCTACAAGCCAATCGTCGCGGCCGTGAATGGCGTATGCGTCGCAGGGGGTTTGGAGATGCTGGGCTCCACAGATATTCGAATTGCCGTGCCGCAGGCACGATTCGGGGTCACGGAGCCGAAACGCGGTTTGTTCGCCGGCGGCGGGAGTACCGTGCGGTTGCCGCGCCAGATCCCCTATGCACTTGCCATGGAGCTGCTGCTGACCGCCGATATGGTCGATGCCCGGCGGGCTCTGGAGATGGGTTTGGTCAATCGGGTGGTCGAGGCCGACCGGCTGATGGACGTCGCCTACGACTACGCCGAACGGATTGCGGCCAACGCGCCGCTCGCGGTCTTTGCGACCAAGCAGTCGGCGGTCGAAGGGCTCTCGCTCGACCTGGAGTCCGCATATCTCAACGAGACCCGGCACAGCGACCGGATCTTCGAAACCGAGGACGCCAAAGAAGGGCCGCAGGCGTTCGCAGAGAAACGACCGCCGCGGTGGCAGGCGCGCTAATTCCTGGACCGATTGCGGGTGGCGCGGCGAGTGAGCAGTGACAGTAGCCAACTGACGATTGACAGCAGGATCGCGGCCCAGATCGCGGTCCACCAAAAGTGATCGATCTGCAGACCCCAATGCGTGGTGTCCTCGGTGATACGCGCCGTGATCCACAACATGAATGCGTTGATCACGATGTGGACCAGGCCAAGAGTCAGGATGTAGAGCGGGATCGACAGGAACTGCACGATGGGTTTGATGATCGCGTTGACCAACCCGAAGATCACCGCGACGACGAAGATGATGCCGATCCGCTGAAGCGTCGTTTCGCCGCCCACGAATCGAATCCCCGATACCAGTTGAGTGACCACCCACAGTGCGAACCCGGTCAGCGCCGCGCGCAGCAGAAAGGGGCCCATGCCGCCGATCCTGCCATGACTTGACCTAGTTCAGGCCATAGAAGCGCTGCGCGTTGAGCCCGGCGATCTTCTCCCGCGCTTCTTCGCTGATATCGGTGCGGGTGCGCAGATGCTTCGTGCTTTCCGGCCACTCGCCATCCCAGTGCGGGTAGTCACTGGCGAACATGATGAAGTCGGCGCCGAGCACGTCGATCACGCCGGGCAGGATTGGCTCCTCCGGCTCACAGGTCACCCAGATGTTGCCGGCCCGCAGATACTCCTGCGGATCGCGGCGCCAGCCGCGCTCGATCCAGTCGCCGCGCTTTTCGTAATGCTCGTGCAGGCGATCCATGAAGAACGGGACCCAGCCCGCCCCCGCCTCGAGAAAGGCCACTCGCAGCTGAGGATGACGTTCGAAGACACCACCGGAAACCAGCGCCGTCATCGCCGTCATCTGGTCGAACGGGAAGCTGATGCAGTGCACTTGGATGTAGTTGGTGAAGCGGTCCACGCCGATCTTGGGCAGATGAATGCCCGGGGCGCCGTGGATGCCCAGCGGCATTCCGAGTTCGGCGGCGACGGCGTAGAACGGGTCAAGGTCGGGATGGTCGAGGTTGCGGGTTTTGAGCGCCGGCGGAACCAGGGTCGCGACCAGTCCGAGGTCCTTGGCTTCGGCCATGATGTCGATGGCAACCTGTCCATGCTCGACGGGCGTCACGGCGACCCCGCGCAGCCGGCCGTTGGTGGTCGCGCAGTAGTCGGCGATCCACTGGTTGTAGAGCCGGGCGAACCCGGCCGCGAACCCGGGGTCTTCCAGGGACGGAATGCAAAGGCCCAGACTGGGATACAACACCATGGTGTCGATGTGGTCGCGGTCGGCGTCGCCCACCACGCCTTGCGCGGTCGAGCAGTTGACGCCGGGCGCCTTGGTGATTCCGTGCTCTGGTGGGCAACCCGCGCCCGGGCCCTGGTCTTCGGGGTAATTGCGGCCTTCGATCTGCAGCCGTAGCCGCCGATCGGTGCTGGGCTTTATGTGGTCCGGCCAGCGCTTGATCGCTTCGATCGTCAGCGACGAGTTTTCGGCGACATGGCCATCGGCATCGATGATCCGCATATCCGCCGAACTTACTCGCGTAATTACTCGTGCGCGGGGCTCTGGGGTCGCGCGATCGCGGCGGGTACTGCACGATGCTGACGTGGCAACGCAACGGATCACGGGCGATCAGCGAAACTCGTTCATAGCTGCGCTCCTGGGCTGGACGATGGACGCTTTTGATTACTTCATCGTCGTGCTGGTCTACGCCGACATCGCGCACAGCTTTCACCGCAGCAAAGCCGAAGTCGCATTCGTCACGACGGCCACGCTCTTCATGCGCCCGGTGGGTGCGCTGTTGTTCGGGCTGTGGGCCGACCGTGTCGGCCGCAGGCTGCCGCTGATGGTGGACGTGTTGTTCTATTCCATCGTCGGCTTTCTGTGTGCGTTCGCCCCGAATTTCACCGTGCTGGTGATCCTGCGGCTGCTGTACGGCATCGGCATGGGCGGTGAGTGGGGACTGGGCGCCGCGCTGGCCATGGAGAAGGTTCCCGTCGAGCGGCGCGGCTTCTTCTCCGGGCTGTTGCAGGAGGGTTATTCCTTCGGCTACCTATTGGCAAGCCTGGCTTCGCTGGTCGTGATGGACATTCTGGATCTGTCCTGGCGGTGGCTGTTCGGTCTGTCCATCATCCCGGCGCTGGTCAGCCTGATAATCAGGTACCGCGTCAAGGAATCCGAAGTTTGGGAGGCCGCCCAGGACCGGATGCGGCTGACCAGCACCAAGGTTCGGGATGTGCTGCGCGAAGGTTCCATCATCCGCCGCTTCTTCTACCTGGTGCTGTTGATGACCGCATTCAACTGGATGAGCCACGGAACCCAGGACGTCTACCCCACCTTCCTCGGCGCGACAGCCAACCATGGCGCGGGCCTGTCCAGCGTGACGGTCAAGTGGATCGTGGTGGTCTACAACATCGGCGCCATCATCGGCGGGCTATGCTTCGGCACCCTGTCCCAACGATTCAGCCGCCGCTACACCGTCGTTTTCTGCGCGGTACTGGCACTGCCGATCGTGCCGCTGTTCGCCTATTCGCGCTCCGCCGCGATGTTGTGCCTGGGCGCGTTTCTCATGCAGGTCTGCGTGCAGGGCGCCTGGGGTGTCATTCCGGCGCACCTGACCGAGATGTCGCCGGATGCCATCCGCGGCCTCTACCCAGGGGTGACCTACCAGCTGGGCAATCTGCTGGCCGCGTTCAATCTGCCGATTCAGGAACAACTTGCCGAATCGCACGGCTACCCTTTCGCTTTGGCCGCCACCATCGTGCCGGTGCTGACGATGGTTACGTTCCTGACCCTGATCGGCAAGGACGCCACTGGAATCCGGTTCGGTACCGCCGAAACCGCTTTTCTCCCAGTGGAAGTGAAGTGATCTAGCCGCTCAGCGTGCGCAGCAGCAAGTGCATAGCCACGGTCGTGGAACGCTCGCGGATATCTGACCGGTTTCCCGGGAGCCGCAGTGTGCGGGTAACGGACCGGCCGTCGGCCAGTAGCACGGTGAAACAGACTGTACCCACTGGCTTTTCGTCCGTCCCGCCGCCGGGCCCGGCGATCCCGGTGATCGCGACGGAGGTGTCAGCGCCGAAGCGTTGCAGTGCGCCGGCTGCCATCGCCTGGGCGACCGGTTCGGAAACCGCTCCGTGGGTTTCGATCAGCGCCGGGTCTACCCCCAGGAGTTGAATCTTCGCGTCGTTGGCGTAGCTGACCACACCGCCCATCACGTAGTCCGAAGATCCGGGACGGTCGGTGAGCCGGGCCGCCAGCAGCCCCGCGGTACAGGATTCCGCGGTCGCGATCCGGCGGCCGGCCAAGTGTCGGGCAACCAAATCGTCCACCTGCGAGCCGTCTTCGGAGAAGATCTTGTCGCCGTGGCGGTTTCGCAGCAGGCGGGTCAGCTCTGTGTAGACGTCTGCGGCACCGGGCTCGTAGCGCGTCACCATTTCGACTTCGCCGCGCCGCAGGCACGTGGTGATCTCCAGCGAGTCGAAGCCCGGGATGGAAGTCTCTGCGCCACGCAATGTTTCGGCGAGTCCGGACTCGGGGAGCCCGAACATGCGGATGGTCTCCTGGCGGTAGGTCGTGCGGCCGGCAACCGATTCCTGGGCGGCGGGTGTCGCAATTGCCCTGCGCCACATCGGTTGAAGCTCGCGTGGCGGCCCCGGAAGCACCATCACGGTGGGTTTCGCGGGGTTCCCGGGATTTCCGGGCACCACCAGGCCGGGCGCGGTGCCCACCGGATCGATCACCTGCGACCCGGCCGGAATCATCGCCTGCTTGCGGTTGGCTGCGCGAATCGATTCGAAGTTTTCCGGATCCAATCCGCTTTGGAACGCGGGATTGCGCGCCATCAGGCTCTTGAGGATGTCGGCGATCCGGTTCTCGAGTGCGTCGTCGAGCACCAGTTCCCGTCCGCAGAAGCGCGCCACCACTTCGACCGTCATGTCGTCGGCGGTGGGTCCCAGACCGCCGCTGGTGATGATCAAGTCCACGCCCTGGTCCGCCATGAATCGCAGCTGCGCTTCGATGTCGGCCGGGCGGTCGCCACAGATGGTGATGTGTGCCAGCTCGACTCCCAGTTCCAGGAGCCGATCGGCGAGCCAGGGGCCGTTGCGGTCTTGGACGCGTCCGGTCAGCACTTCGGTTCCGGTGACGACGATGCCGGCACGTGCGCTCATCGTGCTGAGCCTAACCAAGGGGTGGGCATGCACTAGCCTGAGGCCGTGGCGCAGGCTCCACGTACTCGCTACGCGAAATGCGGCGACCCTGAATCCGGACTCGACATCGCATACCAGGTGCTCGGCGAAGGCCCGCTTGATGTGGTGGTGCTGCCGGGACCGTCGATTCCGATCGACTGCATCGACTCCGAACCGTCGCTGTTCCGATTCCAGCGGCGGCTGGCCTCGTTCAGCCGGGTAATTCGTTTCGATCTGCGCGGAATCGGCTTGTCGTCACGCGTTCCGTCGCTGGAGATGATGGGGCCGAAGTTCTGGGCCGAGGACGTCATCGCGGTGATGGATGCGGTGGGCAGCGAGCGGGCGGCCATCCTTGCGACGGGCTACCTGGCGATGGGCGCACTGGTTCTTGCTGCCGAGTATCCCGAACGGGTACGCAGCCTGGTGTTCATCAATGGCACGGCGCGGGTGTTGTGGGCGCCCGACTATCCGATCGGCGCGCAGACGAGCGCGGCCGATCCGTTCACGACGGTGGCGATCGAGCCGGACGCAATCGAACAGGGTTTCGATGTGCTGCGCATCATCGCTCCGAGCGTCGCTCGCGACGATGCGTTCCGGGAGTGGTGGGATCATGCCGGCAACCGCGCGGCGTCGCCGAGCATGGCCCGTGCCCTGAGCAGGGTAGTGACCGATAGCGACGCTCGCGACACCCTTGCGCGCATCGCCGCGCCGACGTTGGTATTGCATCGCGAAGAGTGCAGGTTCATCCCGGTCGACCACGGTCGCTTCCTTGCCCAGCACATCGCCGGGTCACGCTATGTCGGGCTCGCGGGTGCGGATTCGCTGTACTGGGTGGGTGATGCCGGGCCGATGCTCGATGAGATCGAGGAATTCATCACCGGCGTCCGCGGTAGCGCCGATGCCGAAAGGGTGCTCACCACAATCGTTTTCACCGACATCGTCGGGTCGACCGAGCGCGCCGCGGCGCTGGGCGACGAGCGCTGGCGGGACCTGCTCGACCACCATGACACGCTGGTCCGCCAAGAGATTCAGCGATTCGGTGGCCGCGAAGTGAACACCATCGGCGACGGTTTCGTGGCGACATTTACCAGCCCGAGCGCAGCAATTGCGTTCGCCGACGACATCGTGGACGCGATTCGTGTGCTTGGCATCGAAGTGCGCGTTGGCATTCACGCGGGCGAGGTCGAGGTGCGCGGTGCCGACATCGCAGGCATGGCGGTACACATCGGTGCCCGGGTCTGCGCCCTGGCGAGATCCGGTGAGGTTCTCGTGTCGTCGACCGTGCGCGACATCGTCACCGGTTCAAGGCGCAGCTTCGCCGAGCGTGGCGAATACGAGCTCAAAGGCGTGCCGGGCCAGTGGCGGCTGTTTGCGCTCGAGCGATCGCGGGCGGCGGTCAGGTCCTAACGGCCCGGACCGCCTGGTTGGCCGGGCTGTCCGGGCTGGCCGGGTGCCCCGGGCTGTCCGGGAGTTCCGTCAGCTCCGGCAGCCCCGCCTGGGCCTCCTGCACCACCCGCGCCGGGTTGACCGCCCTGCCCGGGTGCTCCGCCTTGACCGCCCGGGCCGCCGTCGCCGCCTCTACCGCCTGGGCCGCCGGGTCCCCCGGCACCACCCTGGCCGCCTTGTCCGCCGGCCCCGCCTCGGCCGCCTCGTCCGCCGGCACCACCCGCGCCGCCACGGCCGCCGGCGCCGCCTTGGCCGCCGGGCTGCCCCGGCTGCCCGGGTTGTCCCGGCTCTCCGGGTTGTCCCGGCTCTCCGGGTTGTCCCGGCTGGCCGGGCGCGCCGCCGGTGGGCTCCTCGCCGGTCACGCGGTTGTCACCGGTGGAGTCTGGCTATGAGTCATGTGTCTGCCTTCCTGCGAGCCGTCGGTTTCCTCAGCTCGCGTCAAGTTACCCGAATTGCGGGATAAAGGGGCCGATCAGTCTCGTCAGAGGTCGCCGTCAGATCAAGGTAGCGATCCGGTGCTGCCGGGCGACCCGTTGGTGGGTGGCGGCGGACCAAGGCCCGTACCTGCCAAACCGATTGCCCCAGCGGTGGTTCCGCTCGGATAACTCACCGCGTACGCGCTGCCGGCGTTGCCGCCGCCGCCGCCCTTGGTTCCGCCGTTGCCGCCATTGCCGCCATCGCCGCCGGTGGCGGATCCTGATCCGTAGTTCTTTGCCGTTCCACCGGACCCGCCGCCTCCGGCATACAGGACAGCATCGCCGCCCCTACTTCCATTGCCGCCGGTCGCGTTGCCAGTGCCGGCGTCGATGGTCGCATTACCGCCGTCACCGCCGATCCCGTGAATTACGACGACGTCGTTGTAGCCGCTGCCAGCCAACCCGCCCTTGCCGCCGGTGATGTTGTTCGAATTCGCGGCGTTGTTGATTTGCACGCTGCCGCCGCTGCCGCCGCTGCCGCCAAAGCCGCCTGTGACGGGGCTGTTGCCGCCGTTGCCGCCGTCGCCGGGTGTGGCGGCCCCAAGGCCGTCGTTGCGGGCAAAGCCGCCGGACCCGCCCGAGCCACCGCCCTGGGCGCCGTCGACGCCAGCCCCGCCGTTGCCGGCTTTGGCGGTTGCGGTGGCCGGAGCGCTGGTGTTCAAGACACGTGCATCGCCGCCGGTGCCGCCGTTCCCGCCGATGCCGCCGCCGCCGGCGGCGCCGTCCGCACCGGCGTGGCCGATGGCGTTTCCGGTTCCGTAGGACCAGGCCGACCCACCTTGGCCGCCGGTTCCCCCGCCTCCGCCGTTGATATCGCCGTTGCCGGTGCCGCCGGCGCCCGGGGCGCCGCCGATGGCGTCCCCGGCACCGTTGTTGGTCGCAGTACCGCCGGTGCCGCCGATGCCGCCGGTGCTGCTGGTGCCGATGGCATTGCCGCCCACTCCGGCGGCGCCGCCGATGGCCTTATGGATAGAAGTGGCGCTACTGATGTATGCGTCGCCGCCACCACCGCCATGTCCAGGTTGCGAGGACCCGAAGTTGTCGAAGCCGGTGCCGCCGGCCCCGCCGACGCCGCCGATGGCATCGTTCGGATTCGCGGCGTTCGTGATTTGTACTCCGCCGCCTTGGCCGCCACCGCCACCTCCGCCAGTACTACCGATGCCGCCGTTGCCGCCGGTACCTGGGTTGAGAGTTCCGGTTCCGTCGGTGTAGGCGAAGCCGCCGAAGCCGCCGGTGCCGCCGTCGGCGCCATTGCCGCCGGTACCGCCGTTACCCGAGGTGGCGGTGGCCGTAGAGAGGGCGTTCTTGATTCGCGCGTCGCCGCCGCCGCCACCGGGCCCACCGACGCCGCCGGGATTGTCGATGCCATTGGCGCCGGCGGCGCCAATGGCATTGCCAGTGCCGTAGTTCCACGCGTCACCGCCCCGGCCGCCACCCCCGGCGTTCACCGGACCGGATCCGCCGATGCCAGGCGTGCCGCCGATGGCGTCTCCGGAGCCGTTGTTGGTGGCAGTACCGCCACCTCCGCCGATACCGCCGTTCCCGACGCTGGCATTGCTGCCGTTTCCGCCGGTGCCGCCGATGGCCTTATGGGTGGCGGCGGAATTGCTGATGAACGCCTCCCCGCCGTTTCCGCCGTAGCCGGCGCCGAAGTTGTTGGCGCCGGTGCCGGCGTCTCCGCCGGTGCCGCCGACGGCATCATGCGGATTGGCGGCGTTGTCGATTTGTACGCTGCCGCCGGTACCGCCGCTTCCGCCGCCGCCAGTGCTGCCGTTGCCGCCCGCCCCACCGGAACCGGCGCTGACATTCCCGGTTCCAGCCGTTTGTGCGGCGCCGCCGGTGCCGCCGCTCCCGCCGGTGAGGCCGTCGCCGCCGGCGCCGCCGCTGCCCGAGATCGCGGTGGCTGTAGACGCGGCGTTAAAGATGCGTGCTGCGCCGCCGTGTCCGCCATTGCCGCCCACGGTTCCGGACGCCGTGCCGCCGTGCCCGCCGTGGCCACCGTTGCCGCCGGTGACGTTCCCGGTTCCGGTGGTGATTGCATCGCCGCCGTCGCCGCCGGTGCCGCCGTTGTAGTTGCCGGCGCTGTTGCCGCCGTCGCCACCCTTACCGCCGGTGCCGCCCTGCGAACCGCTGCTGCCGCCGTCGCCGCCTCTGCCGCCGTGACCGCCGCCGGACGAGGCGTTACCACCTGCTCCGCCGATTCCGCCGTTGCCGTACACACCGCCGCTGCCGCCAGTCCCGCCGTCACCGCCATTGGTGCCCGGAGCGGCGCTGGTGGCGTCATAACCCGCCCCGCCGTCGCCGCCAGTGCCGCCCGTGGCCACGGTGCCCGCCGCGCCGTTGGCGGCGCCGGCGTTGCCGTTGCCTCCGGTGCCCACGCCGCCGGGGTTGCCGGCAGTGCCGCCGGTGCCGCCGGTGTGGGTGGCGTCGCCAGCGCCGCCAACGCCACCATTACCGCCTGGACCGGCGTTGCCGCCGGCTCCACCGGCGCCGCCGGCGCCCGTGGCGCCCGCCTGGCCCAGCAAAGCCGAGCCCTTGCCGCCGGCTCCGCCCGCCCCGCCGTCGCCGCCGTGTCCGCCGGTGCCGCCGGTACCGCCGGGGTTGCCCATCGCGCCGGCGGTGGCCCCCATCGCGCCGGTCGCGCCCACACCGCCGGTGCCGCCGACCCCGCCAACGCCGCCGGCGCGATGGGCAACCCCGGCGGTACC
>NZ_LQPW01000081.1 GCF_002116635.1 Mycobacterium szulgai | reverse complement strand
GCTGCCCCCCGCACCGCCGTCGCCGCCGTCGCCGCCGACGCCACCCAGGCCGTCGCCCAGCGCGCCGAAGGTTCTGCCGCTGCCGCCATTGCCGCCCGCCCCGCCGGCTGCGCCGTTGGCGCCGGTTCCGCCGTCGCCGCCCAGGCCGCCCGCTCCGCCCGCGCCGCCGTGGCCGAAGAAGAGGCCGCCGCGACCACCGGCACCCCCGTTTCCACCGTGGCCGCCGTCCTGGCCGGCCACGCCGCTACCGCCGACACCGCCGGTGCCGCCCGCTCCGCCATGGCCGTTAGATCCAAAGGCAGTGAGGTAGCCGCCGTCGCCGCCGTTGCCGCCGGCGCCGCCGGGCGCGCCGATTCCCCCAGCGCCGCCGGTGCCGCCGTTTCCGCCGACGCCGCCATCGCCGGTGAGATTACCGATGCCAGTCGGTCCGTTTCCGCCGGTACCGCCCGCGCCACCGTTGCCGCCGACGGCGCCGGCGCCGCCGGCCCCGCCGTTGCCGCCAGGGCCGCCGGCCGCTCCGGGCAGACTGATGTCCCGCGCCTGGCCGCCAGTGCCGCCGGCGCCTCCGGCGCCGCCCGGTGCACCCGCACCGCCGCTGCCGCCGTCGCCGCCCGCCTTACCCGCCGTCGGATCCACCTGGGCATTGCCGATAGTCCCGTTGGCGCCGGCGACGCCGGCGCCGCCGCTGCGTCCCGGGTCGACGCCGTCCAAGCCGTTGTCCCCGGCATTGGTGCCGCTGCCCGCCGAACCGGTGATGTGTGTGACGGGGTTGACGCCGTTGCCGCCGGGCAAGCCGTTTCCACCAAGTCCGCCCGCGCCGCCGGCACCGAACAACAAGCCGGCGTTACCACCGACACCGCCGTTGCCGCCGTTGCCGCCCGGGAACGCGGCGTTCCCGCCCATTCCGCCGGCGCCGCCGTTGCCGATCAGCAGGCCGCCGTCGCCGCCGCGGCCGCCGGCTTGGCCAAGCGCGCCGGCAGCGCCGTTACCGCCGTTACCGATCAACAGGCCGGCGTTGCCACCATTACCACCCGGCGTGCTGGCGTTGCTGCCATCGCCGATCAGCGGGCGGCCCAGCAGTGGTTGGGTGGACGTATTGGCGGCGTTGAGCAGGTCCTGGATGGCTGAGGCCCCGGTCGCCTCCGCACTGGCGTATGCGCTGGCGCCGGCGGCAAGGTTCTGCACGAACTGTTGATGGAACATCGCTGCCCGGGCGCTGAGCGCCTGATAGCTTTCCGCGTGCGAGCCGAACAAAGCGGCGATCGCCGCCGACACCTCATCCTCGGCAGCGGCAAGTACCTGGGTAGTCGGGTTGGCCGCGGCGAAATTCGCGGCGTTCACCGCCGAACCGATGCCCCCCAGATCGGATGCCACCGCGGTGATCATCTCTGGCAATGCGAACAGAAAAGACATCTCTCACCTTTGGAAACTGCCGACGATTTGGTTGCCACCCGAAGGGCTATCGGCCCACGATACATGATTCCGGAGCGATTGCTCCACGATTGGGAGCAATCGCTCCGAGTCTTCTAGCTGCGGAGATCCTACGGCGGCGGGAGCGCCGGGTGGGTATATCTCGGGGGCGTCCCGCGGCGGCGGTTGCCGCGGGTACTCGACCCAAGGTAAGGAAGTGGTCGTGACCTCGACTGGCAGTTCGGCCGGCAAGCTACGAATCCCGCTCACCATCGGAGATGTATGCAAACGGGTGTTCTTGGGAAAGCCTTTGGTTACCGAGGATCTGGCGGGCGAGCGTCTGTCCAATCCGGTTGCGCTGGGCGCGCTTTCGCCAGACGCGATCTCGTCCACCGCTTATGGCCCGGAACAGATCCTGATCGAATTGCTCCCGCATGCCGGCTTGGCGGCGTTCGCCTTGCTGCTACCCATCACCGGGGTCATCCTGTTGATCCTGGTACTCGTGGCGGCCTCGTATCGGCAGGTCGTGATGGCCTACACCCGGGCCGGCGGGTCCTACATCGTCGCGCGGGACAACTTCGGGCCGAGGGTTGCCCAGATCGCCGCCGCGGCACTGTTGATCGACTACGTCGTCACGGTGGCGGTGCAGTCGGCCGCCGGGACGGTGGCGGTGGTGTCGGCGCTGCCGATGCTGGGTCCCTACAGCCTGGAAATCACGGTGGGCGTGGTGATCGTCATCTGCTACGCGAATCTGCGGGGGATGAAGGAGGCCGGACCGCCCTTCGCGGCGGCGACCTATCTCTTCGCCACCATGATCGCTTTGACCATCGTGGTCGGAGTGCTTCGCCATCTCATCTGGGGCCTGCCCACCTATGACCCGGCGCAGTTGGCGGGGACGGTGCCGGTGCATCAGGGCAACGGGCTGGTCATGGGCGCCACGATCCTGGTGCTGCTGCGCGCGTTCGCCAACGGCGGTTCGTCGCTGACCGGGGTCGAAGCGATCTCCAACACCGTCGATGTCTTCCGAAAGCCGCAGGGCCGCAACGCCCGTCGCGTGCTCACCGCAATGGCCTGCATTCTGGGATTCCTGCTGGCCGGCGTCGCCTACCTGGCCTATGCCACCCACGCCACGCCGTATCTCACCGAATATCCCTCGGTGCTGTCCCAGATCGCGCGCATGGTCTTCGGCAACGGGACGGTAGGCAACATCTGCTTCTTCCTGGTCCAGGCATCGACGGCGGCAATCTTGTTCACGGGCGCCAACACCAGCTTCAACGGCTTCCCGGCCTTGGCCAGCTTCGTCGCCGAAGACCGTTTCCTGCCCCGGCAACTGACCAAGCGCGGCCATCGCCTGGTGTTCTCCAACGGGATCATCACGCTCACGGCGTTGTCGGTGGTGTTACTGGTGACCACCGGCGGCTCGGTCAACGCGCTGGTCCCGTTCTATGCGATCGGCGTGTTCACCGGCTTCTCGATGGCCGGATACGGCATGACCAAACATCATCTGACGCAGCGCGAACCCGGGTGGCGGCGGCGACTAGCCATCAATCTGTCGGCGGCCGTGCTGTCGACAATCGTGGTGGGCATCTTCGCGGTTGCCAAATTCACCGAGGGCGCATGGCTGGTGGTCGTCGTATTCCCCTTGCTGGTGTTCATCCTGATGCGCCTCAACCGCGAATACCGCGCCGAGGCCGCCATCCTGGAGATGTTTCGCACCGAGCGTCCCGAGTTGGTGAAGTACGCCCGCCACCGGGTCTTCATCTTCGCGTACTCGCTGGACCTCGCGGTGATTGAAGCGCTGCGGTACGGCAAGGGCCTGCGGGCCGACGAGCTCATCGCGGTGCATTTCATGGTTGACCCGGCGCATGCTGCGCAGTTGCGAACGCGTTGGGATGCTTTCGATCTCGATACGCCACTGCGTGTCGTGGATTGCCCGGACCGGCGGATCACCCGCGCCGCACAGATCCTGGTCGCCAAGGCGATCAAGGAACACCCGAATACGAATGTGACGGTGCTCCTGCCGCGCCGGACGTATGCGCCGCTGCTGGGACGCCTGCTGCATGACCGCACCGCGGACAAGATCGCCAGGGCGGTCAGCCTGCTGCCTGATGCGGCAGCGACGATCGTGCCCTACGACGTGCAGTCCCGGATCCAGGACGCCTACCCCGAGCGCCTCGAGCAACGGATCACCCGGGAACTCGACAAGCTCGAGACATGGGTCTTCCAGACCGACGCCGAGGCGGTGGACGCCTACGAGCACCCCGAGCGGCCGCAGTCGGTGATCACGGTGGCAGCGCTGATCCCCGGCCAGCGGGCCACCTTCGAGGGGCGGGTCAGTCAGGTCGAAGACGTCAGCGAGGGCCGGCGCACATCGCGATGGATTCTGGTCGGCGACGACAGCGGCGACATCGGGATCACGTTTCATCCCGGCCGCGGCGGCGCCGACATCCAGCCCGGTCAGCTGTTGCGCATCACCGGGAAGGCCCGCCAGCGTGGCAACCGTGCCATGACGATGGTCGATCCGACTTACCAGCTGGTCGAGGAGACCGTCAAGAACCCAGACAGTTAGATTGGTTAAGCATGAAGCGAGTAGCAACCGTATTGGTGTCCATCGCCGGGTTCGTGTTCGCCGCTAACGGCTATCGGCCGCTGGCCAAGCGCGGCTACCCGTCGCTGTACGCATTCGCTTCCGGTCTGTTCGCCTCGGAGCTGCCGCTGCAGACGCTGGCCGCTCATTTCACGGCCTTGGCCGCCCTGTCCCGGCGCTTGTCGCCGCGGGCGCGCCGATTCAGCTGGCTGGCATCGGCGCTGTCATGGGCGGGGCTGTTGGGTCTGCGGCATTCCGCTCACACCGCCGACCAGTCGCTGACGGCGGCGCTCGACGCCGGCCTGGGCGCGGACCGGCGCACCGATTCGGGCGATCTGTGGACGCGGCCCGCGTCCGGGGGCGCCACCGCGAAGAAGCCCGGTGTGGCCCGCATGATGCGGATCTACCGCGATTACGCACACGATGGCGACATCAGCTACGGCGAATGCGGATCCAGGAACCATCTCGACATCTGGCGCCGGCCTGACCTGGATCGCGACGGCCGCGCTCCGGTCCTGTTGCAGATTCCCGGCGGCGCTTGGATGGTGGGAAACAAACGCGGACAAGCGCATCCGCTGATGAGCCATCTGGCCGAGCTGGGTTGGGTCTGTGTGGCCATCAACTACCGGCTGAGTCCGCGTTCTACTTGGCCCGACCACATCGTCGACGTCAAGCGCGCCATCGCGTGGACCAAAGAGCACATCGCCGAGTATGGCGGTGACCCGGACTGGATCGCGATCACCGGGGGGTCGGCCGGTGGGCATCTGTCTTCCCTTGCCGCGCTTACCCCTAACGATCCGCGGTTCCAGCCGGGCTTCGAGGACGCCGACACCCGGGTGCACGCGGCCGTGCCCTTCTACGGGGTCTACGACTTCAGCCGGTCCGACGATTCGATGCATCCGCTGCTAGTCCCGGTGGTCGCGAAGAACGTATTCAAGTTGAGTCGCAACGAAATCGCCGAGCCGTTCCGGCTGGCGTCGCCGATCACGCACATTTCCCCCGATGCGCCACCTTTTTTCGTGCTGCACGGCGTGAACGATTCGCTGATTCCGGTCGAGCAGGCGCGCAGCTTCACCAAGCGACTCCGCGAAGTCAGCCGCCAGCCGGTCGTCTACGCAGAATTACCTTGCGCCCAACACGCTTTCGATATCTTCGGGTCGACTCGCGCGGCGCACACGGCAGTGGCTGTAGAGCAGTTCCTTGCAGAGGTCTACGCGTCGTTCAGTGACTCAGCCGCGGGCTGCGCTCGTCAACCAGCGCGATGACTTGTGCGGCGAGCTCATCGATGTCGGCGTCAGTGGTGTCCAGTACCAGATCCGGGTTATCGGGCGGTTCGTAGGGGGCGTCCACACCGGTCAGACCTTTGAGGCTGCCGCTGCGCGCCCGTGCGTACAGGCCTTTGGGATCGCGCCGTTCGCACTCCTGCACTGACGTGGAGACGTACACCTCGATGAAGGGGAGCTTGGCGGCGTCGTTGAGGGCGCGCGCGATCTCGCGGTCGGACTTGAGCGGCGATACCAGCGACGCCAGTGCCACCACGCCGGCGTCACCGAGCAGTCGCGTCAAATGCCCTACGCGCCTGATGTTTTCGGTGCGATCGCCGGGGGAGAAGCCCAGGTCGTCGGATAGGCCGTGGCGCAGGTTGTCGCCGTCGAGCAGGTAGGCTACCCGGCCCGATTCGACCAGCGCGCGTTCCACGGCGACGGCGATAGTGGACTTGCCGGACGCGGGCAGCCCGGTGAACCAGATCGTCGCCCCCGGTTGTCCGGTGGCCTGCCAGCGGTACTTTCGGTCGAGCGCCGACGGATGCCAGCGGATGTCGGTGCGGGGATGGGTGCCGGGCTTGATCTCGCGTGCCTCGAGGATGGCGCCGGCGCCGACGGTGTCGTTGCTGGTTTCGTCGATGAGGATGAAGGCGCCGGTGTCGCGGTTGTCGACGTAGTTGTCGGCGATCACCACCGAGCTGGTTCGCAGCGTCACCGTACCGATGTCGTTGAGCGCCAATTCAACTGGCCCATCCAGCTCGTCTAGTGTCTCGGGGTCCAGTCGGGTGTGCAGCTCCTGCACCGTGGCACGCACGGTCTTGGTGGTTTGTTTGAGCGCCAGCCGGTCACCGGCGCGCAGCGGGGTGTCGGAGAACCAGCACACCGTCGCGTCGATCTCGCGGGCCAGCACCGGCAGGGTCGCGTCGTCGGCGCCGCTGACCAGCACGTCGCCGCGGCCGACGTCGATGTCGTCGGCCAATTCGACGGATACCGAAAGCGGCGCGACGGCGGTGGTGCGGTCGTCGTCGAGGGTGTCCAGCGCGGTCACGGTGGACCGGGTGCCGGCCGGCAGGGAGACTACCGGATCGCCGACGCTCAGCGTCCCGGCGGCGAGGCGGCCGGTGTAGCGGCGGCGCACGTCTGCGGTGGGACGTGACACCCACTGCACCGGAAGTCGTAGCCGCGAAGCCTCGGCCTGCGGCGCCGCCAGTTCGACGGTCTCCAGATACTCCAGCAGGGTGGGGCCGGAGTACCAGGGGGTGCGCTCGGAGCGGTGCACGACGTTGTCGCCGTGTTTGGCCGCGATCGGAATCACCGTGATGTCCACGTCGCCGAGGCGGGCCGCCGTCTGCTGCAGCTGTTGGGCGACTTGGGCGAACGCGGTCTGGTCGAAGTCGACCAGGTCGATCTTGTTGACGGTGGCGACAAAATGCTTGACGCCCAATAGCTTTGCGATCCTGGCGTGCCTGCGGGTCTGACGCAACACCCCGGCGCGGGCGTCGACCAGCAGGATGGCCACGTGTGCATTGGAGGCGCCGGTGAACATGTTGCGGGTGTAGCGCTCGTGGCCGGGCGTATCCGCCAGGATGTAGCTGCGGGTCTCGGTGGAGAAGAATCGGTACGCGACGTCGATGGTGATACCTTGCTCGCGTTCGGCGCGCAGACCGTCCGACAAGGCTGCGAGATCGGCGATACCCGCTTCGTCGGTGACGGCTTCGAGGTGGTCCAGCGGCAGGCTGTCGGTGTCATGCAGCAGCCGGCCGATCAGGGTGCTCTTGCCGTCGTCCACCGAACCGGCGGTGGCGATGCGAAGCAGTTGACGCGTGATGGTGGCCGTCATCAGAAGTAGCCCTCTCGCTTGCGGTCTTCCATGGCGGCGGCTGAGGTGCGGTCGTCTGCGCGGGTTTCGCCGCGCTCGGACACCGTTGCCGCTGAGATTTCGGCAATGACGCGGGTGATGTCGGTTGCGGTGGAGCGCACCGCCCCGGTGATGGTCAGGTCGCCCACGGTGCGGTAGCGCACCCATTCCACGGCAGCGGTTTCGCCGTTCTGCGGTGCGGCGTACTCAGAGACGGCCAGCAGGATGCCGTCGCGGTGGAAGACCTCGCGCTCGTGGGCGTAGTAAATCGACGGTATTTCAAGGTCTTCCAGCTCGATGTAGCGCCAGACGTCGAGTTCGGTCCAGTTACTCAGCGGGAACACCCGGACCTGTTCGCCCTTCTTGATCTGGCCGTTGTAGAGCGACCACGGTTCAGGGCGCTGCGCGCGCGGATCCCACTGGCCGAACTCGTCGCGAAAGCTCAGGATCCGTTCTTTGGCGCGGGCGCGTTCCTCGTCGCGGCGAGCGCCGCCGAACGCCGCATCGAAGCCGCCTTCCTCCAGCGCGTCGAGCAGCGTGCGGGTCTGGGCGCGGTTGCGCGAGGCGCTGGGGCCAGGATCGGGGACTCGGCCCCGGTCGATGGATTCCTGGACCGATGCCACGATCAGCTTGTGGCCGTGGCCGGTGACCCTGCGGTCGCGGAACTCGATCACCTCGGGGAAGTTGTGCCCGGTGTCAACGTGCATGACCGGAAACGGCAACGGCAATGGCCGAAAAGCCTTCTCCGCCAGACGAAGTAACACGATCGAGTCTTTGCCGGCCGAAAACAGCAGCACCGGGCGCTCCAGTTCGGCGACGACTTCGCGAATGATGTGTACCGCTTCGGCTTCCAGCAGTCGCAGCTCATCGACGTGCAGGGTGCTTTGCGTGGTGGTCATGTCGGTAGCCCCTCTTTCTCCGCGTCGGCCCGGTAGCGGTCCACCCACTCGTCCGAGCGCTGATCGGCCTGCCGCTGCAGTACCGGTTCGGGTGCCAGCCTCGGGTCGAGGCCAAGCTGTTCGAGGATGTTGGCCACCACCTGAGTTAGGTTGCGCCACAACACCGGATAGGAAATTTCGATCGGTGTCACGTTCTCTTCGGCGAACCAGGCCTGCCAACCTTTTTCCTGGGCCCGCAGCATGCTGACCACATGCGCGATGGCCCCGGCGTGATAGGTGGCGCGCGCGTCGCGCACCGGGTCGGGCCTGCCGCGCCACACCCGGGTCTGCACCGCCCGCCAGAATGACACCGCCTGCGACACCACATCTGGGCGGTGGATATGAATGAGCAGCGGATCCTCGCCGACGACGTCGCGAATCGCGGCCAGCAGGCCTTCACCCGATCGCGTCGGCAATCCGGCGGCGCGGTCCAACAGCAGTGGGGTCTGGTTCCACATCAGTTTGCCGCCCCACACGCCGTTGGGTGTTCTACCGACGGTGCGGATGTAGTCGCGCCAGATCTCGGCCGGGGCCAGGTCCGGCTTGCCTTCGTCCAATGGGTCGAGCAGGCTCAGGATCGACTTGTCTTCGACATCGGCGAACCACTCTCTGGGCTGTGGGGACATGCTGGTCGTCGGCAGGTACTGAAAGAACTCCTGCGGCTCCCCGGCTACGCCGGTGGCTCGCAGCGACTCGACCAGCAATGTGCTGCCGCTGCGCTGCGAGGCGAGCACCAGGTATGACGAGGGATGATCGGCCACTCACGCAGCCTAACCGGCGGGAAACCCCGTGCAAGACTTTCGCTCAGGTCGGCTGCAGTGGTCCGATGTAGGTGCCGGGGTGTGTTGCGGCGTCCTGTCGTAACACGCTGGTGCCAGCGGGAATCCACGGCGTCTGCAGCTTGTGTTGCGGCGAGGTGTGTGGCGCGGTGACCGCAATGGTGGTGGGTACCCAGCCGTTGGGCGGTCCGGGCAGGAAGGTCAGGATGGCGCCGGCCGTGTCGCGCGGTGCGAGGGTGAGCGGTTGCGGATCGCCGGCTTGCTGTGGCAGGCGGTAGGTGGGGCCGAACATCGGGTCGTCGGGGCCGAGCAGATCGACGTCGGGATAGCCCTGCAGGGTGCAAGTCTGGGTGGAGACGTTGGTGAGTATCAGGGTCAGCTGACTTTGGGTGTCGGGGTCGGGCGCTGGCGGAGCGGTGGCGCTCAGGCTCATCGAATCGGGTGTGCACCAAGGCGTCGCCGCTGCCGTGCTAGCCGAGTGGATGGCGAGCGCGCCGAGCAGACAGGCGGCCGTTGCGCAACGCGTCAACGTCTTCATGCTGACCGAGCGTAGCCCGATTGGCCGCCGGTGGCGGAAGATCTTAGCGGCAGAATGGGCTGGTGCTTCGTGTGCATTTGAAGAGGAACAGCATGTCGCGCATGTGGTTTCGGAAGCGGCGGTCGGCGAGTTCGCGGTAGCGGCCGTGGGCCAGCCAGCGGTGGTCTTCTTTAATCGGGCGTTGTTCGCGGTTGTGGTTGCGGGCGTGGGTGATTCGGTTAGCCCGCTGGACGGATCGGTTGCGCCGGTAGGGCGTTGGCGGTGCGCACGGGGGTTTTTCGGCGCTGCCCGAAGAGGTCCATCCACCGTGGCGGCCGTCAAACCCCGCTCAACCGGCATAAGCATTTAAGGTTGGTCGCAAATCCGTAAGCAACGCCCGACAGGTGGGGCACTAACGCTCACCGGTTCCACTCCACTAGCTTCATCCGCACGTCGACACCTGGTCCGAGCTTCTGTTTGAGACCTTGCATAAAACCCCACTGATGCACCGCCTGGTCAGCCAACCGCCGACATAGCCGCTCCACTGCGTCGACCGGCTGGTTTTCGTAATCGATATCACCGCGCGCATCCAACGTGTCCGTCGCGGAAGCGACCGGTACCTCGTTCTCTAGCAGAAGCACCGCGAGCTGACGCTTGTCCACCAGCACCACCCACCGCATCTGTGGAGGCAGTTCGGGGAGCGTCGTTTCGTCCCTGGCTGCGTAGGTCATGTGCGTTCCTGCCCTAAGTCCCTTCAGTCCCACGCGGATACCCAGCCCGGCCGCGCCCCCAATGCCCGGTACGCGCCTGGTGCTGGCAACAGTCGGTGTCAAGCGATTACCGGTATATCGGCCACGTCTCTAAATATGCGTCAATTGCTCGTTCGATTTTCAACCCATAATCATTCGGAACCCAATCAGGTCCAAAGGTCTTCATCAAGGCGTCGGAAAGCACATCGATAACAGCGTCGCTCTGCTCGTTGGTCGGCTTCTCTGTGCGCCGAAGCTCGTCGAAGAGAGCGGGATTACGATTCTCTAATTCTTGCGCGATAACGGGACGATGCTCCGGTGAAATAGCATCGAGAACGTTGCTCACGGATTTCTCCATCCAGCCCGGCTATTCGCCCAAGCGGTTATCACTTGACCATCTTTGTTTAGGACCACTGTTGCGTCTTTCCCAACGTACACGTAAGCGCCTCTACCAAGCTCGTCCACTTTAAACCGGGGCGGCCCAACAGGATTCGCAACAGCGTCTTGCATTGCCTTGTCGCTGACGCCATGACCGCCGTCGCGTCCGGCGATCCTTCCTGCTCCATGACCGGTGATCCCGTTGATTCTGTTAGGCGGTGGGAATGGCGGTGTGTCCTGTGCTGGAGGAACTGGCTCTTGGCGTGAAGGCGCACCCGGTTGGTCTGGCGGGGGCTCGGAACCGGGTGTACCCGGCTGCGTGGGGGCTGGGGCGGGTTCGCCTTCTATGGGTATGCCTAAGTCGTTTAAGCGTGCCCGGATTGCGGCTTGGCGTTCGAGGAGAGGACCGCGCGCGGCAATGCAGGCGTTGTATTGGGCTGGCGGCAGCGGCCCGACGTTTTCGACGCCGCATCGGGCGTTCCACGCCCGTATCTCAGCGTCAACTTCGGCCCATTCTGCGATCGCCTGCTCGGCGCTCATGTCTTTAGGGTCGACCGGTATGGGTGGCGGGGTCGGGTCACGCGGTAGGGGGAAAGATGGTGCCGCCGGGGCCGGTACTAGCCCGGGCGGGCCGAAGCCCAGCATTTGGACACCGCTGTTGCCAGTCCCGGGTGTGGTAGTAGACGGGGCGGTAACGGCGGGGCCGGGGTCGAGTGTGACGGGTGCGGGGG
>NZ_LQPW01000080.1 GCF_002116635.1 Mycobacterium szulgai | reverse complement strand
CAACAGCGCCAGCTGCCGGAGAACAGTCATGCCGAGCCCGGCACCTGGCTGTTGATCAGCACCTCGGACGCCACCGACCTAGTGGCCACG
This sequence comes from Mycobacterium szulgai, assembly GCF_002116635.1. Lineage (GTDB taxonomy): Bacteria > Actinomycetota > Actinomycetes > Mycobacteriales > Mycobacteriaceae > Mycobacterium > Mycobacterium szulgai. The sequence continues at coordinate 1,661 of NZ_LQPW01000080.1, read as the reverse complement.
GAGTTGACCGATGCGCTGAAGTTGCACGACGCGCAGTGCACCACGATGTCCTGGCCGCATCAGGCAGACCACACGGCGCAGGCCGCGCGGCTACGCGGCCAGTTCGAGGCCGGCGGGTTCAGTGGTGTGGTCGTGCTGACCGCGCCGCCCAGCGGGGATCCGGACTGGGAGTCGACTGTCCGTGCCGCTGAGAACGTCAAGCACTTGGTCCGCATCGCACGCGAGCTCCCGGAAATCGAGGGCCAGACGCCCCGGCTCTATGTGCTAACGCGCAATGCTCAGACAGTGCTTGCCGACGACCGCGCCAACCTCGAGCAGGGTGGTTTGCGTGGGCTGCTGCGGGTGATCAGTGCCGAGCACCCGCACTTGAAGGTCAGCTACATCGACGTCGACGAGGCGACGAGCACCGACGCGGTGGCGCGTCAGCTGCTGCTGGCCGAGTCGGACGAAGACGAGACCGCCTGGCGCCACGACGAGTGGTACACGGCGCGGCTGTACCCGGCTCCGCTGCTCCCAGAGGAGCGCCACAGCACCGTCGTCGATCACGCCGACGCCGGCATGCGCCTGCAGATTCGCACCCCCGGTGACCTGCAAACGCTGGAGTCCGCGGCGTTCGACCGCGTGCCGCCGGGACTTGGAGAGATCGAGGTGGCCGTCAGCGCGTCCAGCATCAACTTCGCCGACGTGCTCGTCACCTTCGGCCGCTACCAGACGGTCGACGGGCGGCAGCCGCAGCTGGGCACCGATTTCGCCGGTGTGGTGACCGCGGTGGGCCCCGACGTGACCGACCTCCAGGTGGGTGATCACGTCGGCGGCATGTCGCCCAACGGCTGCTGGAGCACGTTTGTCACCTGTGATGCGCGTGTCGCCGCCAAATTGCCACCGGGCCTGACGGATGCTCAGGCGGCGGCGGTGACGACGGCGAGTGCCACGGCCTGGTACGGGTTGCAGGATCTGGCCCGGATCAAGGCCGGCGACAAGGTGCTGATCCACTCTGCGACCGGTGGGGTGGGTCAGGCGGCGATTGCGATCGCGCGAGCGGCCGGCGCCGAGATTTATGCCACCGCCGGCAGCGAGAAGCGCCGGAACCTGTTGCGCGACATGGGTATCGAGCATGTCTACGACTCGCGCAGTGTGGAGTTCGCCGAGCAGATCCGTCGCGACACCGACGGCTATGGCGTGGACATCGTGCTGAACTCGGTCGTCGGTGCCGCACAGCTGGCCGGGATCAAACTGCTGGCTCTGGGTGGCCGGTTCGTCGAGATCGGCAAGCGCGACATCTACGGCGACACCAAGCTCGGGCTCTACCCGTTCCGGCAGAACCTCGCGTTCTATGGCGTGGACCTCGGGTTGATGTCGCTCAGCCATCCGGGGGCCGTCCGCGAGTTGCTGGCCACGGTGTACCGGTTGACCGCTGAGGGCGTGTTGCCGATGCCCGAGAGCACGCATTACCCGCTGGCCGAGGCGGCCACTGCGATCCGGGTGATGGGAGCCGCCGAACACACCGGCAAGCTTCTCCTCGACATCCCACAGGTTGGGCGCAGCAGCGTGGTGCTGCCGCCCGAGCACGCGCCTGTGTTCCGGGGGGATGGGTCCTACATCATCACCGGTGGTCTGGGCGGGCTGGGTTTGTTCCTGGCCGAGAAGATGGCCAATGGCGG
>NZ_LQPW01000079.1 GCF_002116635.1 Mycobacterium szulgai | reverse complement strand
CCACGTTGGGCAACAACGGAACCGACGAGTCGGGCGATTCGAGTGTGTTGTTACGCGGACTGCCCGCAGCGCCCGGTGCGGCGTCGGGACGGGTTCGAGTGCTGCAGACGCCTCAAGAGGGAAACCGACTGCTGGACAACGAGATTCTGGTGGCCCCGATGACCAACCCGGACTGGTTGCCCGCCATCCGGCGGGCGGCCGCACTGGTCACCGAGACCGGCGGCATGACCTGCCACGCCGCCATCGTCGCGCGTGAGCTGATGGTTCCCTGCGTGGTGGGAGCTCGGGGCGCGACGACCACTCTGCACGACGGACAGGTGGTGACTGTCGACGGCTCGCACGGGAACGTCGTATCCGGGGCCGCCAAGGCACCGATGCAGGCTGCGGCCGTCGAACGGCCGCCCGTGACCCTTTCGGCCGGCGTCACCACCGGCACCAAGATTTACGTCAACCTGGCCATACCGGACTCCGCCGAAGCCGTGGCGGCACAGGATGTCGACGGGGTGGGCTTGCTACGCGCGGAATTCATGCTCACCCAAGCGCTTTCCGGACGGCACCCGCGCGACCTCATCGCACACGGAGAGCAGTCCAAACTGGTGGACGCCATGGCGGGCTCCATCGGCCGCATCGCGTCGGCGTTCGCGCCCCGGCCAGTCGTCTACCGCGCTACCGACTTCCGCAGCAACGAATTTCGCGGCCTGCGGGGCGGGGAGGCCTACGAGCCGGTCGAGCACAATCCGATGATCGGTTACCGCGGGTGCTACCGATATGTCAAAGAACCCGACCTGTTCGGACTGGAACTCGAGGCCTTAGCGCGAGTGCGCGAGCAGAATCCCAACGTGCATCTGATGATTCCGTTCGTACGCACCCGATGGGAACTGGAAACCTGCCTGTCGTTGGTCGACGCCAGCCCGCTTGGTTCGCAGCGGGGTCTGCATCGCTGGGTGATGGCCGAGGTGCCGTCGGTGACCTACTGGCTGCCGGAGTACGTCGGCATGGGAATCGACGGAGTGTCCATCGGCAGTAACGACCTCACCCAGTTGGTCCTAGGGGTCGACCGCGACTCCGATATCTGCGCCGAGCTGTTCGACGAATCCGATGCGGCTGTGCTGGATGCGATCGGTCGCATTATCGCGACCGCGCGCAAACACGGCATTACCTCTTCGCTGTGCGGCCAGGCGCCGTCGACCAACCCGGCCTTCGCCGAGCATCTGGTCCGCATGGGTATTACTTCGGTATCGGTCAACCCGGATGCGGTCGACGCCACCCGTCGCACGGTTGCAGCGGCAGAACGGCGGTTGCTGTTGGAAAACGCCCGCGCAGGTGCATAGCCGACGTCGTGCGCGCGCCGTTCGATGCTTGCGTTGCGTGCAATAGTTACTTCGTAAACTTTTGCTAGACGCTGGCATGCCGGTTTCTTAGCGTCATCACGTGACTCGTACACGGCGACCGAACCGGCACCAAATTCAGCAAACCTTCGGTCACTGATTCGTGGTTGGAGGTACGCGATGTCGTTTGTGAGCGTGACGCAGGAATATGTGGCGGCC
>NZ_LQPW01000078.1 GCF_002116635.1 Mycobacterium szulgai | reverse complement strand
ACACAGCACCAGCCCGATGTGCACCGAGTCGAAACTGTTGTCCGGGAAGGGAATCGATTCGCCGGTCCCCTCGACGATGTCGACGGCGATGCCGTGGCGACCGGCAAGACGAGATGCCATTCTGCGGAACGTCGCCACCGGCTCCACCGCGGCCACCGAGGTCACTGCAGGCGGCAGAAACTTCAAGTCGGTTCCCGGGCCGAGGCCGACCATCAGTAACCGGCCGGTCGCATGGGTGATCGCCGCTCTGCGGTAGCGGTTATAGAACAGCCGGTCGAAGGCCGGCTGCCCGAATCGATACACGTACGGAAATAAGGGGTTACGGCGCGTTATGGGCTACCTAGATCGAGTCGGAACGGTGGATACTCGTCACGCATCAAAGATACATACACAGCCACCCGGTAGCGCCACCGGACAATGCCCATCAACAGGTCGAACATGCCCGGGTGGATCGTCCCGGCGCACAGCAACCACACCGCATTGATCACGCAAAGCACTTGCAGCAGCGGCTCCATCGCCCAGCACAGCAAAATCTGCGGAAGGCCCAGCAGCCACGACTTCACCAGCACCGGCCAGTTCGCCAAGCGTTGCGGATAGTCGACCTCGAGATCGCCCGGATAGTCCGGCCGCGACGCCAGGGTGAAGGGCGGATAGCGGTCGGTGGTGTTCATCGGAAAGCGGTAGTTCATGACCCGCCAGGACCAGCGCAGGATCCCGACATTGAAGTCGAAGATGCGGCGCGGGTAGCGTCCGGTACACAGAATCGCAACGCCCGCAACGATTGTCAGCAGTGGATAGACCAGGTAGAGCAGGATCAAGATCGGATAGTGCGGCACTGCCAGCACACACCACTTGACCAGCCAGAGCCAGCGCGACGGAGTGCCGCATTCGCCGCGCACTCGTATCGGATCGGACGGGTGACTCATGGCTTTGCGCCTAGGGCCGGCCGCGACGGACAGGGCGGTAGGTTCGTTGCCACCGCGAGCTGCCGGGTGATCTCTGTTGCCATCCGGTGATGGCTTGTGCAACGCAAAAATGTGGTCAGCGCCCAGGTGTGCAGGCGATCCGAGAGCAACGACGCCGGGCGCAGCACCGACTCGCCGTGGCACACCTGTAGTGACGCCACACGGGAGACGGCGGCGACCTTGCGCCGCCTGGTCTTCTCATACCAGCGCAGTGCGCTGGGAACGTCGAGTCTGCCGGCCGGCAGTTCGGACAGCGCCCGGCACAACACCATGGTGTCGAGCAGCGCCTGATTCGTTCCCTGTGCCAGGGTGGGCGGCATCGTGTGCGCGGCGTCGCCCAGCAATGTCAGCGCGCCCCGGCCCTGCCGCGGAAGCCGATGACGGAAATGCGGGTACGGCGAATGCGCCAGATGCTCGTCGGTCAATGCGGCCAATACGCGGTCGACACC
>NZ_LQPW01000077.1 GCF_002116635.1 Mycobacterium szulgai | reverse complement strand
GTGCCGCCGGCGCCGGTGGGGCCGGGGGGACTGGCCCCCTGGTGATCGGTCACGGCGGTGCCGGTGGCGCGGCCGGTGCCGGTGGCGCCGGTGGTGACGGTGGGGCCGGCGGCTCGGGGATCAGTGGCATCGGTGGCAATGGCGGCACCGGCGGCAAGGGCGGTGCGGCGGGGCTCGGCGGCGCCGCCGGCGCCGGCGGCCTGTTCAGCAGCGGCGGTGCGGCCGGTGCCGCTGCGGCCGGTGGTGACGGCGGCACCGGGGGTGCAGGCGGCCAAGGTGCCGGCGGCGGCTTCGTCGGCGCCGGTGTGACCGGCAACCCTGGTTTCGCCGGCGGCAACGGCGGTCAGGGCGGTCAGGGGGGCGGCGCGGCCGGCGGCGGCCCGGCCGGCAACGGGGGCGACGGTGGGCAGGGTGGCGCCGGCGGCACCGGTGGTACCGGCGGTGTCGGCCTCGGTTCCAGCGGCGACGGCGCGACCGGCGGCACCGGCGGCACCGGCGGCACCGGCGGCGCTGCGGGTGCCGCGGGCAGCGGTGGCGGTGGTACCGCGGGCACCATGGGCGCAGGTGGCAACGGGGGCAGCGGCGGTACCGGCGGCGACGGTACCAGGGGTAACAACGGACTCAACGGCACTACGGGCCCCAACAACGACGGCGTGAAGGGCGATCCGGGCGGCGGCGGCGGGCAGGGCGGTACCGGTGGCGACGCGGGGACCGGCAGTGTCAACGGCAAGGCCGGCAATGGCGGCACCGGCGGCCGCGGCGGCGACGGCGGCGATGGCGGCCGTGGCGCCGTGGGCACACCCGGAACGACCACCGCGGACGGTGGCGACGGCGGCGACGGTGGCGACGGCGCCGACGGTGGGCCGGGTGGCCTCGGCGGTGCTCCAGGCAGCGGTGGCGGCGGTGCCACGGGTGCCCAAGGTGTCGGCGGCAACGGCGGTAAGGGCGGCGACGCCGGAGACGGCGGCGCCGGAGGCAACGGCGACGCCGGCACCAGCCCTGGGGGTGATGGCGGCGGTGGCACCAAAGGTGGCGCCGGCGGCACCGGCGGCGACGGCGGTGCGGCCGGCGCGGGCTCGGCCGGGGCGGTCGCTGGCAATGGCGGCAAGGGCGGCACCGGCGGTGACGGCGGCACCGGGGGCGGGGGTGCCGCCGGTTCGGATGGAACCGCGTCACCCGGGTCCGCCAACGGCGGCAACGGCGGCAACGCCGGAGACGGCGGCGGCGGCGGCGATGGCGGCTCAGGCGGGGCCGCGGGTGGTCCGGGCGCCACCGCGGGCGCCTCCGGTGACGGCGGCAAGGGCGGTGACGCAGGCGACGGCGGCAAGGGCGGAACGGGCGTCGACGGCACCGCCGCCATCGCTGCCGGCAACGGCGGCAAGGGCGGCACTGGCGGCATCGGCGGAGCGCCCGGCCAGGGCGGACTTGCCGTCACCGGTGGCTCCGCGGGCAGCCAGGGCGTCGGCGGCGACGGCGGCACCGGCGGTGCCGGAGGTGCCGGCGGCCACGGCACCAACGGCTTCAACACAACCGTCCCGGTGGACTCGAAGGCCGGCAGCGGGGACCCGGGAGACAGCAATACCGACGGCGACGGCGCACCCGGCACGGCGGGCGATACCGGCACCAGCACGCTGCCACCCGACCCGGTCAACATCCAGCAAGGCGGCACCGGCGGAGCCGGCGGCAACGGGGCCAGCAATGCCGAGGGCGTCACCGTCTCCGGTGGTGCCGGCGGCCAAGGCGGCGTCGGCGGCGATTTCGCGCCCGGTGGCCAGGGCGGCGTCGGCGGCTTCGCCAACGAAAACGGCATAAACGGCATGGCTATCGGAGGCGCCGGCGGCGCCGGCGGCGCCGGTGGGGCTTTCGGAGCCGGCGGTCACGGTGGTGAGGGCGGCACCGTCACCAACGGGTCTGCCGGGAGCATGGGCGGTACCGGCGGCCGCGGCGGTGACGCCACCAACGGCCCCTCCGGCCAGGGCGGTAACGGAGCCGTCGGCGGTGACGGCGGCGACGGCGGAGACATCAGCGGCGGCAGCGGCGGCAGCGGCCCCGGTAACGGCCTGACCGGCGGTACCGGCGGCGACGGCGGTAACGGCGCCGACGGCAACTTCAACGCCGGCAAAGGCGGGTCGGGCGGCGAGGGCGGCGCGGGCGGTGCCGGCGGCGCCAACGGTGGCCGCGGCGGTGACGGCGGTGCCGGCGGCGCGGCCGGGGCGGGCGGCACCGGCGCCGACGGCGGGGCCGGTGGCACGGGCGGTGCCGGCGGTGACATCACTAACCCGGTGATTTCCGCCATTTCGACCAACGGTGATGGCGGCAACGGCGGCGACGGCGGTAACGGCGCGCCCGGTGCGGCCGGCGGCGATGGCGGCAACGGCGGTCAGGGCGGGGCTTCCGGTGGCGGCGGTGCCGGAGCCGGCGGTACCGGCGGTGCCCTAGGCGCCGGTGGGTCTGGCGGCACGGGTGGTGCCGCCGGGGGCAAAGGGCTCGCCGGCACGGGCGGAGCTATGAGCGGCCAGGACGGCCAGGGCGGTACCCCCGGTGATGACGGTGCCTTCGGGGCCGACGGCACCGCGGGTACCGACGGCGCCAGCGGCTAGCTCGTAGGTAGGGCAATCAGCCGGGGCGACCGTCGCTGCCGGAGGTGCCTGCCGCGCCGGCGATGCCGGTGGGTCCGTCCGGACCGGGCTGACCGTCATACAGAGGATTACTGCTGAAACCGAGGAAGCCGCCGGAACCGCCGTTGCCGCCGCCGCCGGCGGCGCCGCCGTTGCCG
>NZ_LQPW01000076.1 GCF_002116635.1 Mycobacterium szulgai | reverse complement strand
CACCGACACCCCCCGTACCCCCGGCACCGCCGGGGCCGGCTACCTGCCCGTCCCCGCCAGCGCCACCCGCTCCGCCGGCCCCACCGATGCCGATCCCGCCCTGCGTGCCGCCGATGCCGCCGATGCCGCCGGCGCCGCCGAAACCGAGCCCGGCGACACCGCCCGCACCGCCTTGTCCGCCGACCCCAGCCGTACCGCCGAGGAGTCCACCAGCCCCGCCGCCGCCACCGTGTCCGCCGCTGCCCCCGTAACCCGGAGGGTCGCCCGGCGCATTGACCGCGGGGGCCTGACCGCCGACGCCGCCGACGCCGCCCGCCCCACCGTTACCCCACAGCGTGGGTGACCCGCCGTTGCCGCCGATGCCGCCATTGCCGCCGTTCAAACCCGACGCGCCGGCCACACCATTGCCGCCGGCGCCGCCGGCGCCGCCATTGCCGTACACGAAACTAGCGGCCCCGCCGTTTCCGCCGGCGGCGCCGGATCCGCCGACGCCGCCGGATCCGCCGCTGCCGTACAAGAAGCCCCCGGCACCACCGACACCGCCGGCCCCGCCAGATCCCCCGGTCCCGCCGGACCCGCCGTTGCCGACCAGCCCCGCCGCGCCGCCGGCGCCGCCGGCCAGACCACTGTTGGATTGGGAATAGCCATTGCCGCCGTTTCCGTACAACAGTCCACCGGCCTGGCCGTCGGGGTGGGCGGCCGTCCCGTCGCGGCCGTTGCCAATCAGCGGACGATCCAGCAGCGCCTCGGTGGGCGCGTTGATCGCGGTCAAGAAGGCCTGCAGCGGGTCGGCGCTGGCCGCTTCGGCGGCCGCGTAGGACTGGCCGGCCGCGCTCAGCGCGGCCACGAACTGCTGATGAAACGCATTGAGTCGGGTGCTGAGTGCCTGGTACTCCTGGGCATGCCCGGAAAATAGCGTGGCCACCGCCGCAGATACCTCGTCAGCTCCCTGGGCCAGCACCGCACTGGTGGGCACGGCCGCAGCGACGTTCGCTGCATACAGTGTCGAACCGACTCGGCCCAAAGCCGTTGCTGCCGAAGACAACACCTCCGGCGCCGCTGACATATACGACATCGCTGCCCTCTCACCCGTTGTTCGGCTAGCCCGGTTGTCCTGGATGGCCGTAGATAACTCCGCCAAGACCGCCGGGACCGCCCAGGCCGTCACGCCCGTCGTTGCCGCCGTTGCTGCCGGACCCACCGGCCCCGGGTACCCCGCCATTGCCCCCCACACCGACAAACGGCGACGATCCGCCGATGCCGCCGTTGCCTCCGTTGGGGCCGTTGACGGGGGCCCCGACCGCAGTGGCGTAGCCACCGGCCCCGCCGGCCCCGCCGGGGCCACCGTCGCCGACCAGCCAGCCGCCGAAGCCGCCGTGCCCGCCGTCGCCGCCCTGCGCGCCATAATCCGGGCCCGATCCGCCGGCCCCGCCGGCGCCGCCGGCGCCGCCGATGGCAAGCATCCCAGTCATGCCGCCCTGGCCGCCGGCCCCGCCATGGCCGCCGGCGGAGATGCCGGTGCTTCCGGCGCCACCCGCCCCGCCCGCACCTCCAGCGCCGTACAGTGCGCCAGACATCCCGCCGGTCCCCCCCGCTCCACCATCGCCGCCGACTACTCCCATGCCGCCGGCTCCGCCGGCTCCGCCGGCCCCGCCCGCGCCGAACAGGCCTGCGGTGCCACCCATTCCACCGGCTCCACCGGTGCCGCCGACGCCGCTGTTTATGCCATCCGAACTCATTCCGCCGGCCCCGCCGCGTCCGCCCGCTCCGGTCAGACCACCAAACAGACCGCCAGCACCGCCACCCCCGCCGCTTCCGCCGCTACCTGCGGCAGGCACGCCCGTCCCACCGGTACCGCCCTCTCCGCCGGTCCCCCCGTTACCCCACAATGTGGCGGATCCGCCGTTTCCGCCGATGCCGCCACTGCCGCCGTTGAAGTTGGGCATGCCGGCCACGCCCGCTCCGCCGGTGCCGCCCGCTCCGCCGTTGCCGTACCAGAAGCCGCCGCTCCCACCGGCGCCGCCGGCCGCTCCGGTTCCGCCGGTCCCGCCGGCGCCGCCGTTGCCGACCAGCCCGGCCGCCCCACCGTTGCCGCCGGCCACACCGGTGTTGCCGGTTTGGGAGTACCCGTTGCCGCCGTTGCCGAACAGCAGCCCTCCGGCCTGGCCGTTGGGATGAGCCGCTGTTCCGTCGTGGCCGTTGCCGATCAGCGGACGGCCCAGCAGCGTCTCGGTGGGCGCGTTTATCGCGGCCAACAAAGATTGCAACGGATTGGCGCTCGCGGCTTCGGCGGCGGCATACGTCCGGCCCGCCGAACTCAGCGCCGCCACGAACTGCTGGTGAAACGCGTCGAGCCGGGTGCTGAGTGCCTGGTATTCCTGGGCATGCCCGGCGAATAGCGTGGCCACCGCGGCCGACACCTCGTCTGCGCCCTGGGCCAGTACCGCGGTGGTGGGCACCGCGGCGGCCAGGTTCGCCGCATTGAGGGTCGAACCGACCTGCCCCAAAGCCGTTGCCGCCGAAGTCAATACCTCGGGAACCGCTGAGATATATGACATCGCTGCCTCTCGTTCAGTCGCCGAAGAACACTTCGCAAAGATAGTGGAACACTTGCTCCGCTGAGAGCGTGACAGGGGTTGACGGCCACGTCAAGCACGGCGCAGGGTTTCCCGACTAGCGTGAGTGGGTCGACTTCCGCGAACGCCGTTGCGGGACTGATCTAGGAACAAACGATGACAAAGCGTTTCGTCAGGATCGGTCGCGATGGCGGCATGGTGGCAATCGAGGTCATCAACTCCAAAGCGCTGAACATCATCGGCACCGGCGCTATCGAGGAACTGGCAGAAGCATTTCGTGCCCTGCGTGACGACGACGACGTGCGAGTGGTCGTGCTGCGTGGGGCGGGCGAGTCGGCGTTCATCGGCGGCGCTGACATCAACGAGATGGTCACTTTGGACCGGTCCAGCGGCGAAGCGTTCATCCGGCGACTTGCGGGTCTGTGTGAGGCGATTCGTGAATGCCCGGTCCCGGTCATCGCCCGGCTCGCGGGCTGGTGCCTCGGCGGCGGTCTGGAAGTCGCGATGTGCTGCGATCTGCGGATCGCCGAGCCGGGCGCCAAGTTCGGCATGCCGGAAGTGGCAGTCGGGATCCCGTCGGTGATCCACGCGGCGTTGATGCCGTCGTTGATCGGCGCTTCTCGTGCGGCCTGGCTGCTACTGACCGGCGAAACCATCGACGCAACGACCGCCACCACGTGGGGTCTGGTGCATGAAGTCGTCGCCGCAGGCGCCCTGGACACCCGCATTGCTGCGCTCACCGCGAGACTGGCCGGATTCGGCCCGCACGCGGTCCGGCAACAAAAGCGCCTACTCAACAAGTGGTTCGAGATGACGCTGCACGGCGCGATCGAAGACAGCGTCGAGCAGTTCGGTCTGGCGTTTCTGACCGGCGAGCCGCAACACCACATGCAGGCTTTCCTCGCACGCAAGCGGTAGCTGTATGTGGGGACTTGTGGCAACGCCGGGCCGCACTCAGACTGACAGAATGCGCGATCGCGAGACGATCGACTCGGAATTGCGGCTCATCGCTCTTCAGCGCCAATCTGCCGGTGGTGCGTTGGGCGGTCAGTTGTCGTCGCAACGCGTCGACGAACTGCTCGACGAACGCCTTGGCCATCGCGCGGGGCCCGCTGAGACCAAGGTGTTGTCTCGTCCCAGCCGCGACGTCAAGCCGCGCGTGCGCAACAGTGCGCTGCGCCGCCTAGCGCCTCGCGCGCTGTTGCCGCTATCGCTGTTGGCCGTGGGCGCCACATTGCTAACCATGTTTTTCGGCCGGCACAGCCAACCCTCGGCCGAGCCGGCGGAAGCCGCTCCGCCGCCATCGGTTTCGCAGGGTGAACCGCCGGCGCCGCAATCCCAATCGCCACCGGTTGACCTCACCGACCGGGTGTTCTTCGCCGTGCTGAAACAGGATGGCGTGCCGATTCCCAGTAACGAATACGTGACGACGCAGGCGCATGCGGTCTGCGATTTTCTGGCGCGCCAGCCCGACCTCGCGGCGGCCGTCCGCTTCGTGCAGCAATCGACCGTCTGGGATGCCGATCAAAGCGCCCACTTCGCGGCCGGGGCCGTCGTTTCGTACTGCCCTCAGTACGAAACGGCGACTGCGCCAATGCGACCAGGCTTGGAGAACACATTGTCTGATCTGCAAGCGATCCAGCGCGATATGCAGGGCATCCAAGGTGATCTGCAAGGTATCCGAGACCATCTGCCGGCCCTCCCCGGCGACTGACAGGCTGCGCCGCTCCCGGCCGTTGCGCCTTCGACTGGTCGGGAGAAAGAGCGGTTCCTTCTGGCGTTGAGATGTCACTTTCATGTCACGACTGCTCGCTCCGGACCTAGGAGCCTGAAGATGGTGAACCGCATTGAACGAGCGTCGGGCTGGGGGAAAGGTGTCCAAGAACAAGAAGGTCAAGCATGCTGCCCGATGCCGGCGGACATCCATTTGCCGATGCCGTGCTGGCCGCGACATCGGCAGGCTGGTCAGCAACCCTACGACTGTGCCTGTGCTAGGGCTGATCTGCGCGGCTTTGATCGGCGCCGCAATCCTCAACCAGCGATTCCTTGCGGCACTGACGACCTTTTTTGGGTGTCTGAAGTGCCCTGCGCCGTTGGTATTAGACGCAATAACGCTCTGGTGCCCACTCGATTTCCCGACTCGGCTCGGTTCCCATCGCCAGTTGCTGCAGTCGACTCCAGGCCACCAGCGGATCTCCATTGCCAAGGAGCTGACTGATGGCCGGCGACAGGGAAATGGCGGCGACGCAAACACCATCCGGTCTTTTGCGCAGCGCCTTGAGTTCATTCAAGACCAGCTGACTTGGGTGATTCAGCGGTTGCTCGGGCACGCGGTTGTCATCCTTTGAGAATCGGCCTGCGCTTGCGTGCGGCTTGTTCGGCGCTGTTGACCGCCGAGTTGACGGTGCGGTTGTGGAGCAAGAAATCGTCCATGACCGCCGTTGTGACACCGCGCATGTTGAGCAGCGGGGCGACCCACGCCGGCGCGCACGTGGTTGCGGCTCTACGGGAGATGCCGTCGAGAACTGCCTTGGCCGCGTCGGTAACCGGAATCGGCCGCGACATGAAAGCGGGCATCGCTTTACGTATCGCGTTCACCTGTTCTCGGGTGAAAACGGTTGCCGCCAAATCGGTTTCGATAAATCCCAGGTAAGCGATACCAGCGGTGACTCGGTGCGGTGCCAGCTCGACGCGCAGCGCCCGGGTCAATTGCTCGACGCCTGCCTTGCTCATGGCGTAAGGGGCGGCCAGCACCCCGTTGAAGAACGCATAGATGGAGCCGATGAACACGATGTGTCCGTGACTTTTCATGAGCGCGGGCATGGTGGCTCGGGCCGTTCGCCATTGGCCGAGGAGGTCCACTTCGACGGTGCGCTCGAATTCCGCCGGGTCGATGGTGGCGACGGTGTCAGATGGCGGTGCGATGCCGGCGTTGGCGACGACGACGTCGATGCCGCCGAACCTGGCTACCGAATCGTCGGCGGCTTGCTGCAACCGGGCGGCGTCGGTGACGTCGGCTTCGAAGGCCGCGCTGCGGTCGCCCAACTCGTCGGCGAGTTGCTGCAACGTCGCCAGATGCCGGCCGACGAGCGCAACGAATGCGCCGCGCGTGTAGGCCTGGCGGGCGATTTCCGCGCCCAGGCCACGGGCGGCGCCGGTAATGAACACCACGCGGCCGTTGACGTCAATCTCGCGGCTGTCACCGAAGAACCGGCCGATGAACGGCAGTGCCCCGCCAAGCCGCGAGGTGGTGCGCGCCAGCAGACGGACAGTGTCGTCAATCATGGTCGACCTTCATGCGATGGTGGCGGTGACGGCCGCCGTCAATTGATGTTGCCTCCTTGCCCCGGTCAAAACCAGCGTTGATTGGGGGTTAGCGGGTGTTCTACCAACCCCATTCGCCGTCGTCGAGGACATCGACGGTGACATCGTTGTCGGCCGGAACCTTTGTCCCGTAGAGGAAGGTGAGCAGAGTGCGGTCCTCGCCGATCGGTTCGGTGTCGACGAGGGTGGCGTGCCCGATCTTCATCCGGATCCTGTCTCCGGGCTTCAACTCGTCAACACGTTTAGGCTGCACGCTCAGCCGTCAACGTCAGTGAAACTGCCGATGCCGTAGGTGCCTCCTCGTTGCCTCGCGGTCATAGCTGTTGATGATTCGCCGGGCCGCCACCTCGGCGCAAACCTCAGCCGCGCGCCTGACGATCGCTCCCTTCGAGGCCACAGACCGTGACTACACCGGTGTCCGGCTGATTCAACAAAAGGTACAAATCCCCTACCGGGAGGCGTGGTGGCGAAAGAAACTGGACATCGCTTGAGGAGTGCAACGCCAGCGTTTGCCGGCTTGACGGGTGGAGGTGCCAGATGTGGTCTGTGATCACGGCCCCGGAGCTAATGACGGCGGCGGCAACAGATCTCGCAAACATCGGCTCGAAGATCAGCTCCGCCAACGCGGCGGCGGCAGCGCCCACGACAGGCGTGGTAGCTGCGGCGGCCGACGAGGTGTCGACGGCGATTTCGGGCCTGTTCAGCGCTTACGCTGAGGAATTTCAAACCTTGAGCGGACAGGCGTCGGCATTCCATGAGCAGTTCATGAACTTGCTTAACGGCAGCGCGACTGCATATCTCAGCACCGAGATCGCCAACGCCGAGCAGGCTCTGATCAATACCGTGAATGCGTCCCCGTTGCTGGGGCAGCCGCTGAATCCCACCGGCGCTTCCGTGTCGGCACAGACGACTCCGGGCATTTTCGGCCCCTACCAAGACCTTGTTGCGAATACAGCCGCCAACCTGCAAAGCCTCAACAGCGCATGGGCTGGCAACCCGGCGCCGTTCTTGCGCCAGGTCGTTGCCAACCAGACCGCATACGGTTCCACGATCGCCACGTCGCTGCAGACCGCGGCGCAAGACCTCGGCGCGGCGCTGTCCGACCCGTCGGCGCTGAATCGTGTTGCGGCAGACCTACTCCCGATCACCGCCATCCCCGGCCATATCCAGCAGAACCTCGGCAATATCGGGAATGCGCTCACGAAGGTGACACCGGCGGTTGCCCTAGCGGCGATAGGCCCGCCGCTCAGCACACTCGAGGGGCTCGGAACAAGCGTGGGGGCCTTTACCGACGCGATCCAGACCGGAGATGGTGCGGGGGCACTTGCCGCACTCATCGGTGCTCCTGCCTTCGTCGCCGACGGCTTCCTCAATGGCGAAGTGACACTGCCATTGGTGCTACCGGTTGGTCTGGGCCTGCTGGTGCTTGATGTCCCGTTTGACGGGATTCTCGCTCCGCCACATCCACTGACGGGGACTCTGGTGTGGTTCTTGCCCCCATTTGTGGAGGACATATCCGGTGCGCCCGTCAGCGGCATCGTGCCCACCCTGTTGAACTCTGTGTCACAAGAACTCGCGCTGGCGATCACCCCGGCATAGTTATCTGACAATGCCCGCTCTCAGCGCACGGGTGCCGCGGTGAAGTCCATTGCCGTTGCCGCGAGGTTTTCCGAGACTTGCGCCAAGACCGTGCCGAGTGCAGGGACGCGAGCTGGTACATGAGGTGGAGCCCCCTGTCAGGATTGAACTGACGACCGCTCGCTTACAAGGCGAGTGCTCTACCACTGAGCTAAGGAGGCCGGTTTGAACCGGTCTAAACCGGATGCAAGCCTAGCGGCTTAGGTCTCGCCGTCGATGATGCGCTGCGAGCTCACCGACCGCGACGACGACCGGCGCACCGGACGGCGCGGCAGCGGGATGCGCTCGGCGATGTTGCTGAGCGGGTTGACCACCAGAGTCAGGGCGGTGACCGCGTCCTGCAGGGTGGCGATGGCCGGCTCCAGCGCCTCCATCCCCGGCGCCAGCCGGGCCAGCGTGTCGGCGAGGTCGGTGAGCTGTTCGAGCGGCCCGTCCTTGGAGGTCAGGGTGTCGATCAAGCCGCCTTCGGCGAGCAGTCGCTCGGCCACCCCGTCCTCGGCCAGCAATCGCTCGATCATCCCGTCCTCGCCGAGCAACCGATCGGCCAGCCCGCCCGGTTGCAGCGCCCGCTGCAGCCCGCCGCCCTCGGCAGTCAGCCGGTCCAGCAGCCCGTCCGGCGCCGTCACCAGGTCGACCAGCCCGCCCGGACGCAACAGGCGGTCCATCGGACCATCGGCAGCAACCGCCCGGCCCAGCGGCATATCGTCGTCCAGCAGCCGCGCCAGCCGGTTTGCTCGCGCCAGCGCGTCGTCGATCCCGAGCATGTTCGCCATCGCGTTGGAACCCCGGGGGCCTGCGGCATCACCCATCGATTGCTTCGCCAGACCAACCGCCGCACCGGCGAGGTTTAAGCTCGCCTCCGCGGCAGCGAGGCCGATGCGTGCGGGAGCGGTAGCAAAAGCCACGAAGGCTTGGCCGAGATTCATTCTGTGAGTGTATTCGCGGCGCGCACCGATTACCCCGCACGGGTCCAAGCCGATTTGATGATTCCTGGCAGACTATTAGCAGATTACGGACAACGAGCTCTCAGGAAGTACTCAATGATTGTGAAGCAAACGTTCAACCGGGCGCTGGGAGATTGACCGCATGACAGCAGGAGTGCCAGGGGAGAACACCACACCGGAGGCGCGAATCCTCGTCGTCGACGACGAGGCCAACATCGTCGAGTTGCTCTCGGTGAGTCTGAAGTTCCAGGGTTTCGAGGTCATCACGGCGACCAACGGCGCCCAAGCGCTCGACCGGGCCCGAGAGTCCCGGCCGGACGCGGTGATCCTCGACGTGATGATGCCCGGCATGGACGGCTTCGGAGTGCTGCGCCGGCTACGCGCCGACGGCATCGATGCTCCCGCGTTGTTCCTGACGGCGCGCGATTCGCTGCAGGATAAGATCGCCGGCTTGACGCTGGGCGGCGACGACTATGTGACCAAGCCGTTCAGCTTGGAGGAGGTGGTTGCCCGGCTGCGGGTCATTCTGCGCCGCGCCGGCAAGGGCACCGCCGAACCCCGCAATGCGCGTCTGACCTTCGCCGACATCGAGCTTGACGAGGAAACCCACGAGGTGTGGAAGGCCGGTCAGCCGGTGTCGCTGTCGCCCACCGAATTCACCCTGCTGCGCTATTTCGTGATCAACGCCGGAACCGTGCTGAGCAAGCCGAAGATCCTCGACCACGTCTGGCGCTACGACTTCGGCGGCGACGTCAACGTCGTCGAGTCCTACGTGTCGTATCTGCGCCGCAAGATCGATACCGGGGAAAAGCGCCTGCTGCACACCTTGCGCGGGGTGGGCTACGTGTTACGTGAGCCGCGATGAGCGTGCTTGTTCGACCGGCGGGGTAGCGCAAATGGCTAAGTACCGTCAACGCGGAGTACCGCTGCGAGTAGGCCTGGTCGCGGCCACGCTGGTGCTGGTGCTGTGCGGTCTGCTGGCCTCGGGTGTCGCGGTGACCTCGATATTGCGCCACAGCCTGATCAGCCGGATCGACTCCACCCTGCTGGATGCCTCCCGAACCTGGGCTCAGTCGCCCTGGAAGCATTCGTCGGCCAACACCGACGGGTTCGATCCCGCCCGGCCGCCGTCGAAGTTCTACGTGCGCGGTATCAGTCCCGACGGCCAGACCGTGACCGCCATCAACGACCGCAACGCCGAGCCGATGTTGCCCCCCAACAACGACGTGGGCCCCAACCCGACGACGCTGCCGTCGGTCCGGGGTTCGGATATCGAATGGCGCGCGGTGACCGTACGCGGGCCGCAGGGCGGCCTGACCACCGTGGCCATCGACCTGTCCGACGTCGACCACACGGTCAGATCCCTGGTGTGGTTGCAGGTCGGCATCGGCGCGGCGGTGCTGGTGGTGGTCGGCATTGCCGGCTATGCGGTGGTGCACCGAAGCCTGCGGCCACTGTCCGAGGTCGAACAGACCGCGGCGGCCATCGCCGCAGGCCAGCTGGATCGCCGTGTCCCGGAACGCGATCCGCGCACCGAAGTGGGCCGACTTTCGTTGGCGCTCAACGGCATGCTCGCCCAGATTCAACAGGCGGTCGCTTCCTCGGAATCGTCGGCGGAAAAGGCGCGTAGCTCCGAGGACCGGATGCGCCGATTCATCACCGATGCCAGTCACGAACTACGCACCCCGTTGACCACCATTCGGGGCTTCGCCGAGTTGTATCGGCAGGGCGCGGCCCGCGACGTGTCCATGCTGTTGTCGCGCATCGAGAGCGAAGCGAGCCGGATGGGCCTGCTGGTGGACGACCTGCTGATGCTGGCCCGGATGGACGCACAGCGTCCGCTCGAACACACCCCGGTGGACTTGCTGGCGTTAGCCAGTGATGCGGTGCACGACGCGGAGGCGATCGATCCCCAGCGCACCATCAACCTGGAAGTCCTCGACGGTCCCGGCATACCGGAGGTGCTCGGCGACGAAGCCCGCCTGCGCCAGGTACTCAGCAACCTCGTCGCCAATGCGCTGCAGCACACGCCGCACACTGCCGACGTCACCGTGCGGGTCGGCACCTCGGGCGACGACGCGGTGATCGAGGTCGCCGACAAAGGTCCGGGCATGAGCCAGGAGGACGCGTCGCGGGTATTCGAGCGCTTCTATCGCACCGACTCCTCGCGGGCGCGGGCCAGCGGCGGAACCGGACTGGGCCTTTCGATCGTCACCTCGCTGGTCAGCGCCCACGGAGGTGCTGTCACCGTGACCACCGCACCGGGCGAGGGGTGCTGCTTCCACGTGACGCTGCCGCGCGTCAGAGACGCGGCGCTTCCAGTCGCTGAGCCAATCGGTGAGCCGGTCAGCTAGAGCTGTGCCAGGGCCGCCTTGATCCGGGCCTGCGCGTCGTCCAGTGACTCCGCCGACGGATTGCGATCGACGTTGGCGAAGCCGAAGTCGCTCAGGCTGCGGGTGGGGAACACGTGGACGTGCAGGTGGGGCACCTCCAGCCCGGCGATGATCACCCCGGCGCGCTCGGCTCGGAACGCCTTGCACACCGCCTTGCCGATCAGCTGGCTCACTTTCATCACGTGGCCGAAGGCCGCGCTGTCCACGTTCTGCCACTGATCGATCTCTTCGCGAGGCACCACCAGGGTGTGGCCTTGCGTCATCGGTTCGATGGTCAGGAAAGCGACGACGTCATCGTCCTCGTAGACGAAGCGTCCGGGAAGCTCGCGGTTGATGATCTTGGTGAAGATCGATGCCATTCAACAAGCATATGTGCGACGAGAACGCCCGGTACGGTCGTGCGCATGCATTCGCGGATGGACCGGCGTTCGCTACTCGCGCTTGCCGCGGCCGGTGCTCTCACGGCTGCGTTGCCCTCGTGCAGCCATGGCGACGACGAGCCATACGAGCTCACCAGCTACGGATACGATCCCGAAATCCCCGAACCCACCGCGCCGGAACCGCCGGTACGCCGCGGCAAAGTGCCGCCCGCGGCGTCCGTCCGGACCGAATGGTTGCCCCCGGTTGGCCGCCAAACCATGCCTAACTGTTTTGTGTGGGGCACCGTATACGGCCTGGCGACCTTCTACGCGGCCCGCAAGAGCCGCACTCCGCCGACCACCGCGGCCCGGCAGGCTGCTGCCGACTATGCCTACATTCGGTATCAAATCGCCAACAAGAGGGAGCAGAACAGCTGCGAGGGCGGCCAAATCGTCAAGTGCCTCAATTGGCTTCGAGCCAACGGTGGCACCCCCTCGCTGGCTGCCGCCCCCAACCACGCCCGGCGCGGACCCACCTCGTCATGCGAACTCAACTGGACGGATTACGGGTCGCGAACAATTCCACCGGACCCGAGTTTCCTTATCCCCGAACACAAGACGACGAAGATCACCGGACCCGACGGCCTGGATCACCTACGCACAGTCATCGCGGCCGGCATGCCGATCGCCTTCGGCACCTACCTCTACAGCGATTTTCCGCATTACCGCGGATCGCCCTCGCCCTACGTCGGCAATGGACAGTTCATGTACCACAACGGCAAGAAGGCCGGCCATGTCATGCTCATCGTCGGCTACGACGACGCCTACACCAAGAACACCGGCGCTGTACGGATTCAGAACAGCTTCGGAACGCGTTGGGGACAAAAGGGATTCATGTGGATGGCCTACGACACCCTGGAATCGATAGCCCAGGGCACCGGCACTTACGTTCCCGAATCCGCCTGACTCCGCACAGTAGTGAAGCCGAATCGTTAACGCAGCGTTGCCGTGTCGTTTTCCGGGATCTTCAAACTGCCATTTGACCCACGACACGGGAGAGGAACCTAGGTGCGGTTTCCTGCGGCAGTGCTGGCAGTACTGACCGCGTGCGCCACAACACTCATCTCCGCACCCGCTAGAGCGGCCGATGCGTTCGGGCCGCTGGCGCCGCCGAACCCGTTCATGGCGCCAAATGGCTTGGCGTCCATGCACAACGATGCGGGATCGGCCGACGCCGGACCGCTGCCCGGGCCCGGCGCGCACATTGTTCCCATCTTCGCTTACCCGCTGCTGGCGGCCTGCCCGACGATCACTCAGGGCACCGACAATCTGGTGGTGGCGCTGTGCACCACCATCGCCAACCAAAGCCCGGTCGTGCATCTGATCGACCCGGGCGGCATTCTGCCCCAGGTCATTCCGCTGGCCAGCATGAACATCACCAAGGGCGGCCTGCTCGGCGGGGTCTACGCCTACCTGGACAACAACAACCAGTTGGTGATGATCGATGGAACCAACCATCTGATCCGCGTCGCGCACGCCAAAGACGGGCTGGGTCGTTGGCAGCTGACCGTCACCGAGTCCACCGACGTGTCCAGCGTGATACCGCCGGGCGACAGCTCGGTCGGTGTAGTGCCCGATTACCAGGGCAACGTCTGGTTCGCCACCGCCACCGGCGTGGTCGGGGTGGCCAAAGCCGGGGGCGGTGTCGGCAGCGTGCAACTCCAAGCCGGCGAACAAGTGGCCAATAGCATCTCGGCCTCACCGGCCAATCGCATCGGGGTGGCCACCACCTTCGCGCTCTACGAGGTGAACCTCGACCCCATGGGCAATCCGCAGATCCTGTGGCGCCAGGCCTACGACCGCGGTCCGGCCCGCAAGCCCGGTCAGCTCAGCTGGGGAACCGGTTCCACCCCAACGTATTTCGGGCCCACGGGGGCCGACTACCTGACCATCGTCGACAACGCCGACCCGCAAGTGCACGCGCTGGTCTACCAGTCCGGCACCGGCAACCTGATCTGCCAGCAACCGGTGCTGACCCAGGGCGGGCCGGGTAGCGAGAACTCGCCGATCGGGGTCGGCAACACCATGTTCATCGCCAGCACCTACGGCTATCCCTATCCCGCGGTTCCACCGAACGCCGGGCCGGCCGTGCCGCCGACCGCGCCGTTCGTCGGCGGAATGACCAGAGTCGACGTCGACAACCCCGGCTGCCATACCGTCTGGGACAGCTCCGTTCGCAGCGCGGCGTTGCCGCATCTGTCGATCGGAGACGGCCTGATCTATACCATCACCCGAATCGGACTCCAAAACACCACTCCTCTGGACCTTTTCGCCTTCGCGGTCCTCGACCCCAACACGGGCAAGGTTCTCATCGAGCAACCGAAATCGGCCACCACCCTCAGCGACCCGATCCAGACCGCCAGCATGGTGCTGATGGGCAACAAGGTCATGCAGGGCAACATCACCGGCATCGGCCGCATCGGCTGAGCCACCGTGGCGCGGTGCGATTACTCCTGCTTGCCGAAGGTCATCATCTCCAGGTTCCAGTACCCGCGCATATTGGCGATCAGGCCTTCGTCATTCACCCGATAGGTGAACACCCCGCGCACCGAACTGGTGAAGCCGCCGTCAAATTTGCTGTCCAGCACCAGGATATGAGCGATCTCGTTCGGCGAACTGGAGGGGAAGGTCTCCTGGCAGGTGACGGTGAGCTGGTTGGCCGCGATGTTGGTGTCGTAAAAGTTGGCCACGGCCTCCTTGCCCCTTACCCCGGTGCCATCCGGGTTGGTGACGGACTTGCCAATCGGGTCTTCGATGACGACATCGTCGGCCATCAGCGCCAGCCAGCCCTCCCGGTCATGCGTTTGTACGCAACGCCACGATGCCTGCGATGCGGAAAGGGCCGGGGACTGGGCGGTTTGGGTCATGGCTGGGTTACCGATCAGCGTCCGTATACCGGATGACGCCGCGAATGTTCTTGCCGTCCAACATGTCCTGATAGCCGTCGTTGATCTGCTCGAGCTTGTACTGGGTGGTGACCATGTCGTCCAGGTTGAGCTTGCCGGCTTTGTACATCGACAGCAGCTGCGGGATGTCGTACTGCGGGTTGCCGCCGCCAAAGATGGTGCCCTGCAGGTTCTTCTGCATCAGCGTCAGCATCGCCAGGTTCAGGGTCACGTTGGTGTCCAGCAGGCTGCCGATCGCGGTCAGCACGCAGGTGCCGCCCTTGGCGGTGATGTTCAGGTAGTTGTCGACGTCGGCGCCCTGCAACTCGCCGACGGTGACCACCACCTTGTGCGCCATCAGGCCGTAGGTGACCTCGGCGATGCCCATCAGCGCTGCATTGATGTCGGGGTAGACGTGAGTGGCGCCGAACTTCAGCGCCTGGTCGCGCTTCCATTCGATCGGGTCGATGGCGAAGATGTAGCGCGCACCGGCGGCGGCGGCGCCCTGCAGCGCCGCCATGCCGACGCCGCCGACACCGACGATGGCGACATCTTGGCCCGGCCGGATGTCGGCCGTGCGGACCGCCGAACCGTAGCCGGTAGTGACGCCGCAGCCAACCAGAGCGGCGACCTCGAACGGGATCGACGGGTCGATCTTCACCACCGAGCTGCGGTGCACGACCATGTACGGCGAGAAGGTGCCCAGCAGCGTCATGGGGAAGACGTTCTGGCCGCGGGCCTGGATGCGGAACGTGCCGTCGGACACCGCGGCGCCGCCGAGCAGGCCGGCTCCCAAGTCACACAGGTTGCGCATGCCGGCCTGACAGGTCGGGCAGGTGCCGCAGGACGGGATGAACGACAGGACCACGTGGTCGCCCGGGGCGATGTCCTCCACTCCGGGGCCCACCTCGGTGACGATGCCGGCGCCCTCGTGTCCGCCGAGCACCGGGAAGCCCGCCATCGGGATGCCGCCGGTGACCAAATGGTGGTCGGAGTGGCACATGCCGGCCGCTTCCATCTGGATCTTGACCTCGTCTTTGACCGGGTCGCCGATCTCGATTTCCTCGATGGACCAGGGCTGGTTGAACTCCCAGATCAGAGCGCCTTTTGTCTTCACGTTGGACCTGACCCCATTTCGCCTTTGAATTGATCAGAACTGCCTGACTCCGTCATGCCCGGCAGCGGTAGTGACGAGTGCCACATGCACTCCTTGGCGCCAGCATAGCGTGTGTAACAAATCAAATGCTTGGTTGGTCTAAGCAACCGGCTCACCAGATCGGCACCGGCGTCTTGCCCAGCGGGTAGTAGCCCGGCAGCTGCTCGCCGGCCAGGCTGCGCTCGATCCGCTTCTGCATGCCTTTGGACAGCTTTCCCGCCTTCATCAGGTCCAGATACACCGTTTGCACATGACCGAAGTCGAAGAAGTCGCGTTGCCATTCGATCTTGGCGTCGGCGTTCAGCCGGAACCAGCTGCCGCCAATTCCGTAGATCTCGGCCTGGGTGCCGTCGGCGTCCGTGGCGACCTGCTTCCAGAAGCCGACGATCTCGCCCTGCTTGTCGTCGATGATGACCTTCTGATACGGGTATTGCCAGTTCTCCAGGCCCTCCATCTCCAGGCCCAGCGCAATGTCACGGATCTCGTCGATGCCGACGCACATCACGTCCTCTTTGGGCCCGATGTTCCAGCCGTAGGTGGCGTCGCCGGCGTAGAAATCGGCCAATCCCTTCCAGTCGCCTTCGCGTTCGGCGGTCCGGTTGGCCTCCAGCCAGCGCTCGACCCAAGCCTCTAGTTCCTCGCGCGGAAATGACGCCATGTCTAGTCTTCTTTCTCTTTGATGAATAGTGCTTGGGTAGGGCACATTTCGACCGCACGCTCGATTTCGTCGCGGACGTCTTCGGGCGGCTCGGGGTCGAGGATCTCGACCTTGCCGCGCTTGGGCACCCGGAAGTAGTCCGGTGCCTCGAGTTCGCACATGGCGTGGCCCTGGCACAGATCCCGATCGACTTCGATCCTGAAACCCGCCATGAGTGTTAAGCCTGAACGCGCTTGCGATAGCGGACCTTGGCCGGCCGGGCCAGCTGTACCACCATCTTGGAGTGGTCGTTGCGGTAGCTGTCGGCGGGCTGAGCCATTTCAAAGTCATACTCGCGCAGCAGAACCGAGAAGATCGCCTTGATCTGCATGGTCGCGAAAGCGGCGCCGACGCAACGGTGCCGGCCCGCGCCAAACGGAATCCAGGTCCACCGGTTGGCGATGTCAGCCTGCTCGGGCTTGTTGTACCGGTCCGGGTGGAACGCATCCGGGTCGGGAAAGTCCTCGGGAATGCGGTTGGAAATCGCCGGAGACGCGGCGACGTAATCGCCGTCGTGGATGGGAAAGCCCTCGACCTCGAACTCGCCCTTGGCCACTCGCATCAGGATGATCAACGGCGGGTGCAGCCGCAGCGTCTCCTTGACCACATTGTCCAGCTTCGGAATCTGGCGCAGCGCATGGAAACTCACCTCCTGGCCGTCGGCGTAAAGCTCCTCCAGCTCGGCGAGTACCTCGGCGTAGACGTCGGGGTGGCGGATCAGCTCGATCAGCGTCCACGCCGAAGTTCCCGAACTGGTGTGGTGGCCGGCGAACATCAGTGAGATGAACATGCCGGTCACTTCGTCGGCCGAGAACCGCGGATTGCCTTCGTCGTCGCGGATCGACACCAGCACGTCGAGCATGTCGCGGTCGCTCTTGTCCCTGGGCGGGTTGGCCAGACGCTGGTTCATGATCTCCTGCACCAGCGCCACCAGGTCCAGGCGGGCCTGGTCGCGTCTTTGGAAGCTCTCGATCGGCAGATACGGGTCCACATAGCACAGCGGATCGGTGCCCCGCTCCAGCTCGTGGTAGTAGTGCGCGAACCGCGAATCGAGCTGGTTGCGAAATTTCAGTCCGATCAGGCAGGCCGTCGAGGTGTAGATGGTCAACTCGGCGAAGAAGTCGAGCAGGTCGATTTCGCCTTCCTCGCCCCAATTGGCGATCATCCTTTTGACTTCGCCCTCGATGGTGGCCGCGTGACCTTTCATCTGTTCGCCGCGCAGTGCGGAGTTGTGCAGCATCTCCTTGCGTCGCTCGGGGCTGGCGTCGAAGACCACGCCCTTGCCGAAGATCGGCGTCATGAACGGGTAGGCCTGCGCCTGGTCCAATTCCTCGTCGGCGGAACGGAAGAAGAACTCGTTGGCGCCGGCGCCGGACAGCAGGATGACGTGGCGGTCGGCGAGCTGGAACCAGCCCACGTCGCCGCATTCGTCACGCACCCGCTGCATCAGCCCGATCGGATCGGTGCGGAACTCTTCGAGGTGACCGTGTTCTTGTTCACCGCCGGAAACCCGTGGCACTACTGCTGTTTTGGCCATTTGTCGGTCAGCGCCTTCTCGTCCACTTTCAATTGCTGCCGTTCCTTCGTCGCGGTCAACGGTGCCTCGGGCTGCAGCTCCATGTTGGCCACGAACCCGCCGCGCGGCGTCTCGGCGACGAACGTGATCGCCCGGGCCAGGTCCGCGGCACGCAGGAAGTAGTCGTGGCGGGCCTGGCCCCACTTCGCCCAGTCCTCCAACGCGGGTGCGATCAGTTCGGGCGGCAGGCTCCAGCCCATCGCGGTCTTGGTGGGCCCCGGGTGCACGATCGACGCCCGCACGCCGGTACCTTCGAGTTCCATTTGCAGGTTGGTCACCATCGCCACCAGTGCGGCCTTGGCGGCGCCGTAGGCGCCCATGTGTGGGCGCTGTCGCAGGGCGACGTCGGAGCCCACGAAGATCAGGTCGCCGCGCTGTCGCTGCACCATGCCCGGCAGCACCGCGGTGGCCAAGCGGTTCGCGCCGACCAGGTGGATCTGGATTTGCGATTCGAAAGTCTCGGTGTCGATTTCATGCAGCCGGCCAAAGTAGGTGTCCCCGGCGCCGGTCACCAGGACTTCGATGTCGCCGAGTTGCTCGGTGGCCTGATGCACGAAGCTTTTGACCGATTCGGGGTCGGTGACGTCGAGCGGCAGCGCGATCGCCTCGCCGCCGTCAGCGCGGATCTTGTCGGCGATCTCCTGACACTTCTCCACGCGCCGGGCCCCCAGTGCGACCGGAAAGCCGTGGGCGGCGAGCTCAACTGCGGTGGCCGCGCCGATGCCCGACGACGCGCCGGCCACAATTGCCGGTCTGCGCGCCGGGTGTGGTTCGAAGCGGGGCATTACGGCACCTCCACGGTGATCGGTAGGTGGGCGAATCCGCGGACGTTACTGGAGTGGACGCGGACGGCGTTGGCCTCGTCGACCTCATACCCGCGGATTCGCCTGAACAGTTCGGTGAGCGCCACCCGGGCCTCCATCCGGGCCAGATGCGCCCCCAGGCAGAAGTGCGCTCCGCTGCCGAAACTCAATAATTTAGAACCCAATTCGCGCCCGATCAGATATTCGTCGGGCTGGTCGAACACCCGCTCGTCGCGGTGCGCCGAGCCGGGCAGCAACAGCAGGACGTCCCCCTCGGGGACCGTGGTGCCGTAAAGCTCAAGCGGTCCGGAGACGACCCGGGCCAGGATCTGGCTGGAGGTGTCGTAGCGCAGCGTCTCCTCGACCCACAGCGGTATGCGCGACAGGTCGGCGTAGACGGGGGTTAGCTGGCCGGGATTCTTGTAGCCCCAAAATGCAGCATTGGCAAGGAGTTTGGTTGTCGTCTCGTTGCCGGCGATCACCATCAGGAACATGAACCCGAGGACTTCTTCGTCGGTGAGCCGGTCACCGTCGATCTCGGCCTCCAGCAACGCCGACGTCAGGTCGTCGGTGAGCTTCTTGCGCCGCTCGGCGATCATCCCCTGGTAGTAGACGATGAGGTTGATCGACGCCTCGATCGCCGAGGCGGGGACGTCGGTGACACCGTCCTCGCGGTGCATGACGGTATCTGCCCAGGCGCGCACCTGAACCCGATCGGCCTCGGGCACGCCCATCAGCTCGGAGATGACATCCATGGGCAACTTGCCGGCGAAGTCGTCGACGTAGTCGACGGTGCCCGAAGCGTGTGCCTTCTCCAGCATGGCGTCGAGGTGTTGATGGGCGATCTCCGTAATGCGCGGCTCGAGCTCGCGAATTCGCCTGGGTGTGAAGCCTTTTGACACCAACGTGCGCAGCCGTAGATGCGCCGGGTCGTCCATCGCCAAAAACGACATCGTCTTCGACGCGTGCGGCCCACGCGAGATGGGATCCAGCGCGACGCCGTCGCGGTTGGACAGCGTGGTGCTGTTGCGAAATCCCTGATGTACATCGGCATGCCGGGACAACGCCCAGAAGCCGAGCTGCTCGTTGTGATACAGCGGCGCTTCGTCACGCAGCCGCCGATAGTACGGGTACGGGTCTTCGTGGAAGTCATAGTCGTAGGGATCCAAGACGAGCTCGGGGTCGCCTTGCAGCGAGGAGGTGCGGACGCTCATTGCTTACCTTTGTCGGCGCCGGCCAGGATGAGGCTCATTGCGTCGGTGAGCCGGTCGGCGATCTCGTGATAGGTGAATTGCCCGCTGCCGGCCTGGACCAGCGCACCGAAGAACGCCATCTCGAGTGCCGACACGGTGCCGGGTTCGGCGCCGGGACCGATCGCCGACGTGATGCGGCGATGGATTTCCGCGCCGATCCGATCGCGTGCGGCGCGTACCGCCGCGTCGGCGCTGCCGCCGAGCAACGCCGCGGTGCATGCGGCGCCCACCTCCGGCTCGTCGGCGACCACCAGGGCCAGATGGCGTAACGCCTGCTCGACCCGGGCGGGCATCGGCTCGTTGACGTCGGTGAAGAAGGGGACTTGCCGAACCAGGTCGAGGTAGACCTCGGCGATCAGATGGTTCTTCGACGAGAAATACGTGTAGGCGGTGGCCGGAGCGACCTTCGCGCGAGCCGCCACCATGCGCACCGTCAGATCGGCATAGGAGTTCTCCCGCAGCGTTTCCATGCCGGCCGCCAGCACCTTGCGGAAGGTCTCCTCCTGGCGCCGGTTGCGCGGCGCTTGCCCGGTCTGGGCTGCGACGGAAGCCAGAGCATCGCTGGACACATGTCCAAGCTAGCGGATGCGTGCCAGCCTAGGCAAGTCTGGAGTGCAATAACCTGCTTGTTTGGCTATGTTAGGGCATCCGGGCGGCCCGTAGGTTGCGTCGGCCGCACCTACGCAGTTATGGTGCGAACAAGGAATATCGGACAAGTGTCCACCTTCAAGAGCGGACTGTGGATGGGATTTGTAGATGGCCGACCGATCGTTATTGGCTGACGGCGTGAGTGCGCTGTTCATCGACGGCAAGCTGTCCGAGGGCGGGGCGGGAACCTTCCCGACGATCAACCCGGCCACCGAAGAGGTGCTGGGTCTCGCCGCCGACGCCGACGCCGACGACATGGGTCGCGCCATCGATGCTGCGCGGCGGGCCTTCGACGAGACTGACTGGTCGCGCAACACGGAGCTGCGGGTGCGTTGTGTGCGGCAGCTGCGCGACGCGATGCAACAACACATAGAGGACTTGCGGGAATTCACGATCTCTGAAGTCGGAGCGCCGCGGATGCTCACCGCTGCGGCCCAACTGGAAGGCCCGGTCAACGACCTGAAGTTCGCCGCGGATACCGCCGACTCCTATTCGTGGAACTTCGATCTCGGTCAGGCAGCACCGATGGGTATCCCCACCCGGCGCACCATCGCCCGGGAAGCCGTCGGCGTGGTCGGGGCCATCACTCCGTGGAACTTCCCGCACCAGATCAATCTCGCCAAACTGGGTCCCGCCCTGGCTGCGGGCAACACCATCGTCCTCAAGCCGGCACCCGACACACCCTGGTGCGCAGCCGTGCTCGGCGAGATCATCGCCGAGCACACCGATTTCCCGCCGGGCGTGGTCAATATCGTCACCTCCAGCGATCACGGTCTGGGGGCCATGCTCGCCAAAGATCCTCGGGTAGACATGGTTTCGTTCACCGGTTCGACGGCAACCGGCCGCAGCGTGATGGCCGACGCCGCGGCCACCATCAAAAGAGTGTTCCTGGAGCTGGGTGGCAAATCGGCTTTCGTTGTGCTCGACGACGCCGACCTGACCGGCGCCTGTTCGATGTCGGCGTTCACCGCATCCATGCATGCCGGGCAGGGGTGTGCGATCACCACCCGGCTGCTGGTGCCGCGAGCCCGCTACGACGAAGCCGTCGCCATCGCCGCCGGCACCATGTCGTCGATCAAGCCTGGTGATCCGAATGACCCGGGAACCGTTTGCGGACCGCTGATTTCGGCTCGTCAGCGCGACCGGGTGCAGAGCTATCTCGATCTGGCGATCGCCGAGGGCGGGACTTTTGCCTGCGGCGGCGGCCGGCCGGCCGGCCGCGGCGCCGGTTTCTTCATCGAGCCCACCGTGATCGCGGGGCTGAGCAACGACGCCCGGCCCGCCCGGGAGGAGATTTTCGGCCCGGTGCTCACGGTGATCGCTCACGACGGCGACGACGACGCGGTTCGGATCGCCAACGATTCGCCGTACGGATTGTCCGGCACCGTGTTTGGCGCCGATCCGGACCGGGCCGCGCAGGTGGCCGCACGGCTGCGGGTCGGCACCGTCAACGTCAACGGCGGGGTCTGGTATTCGGCCGATGCCCCCTTCGGCGGCTACAAGCAGTCCGGCAATGGCCGCGAGATGGGCCTCGCCGGTTTCGAGGAGTACTTGGAAACCAAAGTCATCGCGACAGCGAGTAACTAGAGGAGATCGGCGTGGGTCGGTTCGAAGACAAGGTGGCCATCGTCACCGGGGCTGCTCAGGGCATCGGGCAGGCGTACGCCGAAGCCCTGGCGCGCGAAGGGGCGGCGGTGGTGGTTGCCGACATCAACGCCGATGCCGCCCAAGCGGTCGCCAAACAGATCGTCGCCGACGGCGGCACGGCAATCCATGTGCCCGTTGATGTTTCGGACGAAGAATCGGCCAGGGCGATGGCCGATCGCACTCTGGGCGAATTCGGCGGTATCGACTATCTGGTGAACAACGCCGCGATCTACGGCGACATGAAGCTGGACCTGCTGCTGACGGTGCCGCTGGACTACTACAAGAAATTCATGAGCGTCAACCACGACGGCGTACTGGTGTGCACCCGCGCGGTGTACAAGAAGATGGCCAAGCGTGGCGGCGGCGCGATCGTCAACCAGTCGTCGACCGCGGCCTGGCTGTACTCAAACTTCTACGGACTGGCCAAGGTTGGCGTCAACGGCCTTACCCAGCAGCTGTCCCGCGAGCTGGGTGGAATGAACATCCGGATCAACGCGATTGCGCCGGGCCCGATCGACACCGAGGCCACCAGGACCGTCACGCCCGCAGAATTGGTCAAGGACATGATCAAGCAGATGCCGTTGTCCCGGATGGGCACACCCGAGGATCTGGTGGGCATGTGTCTGTTTCTGCTCAGTGATCAGGCCTCCTGGATCACCGGGCAGATCTTCAATGTCGATGGCGGACAGATCATCCGATCATGAGTCAGACCGAAAGCGCACCGCGTTTGGGCTATATCGGCCTGGGCAACCAGGGCGCGCCAATGGCGAAGCGCTACCTCGACTGGCCGGGCGGGTTGACGGTGTTCGATGTGCGGACCGAGGCCATGGCCCCGTTTGTGGACGGCGGCGCAACTGCCGCAGCGAGCC
The DNA here is from genome assembly GCF_002116635.1 of Mycobacterium szulgai. Classification (GTDB taxonomy): domain Bacteria; phylum Actinomycetota; class Actinomycetes; order Mycobacteriales; family Mycobacteriaceae; genus Mycobacterium; species Mycobacterium szulgai. The sequence goes on along the minus strand of NZ_LQPW01000076.1, from coordinate 6,082 downwards.
TGGCCGAAGTCGCCGATGCCGACATCATCAGCGTCACCGTGTTCGACGATGCCCAAGTGCGCGAAGTGATCACCGGAAACGATGGGCTGGCCGCACACGCCAAGCCGGGCACCATCATTGCGATTCACTCGACCATCAAGGACAGCACCGCCGTCGAACTCGCCGGTGAGCTCGAAGCGAAAGGAATTCATATCGCCGATGCGCCGGTCAGCGGCGGCGCCGGGGCGGCTGCCAACGGTGATCTGGCCACCATGGTCGGCGCCGACGAAGAGACGTTCCGCCGCATCAAAGAGCCGTTCTCGCAATGGGCTTCGGTGGTGATCCACGCCGGCGAACCGGGTGCGGGCACCAAGATGAAGCTGGCTCGCAACATGCTCACCTTCGTGTCCTACGCTGCCGCCGCCGAAGCCGAGCGACTGGCCGAAGCATGCGGGCTGAGCCTGCGGGCCCTGGCCAAAGTGGTCCGCCACAGTGACGGCCTCACCGGTGGTCCATCGGCGATCATGTTCCGCAAGACGACAGCGCCAATGGAACCCGATGACCCCTTACGCCCGCTATTGGAGCACACCCGCGAGCTGGGGGAGAAGGATCTGAGCCTGGCGCTGGCCCTAGGTGATGCGGTATCGGTTGACCTGCCGCTAGCGCGGGTGGCGTTCGAGCGGCTGGCGGCCGGCCTGGGAGTACCGCGCACGGACACACCAAAGGAGACGTGATGGACGAACTGCGCCGCAAAGGCCTGGACAAGATGAACGAGGTCTACGCCTGGGACATGCCCGACATGCCGGGCGACTACTTTGCGCTCACCGTCGACCATCTCTTCGGCCGCATCTGGAGCCGCCCTGGACTGTCGATGCGCGACCGCCGGATGGCCGTGATCGCGGTGCTGACCGCCCAGGGCCAGGCCGACCTGCTGGAGGTTCAGGTCAACGCCGTCCTGCACAACGAGGAATTCACCCTCGACGAATTACGTGAGCTCGCGGTGTTCATTACGCACTACGTCGGCTTCCCGCTGGGGTCCCGGCTGAACAGCGCGATCGAGCGGGTCGCCGGCAAGCGCAAGAAGGCCGCCGAGAGCGGCGTCGCACCGGACAAGAAGTCCAACGTCGCCGAGGTGCTTGCCAAGGAATCCGGCAAGCCGAGCTGAGTCACACCCGTCACGTCAGCCCCGCGGCAAGGTGCCATACCCACATTCCAAACGCGCTATCGCCCGCGATATCGCCTTCCCGGCCGCAACATGCCCAACCGCGCAGCGGCCCGCCCACCCCACTGCGGCTAGTCTGACGTGTCGTGCGCGTCCTGGTGATCGGCTCTGGTGCCCGTGAACATGCTCTGCTGCTGGCCCTCAGCGCAGATCCGCAGGTCACAGGACTGATCATTGCGCCTGGCAACGCCGGCACGGCCCGTCTGGCCGAGCAGCACAATGTCGACATCACCTCCGGTGACGAGGTCGTCGCGCTAGCCCGCGCTGCGCGGGCCGACCTGGTCGTCATCGGCCCGGAGGTGCCGCTGGTCCTCGGCGTGGCCGACGCCGTGCGCGCCGCCGGCATCGTGTGTTTCGGCCCCAGTAAGGCCGCGGCGCGCATCGAGGGCTCCAAGGCATTCGCAAAGGACGTCATGGCCGCGGCGGGCGTACGCACCGCGAAAAGTGAAATCGTGGACAACCCCGCACATTTGGACGCCGCCCTGGACAGGTTCGGGCCGGCCGCCGGTGAACCGGCCTGGGTGGTGAAAGACGATCACCTGGCGGCCGGCAAGGGGGTGGTGGTGACGCCGGATCGCGATGCCGCGCGCGCCCACGCCGCGGCCCTGCTCGAATCCGGGCATCCTGTGCTGCTGGAGTCCTACCTGGACGGACCCGAGGTGTCGCTGTTCTGCGTGGTCGACGGCCCAACCGTGGTGCCGCTACTGCCTGCGCAGGACTTCAAGCGGGTCGGCGCGGGCGACACCGGACCCAACACCGGCGGTATGGGCGCGTATGCGCCACTATCGTGGCTGCCCGACGACGTCTATCGCGAGATCGTCAGCCGCGTCGTCGAACCCGTTGCGGCCGAACTCGTTCGGCGAGACTGCCCCTTCACCGGATTGCTCTATGCCGGGCTCGCGATCACCAAGAACGGACCCGCAGTCATCGAATTCAATTGTCGCTTCGGCGATCCGGAGACCCAGGCGGTGCTGGCACTGCTGGATTCGCCGCTGGGGCAGCTGCTGTATGCCGCCGGTTCGGGCAAACTGGCCGACTTCGGTGAGTTACGCTGGCGCGACGGCGCCGCTGTGACGGTGGTGCTCGCTGCCGAGAATTATCCCGGTCGTCCGAGGGTCGGCGACGTCGTCACCGGCTCGGAAGCCGACGGGGTGCTGCACGCGGGCACCGCACGCCGCGACGACGGTGCCATCGTCTCCTCCGGCGGCCGGGTGCTGTCGGTGGTAGGCGTCGGCGCCGACCTGGCCGCGGCGCGCACTGCCGCGTACGAACGTCTAAGATCAATTCGATTGCCCGGCGGCCATTTCCGAAGAGACATCGGCGAGCGGGCTGCCGACGGCAAGGTCACCGTCTAGAACGCTACCGCCTGACCATCCCGTCGCGGGTCACTGGCCGCAACATACCCGTCGTCGAGTCGCCAGATGGCCTGGCAGCTGCCGAACGCGTTGTAGTCCTCGGTCAGAATCAGGTCGTGGCCCCGCCGTTGTAACTCCTCGAGAGTCGCTGAGGGAAAACCCTTTTCGCAACTGACCTGCAGGCCCTCGAGCCAGCGGAAGCGTGGGCCGTCGCAGGCCGCCTGCGGGTTCTGCCCGTAGTCGGCGATGCGCACCATCACCTGCACATGGCCTTGGGGTTGCATCGGGCCGCCCATGACCCCGAAGCTCATCACCGCCGCACCGTCCCGGGTCACAAACCCCGGCAGGATGGTGTGCAATGGACGCTTGTTCGGTCCGACTTGGTTCGGATGATCTTGTGTCGCAGTGAAACCCGCGCCGCGATTCTGCAGCGAGATTCCGGTTCCCGGAACCACCACGCCGGAGCCGAACCCCATATAGTTCGATTGGATCATCGACACCATCATCCCGCCGGCATCGGCAGCGGTCAGATATACGGTGCCCCCCTTGGGGATTCCGGCGGACATCGGCGTTGCCCGCTTGCGATCGATCAGTCCCGCCCGCTCTTTCAGATAATCGCGGTCCAGCAACAAAGCCGGGTCCAGCGACATATGGTCGGCGTCGGCAACGTAAGCCTGCGCGTCGGCGAAGGCCAGCTTCAGCGCCTCGATCTGCAGGTGCACGCTGTCGGCGGAATCGACCGGCAGAGAGGACATTTCGAAACTCTCGAGGATGCCCAGCGCAATCAGTGCGACGATGCCCTGACCGTTGGGCGGTATCTCGTGGACGGTGTATCCCCGGTAGTTTGCGCTGATGGTGCCGACCCAATCGGCTCGGTGGACGGCGAGGTCGCCGGCGCGCATCGCACCGTCATTAGCCGCCGCGTGCGCCGCCATCGCATCGGCTAACTCGCCGCGGTAGAACGCCTCGCCGTGAGTCACCGCGATTCGCTCCAGCGTGGCCGCGTGATCCGGAAACTTGAACAGCTCACCGGGTTTGGGCGCCCGCCCCCCGGGCATGAATGCCTCGGCGAACCCGGGTTGGCCGGCAAACACCGGGACCTGCGCCGCCCATTGCGTGGCCACCGTGGGCGAGACCAGAAAACCGTCGCGGCCGTAGGATATAGCGGCCTCAAAGAGCCGTTCGAAGGGCAGCTTGCCGAACTTGGCGTGTAGCTCGACCCATGCCGACACCGCGCCCGGCACGGTCACGGAGTTCCACCCGAGTGCCGGAACGCCGAAACCGCCTAATTCACCAAAGTATTCCGGCGTCCACGACGCCGGCGAACGGCCCGACGCGTTGAGTCCGTGCAGTTGAGCGCCGTCCCAGACGATGGCGAAGGCATCTGAGCCGATGCCGTTTGAGACGGGTTCCACCAGGGTGATGGTGATGGCGGTCGCGACGGCCGCATCGACTGCGCTCCCGCCTTCGGCGAGCATTCGAAGACCGGCCTGGGCGGCAAGCGGCTGCGACGTACAAACCACGTTGGCGGCGAGAATAGGCATTCGCGGCCACGTGTAGGGGAAGTTCCAACCGAAGGGTGTGCTCACGTCAGCCGGTCAGTAGCGGTGCCATCCAGGTGAGCTCCGCGGGTAACTGCGAGCTCCAGAAACCGCCGTTGTGACCGCCCGGCGAGAAGCCGCCGGCCGGCGGGTTGGGCAGCGCAGCGATGAACTGCTTGGTCGCCGAATAGAACGGATCGCTGTCGCCGCAATCCACCCGGATCGGGATCGACCCCAGCGCGGGCATGCCCCACACCGAGTTCGCCGCGAAGTCGTCGGCGCCGTCGAATGCCCCGGGTGCGGCCGCTCCGGCCGAGGTCCACAGCGCCGGGCTCACCGCGCAGATCGCGGCCGTGCGCCCCGCGCCCAGCCGGCCGCCGAGCAGCAAGGCGCCGTAGCCGCCCATCGACCAGCCCAGAAACGCCACTCGCGAGGTGTCCAGGTTTTGGCCGTTCAGCATGGGGATCAGCTCGTCGAGCACCATGGCCCCAGCGTCCTCGCCGGAGGCCCGCTTGTGCCAGTAACCTCCGCCGCCGTCGACGGCGACCACCGCAAACGGCGGTAGCCCGGCGTTGACGGCCTGGGCCAGACCCTGCTCGACGCCGCCGGCCATCACTGTCGCCGCATCACTGCCCTTACCATGCAAGGCGATCACCGGCCGCAACGGTTTGGTCTGGCCCGGCGGACGCGCGATCGCCCAATTGGTCGATATCCCGCCGCGTGCGGCGGACACGAAGGAGCCCGTCATCATCGTGGGGGCGGGCTGGGCGACCGGGGCTGGATCGAGCGGCCGTGCCGGCGCCAATGGAACGCTTGTTCCACTCACCGCAGGTGGCATGGCCTGTGAGGTTCGGGGTAAAAACAGCATGTCGAGCGCATAAGCGCCGACGGCGCCGCATGCCGCGCCGACACCAAGACCGAGTACCGCGCGGCGGCTCATGTCTGGCATGCGGGCCATCATGCCATGGACGTTTGACGAAAATGGCAATGGAGTACCACTTTGACTGGCAGCATGTGTGTGCGTGACGGCAGCAGTTACTCCAAAAGGAGAACGTAGGCGGTATGCGTTGGTAAGCGCTGCCGCCGAGCTGCTCGGCGAGGGCGGGTTCGAAGCGGTACGCCATCGGGCGGTCGCTCGGCGGGCCGGCCTACCGCTGGCATCTACCACCTACTACTTTTCGTCGCTCGACGATTTGATCGCCCGCGCGGTCGAACACGTCGGAATGATCGAGGTAGCTCAGCTGCGGGCCAGGGTCAATGCCCTGTCCAGGCGGCGTCGGGGGCCTGAGACCACCGCTGATGTGCTGGTTGAGTTGCTGGTGGGGGACGTATCCGGTCCGGGACTCGTTGAGCAGCTGATATCGCGATATGAGCGCCATATCGCCTGTACCCGCTTTCCCGCTTTGCGCGAAAGCATGCGACGCAGCCTGCGCCAGCGGGCCGAGGCGGTCGCAGAGGCCATCGAAAGATCAGGGCGCACGGTGCACATCGAACTGGTTTGCACGTTGATCTGTGCGGTCGACGGTTCGGTGGTCTCCGCGCTGGTCGAGGGACGAGATCCGCGCACCGCCGCGCTGACGACGGTGGTCGACCTGATCGACGTGCTGGCGCCCGTCGACCAGCGGCCGGTGCGGATCTAAATCGCGCGGCAGCGACGGCGTAACAATGTAGCCCGTCGGCTACGTTAACCCGTCCAGGCCGAGCAGCATCCCACCGGCGCCGGGGGTTCCACCGGCGCCGGCCACGAAGCCAATCCCGCCCTTGCCGCCGTTACCGCCGTTGCCGACCAGCATGGCGTCGCCGCCGGCCCCGCCTTTACCGCCGGTCCCAAAACTCTCCCCGCCGGCGCCGCCGCCACCGCCGTCGCCGAACAGTCCGGCCTTGGCGCCGGTGCCCCCGGCACCGCCGGTAGCGGGGCCGAACCCGCCGGTGCCGCCGGCCCCGCCATCCCCGGAGAACATGCCGGCGTTGCCGCCAGCACCGCC
>NZ_LQPW01000075.1 GCF_002116635.1 Mycobacterium szulgai | reverse complement strand
CCTACAACGAACACACCGCCTGGGCACACCGCAGGACAGCCGCTGCTTGACGACTTACGAACCTGGGATGTCTAGTCGGGCGACGATGCGCGTCGTCACGACGCGCTGAGGAGCGCGACGATCCAGGCCTAGCAGAGGAACTTCGGGCTTTCGGCTAGTACATCACCATGTCTGGCTGCATCTGCTTGGCCCACGCCACGATCCCACCCTGCAGGTGGACCGCATTCGAGAAACCGGCCTGCTTCACCGCGGCCAGCGCTTCGGCCGAGCGCACCCCGGTCTTGCAGTACAGCACGGTCGTGCGGTCCTGCGGCAGCTGAGCCAACCCCTCGCCGGAACTGATCAACGATTTCGGGATCAGCTGAGCGCCGTCGATGTGCACGATGTCCCACTCGACCGGCTCACGAACGTCGATCAGGGCCAGTTTCTTGCCGGAGTCGAGCATCTCGCGCAACTCCCGCGGGGTGATGGTGGAATCGGCGGCGACGGCAGCGCCTTCCGGGGACACCACGCCGCAGAAGTTTTCGTAGTCGATCAGCTCGATGATCTTGGGCGTCGACGGGTCCTTGCGGATTTTGATCGTGCGGTAGCTCATCTCCAGCGCGTCGTAGATCATCAATCGTCCGAGCAGCGTTTCGCCGATCCCGGTGATCAGCTTGATCGCCTCGGTGCCCATCACCGACGCGATCGAGGCGCAGATGATGCCCAGCACGCCGCCTTCGGCGCAGGACGGCACCATGCCGGGCGGGGGCGGCTCGGGGTACAGATCGCGGTAGTTGAGGCCGCGCTCGTTGCCGGCCTCATCGGCCGGAGCGTCCTCCCAGAACACCGACACCTGTCCTTCGAACCGGTAGATGGACCCCCACACATACGGCTTGCCGGCCAGCACCGCGGCGTCGTTGACCAGATAGCGCGTCGCGAAGTTGTCGGTGCCGTCCAGGATGAGGTCGTACTGGCTGAACAGGTCGACGGCGTTGTCGGCCTCCAGCCGGAACTCGTGCAGCCGCACGTCGATCAAAGGATTGATGTCAACGATCGAGTCGCGTGCCGACTGTGCCTTGGAGCGCCCGACGTCGGCCGAGCCGTGGATGATCTGGCGCTGCAGGTTGGATTCGTCGACGACGTCGAAGTCGACGATGCCGATGGTGCCGACGCCGGCGGCCGCCAGGTAGAGCAACGTCGGCGAGCCGAGCCCGCCGGCACCGATGACGAGCACCCGGGCGTTCTTGAGTCGTTTCTGCCCGTCCACGCCCACGTCGGGAATGATCAGATGACGGCTGTAGCGCGCCACCTCTTCGCGGGTGAGCGCGCCCGCGGGCTCAACTAGCGGCGGCAATGACGATGACACCGGACATCTCCTCGGTCTTATCAGCTCTAACCATCACAGCAGTTGCCCGAATCAACGGCAATCATCTCGGCAGGCTTCCCTGCACTCATCGCCGTCAGGCGATCGGGTACGGCCAGGGATTGAACCGGCAGGTCTTGCCGTCGGGCTTGACGAAATCGGGGTCGAACTTCGCCCCATCGTTGTTCGACGTGGAAAACGTCTGCTGCATCATCACCGGAGCCAGGCCACCTTGGCTCTCACACGGCTCGTGGCGCAGGTAGCCAATGGCGTGCCCGACCTCGTGGCTGATCACGTACTGCCGGTAGGACCCGACGTCGCCTTCGAACGGGACCGCGCCGCGCACCCAGCGCGCCTCGTTGATGAATACCCGCGACTGCCGGTCCGGCCCGAAGGACGGGTTGTAGCAGGACGTCTCCAGCGGAAATTCGTAGCCGCATCCCACCCGCACCGTCATCGGTGAGACGAGCGAAATCCGGAAGTCCGGCTTGCCGTTATCGATTCGGATGAAGGCGAACTGCGGGTTGTGCGTCCAGCCCTTGGGATTGGCCAGCGTCTGGTCGACCATCTGGGCGAATGCGTTGTCCCCGCCGTACATGGTGGGGTCCAGACCGTTCTCGATCTCGATGGTGTAGCGGAACACCTTCGCGGTGCCCTGACCGAACTGCGGCGTAGCGCCCGGAACCACCCGGTAGGTCTTGTCGCCGGCTTCGGTGAACGGACCGCCATCTGGCAGTGTCCCGGCCGGCAGGTTGGCGTCGAAGGCGGACAAGCCCTTGGGCGGCGTGTCGATGATCGCCGTGCCCACCACACCGATAGCCGGGGGGTCGTGGACGGCGTGGGCCGTCGTCGGCTTCGCCGTACCCATCCCGCTCACCGTCTGGTAACCCGCCGCCACCGTGATCACTGCCAGAACGGGCAGCGCGTACGCGCGCCAGCCGTACGTCGAGACGAACCGTCCCAGCCAGGTTTGTTTGCGCCATTGACGTGGGCGTTCGCGGTCGGCGCGGGTCCGCCCGGCGCTGGAGGCCAGCGGGTCGCGCTGGGCCCGCAACGGTTCACGCCACTCCTCACGCAGCACAGGCACTCGCCCGGGGCGTGGGGACGTCATTTTCCCAGGATTACACAGCCGACCGCGACGGCGACCCCTGGCGCGCCCGAATACGGCTTCTGACTGACTTCTGTGGGCACCGAAACATCGGTTACCGGCACCTCGGGTAGTAATGTCGTTGCGACAAATATGCGGGCCGCGGGGATGGATATCCGGCGCGAATCAGATTGAGGACCGATGAGCGATCTCGTCAAGGCGGCGCAGAGGCGTGCCGTCAGATCGGCCGAACGCACCCGGTCGACCGACGCGTCGGCGCCCTCCAACCGGCGCGGCAACCGGTTACCCCGCGATGAGCGCCGTGGCCAGTTGCTTATCGTCGCGAGCGACGTCTTCGTCGACCACGGGTATCACGCGGCCGGCATGGACGAGATCGCCGACCGTGCCGGCGTCAGCAAACCCGTTCTGTACCAACACTTTTCCAGCAAACTGGAGCTGTACCTGGCGGTGCTGCACCGGCATGTGGAGAATCTGGTCTCCGGCGTGCAGCAGGCACTGCGCACCACCACCGACAACCGCCAGCGTCTGCACGCGGCGGTGCAGGCGTTCTTCGACTTCATCGAGCACGACAGCCAGGGTTACCGGTTGATCTTCGAGAACGACTATGTGACCGAGCCGGAGGTCGCTGCGGAGGTGCGGGTGGCCACCGAATCCTGCACCGACGCGGTATTCGCTCTGATCAGCGCCGATTCCGGGCTGGATCCGCATCGCGCCCGGATGATCGCGGTGGGCCTGGTCGGCATCAGCGTGGACTGCGCCCGATACTGGCTGGACTCAGACCGTCCGATTTCCAAATCGGACGCCGTCGACGGCACCGTGCAATTCGCCTGGGGCGGACTGTCGCACGTGCCCCTTACCCGCTCGTAGCCTTCGCCGCCGCCTCAGCACCGATCCCGAAGCCGACCCGGCGGGCATCGGCAACGCCGATCTCGACGTAGGCGATCTTGGTGGTGTTGATCAGGAAGCGACGCCCCCGCTCGTCGGTCAGGCTCAGCACGCCCGAACCCTCGCGCAGCGCGTTGTTGACGAGTTCTTCGACCTCACCGGGCGTCTGTGTGCTGGCGAACACCAGCTCACGCGGACTGTCCGTGATACCGATCTTGACCTCCACGCTGGCCCCTTCCTTCAAAAATCGCGCCATTTCGTCGCAGCGGTGTCAGCAGCAGGCTAGTGGACACGCCCCGGCCGCATGGCGCCCCGGCCCCCCCAGGACGCTTCGCGCTTAGCGAAACGGCTTAATCACGGTTCGGTCCCAGCCCGATTGACATGCCGCGCGACGGTCCTGCCAGCGGTTTCACGTCTATACCATCGGCAACATCAGTACCACAGCTAACAGCCTCTACGACGGCGTCCGGGACTACCCGGACGACGAGGGCTATGACGAGGCCTATGACACTGACGAAGCCGACTCTGAATTCGAGGACGGCTACGGAGAGCTGGTTTGGCCGGCCGATCGGCGCTGGCGCCCGGTCACCGCGCTGCTCGGCGGCGTGATCGCGATCGGCGCGATCGCCACCGCGGTCATCATCAACAGCGGCGACAGCGCCACCACCAAGGCGACCATCGGGGCGCCGACGCCGCGGCCGGTGCTGTCCACTACGCCGCACCCGATCCCGAGCACGTCGCCCAGCGCCACAGCACCCGGAACCACGGCACCGCCCAGCACTAGCGTGCGGCCCCAGCTCCCCCCGGAGACCGTGGTCACCCTGACACCCACCAGCCCCTGGCCCAGTACGCTGCCGACCCGAACGCCGGACGCCGTTCCGCCGCAAGTCGCCCTACCCCCGGGTGCCGCCCTGAACCCTCGCGCCGTCGTCTACAGCGTGTCCGGAACCAAGCAGCTCCTCGACCTGGTGACCGTGGTCTACACCGACGAGCGGGGCTTCCCCAAGACCGAGTTCAACGTGGCGCTGCCATGGACCCGGGTGGTGGTCCTCAACCCCGGGGTGCAGACCGAATCCGTCATCGCGACCAGCCTGCACGGTCATCTCAACTGTGCGATCGTCAACGCGCAGGGTCAGTTGGTGAAGGCGTCGACCAGCGACGGGATGATGGCGACCTGCACGCGCTGAAAGGCTAACCCAGACCGAGTTCGCGCATCCGTTTGTCGTGGGTGTTCTGCAGCCGGTCGAAGAATGCACTCAGCTGGCTCAGGCCACCGGTGCCGGATACCACCAGATCCACCAGCTCGTCGTGGTCGGCGAGCAGGAACTGGGCCTGGGTGATCGCCTCGCCGAGCAGGCGCCGAGACCACAGCGCCAACCGACTGCGCTGCTTGCCGCTGCTGGTCACCGCGGCGCGCACCTCGGCAACGACGAACTGGGAGTGTCCGGTCTCCGACAGCGCGGCCCGCACCACGTCGGCAACCTCGTCGGGCAGCCCGTCGGCGATCTCCAGGTACAGATCAGCGGCCAGGGCATCGCCGACATAGGTCTTGACCAGGGCTTCCAGCCAAGTGCTCGGCGTCGTCAGGCGGTGGTAGTTCTCCAGCGCCGAGGCGTACTTGGCCATCGCCGGGACCACGTCGACGCCGCGACTCACCAGCGCATCGCGCAGCAGCTCGTAGTGCCCCATTTCGGCGGCGGCGATGCTCGCCATCGAGATGCGGCCCTGCAGGTTCGGCGCCATGCGCGCCTCGTCGGTCAGCCGGTAGAAAGCCGCCACCTCGCCGTACGCCAGCAACGCGAACAATTCGTTGACGCCTGGATGATCCGCCGCTAGGCGTGGCCTGGGCGAATCGGCCACCTGATCGGCGGATGAGGGCGAGGGCATGGCAACACTCTAGTCGTCACGAGCAAAAGCAAATGGGTGCCTGCTGGCGACGGGTTATCATGGTTAAAGGTCGAGGCTGCGTCTCTGTGCTGCTTCTACCGAAGAAATGTGCGTGCACGTAGCTGGCCCGCCCGGATGGTGTTGTTGGACCGGCGACTCGGCGACGTATCGGAGTCGGAACTCGTGCGCGCGTGAACCGCGACAGAGAAACCGACACATTACCGATACCGTCACCGAAAGGCTCTCCATCCGCGTATGACCGCACTCAAAAGCACAACTGAACCTACGTTTGCCAAACTCGGAGTTCGCGACGAAATAGTCCGCGCACTGGCCGAAAAGGGCATTGAGCATCCGTTTGCTATCCAGGAACTCACCCTGCCGCTGGCCCTGAACGGTGAGGACCTCATCGGCCAGGCCCGCACCGGCATGGGCAAGACCTTCGCATTCGGCGTGCCGCTGCTGCACCGCGTCTCCTCGGGAACCGGAGTACGGCCACTCAACGGCACGCCGCGCGCCCTGGTCGTGGTGCCCACCCGCGAGCTGTGTCTGCAGGTGACTAATGACCTGGCCACCGCGGCCAAGTACCTCACCGCCGAAGACGAGCGTCCGCTTGCCGTGGTGTCCATTTACGGTGGGCGGGCCTACGAGCCGCAGATCGAGGCGCTGCACAAGGGCGCCGACGTAGTGGTGGGCACTCCCGGCCGGCTGCTCGACCTGTGCCAGCAGGGCCACCTTCAGCTCGGCGGGTTGTCGGTACTGGTCCTCGACGAGGCCGACGAGATGCTCGATTTGGGCTTTCTGCCCGACATCGAGCGCATCCTGCGCCAGATTCCCGCGGACCGGCAGTCGATGCTGTTCTCGGCCACCATGCCGGACCCGATCATCACGCTGGCCCGTACGTTCATGGTTCAGCCCACTCACATCCGGGCCGAGGCCCCGCACTCCCTGGCCGTACACGACACCACCGAGCAGTTCGTCTACCGCGCCCACGCGCTGGACAAGGTGGAGCTGGTCAGCCGGATCCTGCAGGCCCGCGACCGCGGCGCGACGATGATCTTCACCCGCACCAAGCGCACCGCGCAGAAGGTCGCCGACGATTTGAACGAGCGCGGCTTCGCGGTCGGCGCCGTGCACGGAGATCTCGGGCAGATCGCGCGTGAAAAGGCGCTCAAGGCCTTCCGCGGCGGCGACATCAACGTGCTGGTCGCCACCGACGTGGCCGCGCGCGGCATAGACATCGACGACGTCACCCATGTCATCAACTACCAGTGCCCCGAGGACGAGAAGATGTACGTCCACCGGATCGGGCGCACCGGCCGCGCCGGGCGCACCGGCGTCGCGGTCACCTTGGTGGACTGGGACGAGCTGCCACGCTGGGAGATGATCGACAAGGCGCTCGGCCTGGGCTCCCCCGATCCGGCGGAAACCTACTCCAACTCACCGCACCTGTACACCGAGCTGGCCATCCCGGACGACGTCGCCGGCAACGTCGGCCCGCCCCCCAAATCGCCGGCCAAGCGCCGCGAGCCCAGCCAAGACGGTCCGAAGACTCAGCGTGCGCGCAGCTCTCGGGGGCGGCGGCGCACGCGGGGCGGTAAGCCGGTCACCGGGCATCCCGCCACGAACACCGCCGCCGGCGACGGCGCATCGGAGGCTGGCCCCTGCAGCGCGTCGGACGCACCGTCCGGCAGCGCCGGTACGGCTCGACGCCGCCGTCGTCGCCGCAAACCTGCAGACACCGCGGCGCCGGCCAACTGAGCCGGCCCGACTGAGCCACGCTCGCGCATGGTCAAACCCGAACGCCGGACCAAGGTTGATCTGCTGGCGGCCGCGGCGATCGCGATCGTCATCGGCACGGTCGCTGCACTGATCTGGTGGACCAGCGATGCGCGGGCCACGATCAGCAGACCGGCCGCCGTTCCGGCGCCCAGCCCGACTCCGGCCCGGGAAGTGCCCGCCCCGCTCAAGCAGTTGTGGACGGCTCCCAGCCCGGCCACCCGTGTCCCGGTGGCGGTGGGCGGGACAGTGGTCACCGCTGGCGGGCGCCAGGTGCAAGGACGCGATCCGGCCACCGGCGAGGCCTTGTGGAGCTATACCCGCGACACCGATTTGTGCGGGGTGAGCTGGGTCTACCACTACGCCGTCGCCGTTTACCGGGACAGCCGCGGCTGCGGCCAGGTCAGCACCATCGATGGATCCACCGGGAACCGTGGGCCTGCCCGCAGCAGCTACGCCGATCCGCAGGTGCGCCTGTCCTCCGACGGCACAACGGTCTTGTCGGCCGGCAATACCCGGCTGGAGCTGTGGCGGTCAGACATGGTGCGGATGATGGCCTATGGGGAGACCGACGCCCGGGTGAAGCCGTCGAATCGGGGACTGCATTCCGGATGCACGCTGGAATCGGCCACGGCAAGCTCGTCGGCGGTAGCTGTGCTGGAGGCCTGCGCTAATCAGGCCGACCTGCGGCTCGTCCTGCTTCGACCGGGTAAGGAAGACGACGAACCGCAGCAGCAGTTCGTGCCCGAACCCGGGATTCGGCCGGGCACCGGGGCCCGCGTACTCGTCGTCTCGCAGAACAACACCGCCGTGTACCTGCCGGCGCCGCAGCCCCGGGTCGACGTGATCGACCAGTCCGGAACCACGGTGTCGAGCACTCTGCTGGCCAAGCCGCCGTCGCCCTCGGCGGTCGTGTCGCAGTCCGGAAATCTGGTGACCTGGTGGACGGGTGACACGTTGATGGTTTTCGACGCCGGCAGCCTGACGCCGCGCTACACCATCGTCGCGGGCGAAACGACGGCTCCGTTGGGGCCGGGCGTGATGATGGCGGGTCAGCTGCTGGTGCCGGTGACGGGCGCGATCGGCGTCTATGACCCGGTGAGCGGAGCGAACAATCGCTACATCCCGGTTGACCGGCCGCCGAGCGGCTCAGCGGTGATCCCGCTCGTCTCGGGCTCCAAGGTCATCGAGCAGCGCGGCGACACCCTGGTGGTGCTGGGCTGACCGCGCTACAGCTCGACGGCGAAGGTGGGCAGTGCTTTGCCGGACTTCCAGTGCTTGAGCAGCGCCTGCGCCAGCTCGCGGTAGGCCACCGCGCCCTTGTTCTTGCGGCCGGCCAGCACCGAGGAGCCTGACGCGCTGGCCTCGGCGAAGCGCACCGTGCGCGGGATCGGTGGCGCCAGCACCGGCAGCTCGTAGCGGTCGGCGACGTCGACCAACACGTCGCGCGTGTGCGTGGTCCGCGAGTCGTACAGCGTGGGTAGCGCACCCAGCAGCCGCAGCTTGGGGTTGGTGATCTGCTGGACATCGGCGACCGTACGCAGGAATTGGCCCACGCCACGGTGGGCCAGCGTCTCGCACTGCAGCGGCACGATGACCTCGTCGGCAGCGGTGAGACCGTTGAGTGTGAGCACACCCAGCGACGGCGGGCAGTCGATGATGACCACGTCGAACTGGTCGGAGAGTTTGGCCAGCGCGCGCTTGAGCGCATACTCACGCCCGGCGCGCATCAACAACATCGCCTCGGCGCCCGCCAGGTCGATGTTGGCGGGCAGCAGCGTCATTCCCTCGGCCGTGTCGACCAATGCGGCGCTGGGTTCGACCTCGCCGAGCAACACCTCGTGCACGGACACCGGTAGTTTGTCGGGATCTTGACCAAGTGAGAAGGTCAGGCAACCCTGCGGGTCCAGGTCGACGAGCAGCACCCGCCGTCCCATATCCACCATCGCCGCACCCAACGAGGCAACCGTGGTCGTCTTGGCCACTCCACCCTTCTGGTTGGCAACCGCCAGTACCCTCATCTCAGCCACAAGCGCCGCTCCTCCCCATCACTGGCATCTGCATCGTCGCCGGCGCGCACACTGCCCATCCTGGCATGTTCTCCTCGCTCCGGTTCGGGCGACAGGCCCGGCATGGCTCCGGCGTGTCTCAGGCAGAATCGGTCTACATGAGCGTGCACAACCATCGACTGCTGTTGTTCCGCCACGGCGAGACCGAGTGGTCGAAATCTGGTCAGCACACCGGCCGCACCGACATCGAACTCACCGAAACCGGCCGGGCCCAGGCCAAGTCGGCCGCGCAGGTGCTCCAACAGCTCAATCTCAAGGACCCGCTGGTGATCAGCAGTCCACGTAGACGCACCCTGGTCACCGCCGAACTCGCACGTCTTGACGTCGACGAGGTGTCGCCGCTACTTGCCGAATGGGACTACGGCGCGTACGAGGGCCTGACCACACCTCAGATCCAGCAATCCGATCCGGATTGGCTGGTGTGGACGCACGGATGCCCCGACGGTGAAAGCGTCGCTGCGGTCAGCGATCGCGCTGACCGCGCCGTGGCTCTGGCCCTGGAGAATATGGAATCGCGTGACGTGGTGTTTGTCAGCCACGGCCACTTCTCTCGTGCGGTGATCACCCGTTGGGGGGAGCTGCCGCTCATCGAGGGCAGCCGCTTCGGCATGGTTACCGGGTCGATCGCAGTCTGCGGGTTCGAGCATGGGATGCGACAGCTTCGGCTGCTCGGGCTGACCGGTCACCCGGTCAGTTGTTAACCGGCGAACCACCGTTCGCGCTGGCCGGGCCGGGCGGGGCCCTGATTGCCGACGGGGTGCGGACGCGGTACTGCGACATCGGGGCGGCGCAGGCGGCACTGCGCTCCGGAACCGCGCCAATAGTGTTGGGCGCGTTGCCTTTCGACGCGAACAGTCCGGTCGCACTGATCACACCGGGCGGGGTGCGCCGCCTCGAGGCGATGCCCAACTGGCCAACCGGTCCGCTGCCCGCGGTGCACATCGGCGCGATCGTCCCCCCGCTTGACGAATACCGCGACCGGATCAGCCGCGCCCGTGACGAACTCGCCGCACCGGACAACCCGCTGCTCAAGGTGGTACTGGCGCGGGCGTTGGAACTGACCGCCGACGGACCGCTGGATGCGCGCATGATCCTGCGCCGACTGGTCGCCGCCGACCCGACGGCCAACGCCTATCTGGTCGACCTGACCGCCGCGGGTGGCGACTACGCGGGAGCGGCTCTGGTGGGCGCCAGCCCGGAACTGCTGGTTGCGCGATTCGGCGACCGCGTTGTGTGCCAGCCGTTTGCCGGCTCAGCACCTCGAGCAGCGGATCCCGAACTCGACGCAGCCAACGGTGCCGCATTGGCCGGGTCGGCCAAGAACCGCCACGAGCACCGGTTGGTGATCGACACCATGCGCGCAGCTCTCGAGCCGCTCTGCGAGGACCTGACGATCGCGTCCGAGCCACAGTTGAGCCGCACCGCGGCGGTTTGGCACCTCTGTACGCCCATCAAAGGCCGGCTCCGCGATACCTCAACCACCGCAATCGATTTGGCGTTGGCCTTGCACCCCACTCCCGCGGTCGGAGGGGTTCCGACCCGAGACGCCATCGAACTCATCGCCGCGCTGGAAGGCGACCGCGGCTTCTACGCCGGTGCCGTGGGCTGGTGCGACGAGCGAGGCGACGGGCGCTGGGTGGTGTCGATTCGCTGTGCGCAACTGTCGGCCGATCGCCGCAGCGCCCTCGCGCGCGCCGGCGGTGGCATCGTCGCCGAATCGGACCCCGACGACGAAGTCGACGAAACCACAACTAAATTCGCCACCATATTGACCGCGTTGGGGGTATCGCAGTGACCCACGACATCCGCCGGGCCCTTCGCGACGACGTCGCCGATATTGTGGCCATGATCCACGAGCTCGCCGAATTCGAGCGCGCCGCCGACCAATGTACCGTCACCGAAAAGCAAATAGCTACGGCGCTTTTCGGCGTGCCACCAACATTGCACGGCCACGTCGTTGAGATCGACGGCCAGGTCGCGGCGATGGCGCTGTGGTTTCTCAACTTCTCCACGTGGGATGGCGTCGCGGGGATCCATCTGGAGGACCTATATGTGCGGCCGCCGTTTCGCCGCCGCGGCCTGGCCCGGTTGTTGCTGGCCACGCTGGCGGCGGAATGCCTAGACAACAGCTACACGCGGTTGTCCTGGGCGGTGCTGAACTGGAATGCCGATGCGATCGCACTGTATGACGGGATCGGCGGGCAGCCGCAGCGCGAGTGGACTACCTACAGGTTGTCCGGCCCGGAGTTGGCGGCACTAGCAGACCCGCGCTGATGGCCGCTCGCGGCCCAGCGCACGGCGGGCGGGCTGAACAGCAGTGCCAGCGCGCACAGCGCCACCGCCCCCACCGGAATCCCGATCGCCAGTTGGCCCGAACCCGCGGCCAGGTACCACGCCACCGGCAGCAGCAATAGCTGGGCGAACACCGCAAGCCCGCGGCCCCATCGCTTACCGACAATCAAAGCCCATCCCCCGGCGAGGACCCCACCGCCGACCAGCACGAACCAGACCGCGGTACCCAGCCCGTTGACTATGTGCTGGTCGGCACCGGCGAGCCCGCGCACCACCAGAACCGCCGCGATCACCAGGGCCGCCGCGCCCTCAACAGCGACGATCACTCCCGCGGCACGTACGGTCGGCGGGGCGCTACCAGTCACAGCGTCAGCGTAGTCATGGCGGCCGTAGCGACCTTACGGCCCGTCGAGTGTGCGCTGGCGGCTTTGACTGTGTCGCCAGGGCGGCCAGATCGCGATCTGCCCGCCCTGCAAGCACACTCGAGGCCGCGAGCACACAGTCGACGGGCCGTACCTCACGCTGCTGCGCGGCGCGCCGAAGCATGCCGCCTAAGCTCATGGCTCATGCGTGCCGTGCTGATCGTGAACCCCACCGCCACCACCATCACACCGGCCGCACGCGACCTGGTCGCACACGCGCTCAAGAGCCGTGTCGAACTCACTATCCAACACACCAAACACCGTGGTCACGGGGCTGAACTCGGCCAGGCAGCCGTTGCCGACGGAGTGGACCTGGTAGTCGTACATGGTGGCGACGGCACCGTGAGCGGAGTCGTCAACGGCATGCTCGGCAGCCCCGCCACGCCTCCGCAAGGACCCATACCCGCGGTGGCGATCGTGCCGGGTGGCTCGGCGAATGTGCTGGCCAGAGTCCTGGGAATCGCTCGCGACCCGATCGCCGCCACCAACCAGCTCATCCAGCTGCTCGACGAGTACGACCAGCACCGGCAATGGCGCCGGATCGGGTTGATCGACTGCGGCGAGCGCTGGGCCGTGTTCAACACCGGGATGGGCGTGGACGCCGAGGTGGTCGCCGGAGTCGAGGCGGAGCGCGATAAGGGCGGCAAGGTCTCGGCGTGGCGCTACATCCGCACCGCCGTGCCCCTCGTGTACGGCTACACCCGCCGCGAACCGGCGCTCACACTGGAACTTCCTGGGCGAGAGCCGATTACGGGAGTGAGCTTCGTTTTCGTATCCAACGCGAGCCCGTGGACATACGCGAACGAACGACCGGTATGGACCAACCCCACCTGTTCCTTCGAACGGGGTCTGGGGGTCTTCGCCCCGACCACCATGAAGCTGATCCCCACCCTGCGCATCGTCCGGCAGATGTTCGCCAAGCGGCCGCGGTTCGAGTTCAAACATCTGGTAACAGACGACGACGTACCTTGGGTGCGGGTTACCGCCACGGCCGGTCCAGCCGCCTGCCAGTTCGACGGGGACTACCTCGGCCAGCGCGAAACCATGACGTTCCGCGCGGTTGCCGACGTGCTACCCGTCGTCGCCCCGCCCGCAAAAGAACGCTCTGACCTGGGATAATCAAAGCTGTGACAAGCTTGCGACGCAAATGTAGGGCGCAATTCGGCCGGTAGTGTAGTACAACGGAGTAAGGGGTTCGGGAACAGATCGTGAAAGTGAGATAGCCCACGGGCTCCCGTAACACTATTGACATCCGATGAGCCTGTGAAACGATCAAAAGGTTGCATGCAGAAATATGTAGAGGTACGGAAACCTTTCTTGTGCACGCGTTAACACGCCAAGAGAAATCGCCCGTGCGCACTGCTGCGCACATAGTGAGGAGTAACTACTAATGGATTGGCGCCACAAGGCGGTCTGCCGTGACGAGGATCCGGAACTGTTCTTCCCGGTTGGGAACAGCGGTCCGGCGCTCGCGCAGATCGCTGACGCGAAACTGGTCTGTAATCGGTGTCCGGTGACCACAGAGTGTCTCGGCTGGGCTCTGAACACCGGCCAGGACTCGGGTGTCTGGGGCGGCATGAGCGAAGACGAGCGGCGCGCACTCAAGCGCCGCAATGCCCGGACGAAGGCCCGAAGCGGAGTCTGAACAACTCAATCTCCGCACAGTGCGGCCCCGACCATCGTCGGGGCCGCACTGTTGTACAGCTCCATAAGCGGCCCCGCCCCATCGTCGGGGCCGCACTGCTGTACAGCTCCATAAGCGGCCCCGCCCCATCGTCGGGGCCGCACTGCTGTGTACCGCGTCACAAGACCAACCGGCCGCGCCGGCCGATCGGCACCCGTAACACCACGTCGGTGCCGCGATCGGGTGCTTCCCGCATGCCCAGCGAGCCGTCCAGCTCGGCCGACACCAGGGTCCGCACTATCTGCAGGCCCAGACTGTCGGACTTCTCCAGACTGAATCCTTCGGGCAGGCCACGCCCGTTGTCGTGCACCACGACATCAAGCCAGCGCGCCGAACGCTCAGCCCGAATAGTCACAGATCCACCCGCAGCGGCCGGATCGAAGGCGTGCTCGATCGCGTTCTGCACCAGCTCGGTGATCACCATGATCAGCGCGGTCGCCCGGTCGGAGTCCAGCACGCCCAGCTCGCCCACCCGGTTGATCCGGATCGGCCTGTCCACCGATGCCACGTCGTTCATGATCGGCAGGATCCGGTCGATGACCTCGTCGAGGTTGACCTGCTCGTCCACCGACATCGACAGCGCGTCGTGAACCAACGCGATCGAAGACACCCGGCGTACCGACTCAATCAGGGCCTCCCGGCCTTCGGCATTGGCCGTTCGCCGGGCCTGAAGTCGCAGCAGCGCCGCCACCGTCTGCAGGTTGTTCTTCACCCGGTGGTGGATCTCCCGGATGGTGGCGTCCTTGGAGATCAGGGCGCGGTCGCGCCGCTTGACCTCGGTGACGTCGCGGATCAGGATCGCTGCGCCCGCATTGGACTTATGTACCACCAGTGGCAGCGTTCTGAGCAGCACAGTCGCATCACCGGCGTCGACCTCCATGCGCATGCTCGCCCCGCCGGCCAGCAGGTCGAGCACATGCTCGGCCACCTCCTGCGCCTCGAACGGGTCGGAGATCAGCGGCCTGGTCACCCTGATGAAATTGTGGCCTTCCAACTCGCTGGTCAGCCCCATCCGGTGGTAGGCCGACAGCGCGTTAGGGCTGGCGTAGGCGACCACGCCGTCGACGTCGAGGCGAATGAAGCCGTCGCCGGCCCGCGGAGTGGATCGGGACATGGCGACGTCACCCACGTCGGGAAAGGTGCCCTCGGCCAGCATGTGCAGCAGGTCGGTGGCGCACTCCCGGTAGGCCGTCTCGAGTCCTCCCGAACCGCGACGGGCAGCAACTTCGGTCTGATGCCGGGTCAGCACCGCCACTACCTGCTCGCGGTAGCGCACTGGGGAAGACTCGACATTGGGCCCTGGCAGTTGCCACGAATGTCCTTGGCCTCCATCGTTTTCGCGCCTGGCAGCACCGGCGGCGAAGGTCTCGGCTACCAGGGGCAGCCGTTCGGCGGTGACGACGCTACCCACCGCGTCGGTCTGCAGCACCGTCGGCGCGGTATTGGGCCGGCATTGCGCAACACACACCAGCACCCCGTCGTCGCGGCGAACCCACATCAAGTAGTCGGCGAACGACAGGTCGGCCAGCAGCTGCCACTCCCCTACTACCGCGTGCAAATGGTCGACCGCGTTGCCCGGCAGCACCGTGTGTTCGGCCAGCAGGTTACCGAGTGTCGACATGCAAGTAGGAAAAGCCCTAGCTGATCACAGCGATGAGGTCGCCGGCCTGGATGACGTCACCCACCGAGACGCTCACCTTGCTGACAGTGCCGTCGACTTCGGCCAGGACGGGAATCTCCATCTTCATCGATTCCAGCAGCACCACGACGTCGCCCTTGCCGATCTGATCGCCTTCGCTGACGACAACCTCGAGCACGCTGGCCACGATCTCGGCTCGAACATCCTCGGCCATCTTCACCCCACTCGTTTCGACCACTGGCGCACGCTGACTGCTGGTCCGTCAGGCTGCCATATATCGAACCATAAGACCGCTCGGGACAGCGGCATGCGGGCTACCGAGGCCACCGAACGGGTCGCGTGAGACACTGTTCAGCAATCGGGTGGACGCTAACCGCCCCGCGTATGACGACCTACGGAGGTTCTGCCATGGCCAAGCGTGGCCGCAAGAAGCGTGACCGCAAGCACAGCAAAGCCAACCACGGCAAGCGGCCCAACGCGTAAAGCAGTTACGGTCCACCCTGGATGATCGTGGTCCGCCGGATTTCCAGCCGGAGCCGCTCCCGCAGGCTATCCGGGGCCTTTTCGCCTTGGCATTTGGTCGCGATCAGCGCCTTGATCCGCTCCTCGAGACCGTAATGCTTCAAGCACCCCGGGCACGCCTCTAAGTGGCGGCGCAGCTTTTCCCGGGTCTCGGGGGTGCATTCACCGTCAAGCAGGGTCCACACCTCGGCGATGACCTCCGCGCACCCGTAGTACCCGATTTCGTTGCCGTCTGGGCACGAATCGGACGTGCCGGAGAACTCGCTCATGACGACACCTCCTCGTGCGTCTGCTCGCCGCGAACAAAACCCCGGTCCTTGGCCACATCGGCCAGCAGACCACGCAGCTGACGCCGGCCGCGGTGCAGCCGCGACATGACCGTACCGATCGGCGTGTCCATGATCTCGGCGATCTCTTTATAGGGGAAACCTTCGACGTCGGCGTAGTAAACAGCCATCCGGAACTCTTCTGGCAACGCCTGCAAGGCCTCTTTGATCTCGGTATCCGGCAGGGCCTCGAGGGCCTCGACCTCCGCCGAGCGCAGGCCGCTGGAGGAATGCTCGGCGTTGGAGGCCAGCTGCCAGTCGGTGATTTCCTCGGTCGGATACTCCGCCGGCTGCCGCTGCTTCTTGCGGTAGCCATTGATGTAGGTGTTGGTCAGAATCCGGTACAGCCACGCCTTGAGGTTGGTGCCTTCCCGGAACGAGCGGAAGCCGGCGTAGGCCTTCACCATCGTTTCCTGGACCAGGTCCTCGGCGTCAGCAGGATTGCGAGTCATGCGCAGCGCACCGCCGTACAGCTGATCCAGCAGGGGAATCGCGTCGCGCTCGAAACGCGCCGTCAGTTCCTCGTCCGTCTCCCCAGGCGGACCGGGCTCCGGCCCGTGCGACCCGGTCACACCGTCGATGTCGGCCATCTCGATTAACACGGTCCCTTCGGTTGCGGTATCGACGAACGCCAACCGCTGCTCGGCTAGCAGGCTAGTCGCCAACACCTGACCCCTCCTCCCAACATAGAGGCTGGAACCGACAGTAGAAACCGCACCAATCAACAGCATCGGCCAGCGCGCTATTTCCCGGGACGGCTGCGTTAGTGTGACGCCATGTCCCACGCCACCTCCCTCCAGGGCAAGACCATGTTCATCTCCGGCGCCAGTCGCGGTATCGGGCTGGCAATCGCCAAGCGTGCCGCACAGGACGGCGCCAACATCGCGTTGATCGCCAAGACCGCCGAGCCCCACCCCAAACTGCCGGGGACGGTATACACCGCGGCCAAGGAGCTCGAGGAAGCCGGCGGTCAGGCGCTGCCGATCGTGGGGGACGTGCGCGATCCGGAGTCCGTGGAGTCCGCGGTAGCCAAGACCGTCGAGCAATTCGGCGGCATCGACATCTGCGTCAACAACGCTTCGGCGATCAACCTGGGATCTATCAGCGACGTGCCGATGAAGCGTTTCGACCTGATGAACGGCATTCAGGTGCGCGGCACATATGCGGTGTCGCGAGCGTGCATACCGCACCTGAAGGGCCGGGAGAACCCGCACATCCTGACGCTATCGCCGCCGGTGCTGCTGGAAAAGAAGTGGCTGAAGCCTACGGCCTACATGATGGCCAAATATGGAATGACGTTGTGCGCGTTGGGAATTGCCGAGGAGCTGCGCGCCGACGGCATCGCGTCGAACACGTTGTGGCCGCGCACCCTGGTGGCCACCGCGGCGGTGCAGAACCTGCTGGGCGGCGACGAGGCAATGGGACGGGCGCGCAAGCCCGAGGTGTACTCCGACGCGGCCTACGTCATCCTCACCAAGAACTCCCGCGATTACACCGGCAACACGTTGCTGTGTGAGGACGTACTGCTGGAATCCGGCGTCACCGACCTGTCGGTGTACGACTGCGTGCCGGGCGGGCAGCTAGGCGTCGACTTCTGGGTGGACGGCGTCAACCCGCCGGGATACGTGCAGCCCTAGTCATCGAGTGTCTTCGGCTGCCGGAACGGTGATTTCGCGTTTGAGCACCTTGCCGGTCGGCCCCTTGGGCAGGGCATCGACCAGCCAGATCCGGCGCGGGTATTTGTAGGCCGCCACGCGGGCTTTGACGTAATCGCGCAGTTCATCGGGCTCGACCGCCGCGTTCTTCTTGAGCGCCACCGCGGCGCCGACTTCCTCGCCCAGCGAGTCGTGCGGCAAACCGATCACGGCCGCTTCGGCGACCGCGGGGTGCTCGTAGAGCACTTCCTCGATTTCGCGGGGATAGACGTTGTAGCCGCCGCGAATGATCATGTCCTTGGTGCGGTCGACGATAAAGAAATAACCGTCCTCGTCGATGCGTCCGACGTCGCCGGTGGCCAGCCAGCCTTGGGGCGTGATCGTGGCCTCGGTCGCCTCGGGCAGATTCCAGTAGCCCTTCATCACGTTGTGGCCGCGGATCTGGATCTCGCCCGGCTCGCCCGGGGCTACCTCGGCCCCGTTCTGGTCGACCACACGCATCTCGACGCCCTCCACCGGGGTGCCGATCGAACCGGCCTTGCGCGGCCGGTCCGGATGGTTGAACGACGCTACCGGTGAGCTCTCCGAGAGCCCGTAGCCCTCCAAGATGATGCAGCCAAAAGCCTTCTCGAAGTCGTTGAGCACCTGCACCGGCAACGACGCACCGCCGGAGGCGCAGGCCCGCAGGCTGCGGGTAGCCTGCGCCGCGGCGTCGTCCGCCAAAGCCAGTAGCGCCGAATACATCGTCGGCACCCCCTGGAACAGCGTGACGGCGTCGCGCTCGATCACCTCGAGCGCCTTGCGCGGGTCGAACCGGGGTATCAGCGTCAAGGTCGCGCCGGCCAGAATGGAACTGTTGAGCCCGCAGGTCAAACCGAAGACGTGGAAGAGCGGCAGGCAGCCCATCACCACGTCGTCGGGCCCGATCTTGAGCAGGGTGCGCACGCTGACGTCGGCGTTGCGCCGCAGGTTGGCGTGAGTGAGCATGGCGCCCTTGGGTTTTCCGGTGGTTCCCGACGTATGCAGGATGACCGCGACATCGTCGTCGGCGCGCTCCACCGGTGCATCCGCAACGGGCAGTTCTCTTGTCAACTCGGCCAGGCCGGCATCGTCGACCAGCCAGCACTGGGCGCCCTCTTCGGCAGCAGCGGGGACGGCCTCATCAGCGAAGGTGGGTGTGGCGAACAACGCCTTGGCGCCGCTGTTGGACAGGTAGTAAGCGATCTCGCGGGCCTTGAGCAGCGGGTTCATCGGAACCGCCACCGCGCCGCGATAGATGATCCCGAAGAAAACAATGACGAATGCCGGCGTATTGGGCAGCATGATCCCCACCCGATCGCCGGGGTCGACGCCGGCGCGGGCCAGCAGCGTCGCCACCCGTGCGGCTGCGGCGTCGAGTTCGGCGAAGGTGAGCTCCAGGTCGTCATGGCGCAGCGCGATGCGCTCGGGATGGCGATCCTTGGATGCGAGCAGGTTGGCACTCAAAGCGGTCACGGGTTACTCCAGGAGGTAGTGGGGGCTGGTTGCTAGAGAAGTGTGATCTGTTCGGGCTCGGGCTCGGCTGGGGCGAGCAGTTCGGGTCCGTTGTTGCGCACGCTGTTCACCAGCGTCGAGACCGGACGCAGCTCGATGCCGTGCACATCCGGCGGGCGGGCCAGCAGCTCCTCATCCAGCGGGGCGTCCGGGTTCAGCCAGGCATCCCAGTTCTCTTCGCCCAGCAGCAACGGCATCCGGTCGTGGATGGCGGCCAACTCCCCAACCGCATCGGTGGTGATGATGGTGCAGCTCAGCAGCGGATCAGCGTCTTTGGCGGGCTTCCAAACCGACCACAGCCCGGCCATGCACACCAGCCCGCCGTCGTCGCGGTGCATGAAGAACGGCGTCTTGGCGGCCTTCTTGCCGGGGCCGGCCTCGTTGGCGCGCCACTCGTACCAGCCGTCCATCGGCACCAGGCAACGCTTGCTCTTGGCAGAATTCCGAAAGGCCGGCGACGTGGCGACCTTGTCGGCACGGGCGTTGATGAGCAGCGGCCCTTTGGTATCCGGGGCACCGTCGGGTCCGGCCTTGACCCAGGACGGGACCAGCCCCCAGCGCATCAGACGAACCCGGCGGGTGACCTCGTCGTCGGGCTCGCTGTGGCGGCTGACGACCGTGGCGATCATGTTGGTGGGAGCCACGTTGTAGTTCGGCGCCGACGCGCCGTCGGTACCGGTGGCCTCGTCGATCGCCTTGATTTTCTCGGCCAGCAAGGCCGGGTCGGTAGTGACCGCAAACCGTCCGCACATAACTCCCATGGTGGCAGAACCATGCGACAGGCGATGATGGACCGGTGAACGCATGGCCGGCCCCCTTCGCACCGACACCGGTGCACGCGACCGTCACCGTTCCGGGCTCGAAATCGCAGACCAACCGCACTCTGATACTGGCCGCACTGGCAGCCGCCCAGGGACAAGGCGACTCGACCATCGCCGGCGCGCTGCGCAGCCGCGACACCGACCTGATGATCGGAGCGCTGCGCACGCTAGGCCTGCAGGTCGACGGGAACGGCCCGGAACTGGTCGTCAGCGGACGCATCCAGCCGGGCCCCGACGCACGGGTGGACTGCGGTCTGGCTGGCACGGTGCTGCGGTTTGTTCCGCCGCTGGCCGCGCTGAGCGCCGTCCCGGTCACCTTCGACGGCGACGAGCAGGCCCGGGCTCGGCCCATCGCGCCGCTGCTGGATGCGCTGCGCGGGCTCGGTGTCCCCGTCGACGGCACCGGACTGCCGTTTCGCGTGCAGGGCAATGGATCCGTCGCGGGCGGCACGGTCGACATCGACGCGTCGGCCTCGTCCCAGTTCGTCTCGGGCCTACTGCTGTCCGGGGCAGCGTTGCGCGACGGCCTGACGGTGCAACACACCGGGTCGAAGCTGCCGTCGGCACCGCACATCGAGATGACGGTGGCGATGCTGCGCCAAGCCGGCGTGGACGTCGACGACTCGGTCCCCTATCGCTGGCAAGTGCGTCCGGGTGCGATCAAGGCGCGCCACTGGGAGGTCGAGCCGGATCTGACCAATGCGGTCGCGTTCCTGGCAGCCGCGGTGGTGACGGGCGGCACGGTAGGAATCACCGGTTGGCCGGCGGACAGCGTGCAACCGGCCGAACACATTCTGAGCATCTTGGATACGCTGAACGCCGTTGTGCGCCAATTTGATTCGTCTCTAGAGGTGCAGGGTTCGGCGGGCTATGGCGGGTTCGACGTCGACCTGAGCGCCGTCGGGGAGCTCACTCCGTCGGTCGCGGTGCTCGCGGCACTGGCCGCTCCGGGAGCGGTATCCCGGCTGACCGGCATCGCACACCTGCGCGGCCACGAAACCGATCGACTGGCCGCGCTGAGCACCGAGATCAACCGGCTGGGCGGTGACTGCCAGGAGATATCCGACGGCCTGGTGATTACCGCGACACCGCTGCGGCCCGGCATGTGGCGCGCCTATGCCGATCACCGGATGGCGATGGCCGGCGCGATCGTCGGGCTGCGGGTGGCCGGGGTCGAGGTCGACGACATAGCCGCCACCACCAAGACGCTGCCGGAGTTCCCGCAGCTCTGGGCCGACATGGTGAAAGGGGCTTAGCGGTTGCGGCCCGGTGACTACGACGAGTCCCACGTCAAGGTCCGTTCCGGGCGAGGTTCGCGACCGCGGACCAAGACCCGTCCCCGGCACGCCGACGCCGAGGCCGCCATGGTGGTCAGCGTGGACCGCGGCCGCTGGGGCTGTGTGCTGGCCGGACATGTCGACCGGCGGGTTACCGCCATGCGGGCGCGCGAGTTGGGCCGCACCCCGATCGTGGTCGGCGACGACGTCGACGTCGTCGGCGATCTGTCCGGCCGGGTGGACACCCTGGCCCGTATCGTGCGACGGGCGCCGCGGCGAACTGTGTTGCGGCGCACCGCCGATGACACCGACCCCACCGAGCGGGTGGTGGTCGCCAACGCCGATCAACTGCTGATCGTGGTGGCGCTGGCCGATCCCCCGCCACGCACCGGCCTGGTGGACCGTGCGCTGATCGCCGCCTACGCCGGCGGGCTGACCCCGATTCTGTGCCTGACCAAGACTGATCTCGCACCGCCCGAACCGTTCGCCGAGCAGTTCGTCGACCTGGACCTGACCGTGATCGCCGCCGGCGTCGACGATCCGCTACTCGCAGTGGGCGATCTGCTCGAAGGCAAGATCACCGTGCTGCTCGGGCATTCCGGCGTGGGCAAGTCCACGCTAGTGAATCGCCTGGTGCCTGAAGCGGATCGGGCGGTCGGCGAGGTGACCGACATCGGGCGGGGACGACACACCTCCACGCAATCTGTCGCGCTGCCCTTGGACTCGGGCGGATGGGTGATCGACACGCCCGGCATCCGGTCGTTCGGTCTGGCGCATATCCACGCCGACGACGTACTGATGGCATTTTCCGACCTGGCCGAGGCGATCGAGGATTGTCCACGCGGCTGCGGGCACATGGGGCCACCGGCCGACCCCGAATGCGCACTGGACACGTTGACCGGCACGGCCATGCGGCGCGTCGCCGCCGCCCGGCGGTTGCTCGCGACCCTCAGGGAGACTTAACCAGCCGCCCGGCGTGGGTGTTGGCACAACGACACGCCGCTACGTGTGTACATCTACGCACGTTCGCGCCGAGTGGGCGCCAACCGCATGCCGAGTTCGTCGGGAGGCACCAAATGGCCTTTGCTGCACCGCATTTCGACTTCGGCATCGGCGCCGCAGCCCAAATGGGTCAGCCGCAGGCGGTCGCGGCCCGGCAGATGGCGCCGGCCCCACTGGAACATCGCCCACACCACCGGCATGAATTCCATGCCGGCGCTGGTGAGCACATATTCATCGCGGCTGCGTTGCCCGGGCTCCTGGTAGGGCCTGCGGGTCAGCAGCCCGAGGGCGACCAATTCGGCCAGCCGCGCGGAGGTGGCGGCTTTGGTGATGCCCACCCGGCGAGCGAAGTCGTCGAATCGGGTGGTGCCGTAGTAGGCCTCGCGCATGATCAGCATCGCGGATTTGGTACCGACAACGGCCATGGTCTTCTCGATCGCACACTCGCCGACTGCAGACCAGGCCTCGCGATCGGCGAGCCGGCCCTGAAGCATTGTCATCAATATCACCTCCCGGTCTGGGTTGCTTTCACTATACCTAGGTGTTATAGCTGAGTATAGCGATAAATACCCAGCTCAAGGAGGAGCCATGACACGTGACGCCGTGATCGTCGGCGCAGTGCGCACACCCATCGGGAAGGGCAAGGCCAGCGGCGCGCTGCACGACGTGCTGCCTGCCGACCTGCTCGCACACAGCTTGCGCGAAGTCGTGAACCGCACCGGCGTCGACCCGGTGCAGATCGACGATGTCATTGCCGGCGCCGTCACCCAGGTGGGCGATCAGGCGGTCAACATAGCCCGCAATGCCTTGCTGGGGGCCGGATTCCCGGAGTCGGTGCCCGGCGTCACCATCGACCGGCAGTGCGGCAGCAGCCAGCAGGCGATCAGCTTCGCCGCCCAGGGCGTGCTCGCCGGCGCCTACGACATCGTGGTGGCCGCGGGGGTGGAATCGATGAGCCGGGTCCCGATGGGCAGCTCGGTGTTGCCGGGCAGCAACCCGTTCGGCACTGACATGGCGCAGCGTTACCCCGACGGCCTGGTGCCCCAGGGCATCAGCGCCGAACTGATCGCCGCGCGGTGGGGCTTCTCGCGCACCCAGCTGGACGAGTTCTCCGCGGCCAGCCACGACAAGGCCGCCCGCGCGACCAAAGACGGTCTCTTCGACAACGAGCTCGCGCCCATCGCCGGGCTTGCCACCGACGAGATCATCCGGCCCGGCACGACGATGCAGACCCTTGCGGCACTGCAGCCGGCGTTCTACAGCGAGGCGATGAAAGAGCGTTTCCCGCAGATCAATTGGTCGATCACGCCGGGCAACTCGTCACCTCTGTCGGACGGCAGCGCAGCGGTCATGATCACCAGCAGCGAGGTGGCCAAGCAGCTGGGGCTGCGCCCGCTGGCGCGAATTCACACCACGACCGTGGTGGGCTCCGACCCGCTCTACATGCTGACCGGCGTCATTCCGGCCACTGAGAAGGTGCTGGCGCGGGCCCGACTGACGTTAGCCGACATCGACCTGTTCGAGGTCAACGAGGCGTTCGCGCCCGTCGTGCTGGCCTGGGCTCGAGACGTCGGCGCCGATCTGGCCAAGACCAACGTCAACGGTGGCGCCATCGCCATCGGCCACCCGCTGGGTGCCAGCGGGGTACGCATCATGACCACCCTGGTGAACGCCTTGCATCAGCGCGGAGGACGCTATGGGTTGCAGACGATGTGTGAGGGCGGCGGAATGGCCAACGCGACCATCATCGAGCGCCTCGATTGGTGAAGGACAGGGCAATGACCGTAATCCGTTCCGCCGCAGTGCAACTCAGCCCGGTGCTGTACAGCCGCGAGGGCACGGTCCAGAAGGTGATTGCCAACATCGCGCAGCTGGGCGCCCGGGGCGTCCAGTTCGCGACCTTTCCGGAGACGGTGATTCCCTATTACCCGTACTTCTCGTTTGTCCAGCGCCCGTTCGAGATGCGATCGCAACACCTGCAGCTCATGGATCAGGCGGTCACCATACCCTCGCCCGAGGTCGACGCGATCGGTGCGGCGGCACGCGCGGCCAGCATGGTGGTGTCGATAGGAGTGACCGAACGCGACGGCGGGTCCCTGTACAACACGCAGTTGCTCTTCGACGCCGACGGCGCCCTGATTGCTCGTCGGCGCAAGACCACACCGACCTACCACGAACGGATGGTGTGGGGTCAGGGCGACGGCAGCGGGCTGCGGGCCGTGGACAGCGCGGTCGGGCGGATCGGCCAGTTGGCCTGCTGGGAGCATTACAACCCGCTGGCCCGCTACGCCCTGATCGCCGACGGCGAGCAGATCCACTCCGCAATGTTCCCCGGATCTTTCGGCGGTGACCTGTTCGCTGAGCAAACCGAGATCAGCGTGCGCAACCACGCGCTCGAGTCGGGCGCCTTCGTCGTCAACGCAACCGCGTGGCTGGATACCGATCAGCAGGCGCAGATCGCCGCGGACACCGGGGGCCCTATCGGGCCCATCTCCGGCGGCTTTTTTACCGCGATCATCACACCGCAGGGCGAGTACCTGGGCGAGCCGCTGCGTTCCGGCGAGGGTGAGGTAATCGCCGACCTCGACTTCTCATTGATCGACGCACGCAAGATCCTGATGGATGCCAGCGGTCACTACAGCCGGCCCGAGTTGCTGAGCCTGCGGGTGGATCGCATCCCTGCGGCCCACGTACACGAAACCATCGATGAGGAAGCCGAGCATGTCAGCGTCTGAAATTCCGTTCGGCGGCGTACGGGTGCACTACGACAGCGCCAAGGACTACGAGCAACTAGCCACCGCGCTGCTGGCCGACATCGGCCAGCAGCCGGTACCCATCAACGACATTGCGGCCGCCACCGGCAGCTGGGAGTCCTACCGGGCGGCTGTCGAATCCTACGTTGGGCCAAGCGGATTCATGTTGTTCGGTCTGATCGACCATGGCGGGTGGATCACCAAAGCCGGCATCGACCGCAAGGCGTTACGGGTCATCCTGGGAAACCCGCTGATCGCGATCACGATGCTGCGCCACGATGTGAGTGCTGGTCTGTTCGCCCCCGTCGAGCTGCTGCTTCTCGACCAGACCCACGGGCATAGCAGCTTGACCTACGTCAAGCCGTCGTCACTCATGGTGGTCCAGGACAATCCCGAATTGCTTAGTGCCGCACAGGAACTCGATGCCAAGCTGGCTGCGCTGGCCCAAAAGGTGACGGCTTAGACAGAGGCGCGCCTGGCGCGCCGCCACCCGCGCACGGTGACGATCGCGGTCTTCAACCCGCGCCGGCGCCCGGTCGCAGGGTCGGTGCTTGCAAAAGCCGGCCCCAGCTGGGCGAACATCCGCTCACTCCGGGTCTCCGGCGCGTCGTCAGCGTCGTCGCGCAGGTACTTGTCCGGCAACGACAGCTTGGCCAGGGTGCGCCAGGTCTTGCCGTACTGCACCAAAAATGAGCCGGTCGTATACGGCAGGTCGTACTTGTCACACAACTCGCGCACCCGCACCGAGATCTCGGCAAGCCGATTGCTCGGCAGGTCCGGATATAAGTGATGCTCGATCTGATGAGACAGGGTGCCGCTCATGAAGCGCAATACGGGCCCGGCGTTGAAATTGGCACTGCCCAGCATCTGGCGCAGATACCACTGCCCCTTGGTCTCGCCGACCATGTCCGTCTTGGTGAACTTCTCGGCGCCGTCGGGGAAATGGCCACAGAAAATGACGGCGTTTGACCACACGTTGCGAATCACATTGGCCATCGCATTGGCCTTAAACGTGGACCGGTACGTGGCGCCGGGAGACAACGAGGTCAGCGCCGGGAACGCGACATAGTCCTTGGCCAGCTGCCGGCCGGCCTTGCCGGAGAACTCCCGCAGCCGCGCCCGAGCCGCGTCGCGCTCGGTGGGATCCTTCCGGAAGACCTCGTGGACCTCTAAGTGCCGCAACGCGATTCCCAGTTCGAAGCCGAGCGCCAGCACGGTGTTGATCACCAGGTTGAAGCCATTGCGCCGCTTCCAGGGCTGGTCGCGGGTCACCCGGACCATGTCATAGCCGACGTCGTGGTCCATGTCGAGGATGTTGGTGTACTTGTGGTGCACGAAGTTGTGCGTGTAGCGCCAGTGTCTGGACGTGGACAGCATGTCCCACTCCCACGTGGAGGAGTGAATCTCAGGATCGTTCATCCAGTCCCACTGGCCGTGCATGACGTTGTGGCCGATCTCCATGTTCTCGACGATCTTGGCCACGCCCAGGGTCACCGAGCCGGTCCACCACGCCCACCGCCGTGAGCTGGCGCCCAACAACACCCGGGCCGCCACCTCCAAGAAACGCTGCGCGGCGATGGTGCGGCGGATGTAGCGGGCGTCCCGTTCACCGCGGGAGTCTTCGACGTCGCGACGGATCGCGTCCAGCTCGTTGGCCAGGGCGTCGATGTCGGCGCTCGTCAAGTGCGCGAACACGTCGACGTCAGTGATCGCCATCGTCTTACCTTCCTGCAGTGCAGCCATTGACCGCAACAAACGGTAACGACGATGCCATGAATTTTTGTTGAGCGCCTATGAAACAGTAGCCGCGCTAGGCCGCCAGGTCCTCCGGCCGGCTCGCCGTTCTGTCGCGCCGCCAACCCCGCACGGCGGCGATCGCGCTCTTCAGCCCGCGCCGGCGCCCAGTCTGCGGATCGGTGCCCGCAAAACCCGGCCCCAGGTCGGCGAACATCCGCTCGCTGCGGGTCTCGGGTGCGTTGTGGGTGTCGTAGCGCAGGTACTTGTTCGGCAACGACAGCTTGGCCAGGGTGCGCCAGGTCTTGCCGTACTGCACCAAAAATGAGCCGGTGGTGTACGGCAGGTCGTACTTGTCGCACAGTTCGCGCACCCGCACCGAGATCTCGTGCAGCCGGTTGCTCGGCAGGTCGGGGTACAGGTGGTGCTCGATCTGGTGGCAGAGGTTGCCGCTCATGAACCGCAGCGCGGGGCCGGCCTCGAAGTTGGCGCTGCCCAGCATCTGGCGCAGATACCACTGCCCCTTGGTCTCACCGACCATGTCCGTCTTGGTGAACTTCTCGGCGCCGTCGGGGAAGTGACCGCAGAAGATCACGGCGTTGGACCACACGTTGCGGATCACGTTGGCCAGCGCGTTGGCCGTGACGGTGGACCGGTAGGTCGCACCCGGTGACAACGAGGTGAGCGCCGGGTAGGCGATGTAGTCCTTAACCACCTGGCGGCCGGCCTTGCCGGAGAATTCGCGCAATCGCGCCCGCGCCTCGTCGCGGGTCAGCCGGCCCTTGATGATCTTGCCAATCTCCAAGTGCTGCAGCGCAACTCCCCACTCGAAAAGCAGGGCGAGCAGCGCGTTCCACACCAGGTTGAAGATGTTGTAGCGCTTCCAGCGCTGGTCTCGGGTGACGCGCAGCATGCCGTAGCCGACGTCGTCATCCATGCCGAGAATGTTGGTGTATTTGTGGTGCACGAAGTTGTGCGTGTAGCGCCAGTGTTTGGACGACCCACTCATGTCCCACTCCCAGCTCGAGGAGTGAATCTCGGGGTCGTTCATCCAGTCCCACTGGCCGTGCATGACGTTGTGGCCGATCTCCATGTTCTCGACGATCTTGGCCACGCCCAGGGTCACCGCGCCTGCCCACCACGCCGAGCGCCGGGAGCCCGCGGCCAGCATCAATCGGCCACTCACCTCTAGGGCGCGTTGTGCGGCAATGGTCCGACGGATGTAGCGGGCGTCCCGCTCACCGCGGGAGTCTTCGATGTCCTGACGGATGGCGTCCAGCTCTACGGCCAGATTCTCGATGTCGGTGTCCGTCAGATGAGCGAATACGTCGACGTCTGTGATCGCCATGATGCTCTCCTCGCGTCGTACGGTCGTTGATTTCTACTGACCTACGCCATCGTAACCTACGACTCCGTAGGTTACCTGTGAGTAACCTTAAATGTCGACCACGCAGTCGCCCGAGGCCGCCGAAATGCAGGTCTGAACCCGGGTGCCGGGGTCGTGTTCCTGGCCCGTTCGCAGGTCACGGACATGGCCTTCGACCAGCTCGACCACACAGGATTGACAGATTCCCATCCGGCAGCCGAAGGGCATCTGCACGCCGGCGCTCTCGCCCGCATCCATTACCGACGTCGCGGCGTCGGCGGCCACGCGCCGGCCGCTGCGAGCGAAGGTGACCGTGCCGCCGGCCCCCGCGGGAGCCGCCTTGGTTACCGCAAACCGTTCCAGGTGCAGCCGGTCGCTTAGGCCGGCCGACGACCACACCTTCTCCGCCTGGTTGAGCATGCCCTCAGGCCCGCAGGCCCACGTCTGGCGTTCCCGCCAGTCCCCCACCAGCTGCCCGATCTGGGACAGATCGAGCCGGCCCTCGGCACGGGTCTCCCGCACCGCCAAGCGATAGCCGGGGTGATCCTGCGCCAAGGCGGCCAGCTCGTCGGCGAACATGACGTCCGTCGCAGTTGGCGCCGAATGTACGTGCGCGATGTCGGTTATCTGGTTGCGGCGCACCAACGTTCGCAGCATCGACATCACCGGTGTGATCCCGGACCCTGCGGTCAGGAACAGGACCGACGCCGGCGCCGGGTCGGGCAACACGAAATTGCCCTGCGGCGCGGCCAGCCGGACGATGGTTCCGGGCGCGACGCCACCCACCAGGTGGGTGGACAAAAAGCCCTCGGGCATGGCCTTGACGGTGATGGTGACAGTGCGGTCGGCACCCGACGTCGCCGGGCTCGACGTCAATGAATACGACCGCCAGCGCCAGCGGCCGTCGATCAGCAGGCCGATACCCATGTATTGGCCGGGCTGATAGTCGAAGCTGAAACCCCAGCCCGGTTTGATGACGAGCGTCGCGGAGTCTTCGGTCTCGCGGCGCACTTCCAGGATGCGGCCGCGCAATTCCCGGGCGGACCACAGCGGATTGGCCAGGTGCAGGTAGTCGTCGGGCAATAGCGGCGTGGTGATGCGCGCGGCGAGCTTGCGCAGCGCGTGCCAGCCCGGGTGCTTGTCCGCCCCGGCGACAGTGGGTCGCTTGGTATCGACGACGTTGGCGTTGACCGCCGCGGATTTTTTGCTCATAGGTTCGGCTTCCGCCCAGCTCGGGGGCGAGTTCTACGCCCATCCAATGAAGCTACGGTACCGTAACTTACGGTGGCGTATCTAGACCGAAATGCTGAGAATGCGTCACACGGCGCAGTCAGAGCAGGTCGAGCAGGAAGGGCAGTTCCTGGGTCGCGTACCAGGCCAGGTCATGGTCTTGGGCATCACCGACCACCAGCTCGGCGTCTTCGTCGCCCAGGTCAGCGTCATCGATGACCGCGATAGCCGCCGTCACCGCCGGCTCCGCGCCGACGTTGTCGACATAGGCGGCGACGACCCGGTTCATCGCCACCGGTGCGCTTAACCTGACGACGGCGTCGTCGAGATCGGGTCGGTACTTGGCCTCGTCGACCTCGGCGGCTACTACCGCGCGTCGCGGCAACGTCTCGCCTTCCTGACCGGCCAGCAGACGCAACGAAGCGAGCGCGGCCTCATGCAGCGCCACCTCGGCGAGTTCGTCGTCGCCCCCCTCGGCATAGGACTCGCGCAATGCGGGTGTAACCGCAAACGCGGTGCCGTTGACCGGCCACAGCGAGCCTTCGGCGACGAGTTGTTGCAGCATCGCCAGGGTGGCCGGGATGTAGACCTGCATCATCTGAGCAACGTGGCCGCGTAGTCGTCGACGTAGTGCGACAGCTCCCGGGGCGGCCGCTGGTAGTTATCGCTGGCGACCGGTCGTTCGGGCAACTTGACCTCCGGCGTTTTCACTTCGCAGTAGTCGATCGTGGAGAGCAGGTGGGACATCATATTCAGCCGCGCATGCTTCTTGATATCGGATTCCACGATGTACCAGGGGCTGACGGGTGTGTCGGTGTGCACCATCATCTCGTCCTTGGCGCGTGAATAGTCCTCCCATCGATACACCGATTCCAAGTCCATCGTGCTGAGTTTCCATTGCCGGACAGGGTCCTTGCGCCTGGCCTTGAATCGGCGCAGCTGTTCGGCTTCAGACACCGAGAACCAGTACTTGCGCAACAGGATGCCGTCGTCGATCAGCATCTGCTCGAAGATCGGCGTCTGCCGCAAAAACAGCACATACTCTTGCGGCGTACAGAATCCCATCACTTTTTCAATTCCCGCCCGGTTGTACCAGGACCGGTCGAACAGCACGATTTCGCCCTTGGCGGGCAGGTGTGCGATATAGCGCTGGTAGTACCACTGGCCGCGTTCACGATCGGTGGGCACCGGCAGCGCGGCGATTTGGGCGCTGCGCGGGCTGAGGTATTCGGTGATCCGTTTGATTGCACCGCCCTTGCCCGCCGCGTCACGACCCTCGAAGAGGATGACGATACGGGCGCCGGTGGCCCGCGCCCACTCCTGCAGCTTCACGAATTCCGTTTGGAGCCGGAACAATTCGGCTGCATAGACTTTATTGGAGATCTTGGGTATGGCGGATCCGCCTGATTTCGTTTTCTTCACCGCACTCACATCATCGGATGTTATCCGTACGCAGCGGTTTTCACGCCGCTACCGAGAAGCTAACGGGTACCTTCGAGAAGCTCTTCCAGTGCTTGGTTCAGCAGTCCCGGCAACAGATCGACGTCACTCATCGCGTCGCGGTCGGCATTGATCCCGTAATACAGCATGCCGTTATAGGACGTCACGCTGATGGCCAGGGCCTGGTTGTGCAGCAACGGCGGCACGGCATAGGTCTCGAGCAACTTGGTGCCGGCGACGTACATCTGCGACTGCGCTCCAGGAGCGTTGGTGATCAGCAGGTTGAACAATCGCGCCGAAAAGGTGGTGGCAACCCGGATCCCCATGGCGTGCAGGGTGGGTGGTGCAAACCCGGACAACGTGACGATCGTCCTGGCGTCGACCAGGCTGGCGGCCGTCGGGTTCGACTCGGTGGCGTGCGCGATCTGGGACAGCCGCACCACCGCGTTACCCTCCCCCACCGGCAGGTCGACCAGGAACGGAGTGACCTGGCTGATCGCCTGGCCGGGGCCGGTGGAATCCAGTTGGTCATCGGCATAGACCGACAGCGGCGCCATTGCCCGCACCGTCGCCGTCGGTGCCAACGCTTCACCGCGCGACATCAGCCAATTGCTCAGCGCCCCGGCCACCACCGCCAGCACCACATCGTTGATGTCGCAGTCGTAGCGGGCCCGCACCGCCCGGTAGTCCTCGAGCCGGCCGCGGGCGACCGTGAACCGCCGATTGCGCGACACGGTGGCATTGAGCGGACTGCTGGGGGCGGTGCCGCGCGCGACCGTGCGCGCGACGTCGAGGACCCGCCGTCCGGCGTCGACGAACTGGCTGTAGCTGGTCGCCACCCCCGCGACGGCGGAGCCGACGGCCTGCAGCTGCGCGCCCGGCCCCACCACCCAGTCGCCGATTGCGCCGAGTACCAATCGCGTGTC
Organism: Mycobacterium szulgai; assembly: GCF_002116635.1. Taxonomy (GTDB): domain Bacteria; phylum Actinomycetota; class Actinomycetes; order Mycobacteriales; family Mycobacteriaceae; genus Mycobacterium; species Mycobacterium szulgai. The sequence continues at coordinate 27,516 of NZ_LQPW01000075.1, read as the reverse complement.
GCCGGGGTCGCGTTCCGGTATCCAGATGTCTTCGGGGAAGGCCGGTGGCCGCCGCGTCCGATCGGCGATGACGTGGCCGATCTCCAGCGCGCTCATGCCGTTGATCAACGCCTGGTGGGACTTGGTGTAGAGCGCGACGCGGTTTTTGGCCAGCCCTTCGACGAGGTACATCTCCCACAGCGGCCGCGACTTGTCCAGCGGTCGTGCGGCCAGCCGCGCGATCAGCTCGTGCAGTTGTTCGTCGCTGCCGGGCGAGGGCAGCGCCGATCGCCGGACGTGGTAGGTGATGTCGAAGTCGCGATCGTCGAGCCAGACCGGCCGGGCCAAATGAACCGGGAAGCCGATCTTGACCTGGCGGACCTTCTGCCGGTAGCGCGGTATTTGCGGTAGCCGCTGTTCGACCGTGGCCAACAGCGTCTCATAGCTCAAACCGGCGCGCGGGCGGCGCAGGATCGACAGCGATCCCACGTACATCGGGGTCGCGGTGTTCTCCAGCCGATAGAAGGACGCGTCCGCCGGGGACAACCGGGTCACCATTACGGTGCTGTCCTCCTTGTCAATTCATCGGCTGTTCCTGCGCGAAAACACGCCGGGCTCATTTGTGCGATGATTTCCCGCGGTCAGGAAACCCTGAACAATCGTCTGCCACTCTCCAGCAGCCTTCCCCGTCCCGGTAGTGAAGTTTGGAGAGCGCCCGGTGATCACCGCTCCCATCGTGGGCCCGCCCCGCCGCAAGACCCGCGCCGTCATGCCCGTGGTCGACTACGAACCCCCGACGCGAAACCTCCCGCAGTGCGCGCCATCATCCCACGCGCCGGCGCGGTTGCACACTCCCAGTGTTCGCCAACTTTCTCTCCGGCCGCCGGCTACCCCGGCCGAGACGGTGCTGTCGGCGCAGATGCGCCAGGCGTCGATATTCGCCGACGCGGCCCTGCGCCGCGTTCTGGAAGTCATCGACCGTCGCCGTCCGGCGGCTCAGTTGCGCGCGGTGCTGGCGCCCAGCCTCGTCGAATCGGTGCGCTCGGTCAGCCGCGCCATGACAGCGTCGGCGGGCACGGCGACTCTGCGCCGGATGCGGCTACAACCGGCCGGACGTGAGGTAGGAGACAGCGCGGCCGAAGTCTTCGGCACCTATAGCCGCGGCGGCCGGATCCACGCGATCGCCTGCCGTGTGGAGCAATCGGCCGCCGGCGGTTGGCTGGTCGTCGCCCTGCACATCGGCTGAAGGGACGCCGCTCGCCAGGCTAGATCCGGCGAAGCCCCCTCACCTGTCTCGTCGGGCGCCACTGGGCAGTGGGCCTCCGGTGTAACGGGCCAGTACCGGGCCCGCGATCGCCATGATGAAGACGTATGACGTCGCCAAGGCCGCGACAGCGGGGATCGACGCGCCAACCAACCCGATGATGATCAGGGAGAACTCGCCCCGCGCGATGAGTGCCGTGCCCGCGCGTAGTTGCCCGCGCCGTGCCACTGCGTCTCGCCGGGCGGCGAACATCCCGGTGAGCACCTTGGTCGCTGCGGTGATCACCGCCAGGGCGATGGCCGCCGGAAGCATCGGAAGCAGCTCCTTCGGATCAACCAACAGTCCGATCGAAAGGAAGTAGATCGCGGCGAACAGGTCACGTAGCGGACCGAGCACCTCGCGTGCCCGGGTAGCGGTGTCGCCGGTGAGGATGAGACCAACCAGGAATGCGCCCACGGCGGCCGACACATTGAGGGTCTCAGCGACCGCCGCGACCACCAACGTGAGGCCCAGAACTCGGAGCAGCAATTGCTCTGAGTCGGGATGCGCCACCAACCGGCCGACATGATGCCCCCAGTAATAGGACGCGACAAAGGCCGCTAGCAGTGCACCAACCGCAACGAACATGCCGCCGACGGCATCGACCCAGCTGCCGCGTGCCGCCAACACCGCGAAAAGCGGCAGGTAGGCCGCCATCGCGAAGTCTTCGAGCACCAGGACCGACAACACAGCCGGCGTTTCCCGGTTACCGAGCCGGCCCAGATCCTCGAGCAGCCGCGCAATTACACCCGACGAAGAGATATAGGTGACGCCGGCCAAGGCGACCATGGCAACGCCGTCCAACCCCAGCACCCAGCCGGTCACCGCGCCGGGCGCGGCGTTGAGGACGATGTCGACACCGGCTGACGGGAGGTGGTGGCGCAAGCTACTGGCGAATTCTGTCGCGGAGAACTCCAGACCCAAGGTCAGCAGCAGCAACACCATGCCGATGGGTGCACCGGTGATGACGAAATCGTCGGCGTCGGGCACCGGCAGAATGCCGCCCTTGCCAAGCGCCAAACCCGTCATCAGATACACCGGCACCGGGGACAGCCCGAATCGACGCGCGACGGCGCCCAGTACGGCGAGCGCGCTCAGGAGGGCGCCGAGCTCAAGTAGCAGCGCCCTCGAAACTTCCACGCGCTCAGCCCTTGTCGACGATCTGTTCGACTCCGGCGATGCCCGCCTCGGTGCCGATCACTACCAGCACGTCGCGCGCCCGCAAGGATTCCGCGGGGCCGGGCGAGGCGAGCACGTCTTCACCGCGCACGATTGCGACGATCGACGCACCGGTGCGGGTTCGCGCGTGGGTGTCGCCCAGCGGCCGATCGACAAACGGGCTGTCGGGCGCGACGTGAACTTGGCCCGCCTCAAGTCCGGGCACTTCGCGGGTCAGCTCGGCGAACCGCTCGGCAATCCTCGGTGCGCCGAGAATCTGGGCAACGGCGTCGGCCTCTTCGTCGCTGAGGCGAAAAACCGGCAGCGCCTCGTCGGGGTCATCGGCGGCATACAACACCACGTCGAAATCGCCGCTTCGCCGTGCGATGATGCCGATTCGCTCACCCTGGTGGCTGGTGAACTCGTACCGCAGACCGACGCCGGGCAGCAACACCTCTTTGACGTCCATACCGTTCCATACTTGACGAAACGCCAACCAGATCAAAGTGGCATCGGCCAACCTCATACCGGCTAAGCCCGGCTAAGGCTAGGCAGCCGATTCAGGTCCGTCGGCGTCGATGAGGTCGTCCATCGCCCGGCGAGCACGGTGACCCGTGTGGACTCCGCCATGGATGTGAACCGCCCCTCCCTTTGCATGATGTCGTCGCTGCCAGTCGGCAATCGCCTGGTGCGCGCCGTGGTCGAGGTAGATGACCGACATGGTGACGTTGACCGTCGTGCCCTCCGGGATGGAGGCCAGGACTTGGGTCAGCCGAGGCAGGGTCAGAAATGTGCACGCCCCCTCGATAACCACGCGCCATTCGTCGCCGTCGGGTTGAGAGTGAATCCTGAACCACATCACCCGCCACGCGGTCAGCGCGATAGCCAGAACAAGTCCAAGCAGCACGCCCTGCATCAGGTTGAGAAACACGACACCGACGACGGTCACCAGGTAGACGGCCAGGTCGCCGTTCCTCAGAGCGGTTTCGATATGGGCGGGCTGGAGCAGCCTGATTCCGACGAACACGAGCAACCCGGCCAGCGCCGCGGTGGGGATCTGTTGGATCAACCCCGCGAAAAACAGCGTGAAAACCAGGATCCAGATGCTGTGCATGATCGTCGAGGCGCGGGTTTTGGCGCCCGCTTGCACGTTCGCGGAGCTGCGAACGATGGCGGCGGCGATCGGAAGGCCGCCGATCATCCCGGAGGTGATGTTGGCGACCCCCTGTCCGGTCAACTCGCGGTTGAAGTTGGTGGCGGCCCCGGGGTGCATTCTGTCGATCGAAACCGATGCCAGCAGGCTCTCGACGGTGGCGATGAAGGCAACGGTGAGAACGCTGATCGCGAAGGCGCCCCACTTGCCCTCGGGAAGGCCCGGCAGCTGGAACGCATCCAGCGGCGACCCGGCGAGCGTGATCCGGGCCAAGTCGAAAGGGAACACCAACGAAATAATTGTCACTACCACGATGGCTACCAGCGGACCCGGAACGGCAGCGACTTTTGCCGGAGCCCAGCGCCAGGCGACCATAATAACGATCACCAGCACGCCCAGAAACATTCCGGGCTTGTGCGCACCGACAATTTGCGCCGGCAGCTCTACGACGTTTTCCCACGACGTGCTGTGGGGCGCGCCGCCCAGTAGAACGTGCGTTTGTTGTAGTGCGATCGTGATTCCGATGCCGGCCAGCATCGCGTGCACGACGACCGGTGAAATCGCCAGTACGGCTCGCGCGATCCGGCTGAGCCCCAAAATTAGCTGTAGGACACCTGCGGCCACGGTGATCAGACACGTGACCCGCCAACCGAACTGAGCGACCAGACCGGCGGTAACGACCATCAACCCGTTCGCGGGACCGCTCACCGACAACGGCGACCCGCGGATGAATCCGAGGACGATTCCTCCGACGACCGCCGAAATGAGTCCGGAGAGCACCGGTGCGTCCGAGGCGATGGCGATCCCTACCGACAGCGGGAGCGCGATGAGGAATACCACGATCGACGCGGGCAGGTCGTGCCGGACGACGGATCGCATTCGCTCCCTTCGCGACACTGGCGAGCCCTGGCCTCGGGCCTTGCCGCCGCATCGTTCGATGGGCTGCACTAACGTTCCTCGTTCCGGCATTGGGAGGCACAGTCCGAAAATGGGTCGGTACCGCCTCGGTCGGCTACTCATGAAGTGCTGACCTACCTGCTGCCCCGACAGTATGCGGGCAGCCAAAGTGGGGTCAAGCTGAAAGGCAGAGTGCATACGGAACGCAGATGTCCCGCGCGATGGGCGAGGAGAACTTCAGGTCGCTGACGGGCAACGCTGGTCCGCGAGACCCGGAAGGTGCCACAGGACAAGCACCAGCGAATCGCCGACCTGCTCGAAAGCTAGTTGTTGCCAACCGTTTCGGCGCCCTGCCGGCGCGGCACTGGAACCAGCATCGGCACGTCGCGACGGTAGGCGCGGTACGTATCACCCAGCTGGCTCACCAGATCTCGCTCCTCCAGTTGCAGGGCGATCAGGATGTAGGCCGTGATGCCGATCGAGAAGAACAGGTGCCCGCCGGTCATCGTCGGTGTGGCCCAGAACGCGATCAGGAAGCCGAGCATCAAGGGGTGACGCACCAGCCGGTACAGCAGGTGAGTGCGGAAATGCAGTTCGGTGTAAGGCTTTCCGCGCCACGCCAGGTATACCTGGCGCAGGCCGAACAGGTCGAAATGGTTGATCATGAACGTGGTGCCGAAGGCTATCGCCCAGCCCAGCCAGAACAACACCCACATGGCCCAGCGGCCGAATGGCTGGCGCACGTCCCAGATGAGCGCCGGCATCGTTCGCCACTGCCAGTACAACAGCAGCAGCGCCAGGCTCGACAACAGCACGTACGTGCTGCGCTCAATCTGGGTCGGCACCAATCGCGTCCACCACTTTTTGAATCCCGGTCTGGCCATCACACTGTGCTGGACCGCGAAGACGCCGAGCAGCGCGGTATTGATCAGGACCGCCTGCCACAAAGGCCCGGCGATCCCGTGATCGAGGGTGCGCGGCACCACTAGCCCCCCGATGAAACCGATCGCATACAGGAAGGAGACGACGAAGATCAGGTAGGCCGCCGCGCCGTAGCCAATTGTCAAGTAACGCTTCATGGTGCGATTGTCCGCCGGAAAGTCCCCTCCGAACATGGGGCGGATGCCTCAATTCAGGACGAGTTACGCACTAACTAGGCCATTGGCGAGCGCGTACATGCTGGCGCCGATGCGGTTGGAGACGCCGATCTTGGCGTAGGTTCGCTCGACGTGGTTGCGGGCGGTCTTCTCGCTGATCACCAGTTGTGCCGCGATCTCTTTGTTGGACGCGCCGCGAGCAACCAGGCACAGCACCTCCACCTCTCGGGGAGTGAGCCCGTCCGGACGCAGCTTCGGCCGCGGCGCGCGGTGTCCCGCCGCATGCAGCACCGCCTCGACGGCGGCCGAGTCGAGCTCACCCGCCTGCGCCCGCGCGCGAAGCCGCTGCGCCGCGGACTCCGGTGTAAGTTGCTGGCGGTATGGCCTTGGCTCGCAACCGGATTGGTAGCTCACGGCAGCGGCCAGGAGGCGGTCGGGCAGGCTCAACGCGGTGCCGGCCAGACCGCGCGGATATCCCGACCCGTCGAGGCACTCATGGTGGTTGCCGGCGACCTCGGCCAGCTTCCGCAGCCCCGGAACCTGATTGAGGATCCGCACGGTGAAATACGGGTGCAGGCGGACGCGCTCGAACTCGGCCGCGGTCAATCCCCCCGGCCTGGACCAGATCTGATTCGACACCCCGATGCGACCCAGATCGTGCACATGACCGGCCCGCCTGGTGAGTGCCGCCGCATCGGGATCCAGCCCGGCTGCCGAGGCCGCGTCACCGGCGAGGCGTGCCACACCGCGCGCATGCCCGAGGGTGAACGGGCACTTGAGGTCCACAAAGTCGCCGAGCGCGACGAGCAGTGCGTCCAGCGACTTGTCGTCGAGGCGCTGACGGTAATCGGGGGCCGCCTGTAGAGCCGCGGCCCACGCGTCGCCGGTCAGCGGGCCGGCCAGGATCGCCTCGGGGTCGCTGAGGAACGTGTCGGCCACCGCCGGATCGAACTGCCCGCCGCGGCGGCCGCGCACCATCGCGACGGCGCCCTCCACGCCGTAGGTGCGGTGATGCACCTCGGCCATCTCCGCCAGTTGCGCGACTCGCATCTGAACGGGGATCGCATCGCCGCGCGCGCCGGTAGGCAAGCCGCCGCCGTCGTAGCGCTCGAAGGTGAAGGCCAGCGCGGCTTGCACGTTGGGGCCCAAGCCAATTCGATCGGCCAGCAGTGCAGCCGACATACAGTGCGAGTGGATCATCTGGGACAGCTGGCCGCGCGCGTTGACGAACAGCGTTGCCATGACGTTGAGCCGCTGCATCAGCGACTGCCCACGGCCGACATTGCCGGCCAGGAAGCGCCAGTACGGCAGGCCGGACCAGTCGATCAGATAGGAGTCGTGGCGCACGGCGATGTCATCGCCGAACCACCGCGCGTATTCGTGGGAGTCGGCGTGACATCCGATCCACATGATCAGCGTCGTGTAGTAAGCGCAATCACGCTGCTCTCGGTTCAGCCCAAGTCGATCGGCGAGCCGGGTCGCGATGAGTGCGGAGCGCAGCATGTGTTCGGCGGGCTGTCCCAACCCCAGGTCGATCGCCACCGACAGCGCCGCCAGCAACTCGGCGCGCGTGGGCAACTCTGAAGTGCCGGACATCACCAACCTATTGTGCCCAGCTGACGGCGCTGTCGACGGCATGATGACGAGCCGCGTCGAAATTTTCGAAGTGTCCCGAGCCCACTACGAACAGACCACGCTGTGGCGGCCGGAACCCGGCGAGCCGCGCCTGCTGCGGCAGCGGTCCCACCGGTCCGAGGTCCACGTCGCCAGCACCGCGCGCGAGCCCGCCACCGACCCACCCGGCTGGGCGCGATCATGAAGCGCTGGCCGTTGGGCGCGGCTCCGGCGAGGCGCAGTTGTCCCGCACGCAGCATTGGCCCGGCGGCTCAGCCCAGCGCGCCCAGCTCTAGGCGGTTCGTCCACGCTCTGGCCGGCAGCCATCCACCGAGCGCGGTCATCAGCCGCGTCGAAGCCGTGGCGTGGATGTCGATCTCCCATTCGAGCAGCCCGGCGATCTCCACGAACAGCGACCACGGCGTGACCCACGCGACGTCGATATCGCATTGGACGGCGGCATTGGGCGTGACCGCGCTGAAGTAGCGCGAGCAGCTCTGCGGCCCCGGTGTCGTCGCGTAGAACGTCCAGCTGCCGTTCGGATCACGGTGCCATACCGATCGATAGGCCGGGGCGAAGGAAGCCGCTGGGCGGAATGGTGCGCGCCTGGCGCCCTCCCGCACATGAGGCGGGTGCCTCACAAATTCTGCGAGCCGGTCCTAGCGCTTCTTCAGCGACTTCGGCGGCTTGGCGCCGCGACCTTGTTGCCGGGCCGCCGCGCGCCGTTCCCGCCGGCTGCCGCCGCCGGCCACGCCGGCCGGCGTCTTGGCGCCACCGTTGCGCTGCACCTGCGCCGAACCGTCCTCCGACGGACCGGAGTACGTGAGCGCAGGGGCCTCGTCGTCGATTCCCTTGGCGCGCAACGTGCTTGGCGCCTCTTCGCGCTTGGTTTCAGCCGGGGCTGCACTCGCCAGTTCGGCGAGACCTTCGGGCGCTTCGACCGGAGCGACCTCGACCTGCGGAGCCGGAACCGCCTCCACGGTGACGTTGAACAGGAAGCCGACGGATTCCTCCTTCATGCCGTCGAGCATGGCCATGAACATGTCGTAGCCCTCGCGCTGGTACTCGACCAGCGGATCGCGCTGGGCCATCGCGCGCAACCCGATGCCCTCTTTGAGGTAATCCATCTCGTAGAGGTGCTCACGCCACTTGCGGTCGATGACGTTGAGCAACACATTGCGTTCCAGCTGGCGCATCGCGCCCTCGCCGCCGATTTCCTCCAGCTCGGCTTCCCTTGCGGCATAAGCACGTTCGGCGTCTTTGAGCAGCGCGTCGAGCAACTCGTCGCGGGTGAGGTCGTCGCGCTCGGAGTCGTCGTCGTGACGGATCAGCGTCTCGTGGGAGATCCCCACCGGGTACAGGGTCTTGAGCGCCGTCCACAACGCGTCGAGGTCCCAGTCCTCGGCATAGCCTTCGCTGGTGGCGCCGTCGACGTAGGCGGTGATGACGTCGACGAGCATGTCGGTGGCCTGCTTCTGCAGGTCCTCGCCCTCGAGGATGCGGCGGCGCTCGGCGTAGATGACCTTGCGCTGCTGGTTCATCACCTCGTCGTACTTGAGGACGTTCTTTCGGACCTCGAAGTTCTGCTGCTCGACCTGAGTCTGGGCGCTCTTGATGGCCCGAGTGACCATCTTGGCCTCGATCGGCACGTCGTCGGGCAGGTTCAGCCTCGTCAGCAAGGTTTCCAAGGCGGCGCCATTGAACCGGCGCATCAGCTCGTCGCCCAGGGAGAGGTAGAAGCGCGACTCGCCCGGGTCGCCCTGCCGGCCAGACCGGCCGCGCAGCTGGTTGTCGATGCGTCGCGATTCGTGGCGTTCGGTGCCAAGGACGTAGAGTCCGCCGGCCTCGATGACCTCTTCGGCCTCCTTGCCGGCCTCTTCCTTGACGATGGGCAGTTCCTCGTGCCAGGCCTGCTCGTACTCTTCCGGCGTCTCCACCGGGTCCAGGCCACGCTCGCGCAGCCGCTTGTCGGTGAGGAAGTCGACGTTGCCGCCCAGCACGATGTCGGTGCCGCGGCCGGCCATGTTGGTGGCGACGGTGATACCGCCGCGCCGGCCCGCCACGGCGATGATGCCGGCCTCCTGCTCGTGGTACTTGGCGTTGAGCACGTTGTGCGGGATGCGCCGCTTGGTGAACTGCCGCGACAGATACTCTGAACGCTCCACGCTGGTGGTGCCGATCAGGACCGGCTGGCCCTTCTCGTAGCGCTCGGAGACATCGTCGACCACCGCGATGTACTTGGCTTCCTCGGTCTTGTAGATGAGGTCGGACTGGTCTTCGCGGATCATGGGCTTGTTGGTCGGGATGCTGACCACACCCAGCTTGTAGATCTCGTGCAACTCGGCCGCCTCGGTCTGGGCGGTACCGGTCATGCCGGCCAGTTTGTCGTAGAGCCGGAAGTAGTTCTGCAGCGTGATGGTGGCCAGCGTCTGGTTTTCGGCCTTGATCTCGACGTGCTCCTTGGCCTCGATGGCCTGGTGCATGCCCTCGTTGTAGCGGCGGCCGATCAGCACGCGACCGGTGAACTCATCGACGATCAGCACCTCGCCGTCGCGGACGATGTAGTCCTTGTCGCGGCTGAACAGCTCCTTGGCCTTCAGGGCGTTGTTGAGGTAGCTGACCAGCGGGGAGTTGGCCGCTTCGTAGAGGTTGTCGATGCCGAGCTGGTCCTCGACGAACTCGACACCCTTTTCGTGCACGCCGACGGTGCGTTTGCGCAGGTCGACCTCGTAGTGCAGGTCCTTTTCCATCAGCGGCGCCAGCCGGGCGAACTCGGTGTACCAGTTGGAGGCGCCGTCGGCGGGGCCGGAGATGATCAGCGGGGTGCGGGCCTCGTCGATCAGGATGGAGTCGACCTCGTCGACGACCGCGAAATTGTGCCCCCGCTGCACCAGCTCTTCGAGCGAGTGGGCCATGTTGTCGCGCAGATAGTCGAAGCCGAACTCGTTGTTGGTGCCGTAGGTGATGTCTGCGTTGTAGGCGGCACGCCGCTGCTCAGGCGTCATCTGCGCGAGGATGACGCCGACGTCCAGGCCCAGGAAGCGGTGCACGCGGCCCATCCATTCGCTGTCGCGTTTGGCCAGATAGTCGTTGACGGTGACGACGTGCACGCCCTTGCCGCTCAGCGCATTGAGGTAGGCCGGCAACACACAGGTCAGGGTCTTGCCCTCACCGGTCTTCATCTCGGCGACGTTGCCCAGGTGCAGCGCCGCAGCACCCATCACCTGAACGTCGAACGGCCGCTGGTCGAGCACCCGCCACGCGGCCTCGCGGGCCACTGCAAACGCCTCAGGCAGCAGGTCGTCGAGGTCTTCGCCGTCTTCCAGGCGCTTCTTGAACTCTCCGGTCTTGGCCCTCAGCTCATCGTCGGTGAGCTTCTCGACGTCGTCAGACAACGTGTTGACGTAGTCGGCGACCTTCCGGAGGCGCTTGACCATGCGACCTTCACCAAGGCGCAGCAACTTCGACAGCACAGCAATGTCCCTTGTGGGTAGGAGTCTTCTTCTTTGGTAAGCGACTCCCATCCTAGGAGCGATCGCTAGCGCGGCGTAGCCGGGCGCGGCGGGTCGCGACCATCGGACCTAGGAGCGATCGCTAGCGCGGCGTAGCCGGGCGCCGCGGGTCGCGACCCATCGGACGAGGTGACGCCCCGCTAAGCCAAGCGAATCAAGCCGTAGTCGTACGCGTGCCTGCGGTAGACGACCGACGGCCGGTCGCTGTCCTTATCGTGGAACAAGAAGAAGTCGTGCCCGACCAGCTCCATTTCATAGAGCGCGTCGTCGACGGTCATCGGCTTGGCCGGGTGTTCCTTGGTTCGCACGATGCGCCCCGGCTCGTGGTCCACAACGGAGCCGTCATGTTCGCCAATCTCGGCATTTTCGGTGGCGAACGCCTTATCGAGGGGCGGCATCACCGCGGTCGCGGCGGCCAGGGAAACCGGAGTCTTGTCGCCGTAGTGCACTTTGCGCCGATCCTTGACGCGGCGCAGCCGTCTTTCCAGTTTGGCGGCCGCCGACTCGAATGCGGCGTAGAAGCTGTTGGCGCAGCCTTCGCCGCGGACCACCGGCCCGCGGCCGCGAGCGGTGATCTCCACGTGCTGACAGGACTTGCGCTGACGTCGGTTGCGTTCGTGATCGAGTTCGACATCGAACAGGTAGATAGTTCGGTCGAACCGCTCCAGCCGGGCGAGTTTTTGGGAGACGTAAACGCGGTAGTGGTCGGGAATCTCGACGTTGCGGCCTTTGACGACGACCTCGGCATTGGGCGTCGCTTCAGAATCGGCCGGTTCTTGGTCCAGAGCCTGCCCGGAGCCCACGGAAAGTCTTGACATACGTGACTACTCGTTTCTCTTTCTCACGTCACACGCGCCCTGCGTGCACGGCATTCAACTACGCGCCGACGGGGTTGGAGCGGTGCTGCGAAAGTCATCGCCGAGGCTGCCCGCCGGAGCAAGATTTCGAATACTCACCTCCTTGCGCGGGTGTACATCAACTTGTACTGCAACCTGCGAAATCGCGACCGTGAGTCAGTAAATGTTGTTTCCGACGTTAGCTCGTGTTCGCCGTCCCGTGCCACCAATTTGGCACACCTGTTTGGGAGTTCTTGGCGTTCTCTTGGCAACTTCTTTGGTTCGATGTTTTTGGTTCATGCTGATCTGTTCATGCCGCCGCGATCGCCAGCACCGCGGCAACCCGAATACCGTCAGCCCGCAGCACCCGCACCGACTCGCGCGCCGTTGCCCCGGTGGTGACGATGTCGTCGACGACCATCACCTCGTGGCGCGGCCGCGGACCACGCAGCAGCACCCGCCCGGCGATGTTGCGTTCCCGATCCGAGGTGTCCAGGCCCACCGAATCGCGGGCCAGCGCCCGCATCCGCAGTGCCCGGACGACCGCGATCTTCGGGTGGTCGGCGACTGCCGTCGCCGCGATGCGGGCGACGGGATCGCCGCCACGCCGCCGCGCCGCCGACCTCCGCGTCGGTGCCGGCACGATGGTCAGCGGGGTGTCGAGCATGCCCCAGCACAGCAATCGGTGCACGCCGAGGGCCAGGGCGCGCGCCAGCGGCACGACGAGGTCGCCACGGCCGTGTTCCTTCAACGCCAGGATCGCCTGGCGCCGCGCGCCGACGTAGCGGCCCAACGCGAATACCGGAACCTGCGGGTCGATGCGGGGAGTCACCACGCGCGGTTCGCCGGCGGCCGCCGCCAGCTCGCCGGCGCACCCGTCGCACCAGCGGGTCGACGGCGCTCCGCAGCCGCCGCAGGCCAACGGCAGAACGAGATCCAGCACATATGCAGTGTGGCCGGCACCCCTGACAGATTGTCCTCAGCCGGCTGCGTGCACGAGCGAATCCAGATCTCGCACCGACGGCGCCTCGAACAAGTCGCGCACAGTCAGCCGGGCATCCAGAGATGCGTTGACCGCAGCGACTACTCGCAGCGCAGAAATCGAATCACCACCCAGGTCGAAGAAGGAGTGATCGACACCGACCGGGCCCGCGGCGAGCACCTCGGCGTATATGCCGGCCAGAATCTCCTGGGTGCGGCTCGTCGGCGCCCGATACTGCGGAATCGGCGCAGCTCGACCATTCGCCGGGGTGGGCGGGCCGTCGGTGCGCGCAATCGACGATAACGGGCGGTCCGGGTCGGCAACCATTGCGTCCAGCACCCGCGTCAACGCAGCGATCAGCATTTGAATGCCCTCCACCCCGAAAACGTCGGTGGCGAATTCGACCCGCAGCACGAGTTCGGGGCCTGGCAGGGCGATCAGGTTCAGCGGGTAATGAGTGAACTCGTAGCCCGTGCTGCCAGTGACAGTCAGCTCCCGGCCCTCGGGCTGGGTACCGGTGTCATAGGGGTAGTTCTGGTAGCGAAACAGCGTGTCGAACAGCCTGGCATGGCCGGTAACGCGGTGTATGTCCACCAGTGACAGGTGCTGGTGTTCGTGCATGGCGCTGTGGGCGCTTTGCAGTTGGTGAAGTAGTTGCGCGGTGGTGGTTTGCGCGGTGAAGGTGGCGCGTACCGGAACGGTGTTGATGAAAAGGCCCACCATCGATTGCATTTCGGCCAGATCGGCCGGCCTCCCTGAGACCGTCATGCCGAACACCACGTCCTGCTGCCCGGTCAGCCAGGTCAGCAGGCACGACCAGGCGCCCTGCAACACGGTGCTGACCGTGGTGTGGTGCGAGCGCGCCAGAGCGGTGAGCGCAGCGGTGGTGGGCTCGGACAAGGAAAAGGTCTTGGCATCTTTGTCGGTCGGCCCGAACACATCGGACTTGCCGACCAGCGTCGGGTTCGTCAGCCCGGTCAGCAGCCGGCCCCAGGCCGCTTGAGCGGCATTGCGATCCTGGGCGGCCAGCCAGGACAGAAAGCCCCGATACGGCACCGGCGTGGGCAACGGCAGCGAGTCGTAACCGGCGAATATCTCCCGCAACATGATCGGCAGCGACCAGCCGTCGAACACAATGTGGTGGTTGGTCAGCACGAGCCGATATTGCTCGGCACCTGTGCGGATCAAGGTCGCCCGCACCGGGCAGCAGCGGGCCAGGTCCACGACCTCGCGACGTTCGCCGGCACAGATCTGCTCGATCTTGCTGTCTTGTCCGGAATCGCCGGCCAGATCGATGCAGCGCCATGGCAGTACAGCATCAGCCAGAATGACTTGTACCGGCGGGTGGGACCGGTCGACAACGAACCTGGCCGCGAGATTGGGGTGGCGATCAATGAGCGCTTGTACGGCGCCATGCAACCGTCCCGCGTCCAGCCGACCGGATAGGCCGATGTTGATTTGCACCACGTACGGGTCGGCCTGGCCCTGGCCGTACGCGTGCCCGGTGCTGGTGTGGAACAAAAACCCCTGCTGCAGCGGGGTCAGCGGCAGAATGTCGGCGAGCTCATACCGCTTCTCAAGTCGGTCGATCTGCTGCTGATTCAGGCCGGTCAGGGGCACGTCAGCGGGAGTCAGCCCGCCCCCGCCGCGTTGTACGACCGCGCAGATGCCCGACAGCGCGTCGAACCAGAGTTGATTGACGAGGGCAATCTGGGCGCCGTCAAGGCCCGACGACGGCGCCCACGTCCAGTTCGCGTGTAGCGCGGGGCCGGTGCCACTGTCGATGGTCGCCGCGTTGAGGCTGACGCTGTGCATGAGTTGCATGGGCAGCGCCGCGCGGGCATGATCGCTGAAAAGCGTTTCGCCACTTGCCATTCGCCACGCACGGGCGGGCGCGTCCGGATCTGTGGTGGCCAACCGGCCCAGATAGTTGAAGCCGATCGACGGGTCACAGCCGGCGAGCTCCACATCGGAGTTCAGGTAGCGCAGCAAACCGTAGCTCAGCCCGTCAGGGACGGCACGCAGCTGCTCTTTGAGTCCTTTGATCACCGTGACCAACGCCGATCCGCCGGCTCGCACCTGCGGCCATTCCAGGTTTTCAACGAGCAGGGCAACCGGGTATTTGGCGGTGAACCAGCCGACCGTCTGGGACAGGTCGACATCGGCCGCCAACCCTTCGTCGCGGCCGTGACCCTCCACGTCGATGCACACCGGCGTACCCGCACAATTCAGGAATCGCGTCCACGCCAGCGCGAAAGCGATGAGCAGAACATCTTGTACCCCAGTGTGAAACGCCGCGGGCACTTCGCCAATGAGCGATCGGGTCGTGGCGACATCCAGGGCCAGCGAAAGGTGCTGTGCGGTGGCAAACGTATCCGCCGTTGGGTCAAGGGGCGGCAACACCGGCTGGACCGCTTCAATGCGCCGCCACGTCGCGGTGTGATCGACGACGTCGCTGCTGTGGGCCTGCGCCCACAGCAGCGAAGCCCACCGACGAAATGATGTGCCCTGCGGCTTTAACACAACCGGCTGGCCGGCCCGGCGGTGATGCCACCCGGCGTTGATGTCGTCCAACAGGATCCGCCACGACACTCCGTCGACGGCCAGATGATGGACCACCAATACCAGTTCCGCCGTCGCCGACGCCCACACCGCGCTCACCATCACGCCGGCGGCGGGATCCAGCCGGCGCCGGGCCGCTAGTAGCGCGTCGTCGGAAATCATCGCCACCTGCTGCACACATGCTTGTGCGCGCACCGAACCTGGTTCGGGCACCGACAGCGACCATCCGCGGCCGCCGGGCTGATCGATCACCCGCGCCCGCAACATGGCGTGGCGATCCAGCAACGCCTGCACCAAATCGACCACGTCGGCGTCGCACACCCCGGCCGGAGCGCGCAACAGAACCATTTGATTGAACTGTTCAACCGAGCCTTGCAGGCTGTGCAGCCAGTTCATGATCGGTGTCGCCGGCATTTCGCCGACGGCGTCGTCGATCGGGCCCTGCTCGGCACTCAACGAGCCCGCAATGCGAGCAAGCCTGGCCACCGTCCGCTCAACTAAGACGTCGTGCGGTTTGCACACCACACCGGCGGCACGCGCCCGCGCCGAAACCTGGATAGCCGAAATACTGTCCCCGCCAAGTTCGAAGAAGGAGTCGTCGACTGAAACTTGATCAACGCCAAGCACTTCGGCGTATATGGCGGCAAGAACTTTTTCGGCTGCGCTACCGGGTGCACGGTAATTGGTGCTGCCGTAGCTGGGTGCCTGCAGGGCACGGGTGTCGAGTTTGCCGTTGCCGGTCAATGGCAGTTCGGGAACCATCACCAGCGCGGCGGGCATCATGTAGTCCGGCAGCCGGGTAGACAGGGCGTGGCGTGCTGCCGCCGGATCGATTGTGCCCGTGGCATATCCGACCAACCGTTTGTCGCCTGGGCGATCTTCGCGGACGATCACGGCGGCCTGATCGACGCCATCAAGGTCAGCCAGTGCCGCGCTGATTTCGCCCAACTCGATGCGATATCCGCGGATCTTGACCTGTTCGTCGGCGCGTCCGAGGAACTCCAGTTGCCCGTCAGCGCGCCAGCGCACCAGATCGCCGGTGCGATACATTCGACTGCCCGCTGCACCGAACGGGCAGGCCACAAACCGTGCTCCGGTCAATCCCGATCGCTGCCAGTAGCCATAACCCACCCCCGCGCCGGCGACATACAGCTCTGCGGTAACGCCGACGGGCACCGGCCGCAACCAGCCGTCCAGCGCGAACAAAGCCGTCCCCGACAGCGGAGACCCGATCGGCGGCGCCCCGGATCCAGGTTGTAGCGGGGCGCTCATCGACGCATAGATAGTGGTCTCGGTTGGACCGTACGCATTGACCATTGACCGCGCGCCGGCCCACCGGTCCACCACTTCGGCTGGACACGTCTCACCGGCTACCACCAGCGTCACCGACTCCAGGCCATGCGTGGGCAATGCGGCGGCAGCCGAAGGGGTTTGACTCAGCACGCTAACGCGCTCGGCGATCAGCAGGGCGTGCAGGTCGGCCGGGGAGCGAGTGATTGTTGTCGGTACCACCACGAGTTGTCCGCCATGCAACAGCGCACCCCAGATTTCCCATGACGAGAAATCGAAGGCATATGAATGACATTGGCTCCATACCTGTCCAGCCGCGGGGGTGAGGCCGGTGGGTAGCGCGCCGAACAACTGGATGATGTTGCGGTGGTTGACCGCTACGCCCTTCGGGATGCCGGTCGTGCCTGAGGTGTAGATGATGTGGGCGATGTTGTCGGGATTCGGCGACGGCGGCGCCTGGGTGGGCTGGGCGGCCAGTTGCGGATCGTCGATATCGATCACCAGCAGGGCGTGTCCCGTCAACCGGGAGCGTAGGTCGGCGGTGGTGAGCACAGCTGCCGCGGCGGCGTCTTCCAGCATGAACGCCGTCCGGGCCGCAGGCTGCGCCGGGTCGATGGGTAGATATCCGGCGCCGGTCTTGAGCACTGCCAAGATCGCCGCGACGGCCTGAGCCGAACGTGGGGCGAGCAGCGCAACCACCGCACCCGCACCGACGCCTTGACCAATCAGTTTGTGCGCCAATCGGTTAGCGGCGCAGTCAAGGTCACGATAGGTAATCCGGTCCCGGTCGGACACGACGGCGATCGCGTCGGGCGTGCGCGCCACTTGCGCGGCGAACAGCTCCGGAATCGACACCGGCGCGGCGCGGACGGCCGCGGCCGCGGCCCGGTTGCTGACCTGATCGAGGTGGGCGTGGGCCTGTTCGTCGAGCAGTTTGATCGATGACAACCGCTGGGCGGGATCGGCGGTCATGGCGGTCAGGACGCGGCTGAGGCCATCGACGATGGTGTCGACGCAAGCCGCCTCGAACACGTCGGTGGCGTATTCGATGTGCAGCCGCAGTTGCGGTCCGGGCGCGGCGACGAGTACCAGCGGGTAATGGGTGAATTCGTATCCTTCGATGTCGGTGATGCCGACCTCTGGGACGCCGGATGAGGTGTCGATCGGATAGTTCTCGTAGACCAGCAATGTGTCAAATAACTTGGCGTGGCCGCTGATTCGGTGAATCTCACTCAGCGCCAGGTGTTGATGGTCCACGGTTGCGTTGTATGCCGATTGCAGTTGGTCAAGCAGCCCGGCGGTGGTGATGGCCGGGGTGAGCCGGGCCCGCACCGCGACGGTGTTGACCAGCAAGCCCACCATTGACTCGACCCCGGCCAGCTCGGCCGGGCGCAGCGCGACCACACTGCCGAACACCACATCGTGCCGGCCGGTCCACCAGCCCAGCACCTGCGCCCATGCCGCCTGCAGCACGGTGCTGACCGTGGTGTGCTGCGCCCGCGCCAACCGGGTCAAGGCCTCGGTGGTGGCCACCGGCAGCCTGCACGCCCGCACCCGCTTGTCGCCCGGCCCAAGCGCGTCAGGCCGGCCGACCAGCGTCGGCGCGGACAGGCCCTCCAGAACGGCCCGCCAGGCACTGTGCGCGCTGTGGCGATCCTGGGCGTTCAGCCACGACACAAACCGGCGGTAGGGGACCGGAACCGGCAGCGGTTGTCCGGCATAGCCGGCCAGGATCTCGCGCAACACCACCGCCAGCGACCAGCCGCCGAGCACGATGTGGTGGTTGGTCAGGACGAACCGGTGCCGGCCGGCGGTGATGCGAATCAACGCGGCCCTAAACGGGGTGCCGGCGGACAGATCCAGCACTGCGGCCCGTTCTTCGGCGGCCAGCTGCTGTAGCTGCTCGTCATGGGCGAGCCGCAGGTAACGCCATGGCAGTTGCGGATCCGCGGGAATGATCTGCACCGGCTCCGATACGCCGTCGCAGACGAACCGGGCCGCCAGGTTGGGGTGGCGGCGCAGCACTGCCTGGACCGCGTCGCGCAACCGCTCGGGTTCGATCTCCCCGGCGAGGCCGATGTCGACCTGCACCGCGTAGGCATCGTCGGGCCCCGGTGCGCTGCCGGCGTGGAACAACAATCCGTGCTGCAGGGCAGACAGCGGCAAGATGTCGGCGATCGTGTACCGGCGGTCGAACTGGTCGATTTGCTGTTGGGTCAGGTGCAGGGGCGCCAGGTCGGACGGAGTGAAGCCACCGCCGCCCCGGCGCACCTGCGCGCAGATCCCGCCCAGCGCCTCAAACCACAGCGTGCTGACCCGTCGGATGGCCGCTTCGTCAAGCACCGAAGCCGCCCAGGTCCAATTGGCGACCAGCTCCGGGCCGGCATCGGTGTCGAGGGTCAGCGCATTGACTTCGACTGTGTGCGGCAACGCGATCGGCGCCGCCGCACCCGGTACCGGGCTCGCGATCTGCCAGCTGTCACCGTTGCCCGGAGCCCCGAGACGGCCCAGATAGTTGAACCCGATAGACGGGTCTGCTCCACCCAACTCCACATCGGGGTTGAGATAGCGCAGCAAGCCGTAACTGAGTCCGTCCGGAACGGCTCGAAGCTGCTCCTTGACCTGTTTGACCACCGTCTCCAACCGTGACCCGCCGTCGCGCACGGCGGGCCACTGCAGCGGATCGATCACCAGTGCGACGGGGTATTTGGCGGTGAACCAGCCGACCGTCGATGACAAATCGATGTCGGGTGCCAGGTCTTCGTGACGGCCGTGGCCCTCGACATCGATAGCGACAGGCCCACTGCTGCCCAGGTATTCGCGCCAGGCCAACGCGAACGCGATCAACAGAATGTCGTGCACCCCGCTGTGGAACGCCTCGGGCACCGCGCCCAACAACATGCGCGTCGTCTCGGCATCCAACGACACCGACAGCTGGCCGGCCGTGACAAACGTGTCCGTTTCCGGTTGCGGGGCAGGCAGGGCCGGCTCCACTTGCTGTATGCGCCGCCAGGCGTCCAGCTGCTTGGCCACATCGCTACTGCGCGCGTGCTCGGCCAAGACTGACGCCCAGCGCTGAAAAGACGTTCCCTGCAACGGCAATTGCACCGGCCGCCCAGCCCGCTGCTGCGCCCAAGCGGTGTTGAGATCATCCAGCAAAATCCGCCAGGACACCCCGTCGACGGCCAGATGGTGAATCACCAACACCAGTTGAGCCGTCGAGCACACCCACAACCCACTGACCATCACCCCGGCAGCCGGATTCAACCGACGACGCGCAGCCACCAACGCCGCATCGCACCACACCGGCACCGACTGCACACACGCAGCGGCGTGCACCGAGCCCGCCTCAGCCACCCACAACGAACCATCTGGAACCAGCCGGGCGCGCAACATGGCGTGGCGATCCAACAACGCCTGGACCAACGCCACCACCTCGGCCCAACCCACCCCCGCCGGAGCCTGCAACACCATCGCCTGGTTGAACTGGTCCACCAATCCCGTCAAGCCCAGCCACCACCCGATGATCGGCGTCGCGGCCACCGCCCCTGTGCCCGCGTCGGCCACACCAGAAACCCCGATGCGCGCCACCCGCGCCAACCCCGCCACCGTGCGCTCGGTGAACACATCGCGCGGCCGGCACACCACCCCGGCCTCGCGCGCCCGCGCCACCACCTGCATCGAGGAAATGCTGTCGCCGCCCAAATCGAAAAACGACTCCTCCACCCCCACCTGCACCAGCCCCAAAACCTGGGCAAAGACTCCGGCCAGCACCTCCTCCACCGCATTAGCCGGCCCCCGGTACCGCCGCAGGTCGCCATACTCGGGGGCCGGCAACGCGCGCACATCCAACTTCCCGTTGACTGTCAACGGCAACTCCGCTATCCCCACCACCGCGGCGGGAACCATGAAGGGCGGCAAGCGATCCGCCAAGTCCGTCCGCACCCGCGCGGTATCGACCGAACCGGTCACATAACCCACCAAACGCTTGTCCCCCGGACGGTCCTCGCGGGCGACCACCACCGCCTGCTCGACCCCATCCAGCCCGGCCAGCACGGTCCGTACTTCACCGAGTTCGATCCGGTACCCGCGAATCTTGACCTGTTCGTCGGCGCGTCCCACCAATTCGATCTGGTCATCGGCGCGCCAGCGCACCACGTCGCCGGTGCGGTACATGCGCATCCCGGGCGTCCCGTGCGGGCACGCCACAAACCGCGACGCCGTCAGACCCGGCCGCCGCCAATACCCACACCCCACCCGGCCGGCGACGTACAACTCCCCCACCACCCCGACCGGCACCGGACGCAGCCGCGAGTCCAGTACGAAAAACGCCGCACCCGAGACCGGCGCCCCGATCGGCGGGGCACCCGAACCGGGCGCCAGCGGCGCACTCATGGCGGCAAACATCGAGGTTTCGGTCGGGCCGCAGACGTTGATCATCGCTCGCCCCCCGGCCCACCGGTCCACTAGCTCGGCCGGGCAGGGTTCACCGCCCATGATCAGCAACTCCACCGAGTCCAGCCCCCGCGGCGACAACATTCCCAGCGCCGACGGGGTCTGACTCAACACATTTACCTGTTCGGCGACGAGTAAGTCGTGAAAGTCCTTCGGCGAGCGCACCATCGACTCGGGCACCACCACCAGCCGGCCGCCGTGCAGCAGTGCGCCGCAGATCTCCTGGACCGAAACGTCGAAGCCATAGGAGTGCCATTGCGTCCACACGGCTGCCGGCGGCAGGTCCGGATCCAGCGCGTCCATCAGCCGCGTGACGGTGCCGTGCGCGATCGCCACGCCCTTCGGCACACCCGTCGTGCCCGAGGTGTAGAGGATGTAGGCGATGTCGTCGGCGTGCGGGTACGGCAGCCCGTGGGCCGGGTAGCAGTTGTCGATGGCGGGGTCATCTATATCGACGACCGCCACATCGTGGCCACTTAGCCGCCGGGCCAGGTCGGTGGTACTCAACACCGCAACGGGCGCAGCGTCGTTGATCATGAACTCGACCCGCGGCTGCGGCAACGCCGGATCGATGGGCAGATAGGCGGCGCCGGCTTTGAGCACGGCCAGGATCGCCGCGATGGCCTGGTCCGAGCGCTCCAACAACAGCCCCACGACATCGCCGCGGCCCACTCCGCAATCGACCAGCAGGTGCGCAAGACGGTTGGCGGCCTCGTCGAGTCTGCGGTAGCTCCACCGGTCGCCGTTGCACACCAGCGCGACGGCATCGGGCGTGCGTGCGACGTGGATAGCGAACGACTCCGGGATCGAAATCAATTGTGGCGGTGCGGCGCTCAACACCGCGAGGTTACCTATTTCGTCCAGATGGGAGTGCTCGGTGGCGTCGAGCACATCGATCGACGACAACGGGCGCCGCGGGTCGGCGATCGCGGCTTCCAGCACCCGCTCCAATCGGCGGATGAGCAGCCCGATGCTGGATGCGTCGTACACATCGGTGCGAAACTCGGCGGTTCCGCTGATCCCCGCGGGAGCACCGGCATCGGTGAAATGCTCGGCCAGGGAGAACACCAAATCCATTCGGGCCGTCTGGGTGTGCACCGGCATCATCGCGATGTCCACATCGCCCAGCACGAGCTGTGCGGCGGCGGTGTTCTGCCACGCCAGCATCACCTGAACCAGCGGGTGATGGGTCAAGCTGCGGGTTGGATTGAGCCGGTCCACCAACACTTCGAACGGAATATCCTGGTGCTCAAAGGCTTCCAGGCTGCGCGCGCGTACCTGATTCAGCAACTCGGTGAAGGTGGGGTCGCCGGCCAGTTGTACGCGCAGCACCACGGTATTGACGAAGAAGCCCACCAACGCATCCAGAGCCGGGTCGCTGCGGCCGGCAACGGGAACTCCGATCGAGACATCGCTGCTGGCGCTCATCGTCGACAGCAACGCGGTCAGCGCGGCCTGGATCACCATGAAACTCGTCGCATGGTTCTCCCGGGCCACTCGCGCGATCTGTTGCTGCAGTGTCGCGGGCCATTCCACCGCGATGCTCGCGCCGCGATGCTCGGCCACCCGCGGGTACGGCCGATCGGTCGGCAACTGCAACCGTTCGGGCAGACCGGCCAGCGCCTTCTCCCAGTAGGCCAGTTGCCGGGTGGCCATGGCGCTGGGCGCGTCGGCAAGATCGCCGAGCCGCTCGCGCTGCCACAGCGTGTAGTCGACGTACTGCACCGGTAACCCCGTCCACGCGGGCGCTCGTCCACCACACCGGCTGGCGTAAGCCACGCTCAGGTCCGCTGCCAGCGGCGCCAGCGACCAGCCATCCGCGGCGATGTGATGCACCACGATCACCACTGCATACTCCCGCTCAGCGACGCGAAACAGTCTTGCCCGCAATGGAATCCGGTTTGCCAGGTCGAATGCGTGCGCCGCGGTGTTCTCGACGGCCGCTAGGAGCCGGCCGGTATCCCATCCGGTGGCATCCACGAGATTCCAGTCGAGGTCTGCCTGGTCGGCCGGCAGCACCACCTGCTGGGCGATGCCGCGCACCGAGGCGAACACCGTGCGCAGGCTCTCGTGGCGGCTCACCACGTCGGCCAACGCCTGACGCAACGCGCCGACATTCAGCTCGCCCGTCAGCCGGGCCGCCCATGCCATGTTGTAGACCGGCGAGGGTCCCGCCATTTGGTCCAGGAACCACAGTCGCTGCTGGGCGAAGGACAACGGAAGGACTGCCGGCCGCTGCGCGGGCAACACGGGCCGACGCCCGCTCGTACCTGATCCGGTCCGTGCTGCCAGTTGCGCCACGGTCGGGGCCTCGAACAAATCCCGCACGCAGAGAACGGTATTCAGGCCGCTGTTGACCGCATTGATCACTCGCAGCGCCGTCAGGGAGTTGCCGCCCAAATCGAAGAACGAGTCTTGTGCGCCAACCCGCTCCACGCCCAGGATCTCAGCGTAGATGCCGGCCACGATGTGCTCGGCTGGGGTTTGGGGCTCCCGATAGGTATCGGTTGCCCGGTATTGGGGGGCCGGCAGAGCGCGGGTGTCGAGTTTGCCATTGGGCGTCAACGGCAGCTCAGCCAGGCTGACCAGTGCGGCGGGCACCAGGTAGTGCGGCAGCTGGGCGGCCAGCTGAGCGCGCGCCCACACCGTGTCGGCGGTGCCGGTGAAGTAACCAACCAGTCGCTTGTCGCCGGGCGCTTCATCGCGGGCAATCACCACCGCGTGCTCCACCCCGTCGAGCGCGGCCAGGGCAGCGGCCACCTCGGCGGGTTCGATGCGATACCCACGGATCTTGACCTGCTCGTCGGCGCGGCCGTGAAAAACCAACTGCCCGTCGGGATCCCAGGACACCAAGTCACCGGTGCGAAACATGCGTTGGCCCGCAGCACCGGCGAACGGGCAGGCCACAAAGCGTGACGCGGTCAGCCCCGGCCGTCGCCAGTACGCGCACCCGACCCCCGAACCGGCCACATACAACTCCGCGACCACCCCGGGCGGCACCGGCCGCAGCCACCCGTCCAGGACGAACAACGCAACCTCCGGCAGCGGCGAACCGATCGGAACCGTCGGCGAACCCGGAGTCAACGGCCCACTCATCGACGCGTACCACGTTTCGGTCGGTCCGTAGGCGTTGATCATCAACCGCCCGCGAGCCCAGCGCTCCACCAGCTCGACGGGGCACGGCTCGCCGGCCACCACCAGCGCCGCCACATCCAAGCCTTCGTACGGCAATACCGCTGCGGCCGAAGGCGTTTGGTTGATCACGGTGACGCCTTCGGAGATCAGCAGGGCATGCAGCTCCGCCGGGCTGCGGGTGACGGGCTCAGGTACCACGACCAGCCGACCGCCGTGCAGGAGCGCTCCCCATATCTCCCACACCGAGACGTCGAATGCATACGAATGCCATTGGCTCCACACCTGGCCGCCGGCCGGCCTGAAATCCCCGTGCAGTGAACCGAAAAGCTGTGTGATGTTGCGATGGGTCATTGCCACGCCTTTGGGGGTACCGGTGGTGCCCGAGGTGTACAGGATGTAGGCGATGTTCTCGGCATCCGGGGCAGGCAGCGGGCGGCTGGAATGGCAGGCGTCGATGGCGGGGTCGTCGATGTCGATGATCTGCGTGCCGGCGTCCAAGCAGGGGTTTGCTTCGGCCAGTTCGGCGGTGGTCAGTACTGCCACCGCTGCGGCGTCGTCGAGGACGAGCCGCATTCGCGCCGGTGGGACGGCGGGGTCGATCGGCAGGTAGGCGGCTCCGGTTTTGAGGACGGCCAGGATTGCGACGACGGCACCCGCGCCGCGTGGCAACACCAGGCCTACCACCTCACCGGGCCCCACGCCGTTGCCAATCAATCTGCGCGCCAGACGGTTTGCCGCCGCTTCCAGCTCGCGGTAGCTGAGCCGGTGCCCGCCGCATACCAGCGCAACGGCCTGCGGGGTGCGGGCCACCTGCTGGGCAAACAACTCCGGAATCGAGACCGGGGCGGCGGGAATCGCCGTCAGCGCGGCCCGGTTGCCGATTTGATCGAGGCGCGCACGCTCAGCAGCGTCGAGAAGATTCATCGCCGACACCGGCTGCGCCGGATCGGCGGTCATCGCCTGCAACGTTTTATGGAGCCGGTCAATCAGGGTGTCGATGCCGGCCGCGTCGAAGACCTCGGTGGCGTAATCCATCCTCAGCCGCAATTGCGGGCCGGGCATCGCGATCAGGGCCAAGGGGTAATGGGTGAAGTCGCGGTTGGTGATTTCGCTGATGCTCAGTGCGTGGGCGTCGGCCGCGCTGGTGTCGATCGGGTAGTTCTCGTAGGCGACCAACGTGTCAAACAGCCTGTCGTGGCCGGCGATTCGGTGAATCTCGTCCAGCGGCAGGTGTTGGTGTTCCACGGTGGCGTGATGGGCGGTGCGCAGTTGGTCCAGCAGCTGGGCGGTGGTGGTAGTCGCGGTCAGCCGGGCCCGCACCGGCACGGTGTTGACCAGCAGCCCCACCATGGACTCCACCCCGGCCACATCGGCGGGGCGAAGCGCGGCCACGGTGCCGAACACCACGTCGTGCCGGCCGGTCATCCAGGCCAGCAGCTGCGCCCAGGCCGCCTGCAGCACCGTACTGACGGTGGCATGGTGTGCGCGGGCCAACGCGCTGAGCTGCCGGGTGATATCGGCGGGCAGCACAATGGTTTTCGTGTGCTTGCCACCCAGCCCCAGCTGATCCGGGGGGCCCACCAATGTGGGTGCCGCTACTGCGTCCAGCACCTCGCGCCATGCCATTCGGGCGCCGTCTTTGTCTTGAGCGTCCAGCCAGGACACAAACCGGCGGAACGCAACCGGGGCGGATAGCGGTAGTCCGTCATAGCCGGCCAGAATTTCCTGCAACAGGATTGGCAGCGACCAGCCGTCGCAGACGATGTGATGGGTAGTGAACACCAGCCGGTACGCTTCGGGTGCGGTTCGGATCAGTACGGCACGAAATGGCGCCCGGTGCGCGAGGTCCATGACCGCCGCGCGCTCGCCGGCGACGAGCGCGGCTACCTCCGCCTCGGTGAGATCCAGGTATTTCCAGGGTATTTGCGGATCGGCGGGGATGATTTGGACGGGCTGGTCAAGCTCGTCGTAGACGAAGCGGGCCGCGAGATTCGGGTGGCGTTGCGCCACCGTACGCACCGCCGCGTGCAGGCGGTCGGCGTCAAGACCTCCGTTGATAGTGATCTGCAGCTGAACGGCATACTGCTCGTCGCCGTCGCATGCCGCGCGAGCGTGGAAGAACAAGCCCTGCTGTAACGGGGTCAACGGCACGATATCGGCGATGGCGTAGCGCCGCTGCAACGCATCGATCTGGTCCTGGCTGATGTGCAACGGCAGCACATCCGACGGGGTAAGGCCGCCTCCGCCGCGGCTCACGTGCGTGCAGATCCCGGCCAGCGCCTCACACCACAGCCGGTGCACCCGCTCGATCTGGGAGCGATCCAGCACCGAGGGCGCCCACGTCCAGCTGGCCTGCAGCCGCGGGCCGGCATCGGTGTCGAGGGTCAGCGCGTTGAGTTCGACGGTGTGCGGCAAGGCGACCGGCGCGGCCGCGGCGGGCACCGGGCCTGCGATCTGCCAACTGTCACTGTTGCCCGGTGACCCCAGACGGCCCAGATAGTTGAAACCGATCACCGGATCCGGCCCGTCCAAATCGGCCTCGGCATTGCCGTAGCGCAACAGCCCATAGCCAAGGCCGTCGGGAAGCGCGCGAAGCTGTTCTTTGAGGTCTTTGACCACCGAACCCAGCACCTGCGCACCGGCGCGCACCTGAGCCCAGTCGAGCCGATCCACCACCAGCGCCACCGGATACTTGGCGGTGAACCAGCCCACCGTGGACGACAGATCGATCTCTGCGGCCAACTCCTCTTGGCGGCCGTGGCTCTCCACATCAATGCCGATCGCCCCCGCACGCTGCAGGAACTGCGACCAGGCGAGCCCGAACGCGATCAGCAACAGCTCGTGCACCCCGGTGCGGAAGGCCGCCGGCACCTCACCGAGCAGCTGATGCGTGGTGTCGCGATCCACCCACAGCGCCAACTGCCCGGCGGTGGCGTAGGTATCGGTCGAATCCGCCGCGGGCAACACCGGTGCGACCGCGCGCACCCGCTGCCAGGCTTCCAGCTGCTTGGCTACGTCCGTACTGAGCGCGTGCTCGGCCAGCACCGACGCCCAGCGCTGAAAAGACGTGCCCTGCAACGGCAACCGCATCGGCTGCCCCGCCCGCTGTTGCGCCCAAGCGGTGTTGAGATCATCCAGCAAAATCCGCCAGGACACCCCGTCGACGGCCAGATGATGAATCACCAACACCAGCTGAGCCGTCGAGCACACCCACAACCCACTGACCATCACCCCGGCAGCCGGATTCAACCGACGACGCGCAGCCACCAACGCCGCATCGCACCACACCGGCACCGACTGCACACACGCACCGGCATGCACCACCCCCGGCTCAGGCACACACAGCCGGCCCACCGCACTGCCGTCCTCGACCGCCCGCGCCCGCAACATGGCGTGGCGATCCAACAGCGCCTGGACCAACGCCACCACCTCGGCCCAACCCACCCCTGCCGGAGCCTGCAACACCATCGCCTGGTTGAACTGCTCCGCCGAACTCCCCAAACCCCGCCACCACCCCATGATCGGCGTGCCGGCCACCACCCC
>NZ_LQPW01000074.1 GCF_002116635.1 Mycobacterium szulgai | reverse complement strand
ACCATGAACGCCACCAACTCCGGCGTCGCCTTCTCCGCGGCGAAGATCAGGTCGCCCTCGTTTTCGCGGTCCTCGTCATCGATGACCACGACGGCCTTTCCCGCCGCAATGTCGGCAACCGCCCGCTCGACGGAATCCAACCTCGTCATCGCTGCTACCTTGCTGTGGAACCGGCTAATTGCACTCAAGTATGAACCACGGCGGGGCCGCCGTTATTGCGAAGGCTTTATCCGCTGCTCTCAGGTGGTTTGCATCAGCCGCTCGACATATTTGGCGATCACATCGACCTCGAGGTTCACCCGCGTTCCCACCGGAGCAGAACCCAGCGTGGTGAGCTCTCGCGTAGTCGGAATCAGCGACACCTCGAACCAATCCCGCGGCTCGGCCCCCAACCCGGAAACCGTCAGCGAAATCCCGTCGATGGTGATCGATCCTTTCTCGACGACATAGCGGGCCACCGTGTGGGGCATTTCGAATCGCACCACCTCCCAATGCTCGGAGGGGCTGCGCGACACGATTACGCCGGTGCCATCCACATGTCCCTGGACGATGTGGCCACCCAATCGGCTGTTGACGGCCGCCGCGCGTTCCAGGTTCACCCGGCTGCCGGGCCGCAATTCACCCAAACTGGAGCGGTTCAGCGTCTCGGCCATCACGTCGGCGCTGAATTGGCCGTCGGGCAATACGTCGACGACGGTCAGGCATACGCCGTTGACGGCGATCGAATCCCCATGTCGTGCGTCGGAGGTCACGGTGGGGCCGCGGATGATCAAGCGCGCGGCATCGGTGAGGGCTTCCCGACCGGTGATCTCTCCGAGTTCCTCGACAATTCCGGTGAACATCGCACCAGGTTAATGGCTATTACCGCAGACCTGCACCCGACTGGCTCGCCGGGCGCGTCACAGGCACCCTCTACGATGCAAAGTTATGCAGACCCCCCGCCGTCTCTTTGTGTTGCTCGCCGCCCTGAGCGCGGCAACCCTGTTGGTTGCCAGCTGTTCGTCGCAGTCGAAGCCAAGCGGTGGACCGCTGCCGGACGCCACGAATCTGGTCAAGCAGTCCGCCGAAGTCACCAAGAACGTCAAGAGCGCGCACATCGTGCTGACGGTGAACGGCAAGATTCCCGGACTGTCCATGAAGACGCTCAGCGGTGATCTCACCACCAACCCGACCGCCGCGAAGGGGAACGTCAAACTCACCCTCGGTGGGTCCGACATCGACGCGGACTTCGTGGTCTTCGACGGCAACCTCTACGCCACCCTCACGCCTAACAAATGGAGCGATTTCGGTAAGGCAGCCGACATCTACGACC
Organism: Mycobacterium szulgai; assembly: GCF_002116635.1. Taxonomy (GTDB): domain Bacteria; phylum Actinomycetota; class Actinomycetes; order Mycobacteriales; family Mycobacteriaceae; genus Mycobacterium; species Mycobacterium szulgai. The sequence continues at coordinate 9,632 of NZ_LQPW01000074.1, read as the reverse complement.
CCTCGCAGATCTTGAGCCCCGACAACGGCCTGGCCAACGTGCTGGCCAACTTCACCGACGCGAAGGCCGAAGGCCGCGACACCATCAACGGGCAGACCACCGTCCGCATCAGTGGCAAGGTGACGGCGGCCGCGGTGAATCAGATTGCGCCGCCGTTCAATGCAACGGACCCAGTGCCGGCCACCGTCTGGATTCAGGAGACCGGCGACCACCAACTGGCGCAGGTCAAGATGGAGCGTGGCACGGGCAATTCCGTCCAGATGACCTTGTCGAACTGGGGCCAGCAGGTCCAGGTGACGAAGCCGCCGGTGAGCTGATGAGCATGCGGGCCGGACGTCGAGTCGCGATCAGCGCGGGCAGCCTCGCGGTGCTGCTGGGCGCGCTGGACACCTATGTCGTTGTCACGATCATGCGCGACATCATGAACAGCGTCGGCATCCCGGTGAATCAGCTGCAGCGGATCACCTGGATTGTCACGTGGTACCTGCTGGGCTATATCGCCGCGATGCCGCTACTGGGACGAGCGTCCGACCGGTTCGGCCGCAAGTTGATGCTGCAGGTCAGCCTGGCCGGATTCCTGATCGGCTCCGTGGTCACGGCATTGGCGGGCCATTTTGGCAGTTTCCACATGCTGCTGGTCGGCCGAGGCGTCCAGGGTATTGCCAGCGGTGCACTACTGCCTATCACGCTGGCGTTGGGCGCCGACCTCTGGTCGCAGCGCAACCGGGCCGGCGTGCTGGGCGGGATCGGCGCCGCGCAGGAACTCGGCAGCGTGCTGGGTCCGCTCTACGGCATCTTCATCGTCTGGCTGCTCAATGACTGGCGAGACGTGTTCTGGATCAACGTCCCGCTGACCCTGATCGCCATGGCGATGATTCAGTTCAGCCTGCCGTCGCACGACCGCAGCGCAGAGCCAGAGAGGATAGACCTGGTCGGCGGCCTACTCCTGGCCCTGGCATTAGCTCTTGCGGTCATCGGGCTTTACAACCCCAATCCCGACGGCAAACACGTGCTGCCGAGCTACGGCTTGCCGTTGATTGTCGGGGCGATCGTGGCCACGGTCGCGTTCTTCGTTTGGGAGCGGCTGGCCCGCACCCGGCTCATCGAACCGGCCGGCGTGCACTTCCGACCTTTCCTGGCGGCGTTGGGCTCATCGCTGTGTGCCGGCGCGGCGCTGATGGTAACGCTGGTCAACGTCGAGCTGTTCGGCCAAGGCGTGCTGCAAAAGGACCAGACTCAGGCCGCAGGAATGCTGCTCTGGTTTCTCATCGCCTTGCCGATCGGGGCGGTGGTAGGCGGCTGGATCGCCACCCGCGCCGGCGACCGTTGGGTGACCCTGATTGGCCTGCTCATCGCCGCCTGCGGTTACCTGCTGATATCGCACTGGCGCGTCGACTTGCCAGACCAGACCCACAACATCTTCGGACTCTTCACCGTGCCTGCGATGCACGCCGACCTGCTGGTGGCAGGTCTCGGGCTGGGTTTGGTGATCGGTCCGCTGTCCTCGGCAACGCTGCGCGCTGTCCCCGCAGCCCAGCATGGCATCGCCTCGGCGGCGGTGGTGGTGGCCCGCATGACCGGCATGTTGATCGGTGTCGCCGCGCTGAGCGCGTGGGGGTTATACCGGTTCAATCAGATCCTGTCGGGGTTGTCGGCGGCAATCCCGCCGGATGCCACGTTGCTCGAACGCGCCGCCGCAATCGGAGGCATGTACCAGAAGGCATTCGCCCTGATGTACGGCAACATATTCACCGTTACGGCAGTGGTCTGCGCGGTAGGAGCACTGCTAGGTCTGTTGCTGAGCAGCCGCCACGTCCACGCCGAAGAACCAGAAGTTTCCGAGCAGCAGGCCGTCGCGCCCCGGACCGGTTAACGCGCCACCAGGCTGAGCAGCAGATCCGGGCCGACCTGCTCGACACTGTCGAATTGCCAACGCAGCGCATGCGCCACGTTGGACACCCCGACATCGTTTACCGCGCTGATCGGGCCGCCCAACAAGATCGGCGCCACGTAGGCCATGATGCGGTTGATCGCCCCCTGACGTAGGAAGGCACCGGCCAGGGTCGGGCCGCCTTCGAGCAGCACATCGGTGCGGTCCGACAGCGCCCTGAGCACCTCCACGGGTTCGCGGGTGCGGATCACCATGGTGCGCGAATCGTCGTTGAGCACCTTGGCTTCCGGCGGGATGTCACGCATCCCCACCACCACCCGCAGCGGTTGCTGCGGTGCCAGCGACCCGTCGGGCAACCGGGCGGTCAGCGTCGGATCGTCGGCCAGAACCGTACCGGTTCCGACCACGATCGCATCGGCGACGGCCCGACGGCGATGCAGGTGCTGCCGAGCGGCCTCGCTGCTGATCCACTGGCTGGAGCCGTCGGCGGCAGCGCTGCGGCCGTCGATGCTGGTGGCGTACTTCCACGTGACATACGGCAGCCCGGTCCGCTGCTTGTGTAGCCACTCGCGCAACGGCCCGGCCGCAACGGCATCGGCCATCACGCCAGAGCGCACCTGCAACCCCGCAGCGGACAGTCGCCCCGCACCGCCGCCCGCGATCCCGTTGGGATCGTTGACAGCGAAGATCACCGTTCCGACCCGAGCTTCGATCAGCGCGTTCACGCACGGCGGGGTCTTGCCGAAGTGATTGCACGGCTCCATGGTGATCACCGCGATACCGCCGGCGGCCAAACCGCCGGCCCGGCGCAGCGCGATGACTTCGGCGTGATCGCCGCCGGCCGGTTGGGTAGCGCCGACACCCACCACCCGGCCTTCGGGGTCGACGATGACCGCCCCGACCGGCGGGTTCGGATAGGTGGTGCCCTTGACCTGATAGGAGTGCTCGATGGCCAGACGCATGGCCTCGTCGATGCTTTTGACCGTCTGGGTCTGGTCCAGGGGCTGGTTCATAAGCCGTTCACAAGCCTAAGTGGGGGGACACGGCACCGGCCTGTCGCCGCAATGCCTCGACCGCCGCGCTGGGATCATCCGCGCCGTAAACCGCGGATCCGGCGACGAAACAATCGACGCCGGCCTCGGCGGCCTGCTCGATGGTGTCTTCATTGATGCCGCCGTCGATCTCGACGAGGATGGTGAGCTCTCCCGAATCCACCATCTTGCGCACCGTACGCACCTTGCTCAGCACCTCGGGGATAAAACTCTGGCCACCGAAGCCGGGTTCGACGGACATGACGAGAAACGTATCGAAATGCGGCAGGATTTCCAGATACGGATCCAGCGGGGTTCCGGGCTTGATGCTGATCCCGGCCTTGGCGCCGGCGGCCTGAATATCGCGGGCCACCGAGACCGGGTTGTCGGTGGCCTCGGCGTGAAAAGTCACGTTGTAGGCACCCGCCTCGGCATACGGCGGTGCCCATCGGTCAGGGTTGTCAATCATCAGATGGCAATCCATCGGAATATTGCTGGCGGCCAACAGACTTTCCACCACTGGCAGCCCGATCGTCAGGTTCGGCACGAAATGGCCGTCCATCACGTCGACGTGCAACCAGTCGGCGCCGTGTACCGCGGCCGCTTCATCGGCCAGACGGGCGAAATCGGCGGCCAGGATTGACGGCGCTATCAGCGGTCCCCCCGTGCGAGGCATGAGCGACAGACTACTAATCCCCGGGAAGCCGGCGAAGGGCAGCTGCGAACATGGCATCGGTGCCGTGTCGGTGTGGCCACAGTTGCACCTGGTGCCCTTCCCCCAGACCCTGGCTGACCGGCTCGAATAAGGGCCGGGTATCCAGCGCCGTCACCGGCTGCCGGCGCAGCGCGTCGGCGACCACACCCGAGGTTTCGGCCAGGTGCGGCGAGCAGGTCGCATAAAGCACCACGCCGCCCGGCCGGGCCAGGGCGATCGCCGCGGCCAGCAGTTCGCGCTGCAGTTTGGCCAACGCGGGTATGTCGGAGGGCTGGCGCCGCCAGCGTGCCTCCGGGCGCCGGCGCAAGGCACCCAGCCCGGTGCAGGGCACATCGACCAGCACCCGATCGAAGCCGGGTTCGAGATCGGTGTGCCGGCCGTCGACTCGCAACACCTCCACCGGCAGTCCCTGCGTGTTCGCCTCGACCAGGTCGGCGCGGTGCGGCGCCGGCTCCACCGCAGTCACACGAGCTCCCGAGCTCACTCCGAGCGCGGCCAGTAGGGCGGTCTTACCGCCCGGGCCGGCGCACAAGTCGAGCCAGCGCCCGCCGTCGTCATCGACCGGCGCCAGCGCCAGCGCCCGGGCAACCAACTGGCTGCCCTCGTCCTGCACCAGCGCACTGCCTTCGCGAACCGCCGCCAGCTCGCCGGGATCACCGCCCGGCAGGTACACCGCATACGGCGAATAGCGGCCCACGGTGCCGTGTACCTGCTCTGCCAGCTCATCGGCGGTCAGCACCCCGGGGCGCGCCGCCAAATGCACCTGTGGTCGTTCGTCGTCACTGGCCAGCACGGCATCGAGTTCTCCTGCGTCTGCGCCCAGTGCGTCGGCGAAGGCCTGGGCGATCCAGCGCGGGTGAGCGTGCACGAAAGCCGCGTGCCCGATCGGATCTCGCGCCGGGTCGGGAGCCAGTTCTTCCACCCAGGACCGCTCGTCACGTGCGGCGATCTTTCGCAGCACACCGTTGACGAAACCTGCTCGGGCCGAGTCGAATTCAATGCCGGCCTGGTCGACGGTGGTAGACACGGCGGCGTGTGCCTCGACGCGGGTGCGTAACAACTGATAGGCGCCCAGCCGCAGCAGGTCGAGCAGGACCGGATGGATCGCCTGCGCCGGCCGACCGGCGGCCGCGGCGATGACGGCGTCGAGCAGGCCCTGCGTCCGGCAGCTGCCGTAGGTCAGTTCGGTGGCAAAGGCGGCGTCGCGGCCGGTGATCCCCCGCTCCCGCAGCAACGCCGGCAACACCAGGTTCGCGTACGCATCGCGCTCAGTGACCGCCCGCAGCGCGTCGAACGCGGCGCCACGCGCCGGGTCAAGCCGCTTGCGCCGCGGCCCTTTTGGTTTAGGAGTCATGACGCCCGCGCGGCTGGGTCGAGCCGGGCACCACGCGCCCAGTCGACAGCGTTCATGATTTTCTTTCCCGGGGGCTGAATCTGGCCCAGCCGCACCGGATCCGAGCCGGTGCCGACCCACACACTCTTACGGTCTACGTGAATTGCCCCGGGCGACATCGACATTGGGGTTTCTGCCGACTCGGCAACAAGCTGAACCGGGCCGACTTTGATCCGCAGATCCCCCACCATCGTCCAGGCTCCCGGATTGGGCGTGACCGCGCGAATACGTCGCTCAACCACTTGCGCGGGCAGATCCCAACGCACCCGGGCCTGTTCCACGGTTATCTTCGGCGCCAGGCTGATGCCCTCGGCCGGTTGCGGTCGCGGGGTCAGCGTCTGATCGGCGATGCCATCCAACGTGGCCGATAATAGCCCCGCACCCGAAACAGCAAGTCGCTCAAGTAAATCGCCCGCGGTATCGGTCGGCTGGATGGTCTCGGTAACGACGCCGTAGACCGGTCCGGAATCCAGGCTGGGCTCGATCTGAAACGTCGTGGCTCCGGTGATGGCGTCGCCCGCGGCGATCGCGGCCTGCACCGGCGCCGCGCCGCGCCAGGCGGGCAGCAATGAGAAGTGCAAGTTGACCCAGCCGTGCGCGGGCACGGCAAGCAGGCCGCTGCCGAGCAGCGCTCCATAGGCCACCACGGCGCAACACTGCGGCGCCAACTCCGCCAGCTCGGCGACGAATTCCGCCGAGTTCGGCCGCGCCGGGCGCAGGACCGGGATGCCGCGCTCGAGCGCCTCCCGCGCCACCGGTGACGGTTCGGGCTTGCCGCGCCGGCCGGACGCGGCGTCGGGCCTGGTCAGCACCGCCACCACGTCATGGCGGGGTGAGTCGATGAGGGCGCGCAGCGCGGGCAGCGCGGGTTCAGGGGTGCCGGCGAAGACGAGGCGCACTGACACAGTCTAGGAAGGCCGCAAAGGTGGCGAGGGTCACAAGCCGAGCGGATCGGATTCTTAGCTACCTATAATATTGCTACTGCATACTATGTCCAGAGGACATTTTTTCCGACGACGAGGTCGTACTCAGGCAGTCCTTTCCCTTACTTCGCAGGAGATCAGGAGATCTGATGACAATCGACACACCCATCCGCGAGGACCAGAACCTGGCGGCCACGCACGCGGCGATGTGGGCCCTGGGCGACTACGCCCTGATGGCAGAAGAGGTGATGGCGCCGCTGGGCCCGATCCTGGTCGCCGCCGCGGGCATTAAGCCCGGCGTTCGGGTGCTCGATGTCGCCGCGGGGTCCGGCAATATCTCGCTTCCCGCCGCCAAGACCGGCGCCACGATCGTTTCCACCGACCTCACGCCAGAGCTTCTGGAGCGCTCCAAGGCCCGGGCCGCCGAGCAGGGCTTGACGCTGCAGTACCAGGAAGCCAATGCTCAGGCCCTGCCCTTCGCCGACGGCGAGTTCGACATCACGATGTCGGCGATCGGCATCATGTTCGCGCCAGACCACCAGTGTTCGGCCAACGAGCTGGTGCGGGTGTGCCGGCCGGGCGGGACCATCGGCGTGATCAGCTGGACCCCGGAGGGATTCTTCGGCCGGATGCTAGCCACCATCCGGCCCTACCGGCCGAGCCTTTCGGCGGCGCTGCCCCCGTCGGCGCTGTGGGGACGCGAGAACTACATCACCGGGCTGCTGGGCGACAGCGTCACCGACGTCAAGACGCAGCGCGCCGGCCTCGAGGTCAAGCGTTTCGACTCCGCGCAGGCCGTGCACGACTACTTCAAGAACAACTACGGCCCGACGATCGAAGCCTACGAAAACATCGGCGACAACGCGGTGCTGGCTGCCGAGCTCGATGCCCAACTGGTCGAACTCGCCGCGGAATACCTGACCGATGGCGTCATGGAGTGGGAGTACTTGCTGGTCACCGCGACCAAGCGCTGACCGGGCCGATGGGCCCGGCGCTTACACGTGATCTATATCGATGTGAGCGTCGGGCTCACCGCCGGCTGCGGTGAATGCCGTAAGAGCACGCACCAGCCCCTGCCGTTCGGCGGCCGGCATCTGCTCCACGATGCGGGCGATTTCCACGCGCCGGTTCGCGGTGACCTTCGCGACGACTTCGCGCCCCCGCTTGGTCAGCGCGGCCAGCAGCTCCCGCCGCGAGGTGGGGTGCGGCAAGCGATCGATCATCCCGGCGCTGACCAACCTGTCGACCATCCGGCCGGTCGCCGACGGCTGCACGCCGAGCAGCGTTGCCAGAGTCGCCAGGTTGATCGGACCGCGATTGGACAGAATCACCAGGGTCCGGAATTGCGGGATGGTGATGGTGTCGTCGACCTGCGCGATGGAATGCGACGAGATACCGACCAGTAGTCGAGACGCTGTCAGCAGCGAATCGGTAATCGCATCCAGCGACTCGACTTCGGTCGCATTGTCTGTTGGCATTATGGCCCCCTTTCCCGGTCTCCCCGGGCCGTCAACTTCGTTGTAGTAATACACGCGCTACAGCAGAGAAAGTGTAACAACGTCCTACAATCGTAGACTTTAATTATTTCCTTTGTATACACTTTGCGCCGGGCACGTTCGGATTTTTGGTAGTCGAGTTTTTACTGCCCTCGCCGCCGACGACGACGTCGCAGTTGACCCCCTCCCTCTGCAGGAGATCCGATGGCTATCGACACGTCCATGACCGAGTGCCAACTTCCGGCAACAACGCACCGGGACATGTGGGCACTCGGTGACTACCCCACCTACGCCGAGGAAGTGCTAGCTCCGCTGGGGCCGATTCTGGTCTCCGCCAGCGGTATTCGCCCCGGCGATCGGGTGCTCGACGTCGCGGCCGGTACCGGTAACTTGGCGATCCCCGCAGCGGTGGCCGGCGCCCATGTCATCGCCAGCGACCTTACCCCGGAACTGTTGCGCCGGGCCCAGGCCCGCGCGTCGGCCGAGGGACTCGAACTCGGCTGGCGGGAAGCCAACGCCGAAGCCCTGCCGTTCGGAGCCGGCAGTTTCGATGCCGTGCTCTCTACGATCGGCGCCATGTTCGCGCCGCGTCACCAGCGCACCGCCGACGAACTGGCCAGGGTTTGCCGGCCCGGCGGCAAGATCAGCGTGCTGAGCTGGACACCCGACGGTTTCTACGGCCAGTTGCTTTCCACCGTGCGGCCGTTCCGGCCGACCCTGCCGGCCGGCGCACCCCATGAGGTCTGGTGGGGCAACGAGGAGTATGTCAGCGACCTGTTCCGCGACCACGTCACCGATGTCCGCACCCAGCGCGGCACGTTAACGGTGGACCGGTTCAACCTTCCCGAGGAGTGCCGCGACTACTTCAAGCACTGCTACGGCCCGGTGATCAACGCTTATCGCAACATCGCCGACGACGCGGCCCAGATCGCCAAACTCGATGGCGAACTGGACGTGCTGTGTGGCGAATACTTCATCGACGGCGTCATGGTGTGGGAATACCTGATTTTCACCGCCCGCAAGCGGGGGTATCACCAGTCCGGCTAGCCGGCTGATCAGGCTAAGCCAACCCGTCCAACCTCCTCGCGCCGCGCGGTGACCCGCCGGCACCACCGATGCCCGGATTCCCCCGACTGTGCAGATAGGTCTCGACGGTGTGGATGTCGTTGGCGCAAAAGTGAAATTGGTATGGAAGTCGCTGGTGACAGGCACCCCAGCCCAACTTTTGCGGTGCATGCTTCCCGCCCGCGGCCTCGGACCAACGCCGATCACACCGGCAAGTGAACTAACCAGTTTGCAGGGCAACGAGCTGCGTGAATACCCGGGCGGGCAGGTCTTCGACCTGGTGGCCCGAGGTCCTCGTCGATGCGCGGCGGTGTCGGCCAGATCCAGCTGCGCCGGGAAAGCGCGCGGTGGCAGCTCCCGTGTCAAGTCCTGAAAACCGCTCTTGATCAGTGCATTCCAATGCGATTTAAGGATCGTTAGCACACCCGGTGCGCATATTCGCCTTCCAACGATGTCGCGATCTCTGCGCCCGACCGCGGAGTGAATTGGCGATCGGTAAGCACTCGCCCGAGGGATTGGAGTTTGAGATGTCGTTTGTGATCGTCGGTCCCGGAACGTTGCTGGATACGGCTGCTGGTGCCGGTGAGATCGGGCATGCAGTCGCTTCAGCCGCTGCCGCGGCCGCCGCACCTACGACGCAACTGCAGGCCGCCGCCGCAGACGAGGTATCGGCGGCCATCGCAGCGCTATTCGGCTCGCACGGGCAGGCATTTCAAGCGGTAAGCGCCGAGGTCGCCGCGTTCAACAATCGGTTTGTCCAGCTGTTGACCGCCAGTGCCGGCGCCTACGCCGGCGCCGAGACCGCGAACGGCTCCCCCCTGCAGATTGTTGAGCGGGGACTGCTCGGGGTGATCAACGCCCCTACCCAGATGTTGTTGCACCGCAACCTGGTTGGCGATGGTGTCAATGGCAGCATCCCGGGCGGCCGCGGTGGCGACGGCGGCCTGTTGTGGGGCAACGGGGGCAACGGTGCGGCGGGTGCGGCCGGCCAAGCTGGTGGGGCCGGCGGTTCTGCGGGGTTGTGGGGTAATGGCGGTGCCGGTGGAGCCGGCGGCGCAGGTGCGGCCGGGGGCGCCGGAGGGGCCGGTGGGGCCGCGGCCGCGCTGGTGCGACCGCGC
>NZ_LQPW01000073.1 GCF_002116635.1 Mycobacterium szulgai | reverse complement strand
GTGCTGGCGTCGGCGGCGCGGGCGGCGCCGGCGGCGTCGGGGCGCCCGGGGTGGGCGGCGGCGCGGGCGGGATAGGCGGCAATGGCGGTATCGGCGGCGCCGGCGGGATGTTCGGCGACGGCGGCGCGGGCGGGGCCGGTGGCGCCGGCGCCAGCGGCGACACCGGCAGCGGCGGATCGGCCGGTCAGGTGGCCGGCACCGGCGCGGTAGGAGGGGTCGGCGGCAACGGCGGAGCCGGTGGCCGGGCGATGCTGGGCCAGGGCGGGGCCGGCGGCGCCGGCGGCGACGGCGGCACCGGAGGCTCTGGTGGGCTCGGCTGGACCGCTTCCGGCGCAGGTGAGCAGGGCGGTGACGGCGGTGCCGGAGGCACCGGCGGCGTCGCCGGACACGGCGGCGCCGGCGGGGCCGGAGCATTGACGGGTGTTGGCGGGCACGCCGGTGCCGGCGGCACCGGCGGGACCGGCGGGGCCGGCGGGGCCGGGGTCAACGGCACTGACACCGCCGCGGCGGGCATGGTCGGTACCGACGGCACCGCCGGCGGCGCCGGCGGTGCTGGCGGTGCCGGCGGCGCACCGGTCGCCGGGGGCGTGGGCGGTAACGGCGGCGCCGGCGGCGCCGGCGGGCAGGGCGGCTTCGGCGGAGCAGGTGGACAGGGCGGCGCCGAGGGCGGCGCCGGCGGCGGTGGCGGCAACGGCGGGCATGGCGGCGCACCCGGTGCCGGGGGCGCCGCGGGCGGGCCTGGTGGGGTTGCCGGCACCCCGGGTATCGGCGGCGATGGCGGTCACGGTGGGGCCGGTGGCACCGGTGGGGCCGGAATCGACGGCTTGGCCGCGACCAATTCCGGCGCAGCCGGTGCCGACGGCACAGCGGGCGGTCGCGGCGGCGCCGGCGGTAACGGCGGAGCCGCCGGGGCCGGGGGCATCGACGGCGACGCCGGTGCCGGTGGCGTCGGCGGGATCGGCGGCAACGGGGGCAATGGTGCGACGGGCACCGCCACATTGGCAGGCGGAGCCGGCGGCACCGGGGGCGCCGGTGGCGCAGGCGGAGCCGCGGGCTTGAACGGCGCCGGGGCGGCGGGCGTCGCCGGCGGCGGGGGTCAGGGCGGCCACGGCGGCGACGGCGGAACCGGGGGCGTTGGCCTAGACCGCGACAGTGCCACCTCCCCGGGCGCGGCCGGCGGGGCGGGCACCGCTGGCGGCAAGGGCGGCGACGGCGGCCAAGGCGGTGAAGCCGGCGGGGCCGGCGCGGTGGCGGGCCATGGCGGCCAGGGTGGCAACGGCGGCGTCGGTGGCGCCGGCGGCACCGGCGCCACCGGTATCGCAGGAACCGCCACTCAGGCCGGCGGGACCGGTGGCGGCGGCGGTGAGGGCGGTCAAGGCGGGGCGGCGGGTCACGGCGGCGCAGGTTCCGTCACCGGCACGGACGGCAGCGCGGGCAACGGCGGCACCGGCGGCCACGGTGGCGACGGCGGCAATGGTGGAGCCGGAATCAGTAACGCCGACGGCGTGGGTGGGCGCGGGGGCGATGGCACAGCCGGCGGACAGGGCGGCACCGGCGGGACCGGCGGCGCGCCCGGCGGCAGCGACGCCATCGGTGGTGATGGCGGCACCGGCGGCAATGGCGGCACCGGCGGCACGGGTGGCACCGGCGCTACCGGCAAGAACGCCAGAGTCGGCGAAATCGGCGGGACAGGAGGCGACGGCGGCACCGGCGGGGACGCCGGGGCAGCCGGGCTTGGCGGGCTCGGCGGCGGCACCGGCAGCAACGCGGGCAACCAGGGCAACGGCGGGTCGATCGGCAGCGGCGGGCAGGGCGGCAACGGCGGCAACGGCGGCAACGGGTACAGCGGCACGCTTCCCACGACGGGCGGCCCCGGCGGTGCCGGCGGTGCGGGCGGCGCGGCCGGTGACACCTTCGGCCCCAGGGGTATGGACGGCCAGGCAGGCCGCGACGGTGTTCGTATCGGCGGCGGCGGTGGTGGCGGCGGCAATCCGAAGAAATAGCGGCCGCGCCGGTCTGGGGGCGCCTCGCCGTCGTGTGTGAATCGCGGGCTTTGAGGGTGCATTCTGGGTGCGCCCGAGCCCTGTTTATCGCCCTGCACGCACACTCAAAGGCCTGAATTCACGCTCGACCTCGACAGCCGCACCGCCGCACCCCACACCGATGCCCGGAGCGCTAGCTCCACCTCTAGTTGTCTACCAATCGGGCATGTCCTTGCCGCGAAAGGATTACGTATTGGGCAAGTGACGAATACACTCCCGGCCTACCTACCGCGTCAGAAATGACCGTGTTGACAATGCTGTCCCGAGACGGTTGGGAGCTGTGCCATGTCGTTTGTCCTGATCTCGCCGGAACTCGTTGCAGCCGCCGCAGGGGACTTGGCCGGTGTCGGATCGACAATCAGTGCGGCCAACGCGGCGGCCGCGGCGCCCACGACGCAGCTTCTGACCGCTGCCGGCGATGAGATATCGGCCCAGATCGCGGCTATGTTCGGCAGCTACGGCCGGGAGTACCAGGCGCTGAGCGCGCAGGCGATGGCCTTCCAAGAGCGATTCGTGCAGTCCCTGAAAGGGGGCGTAACCGCCTACTCCTCCGCCGAGGCGATCAACGTCGAGCAGGCGGTGCTCGGCCTGATCAACGCCCCCACGCAGACGCTGCTTGGGCGCCCGCTGATCGGCAATGGCGCCAACGCGACCACTCCGGGCGGCGCCGGCGGCGACGGCGGCATCCTGTGGGGCAACGGCGGTAACGGCGCCGCCGGTGCGACCGGTCAGCCGGGCGGAGCGGGTGGGTCCGCGGGCTTGTGGGGCAACGGCGGAGCGGGTGGCGCCGGCGGCGCCGGTGGAGCCACCGGTGGGGCGGGCGGTGCCGGCGGTTC
>NZ_LQPW01000072.1 GCF_002116635.1 Mycobacterium szulgai | reverse complement strand
CGTGGCACCGGCGGGAACGGCGGCGCAGCCGGGCTCTTCGGCGACGGCGGGGTCGCGGGTGCCGGCGGCGCCGGAGGGCTCAGCGGGACTGGTGTCGGCGGTATCGGCGGGGCCGGCGGAGCCGGCGGCAGTGGTGGTGACGGTGGGTTGCTGACCGGCACCGGTGGCGCCGGCGGGCACGGCGGCGCCGGCGGAAACGCCGTCGGCCTCCGCTTCGGCGGCGCGGGTGGGGCCGGCGGCGACGGCGGTATGAGCGGTTGGCTCAACGGCAACGGCGGTGCCGGCGGCGACGGCGGGGCCGGCGGGGCCAGCACCCTTACCGCGTCCGGCGGCAACGCCGGTAGCGGGGGTAACGGCGGGGCAGCCCAGCTGTTCGGCGCCGGCGGCGCCGGTGGAGCGGGCGGCACCGGCGGGCCCGGCGGATCGATCGCGCACGCTGGAAACGATGGACTTACCGGTGTCGCCGGTACCGGTGGGTGGCTGAACGCGCTCAACACGCCGGCCGAGACATTGCTGGGGCGTCCACTGATCGGTGATGGCGCCAACGGGACCGCGGCCAACCCCAACGGCGGGGCCGGCGGACTGTTGTACGGCAATGGCGGCGCCGGCTACAGCTACACCAGCGGTACGGTCACCCAGGCCGGCGGCGCCGGCGGCGCCGCCGGGTTGATCGGTAACGGCGGGGCCGGCGGCAATGGCTGGCTGGGCGGGGCCGGCGGGGCCGGTGGCCACGGCGGCTGGCTGAGCGGCAACGGCGGCGCCGGCGGCAATGGCGGCGCCGCCGTGGCCGGCGCGGTAGGTTTCAACGGCCTCAACGGTGGCGCCGGCGGTGCCGGCGGGGCCGCCGGACTGTGGGGCGCCGGCGGCGCCGGCGGACAAGGCGGCATCGGTGGGGGCGCCGGTGGGCAAGACCTCGTGAACCACATCACCGGTGCCGACGGAGGTAACGGGGGCAGCGGCGGCGCCGGCGGGCACGGTGGATGGCTCTCCGGCCAAGCCGGAGCCGGCGGGCAGGGCGGGGCCGGCGGCAGCGGCGGCCTGGGCGCCGGCACCCTCGGTGACTTCGGTGGGACCGGCGGGATCGGTGGAAACGGCGGTGCGGCCGGGTTCTTCGGCGACGGCGGCGCAGCTGGCGCCGGCGGGGCCGGCGGCACCACCGGATTCTTCGGCGCCGGTATGGGCGGTTCCGGTGGTAGTGGTGGGGCCGGCGGATGGCTCGGCGGTAATGGCGGCCACGGCGGGCACGGCGGCACCGGCGCAGATGGAATCGCCGTTGCTGCCGGCGGGGCCGGCGGCAACGGCGGCAGCGGCGGTGTGGGCGGATGGCTCTACGGCGACGGCGGCGCCGCCGGCGACGGCGGCAATGGCGGGGCGAACACCATTCCCAAGGCTTCCGGCGCCAACGCCGGCAACGGCGGCGACGGCGGGGCGGCCCGCTTCATCGGGGCCGGCGGGGCCCGCGGGATAGGCGGCACAGGTGGAGCGGGCGGACCCGCTGCCGGCGGTCCTAACCCCGGGCGAGCCGGCGCCGACGGGCTCTATGGCATCCTCGGGGCCGACGGGCTGCTATAGCTGTCGGTCGAGCGTGAACGCTTGGCGTCGCGTGTGAACGCTTGGCGTCGAGTGTGCAGGCGTGGCGCCCAAACCGCCGATCGCCCACCATGAATACCCACTCAAAGCCACAGGCACACAGTCAATTCCACCAACCGCCGCGCGTGAACGCTTGGCGCCGCGCGTGAACGAGTGTGAACTCTTGGCTTCAAGCGGGCAGCGACGGCGCCTAAACCCGACAGTGCATCTAGTTAAGCCGAAGTCGCCGCGGTCGCTTCGATCAGCGCTTCGGCGAAGGTTTCCAGATCCTGCGCCGTGGTGTCCACATGCGGCGAGATCCGCAGCACCGGCGCCGTCAACTCCTGCGGGGCGCGCGGTATTCCGGCGTAGGTGGTCACGATCCGCCGCTCGGCGAGCAGCCACGCCTGGACCTCTTGCGGCTCGGCACCATCGAGTGCCGCCAGCGTGGTGATCGCGCTGGGCTCTTCGGTCTCTTCGACCACCGCCCATCCGTCCACATCGGCCAGCAGGGAACGGGTGAGGTCCCCCAGTTCGGCCAGGCGGGCCCGCACCGCTTCCGGCCCGGCCTCCAGGTGTTCGCCCAACGCTACCGAAAATCCCACTCGCGCAGCGACATTGGCTTCGCCAAAGCCCAGCTGCTGGGCGACCGATAACGAGGCAGCCCAGGCCGGCGCCGGCAGCCGTGGCGTCAGCCGCTCCGCCAGCTCGGGCCGCATCGCCAGCACACCTACCCCGCGCGGGCCGGCCAGCCACTTGCGCGACGACGAATAGGCGACGTCGGCACCCACCGCACAATCTATATGCCCGAGCGCCTGAGCGGCATCCACCACCAGCGGTATTCCCAGCTGGTCGCAGAGCTCGGCCACCATCGCCAGCGGCTGCACGGTGCCGCGGTGGCTGGCCACCGGTGTCAGGTGCACTAGATCCGGCGGGTCCTCGTCCAGCTCGAACGCCGCGTCGTCGAGGGCCAGCCTGCCGTCGCCGAGGGTCGGCAGATGCCGGACGGCAAAACCGTGCGCGGCCATCACCGCCAGGTTCGGGCCGTACTCGCCGGGCAGACAAGCCAGGGTCCGGCTTTCGGCCGGCCAGCCGCCCAGCAGCAGATCCAGCGCATTGAGCGAGCCCGTGGTGAACACCACATCGGCGTCGGGCATGCCGCACAGCGTCGCAACCGCGGCGCGTCCGGCGTCCAGCACCGGCGCGGCGGCCTCGGCGGCCACATAGCCGCCAACCTCGGATTCATGCAGCGCATGCTTGGCGGTCGCGTCGAGCACCGCAAAACTCTGGCGCGAACAGGCCGCGCTGTCCAGGTGCAGTCCGGCGACCGCGGGGCGGGCCGCCCGCCAGCGGTCGGCCAGCGAGTCGCTCACTTGGCGGCCAGCGATAACCCGAAGTCGCCGGCGTCGTCGGTCCACCACCGGATGCGACGCAATCCCGCGTTGGCCAGTTCGGTCTTCACCGCGTCCGGTCGGAACTTGCACGAGACCTCGGTGAGCATCTCCTCGCCTGCGGCGAAGTCGACGGTCAGCTCAAGCGCGGCGACGCGCACCCGTTGGCGACGTTCGCAGCGCAACCACATCTCGATCCGTTCCGCTTCGGCGTTCCAACGGGCTACGTGCCCAAAAGTGTCGACATCGAAATCCGCGTCGAGTTCCCGATTGATCACGGCCAACACGTTGCGATTGAACTTAGCCGTTACGCCCGCGGCATCGTCGTAGGCGCGCACCAGCCGGCCGGTATCCTTCACCAGGTCGGTGCCCAGCAGCAGACTGTCGCCCGGCCGCATCACCCCGGCCAGCGTGGCGAGGAATTCCGCGCGCGGGCCGGGCGTCAGATTGCCGATCGTGGAACCCAGGAAGACGAACAGCCGGCGGCCGCCCCGCGGGATTTCGGTCAGGTGCTCCTCGAAATCGCCACAGACGGCCTTGATTTCGACGCCGGCGTATTCGCGCTGAATCGCGCTGGCGGTCGCTGACAGCACGCTGGCGTCGACGTCGAACGGCACGAATCTGGCCAGCGATCCGCGCTCGCGCAGCGCGTCCAACAGCATCCGGGTTTTCTCCGAGGTTCCGCTGCCCAGCTCGACCAGGGTGTCGGCAGCGCTGGCCGCTGCAATCTCGGCAGACCTGCCACGCAGGATGGCGGCCTCGGCCCGGGTCGGGTAGTACTCCGGCAGCCGGGTGATCTGATCGAATAGATCACTACCGACCGAGTCGTAAAACCATTTGGGCGGCAACGATTTCGGGGTCTGCTGCAAGCCGTCGAACACGTCGCGGCGCAGCGCGAGATACGCCGAGTCCTCAGCAAGGTGGTTGGACAGCGACAGCGTCATCAGACTCCTTTCAGGTCCAGCGCGGTGATGGCGACGCCATCGGCGGTGACTTCCACCAGGTGGCGGTCCGGCACGTCTTCCCAATCCGGGTCGTCGTCATAGGGCTCACTGGCCAGCACCACTCCGTCGGCGCGGCGCAGGATCGACAACGTGTCGCCCCACGCGGTCGCGATGAGCCGAGACCCGTTGCCCGCCAGGATGTTCAGCCGGGCAAGGGGATCGGCCATGCCGATCTCGACGATCGTGTCGGCCAGGGCGTCCACGCCACGCTCGAAGATTGCTGCGGCCAATATCGCACTGTCGCAAACGGATTCGGCCGCCGTATTGGCCGGCAACAGGCTCCGGTCGACCACACCGTTGTGCGACAACAGCCACTGGCCGTCGGTGAACGGCGCGGTGGCGCTCACCTCGATCGGCATGCCAACGGTCGCCGAGCGCACCGCCGCGACCACACAGTGGCTGCGCAGCGCCGGCGCGACGGATTCGAACGACGTCTCGCCCCACAGCGGCGCCGAACTGCGCCAGCGCCGCGCAACGCCGCCATCGAAAAAGCCGACACCCCAACCGTCGGCGTTGAGCAGACAGTGCTTCTGCCGCCGCGGCGCATATGACTGCACTCGCAGACTTTGCGGCGGGTCCAGCACCAGGGAGGACAACGTGACGTCCGCGCCTAGCCAGCCCAGGTGTCGGCACATCAGAGCGACCAGGCCAGCCGGACGCCGGAGAAGATCTGACGGCGGTACGGGTGATCCCAGTTACGGAAGCTGGGCCGCAGAATGGCCGGCTCCACCGCCCACGACCCGCCGCGCAGCACCCGGTAGTCGCCGTCGAAGAACGGCTGCGAGTAGCGCTCGTAGATCATCGGGACGAAGCCGGGCCAGGGCCGAAGCGGCGAGCTGGTCCACTCCCATACATCCCCCAGCATCTGTTCGGCGCCATAGGCCGAAGCCCCGGCCGGGTAGGCACCCACCTGGGCGGGGCGCAGCGCGGCGCCCCCCAGGTTGGCGCGGTCCGGGGCGGGTTCGACGCCGCCCCATGGGTAGCGGCGCCGGGTTCCCGTCGCCGGATCCCAGGCGCAGGCCTTCTCCCACTCCACCTCGGTGGGCAGCCGGGCACCGGCCCACGCCGCGTAGGCCTGCGCCTCGAAGTAAGTGATGTGTTGCACCGGCTCATCAGGCGGAATGTCCTCGACGTAGCCGAATCGGGTGCGGGTTTCCCCGTCGGAATTCCAGAATTGCGGCGCGGTTAGGCCGGCTTGCCGGCGGTGTTGCCAACCGCGATCCGACCACCACTGCGGCTGGTGATAGCCGCCGTCGGCGATGAAATGCTGCCATTCGCCGTTGGTGACCGGGACCCGACCGATCCGGAACGCGGGTACGTCCACGACGTGGGCGGGACGTTCGTTGTCCAGCGAGTACGGTTCGGTCGCCGCGTCCACGCCCAGCACGAACGGCCCGCCTGCTACCAGCACCGACGTTCCGGCCAACTCCGGGCGCCCCGCGGGCAGCGCGGGGGATTCGCCGAGCAGCGGCGCGCCGGTGCGCAGGTTCAGCGCCTGCAGCATGGTCTCGTTGTGCTGGTTTTCGTGGCTGATCACCAACCCGAACTGGAAGTCGCCGGCATGTTCGGGCAATGCGTCCAACGCGTCCAAGGCGGCTGACCGCACCGTCTGGCAGTAGGAGCGCGCCCGCTGCGGGGTCAGTAACGGCAAGTCCACCCGGCTGGCGCGGTTGTGCTCGAAGGCGTCGTAAAGACTTTCCACGGCCGGCGGCAGCATTCCGGGCCGGCGCGGGTCGCCAGCGCGCAACAGCCACAGCTCCTCCTGCTGGCCGATGTGCGCGAGGTCCCACACCAGCGGGCTCATCAGCGGGTCGTATTGCCGGCGTAGCTCGCCATCGTCGAAGTCAACCAGCCGCAGCGTCCGGGTCCGGGCCCGCTCCAGGTCCCCGGCCAGCCTTTCGCGTGAGGTCACGACTCCCCTTGCGCCAGCAGCGCCACCGTCGGCGCGATGCCATGCTCGATGACCCGGTCGGAGAAGTCGTCTGCGGGACACCGGCCCTGCTCGACGTTGCGCATCAAGCGCTGCATCGGGTCGGTCAGTGCGGCCGGCGCCCACTCGGCCGCGATGGCCAGACATCGATTGGCCGCGGTGTAGAGCCGCTTGTCGCCCAGGCCGATCCGGGCCGCGATGTCCCAAGCGGTCGCCACCGGCTCGACGGCCGCAGCCGCCGCGTCGGCCGCTATCGGGTCGTCGAGCAAGGTCACCAGGGTGAACACCACCGCGGGCCACACTGCGTCGGGCAGGCTGTCGAGATAGCGGACTTCCAGCCACTGCCGCGGCCGCACCGGCGGGAACAACGTGGTCAGGTGGTATTCCAGATCGGCGAAGGTGGGACGGCGGCCGGCCAGCAGCACCCGACCGTCCACCCAGTCAGTGAACGGCACGTACTCGGTGACCGCGGCGGCCTCTTGGGCGTCGGCGTTGCGCACCATCATCACCGGCGCCTTGAGCGCGTAGCGGGCCCAGTCGGTGCCCGGGTCGTCACCGCTGGCCCCGAGAATAGGGCCGCAGCGCGCCGAGTCCATCTGGCCCCACACCCGCTGCCGAGTCGACTGCCAGCCGGAAAACTCTCCGCTCAGCATCGGGGAGTTGGCGGCGATTGCGATCATCGTCGGCCCCAGCGCATGCGCGAGCCGCACCCGCGCCGCCCAGCCGGCCTGCGGGCCGGCGTCCAGATTCACCTGGATGGAAGCGGTCGAAGTCATCATCGCCGCGCCCGCGGCGCCGCTGTGACTGGCGGCGAAGAACTGTTCCATGGCGCGGTACCGTGTGCCCGGGTTGACCCGCTGTTGCGGGCGCAACGGATCGGCCCCCAGGAAGACCAGACCCAGGCCGGCGTCGGCGAAAGCGGACCGCAATACCGCCTGGTCGCGGGCCATGGCCTCGATAGCCGCCAGCACGCCGTCGACGGGCGGGCCCGACAGCTCCACGGCGCCACCGGGCTCGACGCTGACCACGCTGCCGCCCGGTAGCGGACTGAGCCATTCGAGCACGTCGGTGATTTCATCCCAGCTCGGCCTGCGCAGCGGCTCGGCCGGATCGAAGCAGTGGGCTTCCATTTCCAGACCGACTCGCGCCAGCGGGCCGTCGACCAGACAGCCGTCGGCGATGTACTGGGCGGCGGCCGCAAAACTGGTGATCTCGGTGTCAGCCGGGCAAGCGCTGTCCAGCTGGGCGGCCGCGGCGGCGATGGCGCCGAACGTCATATCACGATCCCTCCGGGCCCGGAGCATCCGTCGCAGACCCCTGGTTGCGCAGCTATACGAACGATAGCCGCCACCACTTCATCTTCGGAGATCGCACTGACATATTCCCGTCGCTACTGGCCTAGCGTGTTCTGCATCGCTCCGGCCAGCACGTTGACCGCCGGGCCGGCGTTGCCAGACTGGCAGACCTTGGCCTGCAGCAACACGTTTTCGCGCAGCCGGGTTTGAACGAAGCATCGGCGATCGGTGTCGGCTTCCTGTTTGGTCCAGGCTTCGTCGGCGCTGGAGGCCGGCCCGCCGGTGAAGGACCACACCTGCGTGGTTCCGTCATCGAAGTGCACCGCGGTGGTCTGGCCCGAGCAGCCCACCGTTCGGTCGACGACGCGGTGGAACGCGCGGTCGGCCGCCTCGTTGGTGGCGAACACTCCGACCGCCTGCTTGACCAGGTGCGTTTGGTCGGTGGCCGACGTCTGCGTGGTGGCTCCGTTGAATGACGCCAGGTCGGGGTCGTTGTACACCTCGGGCAAACCGATGTCGGCCCAGTTGTTGCACTCGGGCACGTCGACCCATTCGCCCTGGAAGGGCTGGGTGAACATCGATTCCCAGCCCATCGGGCCGCCGACGATATTGCCCACTGAGCCCTTGCCGAGGACGGCGTAGTTCACCACTCCGGGTTCAGACGGATGCGCGTTCGCAGCCGGGACAACGAGCAAGGCCGCGATGGACAGCGTCGCCGCCGGGATGGCGAACCGCACGTGACCGTCCATCGTCGCGGGCTAGACCTTGGCCGAGACGTCGACGTCGACGTTGCCCCGGGTCGCCTTGGAATACGGGCACACCTGGTGGGCCTGGTGCATCAAGTCGTCGGCGGCGCTCTGCTCGAGGCCGGGCAGGTAGCCGACGATCTTGCCGGTGAGCCCGAAGCCGCCCTCGGAGTCTTTGCCGAATCCGATCGCGACGGTGACGCTGCTGGCGTCGTCCAGCCTGACCTTCGCATTGCCCGCCACCAGCCGCAGCGCCCCCAGGAAGCACGCCGCGTAGCCGGCGGAGAACAGCTGCTCGGGATTGGTGCCCTCACCGTTGCCGCCCATCTCTTTCGGCGGACGGGTTTCCAGGTCGAGTCGACCGTCGTCGGACCGCACGTGGCCGTCACGGCCCCCGCCGGTAGCGGTGGATTCGGTGGTGTAAACGACTTCGATGCTCATGGGCTCGATCATGCCAGCCCGGTAATCCTCACCCCAGGTTCGCCCGAACCCCCTCCTCGACTTTCTTGCCGAGGTCGGCGTCGACGTTGCGCCAGTACTCGAAGACCCGCGACAGCACCGGCTCCTGCACGCCTTTGGAGATATGACCAATGATGTTGTGGGCCAAGCGTTCCCGCGCGGCATCGTCGAGGACTTCGCGGACCAGCGTGCCGGCCTGTCCCCAGTCGTCGTCGGCGGCGCGCAGCGTGTAAGCCGCACGGACCATCTCGCCGTCGGCATACCAACGCACCTCGGCGGCCCGCGCCGGGTCGGCTTGCGGGCCTCCGTAAGAGTTGGGCGCATAGACCGGATCGGACACGTTGTCCATCCGCATCGCCCCGTCCTTGGAGTAGCTGTGCACCTCCACCTTCGGCGTATTCACCGGTATCTGCTTGTAGTTGGTCCCCAGCCGGGCCCGGTGCGCGTCGGAGTAGGAGAAGCCGCGGGCCAGCAGCATCTTGTCCGGGCTCAATCCGGTGCCGGGCACGATGTTGTTGGGTTCGAAGGCGGCCTGCTCGATCTCGGTGTGGTAATCGGTGACGTTGCGGTTCAGCGTCAGCTTGCCGACGTCGATCAACGGGTAATCGCCGTGCGGCCACACCTTGGTCAGATCGAACGGGTTGAACCGGTAGGTCTTGGCATCCTCGAACGGCATGATC
Source organism: Mycobacterium szulgai (assembly GCF_002116635.1). Taxonomy (GTDB): domain Bacteria; phylum Actinomycetota; class Actinomycetes; order Mycobacteriales; family Mycobacteriaceae; genus Mycobacterium; species Mycobacterium szulgai. The sequence goes on along the minus strand of NZ_LQPW01000072.1, from coordinate 30,044 downwards.
TGCATCTTGAGCGTCCAGCTCGGGTAGTTCCCACCCTCGATAGCCTGGTAAAGGTCGCGCTGGTGGTAGTCGCCGTCCTCACCGGCCAGCCGGTCGGCATCCTCCTGAGTCAAGTAGTCGATGCCCTGATCGGTCTTGAAGTGATACTTCACCCAGAAGATTTCGCCGCCTGCGTTGATCCAGCTGTAGGTGTGGCTGCTGTAGCCGTTCATATGGCGCCAGCTCTTGGGAATGCCCCGATCCCCCATCAGCCAGGTCACCTGATGCGCCGACTCCGGCGAGAGACTCCAGAAGTCCCACTGCATGTTGTGATCGCGCAAATTCGTTGCGGCCATCCGCTTTTGCGATCGGATGAAGTGCTGGAACTTCAGTGGGTCGCGGATGAAGAAGACTGGCGTGTTGTTGCCCACCATGTCGAAGTTGCCCTCCGACGTGTAGAACTTCAGCGCGAACCCGCGCGGATCGCGCCAGGTGTCCGGGCTGCCGCGCTCTCCGGCGACGGTCGAAAATCGAATGAGCGTGTCGGTTTTGGTGCCCGGCTGAAACACCGCGGCCCGGGTGTACCGGCTGACGTCGTTGGTCACCTCGAAATGACCGAATGCGCCGCCGCCCTTGGCGTGCGGCTGACGTTCCGGGATGCGCTCCCGGTTGAACATGGCCATCTGCTCGATCAGGTAATGGTCCTGTAGCAGGATCGGGCCGTCGGGTCCGATGGTCAGCGACTGGTCGTCACTGGGCGCGGGAGCCCCGCCGTCAGTGGTGGTGTAGCGCTGCGTCATTCGCTATCTCCTTAGGGGGAATAGGCTTGCAGGTCAACCGGCTTCGGGACGCAACTAGGGGCGCGCCGGTGGATTGCTGGGCAACGTGCTGGGCGTCGGAGTCGGCGGCTGAAGCGGACCGGGAACACCTGCCCCGGGCGGCGGAGGGCCGGGCGGGAAGCCGGGGCCCATGCCCGGAGGAGGCGGGCCGGGGAAGCGGAATTGCCATCCGGGACCGCCGGGACCGCCGGGACCAGCGGGGCCGTCGGGTGCGAACATGCCGTGGTGGTGGTGATGGCGGTAGTGGTGACACTTTCCGAACCCGAAAACCATGGCGGTGGCAAAGAACAGCGTTGAAGCGATAAAGAGGATCCCGGCAACGATCACCACCCAGGCGGCAACCCGGTAGAGCCGCGGCGGCTTCTCGTATACGGGTGGAGGTGGCGGCGGTGGCGCTGCTACTGCGGGGGTGGAAGCGGGTTCCGGTGTTTCGCTCATGCCTTTGAATATGGCTCAGGCCTGCATGACCGTAAAGGGCCGCGGCGACAAAGTTGCCATGAATTGTGTAGCCCGGCGCTCTTGATGAGCACCGGGCTACTGGTTGTAGGTACGTTACCGACCGGGCGTCGGCGTGGGGGAAAGTGACGGCGCAACCGACGAGGGAACCTGGCTCGGACCCGCCGGAGTGCCCGGGCTGACCGCCGGGGTCTGGTTGGGCACTCCGGAACGGTGGTGCATCATCCCGTGGTGCTTGTGGTGGCGGTGATGGTAGCCGCCATGTCCGCTGTGCTTGCCAAGGATAAAGCCAGTGAAGAAGATGACCGCGACGATGAAGACGATGCCGGCGACGATCGCCACCCAGGCGGCTGCTTTGAAAACCCGGAAGGGCCGATGGTCGGCCACTGCCGGCGGTGGTGCTACCGCGGTGGAAGTACGCGCGGTCGGGGTGTCAGAAGTTTCGCTCATGCGATGAATGATGCACGGGCAAACACTAGTCGTGGCTATGCGCTACTTATGTAGCAGCTGTGAGCTAATCCCCTGTCCTACCTGGGAAATTGCTGACACGGTTCGTAGCCCCGGCATCGGCCAGCGCACGGCGTTTGGTTGACAGTAAGCGCTCCACAGCTGGCTGTTTCCGACCTCTCAGGGGTCTCGGTGTCGGCCTCTCCGGCGTGGGCATCGGCGGTGTCGGTGGCATCGGCGGCGCATCCTCGACCGGGGCCGGCGTCAACGGCGGGACCGGAGGTATCGGTGGCAGTCCGGGCATCTTGATCGGCACTCCCGGGAACAACGAAGCGCCCTGGCGGCGGGCCGTTGGCTGCTATTCCGGCTTGAACGGATTGACCGCGAACTGGATTACCCGATAGGGGCCGGTCTGCCGGGCGCGGGTGTCCCACTGGCTGACAAATATCCGCAGCTCATCGAGCGTGGACCCGGGCGAGATATAGCCGCCGTACGGCTGCGCGAGCCGGTTGTCGTAGGGCGGCGGCAGGCTTTCGGCCGGGTCCGGCCACTCGTCGTGTTGCACCACCGTGGTCACCGGCGCGCTGCCCAGCGACATCGGATCATGGGCCACCCGTACCTCCATATCCCCCGTCGTTGCATTGAAGTACGAAAGCACGGTCTGGCCGTCGATCTGCCGAATGCTCATCTCGCCGACCAGGTCAGGCCAAAGCGGCGTCGGCGGTTTGTTCCAGCCGCCGTTGGGGCCACCCGCCCATCCCTGCCAGCGCGACCGGTCGGTGAACGCTTCGGGCTTGGCCCGGTACAGCACCACCGGTTGGCGACGGGTGAAGCTGTTGGCCGCGATGTACACCCACCCGGTTGGCGAATCCGGTGTGGGCACCGGGTCGTAGTAGCCGCTGATCTGGGTCTGCCGGCCGTCCTGGTAGGTGGCTTCGCGCCGGGATCCCGGCGCCGTTTGCCAGCCGCCTCGGGCCGGGTCCGCCACCACCAGTCGTGAGTTCTGCGGCTCGAGGTTCTTGGTGGTCGTCACCATGAGGTAGTTGCGACGATTGATCTGGACCACCCCGGCGGGCAACTGCGAAGTCCCCGGCGGCGTCGGATCGGCCAGCAACGGTTTGTTGATTCCGGTGACGCCGGTGTAGCGCACGCCGTCGGGATCGTCGATGGATGCGGTGTCGACGTGCAACGCGACCGGCGCGTACCAGCCGCCGAACCCGACTCCCTGACCGGCGAAGCTGTCCCCACACACCTGCAGCAGCTGGCTCGGGAACTCGACGAACTCGCATAAGTCGGTGGCGCCGATACCGTAGTCGCCGGTGGCCGTCCCGGTGCCGGCCGTCGGACCGATGCGCAGCACTTGGCCCTCGGCGAGCGGCTGCAGGATCGGCGCCGGCACGGGCGCCGCAGGATCAGCGTGGGCCAGCCAAACCGATTGCGGCGCAAGCAAAAACAGTAATGACGCGGTAAACCCGCGAATCACAACTGAGCGGCCAGCAACTCGGCGATCTGAATTGTGTTCAGGGCAGCGCCTTTTCGTAGGTTGTCCCCGGAGACGAACAGCGCCAGGCCACGCCCGTCGGGCACACCAGGATCCTGCCGGATGCGGCCGACCAATGACTCGTCGACTCCGGCTGCGGCCAATGGCGTTGGTACATCAACCAACTTGACGCCAGGGGCGCCGTCGAGAAGTGCGCGGGCCCGGTCTGGCGACAGCGGGCGGGCGAATTCGGCGTTGATGGACAGCGAGTGTCCGGTGAACACCGGCACCCGCACACAGGTGCCACTGACCAGCAGGTCAGGAATGCCGAGGATCTTTCGGCTCTCGGAGCGCAGCTTCTGATCCTCGTCAGTTTCACCGGAGTCGTCATCGACCAACGACCCGGCCAGCGGGACCACGTTAAAGGCAATAGGCGCAACATATTTGGCCGGTGCGGGGAAATCCAGGGCAGCGCCGTCGTGCACCAGCTGCTCGGCGTCATCGATGACGGCGCGGGCCTGCAGGGCCAGTTCGTCCACCCCGGCCAGGCCGCTGCCGGATACGGCTTGATAGGTCGATGCCACGATCCGAAGCAGCTGCGCCTCGTCGTGCAGCACCTTGAGTACCGGCATCGCGGCCATGGTGGTGCAGTTCGGGTTGGCGATGATGCCTTTCGGGCGGCTATGCGCGTCGCGCTCGAAGTTCACCTCGGAGACCACCAACGGCACGTCGGGGTCCTTACGCCATGCCGACGAGTTGTCGATCACCACCGCTCCGGCGGCCGCGAACCGCGGCGCCTGCACCCGCGACATCTTCGCGCCGGCGGAGAACAACGCGATGTCGAGCCCGGCCGGGTCGGCGGTCTCGGCGTCCTCGACCTCGATCTCCTGGCCCCGGAAGCCCAACTTGCGGCCCTGCGAGCGGGCCGAGGCGAAGAACCGCACCGATTCCGCCGGGAAGTCACGCTCGTCGAGCAGCGTGCGCATCACCTGACCCACCTGTCCGGTGGCCCCCACTACACCAATTGACAGGCCCATTTACCGCCCCGTCCCCGCATACACCGTGGCCTCCTCGTCGCCGCCAAACCCGAATGCTTCATGCAACGCAACGACGGCCTTGTCTAGTTCGGTGTCGCGGCACAGCACCGAAATGCGGATTTCCGAGGTGGAGATCAGTTCGATGTTGACCCCGACCGCCGACAGCGCCTCACAGAAGGTGGCCGTCACGCCAGGATGGCTGCGCATGCCCGCGCCGATCAGCGACACCTTACCGATGTGGTCGTCATAGAGCAGCTGGGTGAAGCCGATCTCGTCTCGCAGCGAATCCAGCTTTGCGACTGCCGTGGGACCGCTGTCGCGCGAGCAGGTGAAGGTGATGTCGGTCTTGCCGTCCTCGACCTTGGAGACGTTCTGCAGCACCATGTCGATGTTCACGTCGGCGTCGGCGACGGCACGGAACACCTTGGCCGCGTAACCCGGGATGTCCGGGATCCCGACGATGGTCACCTTGGCCTCGCTGCGGTCGTGCGCGACTCCGGTCAGGATGGGGTCTTCCATGGCTATGTCCTTGATCGATCCGACGACGACGGTGCCCGGCCGGTCCGTGTACGACGACCGGACGTGCACCGGAATGTTGTGGCGGCGTGCGTATTCCACGCAGCGCAGCATCAGTACCTTGGCACCGCAGGCCGCCATCTCGAGCATCTCTTCAAAGGTCACCGTGTCAAGCTTTTTGGCGTTGTGCACGATGCGCGGGTCGGCGGTGAAGATGCCGTCCACGTCGGTGTAGATCTCGCAAACGTCGGCGCCCAGTGCGGCGGCCATGGCGACGGCCGTGGTGTCCGAGCCGCCGCGGCCCAGCGTGGTGACGTCGCGGGTGTCCTGGCTGACGCCCTGAAAGCCGGCGACAAGAACGATGCGGCCCTCGTCGAGTGCGGCCTGCAGCCGTCCGGGTGTGACGTCGATGATCTTCGCGTTGCCGTGCGTGCCGGTGGTGATCACCCCGGCCTGCGAACCGGTGAACGAGCGGGCGTGTGCGCCCAGCGATTCGATTGCCATGGCCACCAGCGCGTTGGAGATGCGTTCACCGGCGGTGAGCAGCATGTCCAGTTCCCGGGGCGGCGGAACAGGGCATACCTGCTGTGCCAGGTCCAGCAGATCGTCAGTGGTGTCGCCCATCGCAGAAACGACGACGACCACATCGTTGCCCTGCTTTTTGGTCTCGACGATGCGCTCGGCGACGCGACGGATCCGATCGGCGTCCGCGACCGAGGATCCGCCGTACTTCTGCACGACGAGCGCCACTGTTTCCCTTTCCTACTGGCGTGTAAGTCCACAACAGGATACGGGGCGACGCATCCCCGTCCGCGACCGTGACTCAGACGGCGAAGTTTTGGCCCCAGCGCCGATCGCGGTAGAGTTTTACACCGTGCAGCGGGTGCTCCTCCTCGGACGCCGCGACGGGGTCTGATCCAGACCGGCTTCCCGTCGCGGGTCGTTCGCGATGCGCCGGTCTGAGGTTCCTTCACCCACTTCCTGGAGCACCAATCGTGACTACTTCCGATTCACCCGACGCCTACGTCTCAGCGCGCTCGATCGTCAAACCCACCGGTCCACCCAGACCCGGGCAACCCGCGTGGAACCCTCAGCGCGGCACCTCGATGCCGGTCAACCGGTACCGTCCGTTTGCCGACGAGGTCGAACTCATCCGGGTCGCCGACCGCACCTGGCCCGACCAGGTGATCACCCGCGCCCCACTGTGGTGCGCGGTGGACCTGCGCGACGGCAACCAGGCGCTGATCGACCCGATGAGCCCGGCCCGCAAACGCCGCATGTTCGACCTGCTGGTCCGGATGGGTTACAAGGAGATCGAGGTCGGCTTCCCGTCGGCCAGCCAAACCGATTTCGACTTCGTCCGCGACATCATCACCGAAGGTGCCATTCCGGCCGACGTCACCATTCAGGTGCTGACCCAATGCCGCCCGGAACTGATCGAGCGCACTTTCCAGGCGTGCGAAGGCGCGGCGAAGGTGATCGTGCACTTCTACAACTCGACGTCGATCCTGCAGCGCCGGGTGGTCTTCCGCGCCGACCGGGCCGCGGTACAGGCCATCGCGGTCGACGGCGCTCGCAAGTGCGTCGAAGAGGCCGCCAAGTACCCGGGCACGCAGTGGCGGTTCGAGTACTCGCCGGAGTCCTACACCGGAACGGAGCTGGAATACGCCAAGCAGGTGTGCGACGCCGTCGGCGAAGTCATCCGGCCCACACCCGAAAACCCGATCATCGTCAACCTGCCCGCCACCGTGGAAATGGCGACGCCCAACGTCTACGCCGACTCGATCGAGTGGATGAGCCGCAACCTGGCCAACCGGGAATCCGTCATCTTGAGCCTGCATCCGCACAACGACCGCGGAACTGCTGTCGCAGCAGCCGAATTGGGCTATCAGGCGGGTGCCGACCGGATCGAGGGCTGCCTGTTCGGCAACGGCGAACGCACCGGAAACGTCTGCTTGGTAACGCTGGGGCTGAACCTGTTCTCCCGTGGGGTGGATCCCCAGATCGACTTCTCCAACATCGACGAGATCCGGCGCACGGTGGAGTACTGCAACCAGTTGCCGGTGCACGAGCGGCACCCCTACGGCGGGGACCTGGTCTACACCGCATTCTCCGGCAGCCACCAGGACGCCATCAACAAGGGCCTTGACCAGATGAAGGTGGACGCCGACGCCGCCGACGTCGACGTGGACGACATGTTGTGGCAGGTGCCGTATCTGCCGATCGACCCGCGCGATGTCGGGCGCACCTACGAGGCCGTGATCCGGGTCAACTCCCAGTCCGGCAAGGGTGGGGTGGCCTACATCATGAAGGCCGACCATGGCCTGGTCCTGCCGCGACGGCTACAGATCGAGTTCTCCCAGGTGATCCAGACGATCACCGAGGGCGAAGGTGGTGAGGTCTCCCCGAAAGAGATGTGGGACGCGTTCTCCGAGGAGTATCTGGCCCCGGTGTTGCCGCTGGAGCGGATAAGGCAGCGCGTCGACGCCTCCGAGGATGACACCGGCACGACGACGATCACCGCGACTGTGAAGGTCAATGGGGTGGAGACGGAGATCAGCGGCGTTGGGAACGGACCGTTGGCCGCGTTCGTCCATGCGCTCGGTGATGTGGGATTCGACGTGGCCGTCTTGGACTACTCCGAGCATGCGATGAGTTCGGGTGACGACGCCCAGGCGGCCGCGTATGTCGAAGCTTCGGTACACGGCAAGACGGTTTGGGGTGTGGGCATAGCGCCGTCGATCACCACGGCGTCGCTGCGCGCTGTGGTTTCGGCGGTCAATCGGGCCTGCGATGGTCGGTGAAAGCTAGGGCACTGAGTTGGCGCACACGGAAAACTCAAAGCGCAACAGCGTGTAGCGATACTGCTGCAGCCCTAATCGGCGTCGGCCGCGACACATAACGTGCGCACGCGACGCGCCGCGACCGCTCGCCCTGGGTTATGTCTCGTCGCTGCGAGGCCCGCGCGTCGGCGCCGACCCGAAGAACATGCCCAACAGCCGGTCGATCAATGCGGCCGGATCACCGCCGCCGGGCATCGTCAGCGAGCTGAATGCATAGCCGTTGAGCAGTCGGCTCAGCTCGTCCATTTGTTCGGGCGTTGGAGTGAACCCCGCCGCTTCGATGATGAGCGTTGCGGACTTCACCGCGGCGGCCTGCAGATCCTTGAGTAGCGGCTGCAGCTCGGGCCGGCGTGTGCCCTCCATGAACAGCTCGAACCGCGCCAGCGTGTAACGGCGAAAGTCCTCGTCCGGCTCCGAGAGCATCCGCGTCATCAGTGCTTTGACGCCGTCGCGAGTAAGCGAACCAACAGCGGCCCGCAAAGCCTCGACGCGTTGCCAATGCAGGTCGACGGTCCGGGATGCCGTGGCTTCGAGCAACGCCTGGCGCGTGCGGAAGTAGTTCGACGTGGTGCCCGAAGGCAGCCCGGCCCGGTCGTCGACCTGGCGATGCGTCAGACCCCCGACGCCCTCATCGGCGAGTATGCCGATTGCGGTGTCGAGGATCTGAATGCGACGTTCGGGATTTGAGGGCACTTCAGTATTTGTAGCGCAGCCGCCAGAACACGGTGAGGAACACCGGGTATACGACGATCAGCAGCAAGTAGCTGAACCACATCGGGAACCACATGACGATCGAAACGTCCTTGACGATGTACGAGATGTAGACATGTAGCGGCACACTGCCGGCGATGTAGACGACCGAGCCGGTGAACAACGCCCGATGCCGCTTGTTGGCGAACCGTACGTGGCGCCACACCAGGATTCCGGTAACGCCCGCATACGCCATCGGAACGAGCAGAATCCGGTCCGTCGTCACCGTCACGAGGTGTTGCATGGCGAGGGTGTCTCCGAGCAGCACCCGGTCCAGATGCAGCATGACGCCGAGCAGGATTGTCACCATTGCGGCTTCGCGAAAAAAGTAGCCGTGTGTGCGATACGAGTTCCACCTGGAATCCCGATGCACTACTTCTGTAGTGGCTGTCATGACGCTGACGTTACCACTACACACGTAGTGCTACAAGAGGCTTTTTTAGAACAATGCGAACTGCTCGTCGACCATGGTCGCGTCGGCGAACTCCTCCATGTTTCGGCCGCCGACCACCGCACAGACTGAGTCCATGAACTGCGCGTCGGATACCACCGGCACGCCCAGTTGCCTTGCGTGGTAGCCCTTGCCCTGTTCAGGGGCGACGTCGTTGCAGACCACCAGCGAGGTGTCGCGGTCCACCGCGTCGGTGTAGGCCAAACCGGCGTGCAAGATCCGCTCCACGAGCTCGTCGTGGGTCCGCCGCACCTCGGCCGCCAGTGCGACTCGCATGCCCTGGACCAGTGGCCTGCCCATGACGTAGGGGCCCGGGTTCAGATACGGGCACGGCATCCGGGAAGCCAGCGCCTTGAGCGGGCGCAACTCGTCGTGGGTCACCCGGCCGTTGGGCCAGCGACGCCGGGTCACCGGGTGTACTGGCAACCAGACGTCCCGTTCGCGGGCGCGGTCCAGGGCGGCGGCCAGGATGCCGGTCAACACCCGCGCATCATCGAATGCGTCGTGCGGCCGCTCCTGGGCCACGCCCCAATGGGCGGCCAGCGTCTCCAACCGCAGATTGTCGATACCGAGGTCGAGCCGCCGGGCCAGCTCTACGGTGCACATCACGGTGTCGACGGGAAGTTCGGTTGCGGTCAGCTCGGCTTCTGCGGCCAGGAACGAATAGTCGAAGGCGACATTGTGGGCCACCAGCGTGCGGCCCCGCAGTACGTCGACCACGTCACCCACGATGTCGGCGAACTGCGGCTGGTCTTCCAGCATGGCGGCGGTCAGGCCGTGCACGTGCGTCGGCCCGGGGTCGACTCCGGGATTGAGCAGGCTGACCACGGATTGCTCTATTCGGCCAGCGGCGTCCAGCCCCAGCACGGCAAGACTGATGATCCTGGCCTGACCCGGACGAAATCCCGAAGTCTCGACATCGATGACGGCCCAACCCTGGTCCGGGTGACTGGCGGGCCGCCCCCAGCTGTGGCTCACACGATGAGGATGGCACGCCCGACCGACATCGCCAGCCCGATGCGAATCGTGTCGGCGGATTAACTCGATGCGGACGACCCGCTGCGCTCGGCAAAAAGCGCCGAGCTTGCGATCGCCCTTAACTCGATGCGGACGACCCGCTGCGCTCGGCAAAAAGCGCCGAGCTTGCGATCGCCCTTAAACTGCCCGGGTGGTTACCGCTCGTGCACGCTTAGCCCTCGCCGCGGGAGCGAGCGCGCGCTGGGCGTCGCGGGTCACCGGCCGCGGCGCCGGAGCGATGATCGGCGGATTGGTCGCGATGACCCTGGATCGCTCCGTACTGCGGCAGCTCGGGGTGGGTAGGCGCACGGTCATCGTCACCGGCACCAACGGCAAATCGACGACCACCCGGATGACCGCGGCCGCCCTGGGCACCTTAGGACGGGTAGCCACCAACGCCGAGGGCGCCAATATGGACGCCGGCCTGGTCGCGGCGCTGGCCGCCGACCGCGAGGCCAGGCTGGCGGCGCTGGAAGTCGACGAGATGCATGTGCCCCACGTGTCCGACGCCGTCGAACCCAGCGTCATCGTCCTGCTCAACCTGTCCCGTGACCAGCTCGACCGCGTCGGCGAGATCAATGTCATCGAACGCACGCTGCGCGCCGGGCTGGCCCGGCATCCCGGTGCGGTCGTCGTCGCCAACTGCGACGACGTGCTGATGACGTCGGCGGCCTACGACAGCCCGAACGTGGTGTGGGTAGCGGCGGGCGGCTCCTGGTCGAACGACTCGGTCAGCTGCCCGCGCAGCGGCGAGGTCATCGTCCGCGAGCAGGGACACTGGTACAGCACCGGGGCCGACTTCAAGCGTCCCAGCCCGCACTGGTGGTTCGACGCTGCGACGCTTTACGGACCCGACGGCCTGAACCTGCCGATGCGCTTGGCACTGCCCGGCGAGGTGAATCGCGGCAATGCCGCACAGGCCGTCGCCGCCGCCGTTGCCCTGGGCGCGGACCCGGTCAGGGCCGTCGCGGCCGTCTCCCAAGTCGACGAGGTTGCCGGCCGGTACCGAACCGTTCGGGTCGGCCAGCACGAAGCACGCATCCTGCTGGCCAAGAATCCGGCCGGCTGGCAGGAAGCGCTGTCCATGGTCGACAAACATGCGGCCGGAGTGGTCATCTCGGTCAACGGGCAGGTGCCCGACGGCGAAGACCTGTCCTGGCTGTGGGATGTCCGATTCGAGCACTTCGGGCAGACGGCAGTCGTGGCCGCCGGTGAGCGCGGCACGGACCTGGCGGTGCGGCTGGGCTATGCCGGCGTCGAACACACCCTGGTGCACGACACCGTCGCCGCCATCGCGTCGTGCCCGCCGGGGCGGGTAGAAGTCGTCGCCAACTACACCGCATTCCTGCAGCTGCAACGGGCACTGGCGCGCCATGGCTGAATCGACTGTTCGGATTGGGCTGGTATTGCCCGACGTGATGGGCACGTACGGCGACGGCGGCAACGCAGTCGTGCTGCGACAGCGGCTCGTACTCCGCGGCTTCGCCGCCGAGATCGTCGAGATCACGCTGGCAGATCCGGTACCGGACTCCTTGGACCTCTACACGCTGGGCGGCGCCGAAGACTACGCACAGCGATTGGCGACCCGGCACCTGCGGCAGTATCCGGGCCTGCAGCGCGCCGCCGAACGCGGCGCACCCGTGCTGGCGATCTGTGCGGCCATCCAAGTGCTCGGCCACTGGTACGAGACGTCCTCGGGAGAGCGGGTCGACGGTGTCGGTCTGCTGGATGTAACCACCTCCCCGCAAGCTGCCCGCACCATCGGCGAGGTAGTGAGCAAGCCGGTACTGGCCGGACTGACACAACGCCTCACCGGCTTCGAGAACCACCGTGGCGGAACAGTGCTGGGGGCGGCAGCCTCGCCGTTGGCCGCGGTGATCAAGGGCGCGGGCAACCGGGCCGGCGACGGTTTCGACGGCGCGGTTCAGGGCAGTGTGGTCGCGACCTACATGCACGGGCCGTGCCTGGCCCGTAACCCTGAGCTCGCCGACCTGCTGCTGGGCAAGGTGGTAGGTGCGTTGCCGCCGTTGCAGCTGCCCGAGGTGGACTTATTACGCCAGGAGCGATTGGCGGCGCGCTAGCGCCTCGCGCACGCGTCGCAGCACATCAGGTGGCCGGTCCTCGGCGATCACCCGAACGATGATCCAGCCCAATGCGGCGAGCTTGCGTTGACGCCACTGATCGTGCGCGTATTGACGGCGGTCGCTGCGATGGTGGTCGCCGTCGTACTCGACGGCCACCTTGAATTCCTCCCAGCCCATGTCGAGGACCGCTACCGATCGCCAATTGGCGTTCACGGGAATCTGCGTCTGCGGAAGCGGCAATCCGGCGTCAATGATCAGCAGCCGCAGCCACGTCTCCTTTGGCGACGCCGCACCACCGTCGACAAGCGGCAAGACAGACCGCAGCCGCTTGTGACCGCGCGCGCCCGCGTAGCGCTTGGCCAGCAACAAGACGTCTTCGATGGAGAACGGCGTCGCCCACATCAGGGCGTCTAGCCGCGCCAGCGCCTCCCCGCGCGGCCGATGCCGGCCCAGGTCATAGGCAGTGCGAACCAGGGTGGTGACCGGCAGACCCGCGACGCGGGTGATCTCGTCGGCGCCCAGGGTTTCGTCACGCGCAATAAGTCCCCGAGGCGGCCTGGTGTTCGACCAGATCAACTCGATCGGGACGTCGTCACCAACCCATCGGGCGCCATGCAGCGCAGACGCGGCGACACCGGCGATCACGCCGCGCCGCCCGGACCGCAACCACGCGCCCTCGATCTTGTCGCGCACCGATGGCTCATACCCGTTGCGGACGAAGACGTCACGAAAGATCGCGTGGTGCCATCGACGCAGCTCGTGTTCGGTGAGCCGGCCCGCTGCCAGTGCTTCACTGCCGATGAACACCTCGCGCACAGCGCAATGCTGACAGCGGCTACCGACACATTCGCGAGCCTGTAGTTAGCGCGCTGAAGTGCGAGTGGGCGGCGCGTTAACTACAGGCTCGCGAAAGTCAGACCATGGCGCGGCGGCCGGTCAAGGCGCGGCCCAGCGTCAGCTCGTCGGCGAACTCCAAGTCGCCGCCCATCGGCAGCCCGGAAGCGATCCGCGTCACGGTCAAACCGGGGATGTCGCGCAGCATTCGCACCAGGTAGGTGGCGGTCGCCTCGCCCTCGGTGTTGGGGTCGGTGGCGATGATCACCTCGGTGATGTCGACGTCGTCGACCCGCTCGCCGATGCGGCTCAACAGCTCGCGGATGCGCAACTGGCCGGGACCGATCCCGGACAGCGGATCCAGAGCGCCACCTAGAACGTGGTAGCGGCCGCGGAATTCGCGGGTGCGCTCGACGGCCTGGATATCCTTCGGCTCCTCGACCACACACACCACAGATGAATCCCGACGGCTATCCGCGCAGATTCTGCACCGCTCTTCGTCGGAGACATTCCCGCACACCGCACAGAACCGCACACCGTCGCGGACCTTCCCCAAGGCGGCCGTCAGCCGGTCAATGTCCGGCGGTTCGACCGAAAGTAGGTGGAAAGCGATTCGCTGCGCGCTCTTGGGCCCGATGCCCGGCAGCTTGCCGAGCTCATCGATCAGGTCCTGGACGGGTCCCTCAAACATGAGAGTGCAAATCAGACCCCAGGCGCGCCAGGCCCCGGCGGCATTGGCGGCTGAGGCTGCCCCGGTGCGCCGGGCGGGGCGGCCGGTGGAGCCGACGGGCGCATGCCACCGGCCAGCGCCCCCAGCCGCTCCTGCGCCATCCGGGTGACCTGCTGGGACGCGTCGCGCATCGCGCCGACGATCAGGTCCTGCAGTGTCTCGATGTCACTCGGGTCGACGACCTTGGGGTCGATCGTCACTCCGATCACCTCGCCGCTGCCCTTGACCTGAACCTTCACCAGGCCTCCGCCGGCCTGGCCGTGTACCTCGGAGTTAGCCAGCTGCTGCTGAGCTTCCAGTAGCTTTTGCTGCATCTGCTGCGCCTGGGCCAGCAGTTGCGACATATCGCCTCCGGGTTGCATGACAGTCCCCTCGCATCTTGGTCTCGAGTTGGTTTCGCCTGCGGTTGTCGGGCGATTCGAAACACTCAGCGTAGACCGCGCCGCGCTACCTTGGCGCCGTGGACCTCCGAGTTAGCCTGCGTGTCGGGATCGCCATGATCATCGGGGTGCTCGTTGCTGCGTGGTCGCCACCGATCGCGACGGCCGTCCCGTCCAACATCGCCGGCATGGTCGTGTTCATCGACCCCGGCCACAACGGCGCCAACGACGCATCGATCGGCCGGCAGGTGCCCACCGGCCGCGGCGGCACCAAAGACTGCCAAGCCAGCGGAACCTCGACCAACAGCGGATATTCCGAACACACCTTCACCTGGGACACCGCGCTGCGGCTCCGCGCTGCGCTCAACGCGCTTGGTGTTCGCACCGCCATGTCCCGCGGCAACGACAACGCCCTGGGGCCGTGCGTCGACGAGCGCGCCAACATGGCCAATGCCCTGCACCCCAACGCCGTCATCAGCCTGCACGGCGACGGCGGTCCCGCGTCCGGCCGCGGATTCCATGTCAACTACTCGGCTCCGCCACTCAACGCGGCCCAGGCCGGGCCATCGGTGCAATTCGCCCGGGTCATGCGCGACCAATTGAAGGCGTCGGGCATTCCAGCGGCCAACTACATTGGCCAGGACGGCCTGTACGGGCGCTCGGATCTGGCGGGGCTGAACCTGGCGCAGTACCCGTCGATACTCGTCGAATTGGGGAACATGAAGAACCCCGCGGACTCTGCCCTGATGGAGTCTGCCGAAGGCAGGCAGAAATACGCCGAGGCCTTGGTTCGCGGTGTCGCCGGCTTCCTGGCCACCCAGGGTCAGGCGCGCTAGCTGATTGCCCGGCTCTCCCCCGCAAGCGGGAGGTGCCCCCCACCTCGGGCCGCCAGCCGGCCCGTATCGTCGCCGCGCGCTAGCCTTCCAGCTCGCCCTTCAGGTTGGCCAGCACCTCAGCCTGGATCTTCTTCAGGCCCAGCGGAGCAAAGGTCTTTTCGAAGAAGCCCTTCACACCACCGGCGCCGTTCCAAGTCGTCTTCACGGTGACGCTGGACCCGGGTCCCGCGGGAGCCACTGTCCAGTTGGTCACCATCGAAGAATTCGCATCCTTCTCGATTACGGTGTGCCCGGCGACATCCACATTCACCTGCACATCGCGCACCCGTGACTCGGTCGCCTGCAGCCGCCACTTGGCGACGGTGCCCTGTCCTTTGCCGCCCTCGAGCACCTGGTACTCGCTGTAGTGCGACGAAAGGATTTTGGGGCGGACGGTCTCGTAATCGGCCACCGCATCGAGTACGGCCGCGGGCTCAGCACTGATCAAGATCGTGCTGGCTGCGCTCACCTGTCCCATCAGGCGCAACTCCTCCGTTGTCATGCCGTGCCGCTGCACTCTGCAGGGCCGGTTGTCGAGGACTAGGGTATATGTGGTGCCTGTCCCTGGATCTGCGCTGTCTGCTCACCTGGCCGGCGTCGAGCGGTTGCTGGCAAGTTATCGCTCCATCCCCGCGACTTCATCCGTCCGGCTCGCCAAGCCCACGTCGAATCTGTTCCGCACCCGCACCAAAAGCGATGCGCGCGGCCTGGATACATCCGGACTCACCGACGTCATCAGTATCGATCCCGACGCCCGTACCGCCGACGTCGCCGGCATGTGCACCTACGAGGACCTGGTGGCAGCGACGCTGCGTTATGGCCTGTCACCGCTGGTAGTTCCGCAGTTGAAGACCATTACGCTCGGCGGCGCGGTCACCGGGCTGGGCATCGAGTCGGCATCGTTTCGCAACGGCTTGCCGCACGAATCGGTGCTGGAAATGGACATCCTCACCGGGGCGGGCGAACTGCTCACCGTCTCCCCCGATCAGCATCCAGACCTGTTCCTAGCCTTCCCGAATTCTTATGGGACACTGGGATATTCGACTCGAATAAGGATCGAGCTCGAACCGGTTTCACCGTTTGTGGCCTTGCGGCACATCCGATTTCATTCGCTGACCGAGATGATCGCGGCGATGGAACGGATCATCGACACGGGCGGGCTGGACGGCGTCGCCGTCGACTATCTCGATGGCGTGGTCTTCGGCTCCGACGAAAGCTATCTGTGCGTGGGAAAGCGGACCACCACCCCGGGCCCGGTCAGCGACTACACCGGTCAAGACATCTACTACCGGTCGATCCAGCATGACGCCGGGATAACGGAAGACCGGCTGACCATCAACGATTATTTCTGGCGCTGGGATACCGATTGGTTCTGGTGCTCGCGCGCGTTCGGTGCGCAAAACCCCTTGCTGCGCCGCTTTTGGCCACGGCGTTACCGGCGCAGCAGCGTCTACTGGAAGCTGGTGGCCCTCGACCAGCGCTTCGGCATCGCCGACCGGATCGAGAACCGTAACGGGCGCCCGGCGCGCGAGCGGGTGGTGCAAGACGTCGAGGTGCCGATCGAACGGACCCACGATTTCCTCGTATGGTTCCTGGAAAATGTGCCGATCGAACCAATTTGGTTGTGCCCGTTACGGTTGCGCGATCACCACCGCTGGCCGCTGTATCCGATTCGGCCCGACCGCAGCTACGTCAACATCGGGTTCTGGTCGTCGGTTCCCGTCGGCGCCTCCGCGGGCGCCACGAACCGGGCGATCGAAGAAAAAGTGAGCATGCTCGACGGCCACAAGTCGCTGTACTCCGACTCTTTCTATACCCGCGAGGAGTTTGACGAGCTCTACGGCGGGGAGTCCTACAACACCGTTAAGAAAACCTACGACCCCGACTCGCGTCTTCTCGATCTCTACGCAAAGGCGGTACAACGACGATGACAACGACCAGCCAGACCAGCACCACCGGCAAACTGACGATGGCTGAGATTCTGGAAATCTTCACCGCGTCCAGTCAGCAGCCACTGAAGTTCACCGCGTACGACGGCAGCACGGCCGGAAACGAAGACGCGGTACTGGGCCTGGATCTGAAGTCACCGCGCGGCGCCACGTATCTGGCCACGGCGCCCGGCGAACTCGGCATCGCCCGCGCATATGTGTCGGGCGACCTGCAGACCCACGGCGTGCACCCTGGCGACCCCTATGACTTGCTGATATCCCTCACAGATCGGGTCGAGTTCAAGCGGCCGTCGGCGCGGGTGCTGGCCAACGTGGTGCGCTCGATCGGCGTAGAGAACCTGTTGCCGATCGCGCCGCCGCCCCAGGAGACGCCGCCCCGGTGGCGCCGCATCGTGGACGGCCTGATGCACAGCAAGACCCGCGACGCCGAGGCCATCCACCACCACTACGACGTGTCCAACACCTTCTACGAGTGGGTGCTGGGGCCGTCGATGACCTATACCTGCGCGGTCTACCCCAGCCACGACGCGACACTGGAAGAAGCCCAGGAGAACAAATACCGGCTGATCTTCGAGAAACTGCGGCTCCAACCCGGCGACCGGCTGCTCGACGTCGGATGCGGCTGGGGCGGCATGGTGCGCTACGCCGCACGGCACGGGGTCCGGGCCATCGGAGCCACACTATCGGCCGAACAGGCCAAGTGGGCGCAGAAGGCCATCGAGGACGAAGGGCTGGCGGAACTGGCCGAGGCGCGGCATTCCGACTACCGCGACGTGACCGAGAGCGGCTTTGACGCGGTTTCCTCGATCGGGCTCACCGAGCACATCGGTGTCAAGAACTACCCCGCCTACTTCGGGTTCCTGAAGTCGAAGCTGCGCACCGGGGGCCTGCTGCTCAACCACTGCATCACCCGGCACGACAACAAGTCGACCTCCTTCGCAGGCGGGTTCACCGACCGCTATGTCTTCCCTGACGGGGAGCTGACCGGTTCGGGTCGCATCATCACCGAGATCCAGGAAGTCGGCTTGGAGGTGCTGCACGAGGAGAACTTCCGGCACCACTACGCGATGACGCTGCGCGACTGGTGCCGCAACCTGGTCGACCATTGGGAAGACGCGGTCATGGAGGTCGGTCTGCCCGTCGCCAAGGTCTGGGGTCTGTACATGGCCGCTTCGCGAGTAGCCTTCGAACGCAACAACATTCAGCTGCATCACGTACTGGCCGCCAATGTCGATACCTGGGGCGACGACGAACTGCCACTGCGGCCCTGGTGGACGGCCTAGCCTGACTGGCCGACTCCTAACTCGCGCCATCCCGGCGCTCGACGTCGCCGGCCTAGTTTTAGCCGTCGATACGCCGGGCGCCCAGTTCGCTCTGCAGTAGCTCGAGCGCAACCTCTTCGGGGTCGCGGCGGGGCACCGACGGGTCGGTGCGGCCCGCCTCGGCCAGCATGCTTTCCTCTTCGTCCAGCTGAGCGGAAACCGCTTCCGGGGCAGGCTCTTCCACCTTGGCGACGGGCGCACTCGGCGCGGGCTCCGATGGCCCGGTATCGCAGCGCACCCGCCAACTGACGCCCAATGCGTCTTTGAGGGCCTCAGCGATTACATCGGCATTGCGCTGTTCGGACAGCCGCCTGGCCAGTGGCGGCGAATCATGGCTCAGCACCAGCGTGTTGCCCTCCAGCGCGCGCACGGTCGCACCCGCCAGCATCACCTCGGTGGTGCGGCTGCGCTGGCGCACTTTGTCGCGCACGGTCGGCCACATGGTCCGCACCGCAGCCGCGTTGAGCTCACCGGGTGCCGCCTCGGGGACTGGCTCGGGCGCCGGCGGCGGTGGCGACGGCTCCGGCGCAGGCTGGGGTTTCGGCTCGGTCTTGGCTTCTGGGGCGGGCCTGCGGCGCTGCGGTGGCGGCGTGGGGGCAGCGGTAGGTGCGGCCTGCTCGGCGGGCACCGACATGGCCAGCCGCGTCTCGATGCGTTCCACCCGTTGCAAAAGCGCGGACTCCGCGTCGCTGGCCGAGGGGAGCAGCAAGCGCGCGCAAACCACCTCGAGCAGCAGCCGGGGCGCCGTCGCCCCCCGCATCTCGCCCAACCCGGCCTGCACGACCTCGGCGTATCGGGTCAGGGTCGCCGGGCCCAGCCGCGCCGCCTGATCGCGCATCCGGTCCAGCACGTCCTCCGGCGCGTCCACCACACCCCGGGACACCGCATCGGGTACGGCCTGCAGCACAATCAAATCGCGGAACCGCTCCAGCAGATCGGTGGCGAAGCGGCGCGGGTCATGCCCGGCGTCGATCACCGATTCGACGGCACCGAACAACGCGGCCGCATCACCGGCACCCAGCGCGTCGACCGCGTCGTCGATCAGCGCGACGTCGGTGGCACCCAGCAATCCCAGCGCGCGCGGATAGGTCACATGGGAACCTTCGGCCCCGGCCACCAGCTGGTCCAGCACAGACAGCGTGTCACGAGGTGAACCGCCGCCGGCCCGGATCACCAGCGGGTACACCGCGTCGTCGACGACGACGCCTTCCTGTTCACAGATCCGTCCGATCAACGCCCGCATGGTGCGCGGCGGCAACAGCCGAAACGGGTAGTGATGGGTGCGCGACCGAATCGTCGGCAGCACCTTCTCTGGTTCGGTGGTGGCGAAAATGAAGATGAGGTGCTCGGGTGGCTCCTCCACGATCTTGAGCAGCGCATTGAAACCCGCCGTGGTGACCATGTGTGCCTCGTCGACGATGAACACCCGGTACCGCGACTGCGCGGGAGCGTAGAACGCGCGGTCGCGCAGCTCACGAGTGTCGTCCACACCGCCGTGGCTGGCGGCGTCGAGCTCGACGACGTCGATGCTGCCGGGCGCATTGGGCGCCAGCGCCTGGCAGGAATCGCAGGTGCCACACGGCGCGGCAGTCGGGCCCTGCGCGCAGTTCAGCGATCGCGCGAGAATGCGCGCCGACGACGTCTTTCCGCAGCCGCGCGGCCCGGAGAACAGGTACGCATGGTTGATCCGGCCGGCTTCCAACGCAATGGACAGCGGCTCGGTGACATGCTCCTGCCCCACCACTTCGGCGAAGGTTGCCGGTCGATACTTGCGGTACAGAGCCACGTCAGCAGGCTACCGGCGACGTCTGACTTAGGCCCGGGGCGGGCATCGAGTGTGCATCGGCGGCTTCGACTGTGAACGTAGGGCGCAGCTTTGGCGGATCCCCCACCCGGGACGCCCACTCGAAGCCGTCAGCGCACACTCGACGCTGGAGATGCTTGCGCGTTGAGCAACGACTCGCTCGCCGCCAGCAGCGCACACGTCGCCAGGCCATCGACCGCGTCGCGCAAATCCGGTAGCGAGGGGAACGTCGGCGCGATCCGGATGTTCTTGTCGTCCGGGTCCTTGCGATACGGGAACGACGCGCCCGCCTCGGTGACGGCGATGCCCGCGTCCTTGGCGAGTGCGACGGTCCGGCGTGCCGTGCCGGGCAACACGTCGAGGCTGACGAAGTAGCCGCCCTTGGGGTCGGTCCAGGAGGCGATCTTGGAGTCGGTCAGCCGATTGTCGAGAATCTCGAGCGTCAGCGCGAACTTCGGCGCCAATATCTGCTGGTGGCGCAGCATGTGCAGGCGCACCCCGTCGGCGTCGCCGAAGAAACGTAGGTGACGCAGCTGGTTGACCTTGTCCGGGCCGATCGTCTTCTTCCCGGCGTACTGCAGGTACCACGCGATGTTGCCCAGCGATCCGCCCAGGAAGCTGACGCCGGCACCGGCGAAGGTGATCTTCGACGTCGACGCGAAGACGTAGGGCCGGTTGGGGTTACCGGCCTTGGCAGCCAGCCCGAGTACATCCACCTGGCGGACGAAATCATGCGTCAGCGTGTGCACCGCGTACGCGTTGTCCCAGAACAGCCGGAAGTCAGAAGCCGCGGTCCGCATCTGGACGAGCCGGCGAACCGTCTCCCAGGAGTACGTCACGCCGGTGGGGTTGCCGAACACCGGGACCGCCCACATGCCCTTGATCGCCGGGTCGGCGGCCACCAGCTCTTCGATCAGATCGACGTCGGGCCCGTCGTCGAGCATCGGGACGGGAATCATCTCGATGCCCATCGTCTCGGTGATGGCGAAGTGCCGGTCGTAGCCGGGGACTGGACACAGGAACTTGACGGCAGGCTCCTGCCGCCACGGCCGCGCCGAGTCCACGCCGCCGTACAGCATCGAGAAGGCGACCAGGTCGTGCATCAGCTCGAGGCTGGAGTTGTTTCCCGCGATCAGGTTCTGCACCGGGATGCCGAGCAGCTCCCCGAAAATGGCGCGCAGCCCGGGCAGGCCGTGCAGGCCGCCGTAGTTGCGGGTGTCGGTCCGCTCCGGATCGCGGAAGTCCTCGCCCGGCAGGCTCAACAACTGATTGGACAGATCCAGCTGCTCGGCAGCGGGTTTGCCGCGGGTCAGATCCAAGGCCAGCTTCTTGGCCTGTAGCTCCGCATAATCCTGCTGATGACGGGCGTGCAGAGCGGTCAACTCATCAGGGCTGAGGGAATCGAACGACACCACGCGGCCTTTCGGTGCTAGGCATAAGTACTGGCTCTGCCGTCGTCCCCGATTGAGGGGACCCCGCGCACCCGACAGAGCCCATTGACCCTTGCTGCCTTCCGGCCCTGGGGGAGTTCACAGGATAAACGCCGCGCGGGGTCCACCGCGAGTGTAATACGGCGGCCACAGGACACGTTGCACGGCTCAGCGGCTACCATGGCGGCGGAGGATTCGCCTAGTGGCCTATGGCGCTCGCCTGGAACGCGGGTTGGGTTAACAGCCCTCGCGGGTTCAAATCCCGCATCCTCCGCAGAACGGTTCACCCCTCGTGTCGAGGTGCGTGCAACCACGTTGTGGGTTCTGGTGGCCTTAGGCTGGCTTGATCTCACCAGCATGAGGAGGGGTATGGGGCGCAAGGTCGCCGTGCCGTTGCACGTGTTTTTGTCGATTGGCGCCGGCTTCCTGTTCTTCTATTTCGTGTTGCCGCGCTGGCCAGAGCTGGTGGGCGACACGTCGCACAGCCTGGGGACAGCGCTTCGGATCGTGACGGGCGTGCTGATCGGCCTGACCGCGCTGCCGGTGGTGTTCACCCTGTTGCGTACCCGCAAGCCAGAACTCGGTGTGCCGCAGCTGGCGCTGACGATACGAATCTGGTCGATCGTCGCCCACGTGCTGGCCGGGGTGCTCATCGTGGGCACGGCGATCAGTGAGATCTGGCTCAACCTGGATACGGCCGGTCGGTGGCTGTTCGCCGTCTACGGCGCTGCCGCCGCGATCGCGGTGCTGGCCATGTTCGCGTTCTACCTGTCGTTCGTCGCCGAACTCCCGCCGCCGCCACCGAAACCGATCAAGCCGAAGGAACCCAAGAAGCGGCGGGTGCGCGGGAAGAAGCGTAAGGACGCCGCCGCAGACGAAGTCGAAGACGAGACCGAAGCCGAAGCCGAAGCCGAGACCGAAGCCGAAGACGCCGAAGAAGAGGCGGAAGACAAGGCCGAGGCCGCCGCCGAAGTCGAGGTCGCCGAAGAGTCCACGGAAGAAGCCGCGGCGGCCGAAGAAGCACCCGAAGAGCCCGGACCCGAATCGGCAACCGAAGAAGCGGCGGCCCCGGAAACCAAAGAAACTCCGGAAATCAAAGAAACTCCGGAAACCAAAGAATCCCCGGAAACGAAGGCCGCGCCGGAACCCCGACCCGCGTTGCGCAACCGTCGGCCGACCGGCAAGACCTCGCATCGCCGCCGGCGGACCCGCGGCGGAGTAGCCGTCGAGGAGTGACTCAGCGGCGCCGCAACCGCTCTAGGTAATCAGCGATTAGCCGCCGCGTCTGCTCGGCGCCCCACAACTGACGCACCTGCGCGTCAATGTCGCCGGATTCCCGGATCCGCGTCGCGGTAGGCCCACGTAGCTGGGCCTTGGTGTGGCGGTATGCGTCGGCCGGGATCTCGCCCAGGTCAGAGGCCTCCGCGACGGCCGCCTCAATGAGCCCTTCGGCGACCACGGTGTGCGCCAGACCTGTGCCGACGGCGTCTTGGCCGCGATAGTTGCGGCCGCCGAGCAGCACTTCTTCAGCGTGGTCTGCGCATGCGTAGCGCATCACCTCGAGGGCGGCGACCGGAAACGGCACACCGACCCGCACCTCCGACGCCCCGATCTGCGCGTCGGGGCTGATCAGGCGGCGGTCGCAGGCACACGCCAGCACACACCCGCCGGCGATCGCGGCGCCGTTGATCGCAGCCACCGTCGGGCCCGGGTAGTTGAACACCACGTCGAAAGCATCCGAAAGGGCCGGGACCAGCCGGTCGGTGTAGGCCGCCTCGCCCTCGAGCACCCGGTTCAGGTCGACTCCGGCGCAGAAGACCCGCCCGGCGCCGGTGATCACCAGCGGGCCACCGCCCGACCAGGCTTGCTGGCGGATGGCGTCGGTCAACTCCCCCAGCAGCTCGACGTCGAGCGCATTCACCCGCCCCGCGGAAAGGGTCAACACGGTCACCGATTGCACGGTCTGAATTTCGATCACGGGGACAAGTCTGCCCGCCGTTGTTGGGATCGGTAGCGATCCGGCGCGCTTGTACTTGCTGCATGACGACGCCAATGGGGCGGCGCATAACGGAAGGAACTCCAGTGAAACGTGTTATCGCGGCTGCGATCGGAACCGTTGGCTGCGCAGTGGCGCTGGTCGGCTGTGCCAGCGGCGGCCACACGGCCAGCCCGGCAGCCAGCGTCGCCACCGGCGGTGGCGGCACCCAGGTCCAGGTTGGCGGCACTGACCTGCCCGGCTTGAACCCCGCGTCGGTTACCTGCGTCAAGCAGGGCGGAAAAATCAACATCGGCAGCGGGTCCACCGGCGGCCAGCAGCAGGCGCTGGCGGTGGTGATGACCGACGCGAATCCGCCAGCGGTCCAATCGCTGGCCCTCGTTGTCGACGGCAACGCCCTCTCGGTGGCCGACAACATGGGCTCGAAGGTCGGCTCGGCCAAGGTGTCAGTGGATGGCAAGACCTACACCATCACCGGCCAGGCGCAAGGCGCCGACCTGAAGAACCCGATGGCCGGAATGATCACCAAGGACTTCAACATCAAGGTGACGTGCGGTTGATCGAGGGGTATTCCGGACGGCGGGCATGCACAGCATGTCCGCCGCTTCGGACTAAAC
The DNA here is from genome assembly GCF_002116635.1 of Mycobacterium szulgai. GTDB lineage: Bacteria > Actinomycetota > Actinomycetes > Mycobacteriales > Mycobacteriaceae > Mycobacterium > Mycobacterium szulgai. Next base: position 6,208 of record NZ_LQPW01000072.1, on the reverse strand, counting down.
CAACCGCCCGGCGGACTTATGATGCAGCCGTGTCGATTCCCGGCGAATTGGAACGTACCCGGACGCTGGCGCACAGCGGCAACGAGGACCAAGCCCGGGATCTGCTGCTGTCCTTGATACCGCAGATCGAAGAGGCCGATCGCGACGACTTTTTGCTGGAAGTGTTTGCCCAGCTGGGCGAGATCTACCTCGCTCGCGGCGCCACTGACGGCGCCCAAGAATGCGTCCAGCGCATCCACGACTGTGTCGCCATCTACTCGGGAATTCTGGCGGGCACCGAGCCAGCGGCGGCCAGCCAGGTCACCATGTCCCAGTCCGAAATCAGGCACCTGGTCTGCCGATATGCGCGGCACGCCCAGTTTCTGCAAACCGGACTGGCCGCCGCCCACGGCGATCACGAAGGCGCCGCGATGGCACTGGCATCGCTGGCCGCACCCGACGACGGGCAATTTCGCGACCTGGCCGGCGAACGCACACAGCTGATCACCCACGCCCAGATACTCTGCGCGAGCGCACTTTGCGACGACGACTTGCACGTGCGTTCGCTTCCCTTGTGGGAGAAGGTGATCGAAGCAATCGAGGGCCCTGCCTGCACGGACTACCTCCGGGTTATCGGCGCCACCGCGTATGGCAGATTCTGCGTCGAGACAGGGCGACTGTCCGAAGCCGAACCCTGGCTGCGCCGGGCCGGCGCCCGAGCACAGGCCAACGGCTGGGAATTGGCCACCGCCCAAACGCAATTGGAACGGGCTGCGGCGTGCTGGTCGGCAGCCGACCACGCGGAGACCGAGCGGCTGGCATCGGAGGCCTACCCGGTCATAGCGAAATACGCCAGAGCTCATGATGTCTCCCGCTGCTGGCTGTATCTCGGCCTCACCCGGCTGGGAAGTGGCGCGCTCGAGGCCGCCGACCAGTGCTGGGAACAGGCCGAAAAGCACTGGCGCGAATTGGGCAAGCCGCTGTATCTGCATCGCATTCTGTTGCAGCGCAGTTGGATAGCGATCTTCTGGGGCCGATTCGCCGAAGCGGTCGAGCTTATCGCCCAGGCCCGGGAATTGCTGGATTCCTCGCCGCGCAGTAGCTGGCTGCAGTACGCCCAACTCGACAATCACCTCGGTACCGTATGGCGCGCAGACGCTCTGGCGGACTTGGGCTTCGACGGCTCGGGAGATCCGGACGAAACACTGCAGGAAACCGAAGCGCGTCAAGCGGAGTCGCTCGGCATCCTGCACGGAGAAGTCGGCACGCCGCAGTACTGGCGCGCGATGACCAAGCTCGAACAGGCCGCCGAACTCAAGGTGCCGGCCGCGCTGGCCGTCGACTCGGTGCGGTACTCCATCGCAGATGCCGACGCCCGAGCGCGCTGGGCGGCGCGCGTTTCGGCGCCCATCCTAGCCAGCGCCTTCGCCGTTGCCTGGGAGTGGGAGAACACCCAACTGATCAGCGAGCTCGTCGAATACCACAGCGCTCGAGGGACTTTCAGCGCCGAACCGGAACGCTACAAGCTGGGCGAGTGGGCCTCCACCGCCACACCCGTGCTCGTCGACGCCGAAGACGCGCTTGCCGCCGCCGGGCCGCCGAGCCGGGGCGGCGGGTCGCTGACCCGGCTCGGCCCGCTGCCGCCATTGCAGATGCAGCCGGATACCCCGCCGATCATGAGCCACTATCGCGCGCTGGCGTTGCAGCGCTACGGCCGTGACGTCACCGCCGCCGAACCGGCCTGGTCGACCTGGCCATGAGCCGGCCGACTCTGGTGCTGCGATACGCCGACGTCGGCATCGCCACGTACGCCAGTTTGCGCATTGTCGGGCAGCCGGAAAGGACAGTCAACTGGGTGGTGGAAGAGCCAATTCTGTTGGCGGCCATCCACGAATTGACAGATGCACTGCCCGAACCACACGGCAGCGAGACCAGACGAGACGCCATCGAGCGCGCATTGGCCACCGGCCCCTTCGCAGCACCGGACACCGAACTGACGCTCGCCTACATCCTGGGTGTGCTGCTCATCGGGCAAGCGGGCTGGCAGCTGCTGAACGAATGCGTGGCGTCGCCGCGACCGGTGCTGTTCGTCTCCCCCAGTGCCCGGCTGGCGCGTGTCCCGTGGGGACTGCTGGCGGTGCCGAAATCCGGGCCCAGCAAGGAAGAGTTGGTGCGGGCCCGCCAGGAAGCCATCACCGCCAGCGGCCGGGTCGCTGCCCGAATCCCTTGGCAGCTGACCGATATCAACGAACACACCGACGGCCATCGGCTGATGGAGCTGGTCGACGTGCTGATGGCGGTGCCACAGAACATCGTGCACGGGCCGCGAGCGGCCGTCGCTTGGGACACCAGGCCAGACGCTCCGGCCGTACTGGTTCTGGATCCTCGAGTACCCGGCCAGCGCCCGGATTCCCCACTCGGGTCGGTGCTCGGCAGACCGTCGGACCAGACGCCGCTGGCGCGACACTTCGCCGCGGCGATGCAGCGCCACGCGGTGCTGCCGGGGGTCGAGAGTGCGGTCGAGTTGTTCCGCCGCCAGGACGCCGACCGCCGTTGGCTGGCCGAGCAGCTGGCTGCGCACCCGAGCCGGCTGGTATATGTCGGTCACGCGAGTTCGGCCGACGGCGATCTCGCCCAGGCCGATCGGGCCGCGCTACACCTGGCTTGTACCGCGCAGATTCCCGGCGACGCGGACCCCATCGGCGACCACCGTCCGCTCACCGCTTCGGATCTGATGTCCCTGCGGTTGCCGATGCCGCCGCGGGTAGCGTTGCTGGCCTGCGCATCCGGTGGCGACTACCAATTCGATGAGGCCACCGGCCTGGTGGCGGCGATGATCTTGGGCGGCGCGCAGCTGGTGACCGCTACCTTGTGGTCGTTGCCCACCACAGCGGCGTATCGGCAGTTCGCCTCGGGCGGAACCGATTTGAACGATCCCATGGCTGAAGTGGTCGTCGCCGTCGACGAAGCGCACGAGGCAGTCGAGGCCGGTTGCGCGGTGAATCGCTGGCAACGCGAACAAATGCGGCGCTGGCGGGACGGGGCCCGTACCGCCAGCCCGCTGTATTGGGGCGCCCTGGTCACCTTCGCCGTCGATGGGGCACGGTGATCACGGTAATAATCACGCCAGGATCAAGTTCTTCGCGCGGACGGCCAGTACGTCGTCGGGCAGCGAAAGCTGTTCGCGGGCAGTGGGGTCGAATGCGACCAGCACCACCAGGCCAGGTCGCAGCATCGAGACGTTCGGATCGCCGTCATCGTGCACCAGTTTGCCGATGAAGGTGTCGCCGTCCACGCTGGCCACCTCGATCCAGATCTCGCGCTCGCCGGCCGCCCGGTCGGCGTCCACCACGGTGCCCACGCCGACGGTAGGGCCGTCGCCGGCGACGTTGCGCCGGACCACCCAGTTCAGTGCGATCCACAGCCGGTGGAACATTGCCAGCAGCTTCGAGTTGTTCATGCGACCAGCTTCGAGGAACCGGCCGGCTACCGAACCCAACTTTTCGGCTGTCACTATTTTCGCCGTTGCACCTATCCTGTGCACATGAACGCGGGTCAGCAGGTGGTCGTCGCGGTAGGGCATGCCCGCCGGGCGGTCATCGACCAGGCGTGGCGCGCAGTCGGTCCCGGCGTTGAGGTGCTCAGCAGCGACGACGGCGGCCCGCTGAGCCGGACCGTCAAACGCATCATCGATCCGCTGGTGCTGCGATTGCGGTCCAATCCCCAGTACTCGAATCCTGTCGTGCCCGCCGAGACGGCCGCGGCGATGCATGACCTCATCGTGGCCAGCGGCCCCCAATTGCGTTCCGCGGCAGCGTGGTTCGAAATTCTCAAACTCGAGCGCCGCCGGCAGCGGATCCGCAGCGGCAACGCTCAGGAACTGTACTTCCCAGTGTGCTTCGAGCTCGCGGTGACGAAAGGCGCACCCACGCCGCAGGATCGCCACACACCGGCGGCTGTGCTCCTGGATATTCACCAGGGCCGGGACCGCACCGCGATCGAGGTGCTCAACGAATACGTCGCAGATCCCCGGGCCGTCGCCGGCCTCACCGATCAGCTTGACCGCAGCTGGCGCGACGTGCGGGCCGACGACACGGCCATCGAACCATTTCTGGCCGAGCTGACGACCGTGCTCGGGTCGGCGACCAGCCATAGTGCCGCGACCGCGCGCCAGCGGGTCTGGTCGGCCGCGATCGCCGACGCCACGCCCTACAACCTGGGCGCACTCGCGCGTGTCGAAGCGGCAGAGCTGCCCTGGTCGATCGTCAAGCTTGGCCTGAGTTCGGTTGAGCCACAAAAGAAACCGAAGATCAGCGGCGGCTCCGACAGCGACCGCCCCCTGGATCGCAGCGTGGTGGACCGGGTACGTGCCACGCTGCGGCGCGCTTTGGACCGCGACGCGCTGCCCGACATCCCGCTGTTGTGCGCCGAAGAGGTCGACCGGGCCAGCGCGCCCTGGGGGTTGTTGGCTGAAGACAAGCAAGCAACGCTGGTGGCCGGCATCGAGGTCGCGGTCGAGCTGGCACCCTTGGACCGCTCGGTGGACAGCCGCTACGCCCTGGCCGCACAGATCCAGGCGCGGCTGCGCAAGGAGGCCTACGTCCTGCACGCTCGGCGTTATCTCGCCGAAGGTGGCCCGATCCATCCGCGGCAACGCCAAGTGGTCGACGACCTCGCCGCCTACGCGCAGCCCTACCTCAGCCGGCTGTGGGCCCGGCTGCACGGGCGCGACGTCTGGCAGGAGCCCTGCGACGACGTCGACGACGTGCGTTCGCTGCTCGAGGGCGTGGCCCGGTCGGTGAGCCTGGACCATCGGCAACGGATTAAGTCGATGCTGGAATTGCAGGTGGCGGGATGAGGTTGGTCACCGAGTCCGGCCTGTGGATCACCGGCGGTACAGCCGCAGTCTCGCCGCTGACCGCAGTGTTGGAAGTCAGCGGCGCGGTGCTGTCGTGGACTATCGACGATCCGACCGAGGCCACCGAGATCGCCTTCACCGATGTCTCCCGGGCGGACTGGCTGTGGCGAGTGGTCGGTGAGGCCGGTCACGTCACCCTGGTTTCAGCCGTGCAGGCCGCCGAAGGCGAACCCGACGGCATCGACGTCACCGGAGTCGACCTGGTTCCCGGATCTCTTGCCCCGTTGCGCAGACTGGCGGTGGGCCATTGGCTGCGGCGCTGGTGGCCGGCCAGTCAGCGCGACGGTATCGCCGCACTTGACCACGCGCTGCTCGACGTCGAGATCGCGTTGCTGACCGGAGCCGCGCAGGGCTTCTTCACCGACGACACCCTGGACTCGGACGTGGCCGGATTGCTCGCGCCGCACGCCGTCGCCCTCACCACGCACGCCCGCGCCGACGATCCGCGTATCCGGCAGTTGGTGCACGCCGGTGCCGAGTTGGCCGACGAGATCGGTGTCGACGGCGACGGATGGACCGAACTTACTGCTGCACTTGATGTTTCGGGCGCTGTGAGCACCTTGGCCACCGGGCGTCAGGACGACTACTCGCTGGCCGCCGGCGTCGACCGGAGTCCGCGTGGTGGCGCCGCGATTGCCCGCGGGGTCGCCTCGATCAACTGGGGTGCGGTTCCCCCGGGAATCTTCGATGCCGCCGAGGACACCGTTGCCTGGAGCGTCGAAACGGCGGGGCTGGCCGTATTCGCCGTGGTGCGCGCGGACGTGATCGGACCGCAGCCGCCGACCGGCATCACCGTACAGGTCCGCTCGGGTGAGGTCGGTGGTGCCGGCACCCTGGAAGCCGATGGCCGCGCCACCGTGCCAATGGTCGATGCGCAGCAGCGGCCGATTACCGAATCGGCGGCCTGGAACCACGATTGGCCGGCAACCTCGGTGGTCGTCGGGGCCGATCTGTCCGAATCCCGGCAAACCCGCGACCGGGTCCGCAGTTGGGTGCGCACGCGGTTGGAACACCCGCCCGAGGACGCATATCTCGCTGAAATCCTGGCCGCCGAGTCCGCCTACTAGCGTCAGGGTGCAAGCCCGACAAAGCCCGGAGGCATCGCAGGCTCAGGCGAAGGCTCCCCGGGCCCGCTACCGCCAGTGCCGCTACCACCGCCGGCGCCGCCGGGGCCACCTCCGGAGCCGCCGGGACCAATTCCTCCCCCACCACCGGACGCGTCTCCTGGCTGGGGCGCAATATCGGGAGGCGGCGGCTGTTGCGGTGGCGGCGGGGCCTGTTGCGGTGGCGGCGGCGGGGGTAATTCCGGTG
>NZ_LQPW01000071.1 GCF_002116635.1 Mycobacterium szulgai | reverse complement strand
CCGTTGCCGAACAGCCCCGCCGAGCCGCCCGCCCCGCCGGTCTGGCCGGCAGCGCCAGCGGCGCCATTGCCCCCATTGCCCCACAGCAGCCCGCCGTCGCCGCCCTTGCCGCCGGGGGTGGTGGCGTTGGCTCCGTCACCGATCAGGTTGCGGCCCAACAACATTTGGGTGGGTGCGTTGATCGCGGCAAGCAACTCTTGCTGCACCGTATTGGCGGCCTCGGCAACGGCATAGGAGTTCGCGCTGGCGCTCAGGGTGCGCAGGAATTGGTCGTGAAAGGTTGCCGCCTGGGCGTTGATGGCCTGGAACTGCTGACCGTGGGCGCTGAACAACGCGGCAATGCTGGTGGATACCTCATCACCGGCTGCCGATAACAGCTGGGTTGTGTTGGCCGACGCCGTGTGGGCGGCTGCGCTGACCGTCGAGCCGATCCCGGCCACATCCGCGGCCGCGGCCGCCATCAGCTGCGGGGAAGCAAACATGAACGACATCGGTGTGTCCTTCCTCGAACCGCGAGGGAAGTGGTGCAGACCCTGGGCCGGGCTGCACCTACCTCCTGGCATGAGCGGCGCGCATCGAACGGGATGACGTAGACGTTGCCTGTGGTGACATGTGAAAAGGCTGATCAGTTATTGAAGCCGCAGGTCACCGACATAACGGAGGGTCTTATTGAGACCGTCAACGGTGCGTTAGAGGCTGCTGGATGTCGGGTGTGTCACCTGCCACTCCCTAGCTGGTAGTGCTTGTCAACTGCTACTGCGGGGCGGCGGGTCTTGCGCGGTTTGTCGTGCGAGTCCGCCGCTGACCAGCGGCTTAGTTGTCCCCGGAATAGACACCGGCAGCACCCTGCGTGCCGCTGTCACCGTCGCTGCCAGGGGAGCCGGGAGGTGTGCCGGCGCCTCCGTTGCCGTGGATTCCGCCACCCCCACCGCTACCTCCGCCGCCGGCAGTGCCGTAGACGTTGTCGGTGTAGTTCCCGCCGTCGCCGCCATTGCCGCCGTTGCTGCCGTCGCCGCCGCGACCGCCGGTGGCCAATGCGCTATTTCCGCCGGCTCCGCCGCCGCCGCCGTTGCCGCCGTTGGCGCCACTGCCGCTGTGGACCACGGCGAACCCGCCCTTGCCGCCGTTGCCGCCGACGCCGCCGTTGCCGCCGGCACCGCCATCACCAGTACCGGTTGCAGCGCCACCGGTGCCGCCCATGCCGGCGTTGCCGCCAGCGCCGGCATTGCCCGCGGTAGTGCCGGCCACACCGTCGGGGCCGTCGCCACCCTCGCCGCCGTGGCCACCACCGCCGCCGTTTCCGCCGGAACCGCCGTTGCCGCTGCCGCTGGCGGCACCGCCGGCGCCGCCCGTGCCGCCTTGTCCGCCGTTGCCACCGGGACCGCCCGTGTTGGATAGGAATGGGTGACTGTCGCCGACGCCGCCTGCGGCGCCCGAGCCGCCGTCGCCCCCGGTGCCGCCGTTGCCGCTGCCGGTTGCCATGCCGCCGGCGCCGCCAGCGCCGCCGTTACCGCCTGTGCCGGTGTATATCCCCTGCTCGACGCGACTTTGGTAGGCATCTCCGCCGTCGCCGCCGCGGCCGCCGTCGCCGCCGTTGCTGGTGCCGCCGATTGCGCCACCGCCGATGCCTCCTGCGCCGCCGTTGCCGCCGTTGCCGTCCCAATTGTTGTTCTGGCCGTCGCCATTGGGCCCATTGATTTGGGCGGTACCGCCGTTGCCGCCATTGCCGCCGTTGCCAGCTTTTCCGCCCCCGATGCTCGCGCCGCCCGGCCCGCCGATGCCCCCGTCACCGCCGGTACCGGCGAAGGTGACGGTGCCGGTGGTGAAGCCGCCGTTGCCGCCACCGCCGCCGCTGCCGGCGTTGCCGCCATCGAAGCCGTTGCCGCCGGCGCCGCCGTTGCCGCCGACGCCTCCGCGTTGGCCGTCGCCGCCGTTGCCGCCCTGGCCGCCGTTGCCAGCGGTGGTGCCGGCGGCGCTGCCGTCGCCGCCGAGGCCGCCGAGGCCGCCGTTGCCGCCTGTGTTGGTGGTGTAGTTGCCTTTTCCGCCGTTGCCCCCGGCCCCGCCGTTGCCGCCGGTGCCGCCGGTTGCGGTTGCCGCGCCACCTTGGCCGCCGTTACCGCCGGTGCCGCCCGTTGTGCCCCAGCCGCCGGTGCCCCCGGCGCCGCCGTCGCCCCCGATGCCCGCGGAGCCGTTCGTGCCGCCGCTGCCGTCAGCGGCTTGGCCGCCCGCACCGGCGGCGCCGCCGGCGCCGCCGTCCCCGCCGGTACCGCCAGGATCGCCGGCACCCCCACCTGTACCGCCGTTTCCGCCTCCGCCGCCGGTTCCGCCGCCGCCGCCGGTTCCCGCTGCCCCGCCGGTACCGCCGGTGCCAGTTGTGCCGCCGACGCCACCTTGGCCGCCGTCACCGCCCTTGCCCGCGTTGCCGCCGTTGATTCCGGTGTTGCCGAAGCCGCCATCGCCACCGGCGCCCCCGACGCCGCCGGTGCCGCCGTCGCCGCCGCTGCCGTTGGTGCCGCCGTTGGTGCTGTTACCGCCGGCACCGCCCGCACCGCCGTCGCCGCCGCTCCCTGCATTGGTGCCGCGGTCGCCGGAGAGGTTGGGGTTGTTGGGATAGTTAGCGTCGTAGCCGGTCCCGCCTGCGCCGCCTAGACCGCCTTTGCCTCCGGTACCCCCTTTGCCGCCGTCGGTTGCGCTGCCGCCGTCGCCGCCTTGGCCGCCGGCCCCGCCGTCGCCGCCGTCGTTGGCGAGCCCGCTGGCGTCGCCCCCTCCACCGCCGTTGCCGCCGGCGCCGCCGTTTCCAGCGTTGCCGTCGGTTGCGGTGCCGCCCTGGCCACCGATGCCGCCAGCGCTGCCCGGGCCGTTGCTGGCTGCGGTGCCGCCATTGCCGCCCTGGCCGCCGTCGCCGCCGAGCCCACCGGTGCTGCCGCCGATAGTTCCGCCGCCGCCGGGGCCGCCGGTGCCGCCGGTGCCGCCGCCGCCGCCGTTGCCGCCCTTGCCGCTGCCGGTTGCGGTGCCGCCGACGCCGCCGCTACCGCCGGCACCGCCGCTAGCGCCCGTGAATCCGGTGTCGGCGCCAAGGGCACCGGTGCCGCCCATGCCGCCGCTGCCACCGTCGCCGGCGTTGCCACTTCCGGTTGAGGTGCCGCCTTGGCCGCCGTTGCCACCGGCGCCACCCGCGCCGTACTGGACGTCGGCCCACGTTGCGTAGCCTCCGGTGCCCCCGCTGCCCCCGGCGCCTGCGGTGCTGCTGTCGGTTGCGGTGCCGCCTTGGCCGCCGTTGCCGCCCGCCCCGCCGGTGCCGAACTGAACCGCGTTGCCGCCGTTGCCGCCGTTGCCACCCTTGCCGGCGCTGCCTCCTTGGCTGCCGGTGCCTCCTTGCCCGCCGTTTCCGCCATGGCCGCCGACGCCTTCGTTTTGGAGGGCGGTGCCTCCGTTGCCGCCGTTGCCGCCATTGCCCGAGTTGATGCCGTTGGCACCAGCGCCGCCCATGCCGCCATTGCCGCCGGTAGCTCCGTCGCCTGCGACACCATAGGCGCCCGCGTCGCCGCCGGCGCCGCCATTGCCCCCTTGGCCGCCGATGCCGCCGGCGCCGCCGCCGGTTGCCGCGCCGCCCTGGCCGCCACCGCCGCCGCTGCCCCCGTTGCCCCCATTAGTGCTGCCTTGGCTCGGATTGGCCATACCGGTGGCGCCGGAACCGCCGGTGCCGCCGCTCCCGCCGTTGCCAGCGTTGCCGCCCTTGGTTGCGGTGCCGCCTTGGCCCCCGTCGCCTCCTTGGCCGCCGGTGCCGGCAATGTGGCTACCGTCCACCACACCGCCGGCGGCGGCATTGCCACCGGCGCCGCCGTTGCCGCCGTTGCCGCCGTTGGTCGCGTTGCCGCCGTTGCCGCCGTTGCCGCCGTTGCCGCCGGTACCTCCGGCGTTGGTGGCGCCGCCGGCGCCGCCTTGGCCGCCGGTGCCGGCGTTGCCGGAATCACTTGCGCCGCCCGTGCCGCCTTGACCCCCGGTGCCACCAGCGCCTGAGTTGGTGGAAGTACCGCCCGCCCCGCCTAGGCCGCCCTCGCCGCCGGCGCCGCCCTTGCCACCACCGACTGCCGCGCCGCCCGCGCCGCCGCTGCCACCCGTCCCGCCGGTGGCACCGGTGTCGGCGATGACGCCTTGGCCACCTTGTCCGCCGGTGCCGCCAGTGCCGCCGGTGCCGCCGTCCCCGCCAGCAGTGGCGGCGCCGCCGGCGCCGCCGTCCCCGCCTCTGCCGCCGATGCGGTCGTTAGGCCCGGTGCTGCCGTTGCCGCCTTGACCGCCGGTGCCGCCGTTACCGCTGTGGCCGCTGCCCCCGCCGGTAGTCGTGCCGTTGGTGCCGCCGGTGCCACCGTTGCCGCCGTTACCTCCACTGATCGAGTTGCCGCCGCTACCGCCGGAGCCCCCATTGCCGCCGTTGCCGCCGTTGGTTGAGGTGCCACCGGCGCCACCGTCGCCACCGGTACCACCCGTGCCGCCGGTGGTTGTGGTGCCCCCGGCGCCACCTTGGCCGCCGGTGCCACCGTCGCCGGCGCTGCCGGAACCACTCTTACCGCCAGCGCCGCCGGCGCCGCCGGTGCCGCCTTCGAGGACGCCGGTGCCGCCGGTGCCGCCGGTGCCCCCGGCGCCGCTGGCGCCGGTGCCCGTTGCGGCGCCGCCAGCGCCGCCTTGACCCCCTGTGCCGCCGGTGACGTTGTTGACGCCGCCGTTGCCGCCAAGACCGCCGGTGCCCCCGGCGCCGCCGTCGGTAGCGTTGCCGCCGGCACCGCCGGTGCCGCCGGTGCCGCTGATGCCATCTGCGGCGTTGATCCCGCCGTCACCGCCGTGCCCCCCGGCCGCGCCGCTACCCCCGTTGATGCCGTTGATCCCGGTGCCGCCTGCCCCACCTTGGCCGCCGACGCCGCCGGCGCCCGCACTCATGGCGCCGTTGGCGCCGGTGCCGCCGTTACCGCCGATTCCGCCGTTGCCACCGTGACCCGCGCCGCCGGTGCTGCCACCGGTGCCTCCGTTGCCGGTCAGGCCCCCGGCGCCGGCGTTACCACCATTGCCGCCGGCGCCGCCGGCGCCACCGGGGCCGTTGTTGGAGGCGGATCCGTTGTCTACGCCTGCATAGCCGTTACCTCCGGCGCCGCCTTTGCCGCCGTTCCCGCCAAGGCCGCCGCTGCCATTGGTGCCGCCGACACCGCTGTTGCCACCCGCTCCGCCCGTACCGCCGGCACCGCCGGCAAAACCGGTGTGGCCCATCAGGCCATCGCTCACACCGGCGCTGTTGGCGCCGACGTCACCGTTGCCGCCGTTGCCGCCGTTACCTCCGGTGCCGCCGCTACCTGCGGCGCCGGTGACGCCGCCGCCACCACCGCCGGCGCCTCCTAGCCCGGCCGCCCCGCCGGCTCCGCCGGTTCCACCGTGCCCGCCTGTGGTACCCGTGCCGGCCGCGCCGTCTCCGCCGCTTCCGCCGGCGCCGCCGTTGCCCCCCAGTCCGCCGTTGCCGCCGGTACCGAATAGCAGCCCGTTGGCGCCGCCGGCACCGCCGTGGCCGCCGGCCCCGCCGGTTCCGCCCGTGCTGCCTAATAAGCCGGTGCCGGCTGCGGCCGACGCCCCGGCGCCCCCGGCTCCGCCGTCACCGCCCAGACCACCGGCTCCGCCATGGCCGAAGAGCAGGCCGCCCTTGCCGCCCATGCCGCCGTTGCCGCCCGCCGCGCCGGCTGTACCGGCGGCACCGGAGGCGCCCGCACCGCCGGCCCCGCCGGCCCCGCCGTTGCCGAATAGCAGCCCCGCCGAACCACCGGCTCCGCCGGCCTGGCCGGCGGCACCCGCAGCACCGCTACCGCCGTTGCCCCATAGCAATCCGGCGTCGCCGCCGCGGCCGCCGGGGGTGGTTGCGTTGGCGCCGTTGGCGATTAGCGGGCGCCCCAGCAGCAGTTGGGTGGGGGTGTTGATCACGCTGAGCAGGTTCTGCTCCACGGTTTGCAATGCGGAGTTGGTGGCCTCGGCGGTGGCGTAGGAATTGGCGCCGGCGGTCAGGTTGCGCAGGAACTGGTCGTGAAACGCTTTCGCCTGGGCGTTGAGGGCCTGGAATTGCTGGCCGTGGGAGCTGAAGAGCGCCGCGATGCCCGCGGACACCTCGTCGCCGGCCGCGGCCAGCAACTGGGTGGTCGACGCGGAGGCGCTGTGGGCGGCCGCGGTGACCGCCGACCCGACCCCGGCCACGTCCGCGGCTGCTGCTGTCATCAGTTGCGGTGAGGCAAACATAAACGACATCGATGGCTCCTTCGCTCAAGTCACGATCCGGAATCGGCCTCGCCGTGTGTGTGATTAGCAGGGGCTCGTGCCGTCTCGAAGTACGCAGCGAAACGTTGCCAACCGGTGCATGTAGAAAGATTGCTCAATTGCTGAACGAGCTGTTCACCAACGGTTCGGGAGGTCCGTTGTTAGTCATGCCGCCCGACCTCCGCCAACTGCGCCGGAGGGCCGGCGCCGCCGTCACCGCCACGGTTAAGACACTGGGCCGCCTTCGCCACCCGCGCCGCCCGCGCCGGGTGCGCCACCCTGGTTCCCCGTAGGGGTGTCGTCGCCGAAGCCGCCGGACTCGCCGGGCCCGCCAGGCTTTATCTGGTTGGTACCCACTCGACCCTGGCCGCCGTCGCCGCCGCTACCCCCGTTGCCCCCGGTGCCACCGGTGCCATCGATGCCGGCGTTGCCGCCCCATCCGCCGTTGCCGCCAGCGCCACCGCTGCCCCCCTTGAGGTCACCGTTGCCCCCCGCGCCACCGCCGCCGTCGCCTCCCCGGCCGCCGTCGCCGCCGTCGCCGCCTTCACTTCCCGTGCCGGTGCCGGTGCCACCGCCGCCGCCATTTCCGCCGGCGCCGCCGCTGGCACCGGGGTTGCTGTTACCGCCGGTCCCGCCGTTGCCACCATGGCCGCCGTTACCTGCGACGAAGCCGTCACCGCCGTGCCCGCCGTCGCCCCCCTGGCCACCCTGGGAGGCAAATCCCGTATTGCCCCCCTTGCCGCCGTGTCCGCCGTGGCCGCCTGTGCCGTGGTCGCCGGTGGCGTTGCCGCCAGCGCCGCCGTTGCCGCCGCTCATTCCGGGGTGGCCCGTGCCGTTGGCGGCGCTGCCGCCGTCGCCGCCGTTGCCGGCATGCCCGCCGGAACCGCTGGCGTTGCCGCCGTTGCCGCCGTTGCCGCCCTTGCCCGGGGTAGTGGCGGCGGGGCCTCCGTTGCTGCTGCCTGCACCGTTGCCGCCGTTGCCACCATGCCCGCCGGCGGTGGTGCCATTCCCGCCGTTGCCGCCGCTGCCGCCGTCGCCGCCCGCGCCGCCGGTGGTGTTCGGGTCCAGGACCCCGGAAAAGAGGGTGGTGCCGCCGTTGCCGCCGGCCCCGCCCGCGCCTCCGGCGCCGTCGGTGGCGACGCCACCGTCGCCGCCGTTGCCGCCGTAGCCGCCGTTGCCCAACCGTGAGGCGGAGCCGCCGGCTCCGCCGCCTCCACCGTCGCCGCCGGCGGTGGAGCCGGCGCCGCCTTTGCCGCCGTTACCGCCGTTACCGGCGGGGTTGGTGTTGGTGCTGTCGCCGCTGCTGCCGCCGCCGGTGCCGCCGTGGCCGCCGTTGCCTCCGCTGCCGCCGGCGCCGGTTGCGGCGCCGCCGTTGCCGCCGTTGCCGCCGTTGCCGCCGATGTCGTTGAGGATGCCGCCGTTGCCACCGGCGCCGCCATTGCCGCCGTTCCCGCTGCTCCCGGCAGCGCCGCCGGTACCTCCGGTGCCGGCTTGGCCGCCGCCGCCGGCATTGCCTCCGTCGCCTCCGTCGCCGCCACGCGAACTGGTGTCGGCCTGGCCGTCCGAGCCGGGGGTGTAGCCGTTGCCGCCGTTGCCGCCGTGTCCACCGAGGCCGCCGGTGCCGTTGGTGCCGCCGGCGCCGCTGTTTCCGCCTGCCCCGCCGTTGCCGCCGGCACCGCCGCCCGCGCCATTAGGGACGGCGCTGGACGTGCCGTTGAAGCCGTCAATGCCGTTGCCGCCGTTGCCGCCGGTGCCGCCGGTGCCGGCGGCTCCTTGGGCGCCGCCGACGCCGCCGGTGCCGGCCTGGCCGCCCGCCCCGGCGTCGCCGCCGTTGCCACCGTTGCCGCCGGGGTCTCCGACCTCGGTGCTCGGGCTGTTGCCGCGCCAGGCGCCACCGTCGTGGCCGTTGCCGCCGGTGCCGCCGGTGCCCCCGACACCGCCGGTTCCGTTGGTGCCGCCGTTGCCGCTGTTGCCGCCGACGCCGCCCGTGCCGCCCGCACCGCCGTTGTAGCCGGGAGCGCTGGACACGTCTACGCCGTTATCACCAGCTCCGCCGTGGCCCCCGGTGCCACCGGTGCCGCCGCCGCCGTTGTGGCCCCCGGTGCCACCGGTGCCGACCTGGCCGCCCGCCCCGCCGGCACCGCCGGTGCCGCCGGTGCCGCCATCGCCGCCCACGACGGTCTCCTGGAGAGGCTGCGTTTCGATGACGGTGGCCTTGCCGTTGGCGCCGTTGCCGCCGGCGCCGCCGGTGCCGCCTTGGCCGCCGGTGCCGTTGGTGCCGTCAACACCGCTGTTGCCGCCGGCGCCGCCGGCGCCCCCGGCTCCGCCGGCCAGCCCGGTGCCGGCGGTGCCGTCGGCTGCGACGGTGGTGGTGTTGTCGCCAGTGCCACCGCTACCGCCCGCGCCGCCCGTACCGCCGGTGCCGCCAGTGCCGTCGGTCCCGCCGGTGCCGCCGGTCCCTGCTTTGCCGCCCGTCCCCGCGGTGCCGCCGGTGCCGCCCTGGCCACCGTCGTAGCCCGCGGTGCCCAGGCCCACACCGGACTTGCCGTCGGCGCCAGCGCCTCCGGCGCCGCCGCTGCCGCCGAGTCCACCATTGCCGTTGGTGCCGACAGCACCGCCGGTGCCGCCGACATCGGCGTGCCCCGCCGCGCCGGCGTTGCCGCCGTGACCGCCGAGGCCGCCGTCCCCGCCGCTTAAGCCCGCCGCACCGATACCGGTGTCCGTCACGGTAGTTGCGTTGTCGCCGGCGCCGCCGAATCCGCCGTTGCCGCCGGCCCCACCGTTGCCGCCACTGCCGGCGGTGCCGCCGCTGCCGCCGGTGCCGGCGTTGCCGCCCGCGCCGGCGTTGCCGCCCGCACCGCCGTCGCCGCCGGCGGCGCCGGCCGCACCGAGACCGACCCCGGAGTTGCCGTCGGCGCCATTACCCCCGGCGCCGCCGTTACCGCCATGGCCGCCGCTGCCGTTGACGCCACCGGCGCCGCTGTTGCCGCCGGCCCCGCCCGCGCCGCCGGCGCCGGTGTGACCGG
>NZ_LQPW01000070.1 GCF_002116635.1 Mycobacterium szulgai | reverse complement strand
TCGGTGGCGTCCGAGGTGCTGATCAACAGCCAGGTGCCGGGCTCGGCATGACTGTTCTCCGGCAGCTGGCGCTGTTGCCACTCAATGGTCAGCAACCGCTCGCCCAGGACACGGTCGCGCTCATGACCTGGACTGGCGCTGGTGCCAAGCTGCAGACCGCGCACGGACAGCAGCACCGCGCCCTGCTCGTCCAACACGTCCAGGTCGGCTTCCACACCCGAGCCGCACGCCGTCACCGTCGTGTAGCAATACCGGGCATTGCGGGCCCGGCCGTAGGCACGCAATCGGCGAACACCGAGCGGCAGCAGCAGGCCGCCGTTACCGGCGTTGCGGACGCTGGGATGCGCCGCTACCGACTGGAAGCAGGCGTCCAGCAGTACCGGATGCACGCCGAAGGCGCCTTGTTGTGTCCGGACTGAGCTCGGTACGGATAGTTCGGCCAAAACGGTGGTACCGCCGGTTTCCTGGGCGGTATGCACCATCGCCAAGCCGCTGAAAGCCGGGCCGTACTGAATACCGCGCACGTCGAACTCGTGCCGAAGCTCGTCGCCCGCCGCGGGGTTGGGATGCGACGCGAGCAGCGCGTCGATGTCGTGGGCAGCTGGCCGGTCGTCTGGGCCGGTTTGCCCGAGGGCGTGCAGCGTAGCCGAGGCCCGCCGCGCGCGTTCCCCGTCTTGCAGCGTTTCCACCAGGAACGGAACGACACCGGGCGCCTCCACCGTTGCGGTGGCGGCGACGGGGGTCTGCTCGTCAAGCAGCAGCAGCTGTTCGAAACGGACATCGCGAACTTCGGACGCCTCCCCCAAGACGGTGCTGGCCGCGGCCAGCGCCATCTCGCAGTAGGCAGCGCCGGGAAGCGTTGGGGCACTGTGTATCTGGTGATCGGCAAGCCAAGGCAGCGCCTCGGTACCCACTTCACCCTGCCAAACGTGGCGTTCGGGGTCCTCGGGCAGCCGCACGTGAGAGCCCAATAGCGGGTGTAGTGCGACGATATGGCCGCCGGTGCGGCGCTCCGTCTTGTCGTTGAGGAACAACCGGCGGTGCGACCAGGCGGATAGCGGCGCGTCCACAAGTTGACCGCCGGGGTAGAGCACCGAGAAATCCACCGCCGCGCCGGCCGCATACAAATCGCCCACCAGCCCACGCAGCCCGTAGGGCAGCGGCTGCTCACGCCGCATTCCGGCCAAAGCCGCCACCGACATGTCCAGGCTGCGGGCGGTCTGATCCACCGCATGCATCAGCAGCGGGTGCGGCGACAGCTCGGTGAACACCCGGAAGCCGTCCTCGAGCGCGGCCTGCACCGCCGCGGCGAAGCGCACCGTGTGCCGCAGGTTGTCGGCCCAATAGTAGGCGTCGCAGTAGGGCTCATCACGCGGGTCGAACGACGTCGCCGAGAAGTACGGCACCTCCGGGGACAGCGGGGTGAGGTCGGCCAGCGCCTCGGTCAGATCGTCGAGAATCGGGTCGACCTGGGGTGAATGGGAGGCCACGTCGACGGCCACCTCGCGGGCCATGATGTCGCGCTCCTCCCAGATCGCCACCAGATCGCGCACCGTCTGGGTTGCCCCGCCGATCACCGTGGACTGCGGCGACGCCATCACCGCAACCACGGTGTCGTTGATGCCACGGCCCATCAACTCCGAAAGCACTTGCTGCGCAGGCAGTTCCACCGAGGCCATCGCCCCGCTGCCGGCAATGCGCGTCATCAGCTTGGAGCGCCGGCAGATCACCCGCACCCCGTCTTCCAGCGACAGCGCACCGGCGACCACCGCAGCAGCGGACTCCCCCAATGAGTGGCCGATGACCGCACCCGGCTGCACGCCGTAGGACTTCATCGCCGCCGCCAGGGCGACCTGCATCGCGAACAGGGTGGGCTGGACTCGGTCGATGCCGGTGACTTTCTCGGGCGCGGTCATCGCCTCGGTCACCGAGAAGCCCGACTCCGCGGCGATCAGCGGCTCGAGCGTGGCGATGGTAGCGGCGAACACCGGCTCGCTGGCCAGCAGGTCAGCACCCATCGCCGCCCACTGCGAACCCTGCCCGGAGAACACCCACACCGGACCGCGATCATCCTGACCGACCGCAGGCGGATACGGGGTCTCCCCCTCGGCAACCTCCCGCAGCGCCGCCGCCAGGTGCGCGGAGCTATCGGCGATGACGGCCGTACGCACCGGCCGGTGCCCGCGCCGGCGGGCGAGCGTGAAGCCCACATCCGCCAGCTCGACCTCACCCTGGCGCTCGGTCACCCAATCGGCCAGCCGCGCAGCCGTTTGGCGCAGTCCATCCTCGGAGCTGGCCGACAGCGGGAACACCAGCGGACCATCGATACCGGCGGTGGTCGAGACATCTTCCGGCGCAACGGGTTCGGGGGCCTGCTCCAAGATCGCGTGCACGTTGGTTCCCGACATGCCGTATGACGACACCGCCGCCCGCCGGGGGGCCTCCCCCGCAGCCGTCGGCCACGGCGTAATGTCCTGCGGCACAAAGAGGTTGGTTTCGATCTCGGCAACCTCGTGGGGCAGTTCGGTGAAATGCAGGTTCTGCGGAACGACCCCGTGCTGCAGGGCCAGGACCGCCTTCATCACGCCCAGCGCTCCGGCGGCAGATTGCGTGTGCCCGAAGTTGGTCTTCACCGAGCCGAGCACGCAGGGACCGTCGACGCCATAAACCTCTGCCAGGCTTGCATATTCGATCGGGTCACCCACCGGGGTTCCGGTGCCGTGTGCCTCGACCAGACCAACCGTGGCGGGGTCCACGCCGGCCGCAGCCAACGCGTCGCGGTAGACCATGGATTGCGCTTTGGCAGAAGGGGTCACGATGTTGACCGTGTGGCCGTCCTGATTGGCGGCGGTACCGCGGATGACGGCCATAATCCGGTCGCCGGCGGCAATTGCATCGGGCAGCCGCTTGAGCGCCAACACGACACAGCCCTCGCCGGACACGAATCCGTCGGCCGCGACGTCGAATGAATGACAGCGTCCAGACGCCGACAGCATGCCCAGTGCCGAGCCGGATGCGAACCTGCGCGGTTCCAGCATCACGTAGACACCGGCCGCGAAGGCGACGTCGCTTTCGCCGTCGTTCAGGCTACGGGCGGCCAGGTGTACAGCAAACAAGCTCGAGGAGCATGCCGTGTCGATGGTGACCGCGGGGCCGTGTGCCCCCATGGCGTAGGCGACCCGCCCGGATGCCATGCAGGCATTGGTTCCGGTGTTCCCGTAGGGCCCCTCCAGGGCCAGGCCATCGGCGTGGACGAAGGTGTAGTCACTATGCAGCAAACCGACGAAGACACCGGTGCGTGAACTGGCCGTTACTTCGGGCGTCAGCCCGCCGTGTTCCATTGCCTCCCAGGCGGTTTCCAGCAACAGACGATGCTGTGGATCCATCGCGGTGGCTTCGTTCTCGGAGATGCCGAAGAAGTCGGCGTCAAAGTCGCCGACGTTGTCGAGGAACGATCCCCATTTACACACCGACCGGCCCTGGGCGCCCGGCTTAGGGTCGTAGTACTCGTCGATGTCCCAGCGTTCGGGCGGAACCTCGGTGACCAGATCGTCCCCACGCAGCAACGCCTCCCAGAACTGGTCAGGCGAGTCAATGCCCCCTGGCAGCCGGCACGCCATACCGATGACGGCAACAGGAGTAACGCGCGTCCTATCCACGGTCCTTCTCTCCATACTTATGCTTCAGGTTCATACCACTGGGTTAGAGCTCGTATCAGCGGTTCGAGGAACATCGCTGACATGCGTTACGTGCCGGAAAAAAACCGCAGCCTCCAGCCCGCATAACCCAACGACCCCCTCGAAGCCAACGACAAGTCCTTGGCCTGTCGAGCCTAGCGGCTCGGCTTCACAGCCGCGGAAAAATCGTGCGTACGTACAAAAAATTTGCTGGCGGCCTGCGGAAATCGAGCCGCCGCCCAGCCAACTTGGGCGGGCCCATAGGTCGAGGTTGCGGACACGGAGTTGCTGAACGGCGCCGCTTCGGCCCCCGGACCAGCGCCCCAGCAAATTTTGGTACGTCCGCACGATTTTTCCACATGGATGAAGGCAACCGACTAGGCTGCTGATCACTTCATTGACTAGGGGTGGGCTTCGGATGCGGTGGCTGGCGCATGTCGCGACGGCGTTGCCTCAGCCCGGATCGCGGTCGAGGCGGTTTCCTCCGAAATCGCTGAGACGAAGTCGAAGCCACTGATAAGAACTGAAGCAGCTACGAGAGGTGAACCACCGTGGATAGGAAAGTTACTCCGATTGCCGTCATCGGCATGGGGTGCCGGCTGCCGGGGGGCATTGACTCACCCGACCAGTTGTGGGAGGCGTTGCTGCGCGGCGACGATCTGGTCACCGAGGTTCCCCCAGACCGCTGGGACGTCGACGAGTACTACGACCCCGAGCCCGGCGTGCCCGGACGCACGGTGTGTAGGTGGGGCGCTTTCCTGGACAATGTCGCCGACTTCGACGCGGAGTTCTTCGGAATCACCGAAAAGGAAGCGACTGCGATGGATCCGCAGCATCGCTTGCTGCTGGAGAGCGCATGGGAAGCCATCGAGCACGGCGGTCTGGCTCCCGACACCATGAGTGGCTTGCGGGCCGGCGTGTTCATGGGACTCATGCATGACGACTACCAGTTCGTCCACGCCGACGCCCAGGCCCTGGAGGGGCCGTACGGATATATGGGCAACAGCTTCGCCATGGGCTCCGGGCGCATCGCCTACGCCCTGGGCTTGCACGGTCCCGCCATTACCGTCGACACCGCTTGCTCGTCCGGCCTGACCGCTATCCACCTGGCCTGCCGCAGTCTGCACGACGGCGAAAGCGATGTTGCGCTGGCAGGTGGCGCTTCGGTGATGTTCGAACCCCGCAAGTCAGCCTCGGGATCCGCCATCGGCATGCTGTCCCCGACCGGACGGTGTCACGCATTCGACGTCGCGGCCGACGGGTTCGTGGCCGGCGAGGGCTGTGTCGTGGTGTTGCTCAAGCGGTTGCCGGATGCGCTGGCCGATGGTGACCGGATTCTGGCCGTGGTGCGTGGCACGGCCGCCAATCAGGACGGCCACACGGTCAATGTGGTGACGCCGTCGCGCCCGGCGCAGGTCGAGGCTTACCGGGCGGCACTGGCCGCGGCGGACGTGGACCCGACCACGGTCGGCATGGTGGAGGCGCACGGCCCGGGCACCCCGGTGGGCGACCCGATTGAATACGCGAGCCTCGCCGAGGTGTACGGCACCGACGGGCCCTGTGCGCTGGCGTCGGTCAAGACGAATTTCGGCCACACTCAATCGGCCGCCGGTGCGCTGGGGCTGATGAAGACGGTCTTGTCCCTGCAGCACGGTGTTATTCCGCAGAACCTGCACTTCAGCCAGCTACCCGACGAATTCGCCGAGATAAATACCAATCTTTTTGTACCGCAAGAGGTTACGCCGTGGCCGGCAACCGCTGAGCACCAACCGCGGCGAGCGGCGGTCTCGTCGTACGGGTTCTCGGGCACCAACGTGCATGCCGTCCTGGAGCAGGCTCCCGACACCGCTGCGCCCGATACGGAACACACCGCAGCGGGCCTCGAAGGCGCGCTGGTGTTTCCGCTGTCTTCCAGCTCGCCGCAAGGACTGAGCGAAACCGCTGCGCGCCTTGCCGATTGGGTCGACGCACAGGGACCCGACCTTGCACCCGCGGATCTGGCATACACGCTCGCGCGCCGCCGTGGGCACCGGCGAGTCCGCACGGCCGTGCTGGCCGCCACGGCACCGGAGCTGTCCAGGGCATTGCGCGAGGTCGCCGAGGGCGAGACCCCGTATCTGCCCGCGGTCGGTCACGATGACCGCGGTCCGGTGTGGGTGTTCTCCGGGCAGGGTTCGCAGTGGGCGGCGATGGGTGCTGACCTGCTGGCCAGCGAGCCGGTGTTCGCCGC
>NZ_LQPW01000069.1 GCF_002116635.1 Mycobacterium szulgai | reverse complement strand
CGGGCGGGTTCGGATCGGGCGGGGGCGGCGCCTCGACCGGCTCGGGCCAGAGTGCGGGAACCGCTGCGGCCTCCGGCGCGGGTTCGCGTGCCGCGGGCGGACGGGCACCGTTGGGTCCGAGCGGCAAAGCGCCCGCAACGGCGACCCCCCGGGCCGCCTCCGCGCGCACCGCCCCTCCTGCGCGTCCGGCACCCCCACCCGAGCGTCCCGACGATCACGACAAAGACAAGCCGGAATCGGTGGATTCGATCACGCCGTCGCCGTCGATCCCGGTGTCGGCCGCCCGCAGGGCGCGCGACGCTGCCGCCGCGGCCGCGCGCCGTGGCAGCAAAGACGACTCGTTGCGATTGGCCCGGCGCATCGCTGCCGCGTTGAATGCGGCCGACGTCCGCAGGGACAGCGACTACGGATTCTTCTGGATCACCGCGGTGACCACCGACGGGGAGATCGTGGTGGCCAACAGCTACGGGCTGGCCTACATCCCCGACGAGGTTCAGTTGCCGGCCAAGGTCTACATGGCCAGCGCCGACCACGCGATTCCCGCCGACGAGAAGGCACGAACGGCCACCTATCCGATCATGGCCGTGCAGGGCTGGGCGGCCTACCACGACCTCAAGCTGCGGGCCGTGATCGGCACCGCCGAGCAGCTGGCGAACTCCGATCCGGGTGCGGCCAAGATCGTGCTCGAAGACGATGACATCCCCGACAGCGGCAAGATGACCGGCCGGTCGCGGCTGGAGGTGGTCGACCCGTCGGCGGCGGCGCAGCTGGCCGACACCGATGATCTGCGATTGATCGATTTGCTGCCGCCGGCACCGGCCGCCGAGAATCCGCCCGACGACGAGCGGCACATGTTCTGGTTCGACTTGATGAAGCCGATGACCAGCTCGGCCAGCGGTCGCGAGGTCGCCCACCTGCGGGCGTTCCACGCCTTTGCTGTGCACTCTCAGGAGCTGGCCTTGCACCATGCGCATAGCGCAGCCGACCCGGAGACGCAGCGTCCGGCGATCGCCGACTGGATGTACTGGCGCTACGTCGCAACACTGCTCGACAGCGCGCTCACCGGTGCCGCCTGAGCGCAGAAATTGCCGCAATGGCGGTCCGCACACCTCGGGTAAAATTTGCTGATGGGTTACGTAGAGAAGGGATGCTGCGATGGCTGAACCGCTAGCCGTCGATCCCGCCCGCCTCATTTCGGCGGCGAGCAAGCTCACCGAGCTGACCTTTCCGACGCCGCCCGCTCCGATCGCGGCGACGGGGGCGGACCCGGTGTCGGCAGCGATCAACGAAACCATGCCGGGCATCGAATCGCTGGTTTCCGACGGGATGCCGGGCGTGACCGCCGCCCTCAAGCGCACGGCAACCAGCATGACGACCGCCGCTGACATCTATGCCAAAGCCGACCAATCGCTGGGCGCCGCGTTGAAGCAGTTCGGCTTCGACGCCGACGGCCAGGCGCTGGGAGCCAATGCGCTGGGAGCCAATGCGCTGGGAGCCGGTGCTGCCGGGGGTGTGACGGGTGCGGCGGCCAAGTTGATGGGTGCAGCGGGGACGCCGGAGGGGGCGGCCGCGGGCCTGGTCGGGGCCCCGGCAGCGGTGGCAGCACAGGTCGGAGCCGCGGTAGGCGTGCAGGCCGCTGCGCTGGCGCCACGCATTGCCGCGACGATCCCGCAGTTAGTGACGCTGGCCCCAATGGGCGCCCAGATGGGCCAGCAGATGTCCCCGATCGTGCAGACCATCAGTCAGAGCGCGCAGCAAGCCGGCCAGCAGGGCGGCGGCGCACCAGCGCCGGCTCCAGATGCCGGCGAAGCCAAGCCGGCCGAGGAAGCCAAGAAGGACGACGAGACCGAGGAGCAGACCGAGGCCGCCGCGCATGAGGAAACCGCAGGCGGAGCCGCTGCGGGTGCCGCCGGGAGCGCCGGGATGCTGGGCAGCGTTCCGCTTGCCGGTCCGCCGGGCGCAGCCGGTGGCAGCACGTCGTCCAGCTCGACCGCGTCGAACCTCTAGCAGCGCCTCAGAACCGGATGTTGCGCACCAGGTCGTAGACCCCGGTGATCCACAGCAGCAGCGGAATGATCGACGCCACCATGGCGCCGTCGAGCAATTCCAGCAGCCGTTTCATCACCGGCGACACGCGGCGGACCTGCGCCATCGAACCGACAATCACCAGCGCGACCACCGCGCCGCCGACATAGATCGCCAGCATCATCCACGCATAGTGCGGGTACCAGAGGGTGAGTCTGACCGCCAGACCCGTCGGAATCACGACGGCGGCCGCCAGCAACGCCCAGGCGCACCACCGCTCGGCGTACAGCCGCGAGCGGAATCCGCAGATCACCGCGATCAGGCCCGCCACCACCAGGCTGTGGATGAAGAAGTGGCCGCGGACCAGCACCGCGATAGCACCGACCGCCAGGATCAGGGTGCCGGCCGTGACGTAGCCGATCAGCAGTTGCTTAGCCAGCTTGCTGCGTTCGGTGAGCCGGGCTGCCGACGCCGGCACCGACGCGATGATTGCCTGCCAGGTCGGCGTCTCGTCGCTGGTGGCCTGATCGGCGGCGACGGGGTCGAGCAATTCCTCGTTGTCCACGGTTTCGCCCGGAACGGGAATCGGCGGCAAGGCGATCCGCGCGACGGCCACGGTCAGCTTGGCCGCATTCGTCACGATGAACAGCCCGAAGGCGATCGCGCCGGCCGGCACCCAGTGCTGGTAGCCATAGCCGAACGCGATCGCGGCGAAAATGGCCGCGATGATCGTGATCACGACAAACGAGCCCAGCTCGTGGCGCTGGCGTGGGCCGCCGCGCGTCATCAGCGTCAACAGCAAGACGGCGGTCGCGGCACCGGCCAGCTGGGGTGCGCCCAGTGAGGTGACCCCGCGCGGCAGCGGGACCGCTATGGCCGCAGCACCCGCGATCAGCGGATAGCCCGCCAGCAGCAGACACTCCGAAAGGTGCGCATTCTGGTAGAACCGGTGCGCCACAAAACTGGCCACCAGCACCGCGATGCCCACCAGGCCGATGGCCAGTGGCCAGAACAGGCTGCGCCCGGTGGCCCACCACGCCCACATCGCGACTGCGGTTATGGGCACGGTCAGGACCGGGATCGCCACGGCGATGAACCGGTCCAGCGCTTTGCGGTCGAACTCCGGCGATTCGTCGAGTACTGCGATGGCGTCGATGACGTCCTCGACCAGCGGGCGATATCGCTCAGTGCGGCTCGCCGATACCAGGGTGAGCAAGGACCCGTCGACAACGCCGGCCTCGTCCAGCGACTGGTCGAGCTTCAGCGGCGGCGAGCCGGGCCGCGCGAAGGTCCACACGCCCTGGGCGCCGAAGTCGAAGCCGGCCAGGATATCGGCCGGGGTGTCTTCGAGGAGATCGGCCAGCACCGCGACGGTTTCGTCGATGTAGGTTTCCATCGGCACTGCCGCCGGCAGCACCAGATCGGTCATCCGTTTACCGGTAAGGATCGTCACCCGGGTGGTGGCGGGCCTGGCCGGAGTGGCCCCCGCGGCGGTCGAGCCGGTGGCAACAGCAGGTGCGCTCAACGACGTCCAGCCCTTTCAAAATCGTCGGACAGCGCTGCGGCCAGTTCGAGCACCCGTCGCCGATAGACGGGGCCCAGCTGGTCCAGCTGGATTTCGGCGCCGGTCGCGATGTGCTTGTCGAACGGAAGGAGCACAACGCGTGCGGGCTGAACTTGTTGTTGGAACTGCCGCACCAATTGCTTCTCGGCGACGTTGGTTTCGCCCAGTGCGACGTGGTTGATAACCACGCAGGCGCGGCTCAGCAGATCCTGGTAGCCGTTGTTGCGCAACCAGTCCAGGGCGATCTCGGCTTGCTTGGCGCTGTCGACCGACACACTCGTCACGATCACGATCGCCGACGCCGTTTCCAGCACCCCGAGTGTCACCGGGTCGAAGAGGCCGGCGCCGCAGTCGGCCAGCACCAGGTTGTAGAACTTCGAGACGGTGTCGACGGCCAGACGTAGGTCTTGTCCGCTGAGTCCGCGTTTGGCGGCGGTGTATTCCGCGGCCGGCAGTATCTCGAGATTGGCCGCGTTCACGCTGGTGTGCGCGCGGATGTCGTTGTAGTGCGACAAGTCCTTGTCCGCGAGCAGATCGGCGATGGACGACGGCGACGTACGGCCCGCGCGCTCGCCAAGATTTCCCGCGCCGGGGTCGGCGTCCAGAACCAGGATGCGATCGCCGCGGACCTGCGCGAGCGTGGTGCCCAGCGTGACCGTGGTGGTCGTCTTGCCCGCGCCGCCCTTGAGGCCGAGGATCCCGATCTGATAGGAACCGCGCGGCTTTCTGGCCACTCGGGTATGCAGGTCCAACTCGTATTTCTCGTCGCGGGTGAGGCCGAAGTTGATGCGGGTCAGCTTGTGCACCCAGCGCCGCCAGCCTCGTTTCGACACGAGTTTGCCGGGCTTCGCGGGCGTTGGCTGCGCAGTAACCGGAACGGGCTCGATGAGCGGTTGCGGCGCCGGGGGCGGTTGCGGCGCTGGGGGCGGTTGCGGCGCCGGGGCCGGGGACTGAGCCGCCGCGGCCTCCTCGGCGCGGCGCCGGGCGCGCCGGCCGATCGTTGGCTCGGGCGTTGAATCGTCTTGTGTGGCAAGAGGAGTGGTGTCGGCGGGTGGAGGCTGCGCAGGGCCGCCCTGTGGCAGCCATGCGAACGGGGCGCCGCCGTCATCGTCTTCGCGGTAGCGGTGGCGCCGCACCCGTGGCGTCGGCGGAGTTTGCGGAGGCGGGGGCGGAATCGGCGGCGGCTGCGGGGGACCGGCGACGCGCGGCCGCCGCGGTAGTGAGGGCACGTCCGGGGAGTGGGGTGGTCCGCCGGCCGGCGGCCGCTCGGGCGGGGGCTGACGTGGGGGCGCCGTCTCTGCGATCGGCCCTCCGATTTGCATGGGTCGGGTGGCCGGTATGGGACCCGACGGCCGCTCATGTGCACCCGGGCGCGGCGGCGGCGGGGCTGGATGCTGGACCGGCCGACGCGGTCCGGCCGGAATCGGCGGCCCTCCGGCTGACGGCTGTGCTGTCGTCGGTAGCGCCGACGGCGGTTGCGGTATCACCGACGGCGGCTTCGGGGGTGCCGGCGGAGGTTGCGGTGGCGCCGGCGGAGGTTCGGGTGCTGCCTTCGGTGGTTCGGGCGGTGGTTCGGGTGCTGCCTTCGGTGGTTCGGGCGGTGGTTCGGGTGCTGCCTTCGGTGGTTCGGGCGGCGACGGTGGTTCGGGCAGCGGTACAGCCTCGGCATGTGGTGGTTCCGGCTCGCCCTGCGGCGGTTCCGGTGACACCGGCGGCCGCCCACCGATCGGCATCGGCGGAGGGGAGGGTTTAGGTTCTGCCACTTGGGGTTCCGCGGAAGCTTGCGCCGGCTCGGGTCCCGCCGTCGGTGGTTCGGGTTCCGCCGTCGGTGGTTCGGGTTCCGCCGTCGGCGGTTCGGGCGGAGACAGCGATTCGGGCGGAAACGGCGACTCAGAGGCAGCCGGCGGGGTCTGCGCCGTGGGCGGCGGTCCGCCGATGGGCATCGGGGGAGGGGCCTGCGGCGCTTCGGGCGCGGCCGGCCGGACTGGCGCCGGTCCGGCGATCGGCATCGGCGGCACCGACGATTTGGGTCCGGCCGAGGACGCGCCACCGGCCGGCATCGCCTCCGGCGGAGGCTCGGCCTGCTTCCGGGGCAACTCGGGCGGTGCGGGGGGGGGTTCTACCGGGGCCGGCTTGGCCGGGGCCGACGCGAACGGCTGGGACCAGTCGATCGGCGGCGGCATCTCGCCGTTGGGCTTGGGGGGCGGCGGGTAGGAGTCACCCGCACCGAAATACGACTGCTCGGAATCATCTTCGGGAGGCTCGGTACCCTCGGTCGGCCGAAAGAGCTTGTCATAATCGGCCGGCATCAGAACCTCTCAGAAGTTCGCCAATAGAACAAAGCACGAGAAGGGGCGAGATCCCCCGAGGGGTTGAACTCGCCCGATCTCGTGCTTCGGTATTCTACGCGAACGTAGTGTTGACCTACGCGAACATCCCGGTGACGTTGCCTTCGGTCGACTGCATGTGCTGACCGGCCTCGCTGATGGTACGAGCCAGGTTCTGCAGCGAGGAGTTCAGCTCCTGAGCGGTGGCGTCCCACTTCTGCTGAACCTGCTCGTAGGCGCCCTGGCCGGCACCGGCCCACGCGGACTGAAGCTTGGTCAGGGACTGCTTGCCCTCGTCCAGCAACGAGTGAATGCTGGTGACATTTCCCTGAATCGAGCTGGCCGCGGCCTCGATGCCCGCGAAATTCCACTGCTGTTCTGTCATGTTTTTGCTCCGTTTCTTTTGAGTATTTGGGGGTTAATCAGAAGCCCATTTGCGAGGAAAGCGCTTGCTGCTGCTCCTCGTCGGCCCGCTGGTATTGGACGCCGGCCTGACGAATGTTGGTCGAAATTTCGTCAAGCTCCGCCTTTTGCTTGTTGGCCGCCTCTTGGAAACGGACCACCGCAGCCTGGGCAGCCTGACCGGCCGCACCCTGCCACTGGCCCTGCAACGTAGCTGCGGTGGACTCCACCTGGTCGATCTGGGTCTTCAGGTCGCCGGAAATCCGCTCGAAGTTACCTGCCTCTTGCGCGAGGGCAGCGGCATCAGTCTTCATCTCTGCCATGCTGGACTACTTTCTCTCTTTCCATTCCTCGCCATGGTTGGCAAGTCTTCCGGCCCGGTTGGCCGGGAAGTCTGTGGTGCCGGCACGACTCACCAGTCGTCCTCGTCCCAGTCGTCGTCTTCGTGTTCTTCCCGCTCTTGGGTGAGCGGCGCGGGAGCGGCCAGGCCCGGGCGGGTGGAGCCGCCGGCGCCGGCACCCTGGCCCATCGCACCGCCACCGACCGGGGCCGCGCCACCCGTCGCCGACGATCCGGCGGCTGCGGCGGGCATCACCGGAGGGCTGACGGGCTTGTCGACCAGTCCGGTCATCAGCGGCGTCCGCGCCAGCGTCCCCCCGGCACCGGGCAGGGTCTCCCCGCGCAGGAGTCCCGCGCCGGTGCTCGGCCCCGATCCGCCCGCCAACGGGTGGTTGGACAGCGGACTGGTTCCGACCAGACCCATCTCAGCCCCGTCGTCGCCCAGGCCGGTGCCGGTGCCGCCAGAACTGCCCATCTGGCTGAACATCGACGACATCTGCTGGGCCGGCTGGCTCAACTGCTGCATGGGCCCGCTCAACTGCGCGACCTGCCCGGCGGTGGCTTGAAGCTGCTCGGCGGGAACGCCGGTGACCTGAGAAGCCATGCCCAGGAGCGGGCTGGTGGACGACATGCTCTGGCTCATCCCCGGATCGAGGATCGAGGTCATCGGCTCGATCTTCTCGAACAACGTGTTGGCCAGCGTCTCCGCCTGGTAGATGTCCATCGCCACGGCGGCCTGGGTCCACATGCGGATGAAGTAGTCCATCTCGTTGAAGGCGATCGGCACGGTGTTGATGCCGAAGAAGTTGGTGGCCGTCAGGATCGCGGTGGTGATGTGGTTGGCGGCGATCTCCACCAGCGACGGCGTGGTCTCCATCGCCTGCGTGTACGCGGCGGCTTGCGCGGTTGCCTGCAGGCCGCGTGTCTTGGCCTGCGTCGAGGCGGTTTGCAACCAGGTCACCATCGGCAGCGCGGCCGCGATCGCTTTGTCGCTGCTGCCGCCGGTCCAGGCCTCCCCCAGAGAGTTCAGCCGTGCGGTCAGCTCGACGGCCTGAGCGTCGAGGGCCGCGGCCAGCGCCGCCCACCCCGTGGCTGCCGCGAGCATCGGCGCCGGACCGGCGCCGGCCATGAGGCGTGCCGTGTTCAGCTCCGGTGGCATTGCGTGCCAGAACATCGTGACCACTCCTCTCTGGGTTGCGACGTGTCTTTAAGTCGGGGCTGTCAGAGGACGACTGCGGCGGTGCTGTCGTTATCGTCTGACATTTCTGCATTTGCCTGGTATTCGTTTATTTGCGTCCCCGACATAAACCGTTCGTTCCTGGCCGGAAACAACTTGCCGGCAGTGCTTCCGGGCTCGATTTCGATGAGCTTCGGGGCCCTGCTCCGGTGCAATGAAATAATCCTAACCGGGGGTTGGGGGTGCTGCGAACACTTATTCTGCGAGCTCGTCCGGGGGCTCAATGTAGGGGGCCTGGATGACCTCCTTGCCGTCGGGTGAGACGAGAAATGCCTGGCCAGGAGGCCGCCGCTTGACCTTGAACTCGCTTGAGGGGAACTCCTGCTTCTCCCCGGAAAGGAACATCGTCGGAGCACCGGACCCGAATGCGGCGCCGACGAACTTGTCCATGGTTGCCTTGTAGGCCTGGCTCATCTGACAGGTGACAATGATGTGCAACCCGATATCCGCCGCCGCCGGTAATAACGGTGCCAATGGCGCCATTGGGGGCATCCCACCGGCGGCTCCAACGATCATGTGCCAGTCGTCGACCAGAAGAACGACGTCGAATCCGCTCCACCACGACCGCGAGCGCAGCTGTGCGGTGGTGAGGTCGGTCGGTGGCAGCCGTTTCTTCAAGTTGACGGCCAGCGCCTGAACGGCCTCGTCCAGACTCGAGCTGTTTCGGTTGATCGCGCCGGCTTGCAGGAGGTGCGAATCCGGCACCGCGTCCAGTAGCCCGGAGCGGTAGTCGGCGAGCATGAAGCGCACCTGGTCGGGACTGTTGCGAGCGCAAATCGCCCGGGCGATCGCATGGGCGATCGTCGTCTTGCCGGACTTGGCCGCACCGAAGATCAGCAGGTGCGGGTTGGTATGCATGTGGCTGTATGCCGGCTGCATGTCCGTCTCGCGCAGCCCGATCGGGATCTCCCAGCGGGTGCGGTAGTCGGCGTCCGGGCCGGGTGGGTTCGGATCGAGCTCGTATAGATGGATGCGTTCCGGCAGAACCCGGACCGGCGGTGCCTGTTCGGTGTGCTGGGCGGCGATCTGCTCGACTCCCGCGGTGATCGCCTCCACCAGGTTCTCGGTGCTGTGCACGCCGTCGAACCGGGGCACCCCGATCATCAGGTGATGCTTTTCCATCGACACCGCGCGCCCCGGCCGGTTCGCCGGGATTTCCCTGGTGATGCGGTCGATCTGGGTTTCGTTGACGTCGCCGAGCCGGAATTCGATCTTGGTGCCCAGGTAGTCGCGGACCCGGGATTTCAGTTCCGTCCACCGGGGGGTGGAGATGATGACGTGGACGCCGAACGCGAGTCCCTGCGCGGCCAGATCCTGGACCTGTCCTTCCAGGTCGGGGAACTCACCGATAAAACCCGGCCAGCCGTCGATGACCAGAAAGACGTCGCCGTACGGGTCGGCGGCGACGGGCTGGCTGGGGTCCTCGCGCAGCTGTCGATACATCGCGATCGACCCCACCCGGTGTTCCTTGAACATCTGCTCTCGTTGCCGCATAACGGCTTGCATCTCGGCGACCACCCGGTTGACCTTGTCGGGCTCCGACCGGTTCGCCACCCCGCCGACGTGCGGCAGGTTCTCCAGGTAGATCAGACCGCCGCCGCCGAGGTCGATGCAGTAGAACTGCACGTTGCGTGGCGAATGAGTGGCCGCGGCCGACATCACCATCGTTTGCAGCAGGGTCGACTTCCCCGTCTGGGGCGCTCCACCTATGCCGATGTTGCCGCCCGCCCCGGACACGTCCACACCCCATACGTCCTGCAGGTGGCGGCGGGGTTCGTCCATGATTCCCAGGGCAAAGCGCAACGGCTGCCGCCGGTCGCGCGCGATGAGCTCGTTGAGCGGGGTCGGATCCACCAGCGGCGGCAGCCACATCTTGTAGGCCCGCGATTCGGCGGTGCCGAGTTGGTCCAGCACCACCTCGCGCAGCGTCCTGGTCTCAGTGGCGGGGGTCATTGGCGCCGCTCCTTCTCATCGCTACGCTCTGCATCGTCACCGGCGCGATCATCGCGTCAGTGCTCCCTCGATCGCATCCGCATCAGCCCCGTTGCCGGCCCCACCGACGGGCCCGGACTCCCCATTGGGGCTTCCGTTGGGGCCGCCATCGGGTGACGTCTCCTCCACCACCGGTGCCGCGGTGAACTTGCGGATCCGCACAGCCTGCTTGGGCGCCTGCCGGCTGGGCCCGCTGCCGTCGCCGTTGGTGTCGGCGCCGGCGGGCGGGACGTACGGACCGCTGATGTAGAAGGTGCTGAATTTGATCGGGTCTTCCATGCCGACCCGAAGAAACCCGACACCGCTTTCCTTGTTGGTGATGTACTGCGCCTCCGGGGTACCGATTACCGCCTTGGACTCGTGAGAGCTGGTGGTACGCAGGGCAATACGGTAGGTGAGGTTGGGCTCGAGCTTGTCGATGCGAACGCCGCCGGTCTGCAGCGACTGGGTGGCCAACAGCAGGTGCACCCGCAGCGACCGGCCTACACGGCAGATCCGGTCGAACAGACCGATGAAGTCGGGGTGACTTTGCAGCAGCTCGGCGAACTCGTCGACAACCACGAAAAGCGTTGGCAGCGGGGGTAAGTCGGCGCCGCGCTCGCGGTACTTCTCGTATTCGGCCACACCCGAGAGCGCGCCGGCGGCGCCCACCTTCATGCCGGCCTGCCGTAGGATCCCCTGGCGACGGTCCAGTTCGCCGGTCAGCACTTCACCCATCCGGCTGACGAGCTCGGCTTCCTCGGCCATGTTGGTGACCACGGCCGCGGTGTGTGGCAGCTTCTCCATACCCAGGAAGGTCGAGCCGCCCTTGAAGTCGGTGAGCAACAGATTCACCTGATCCGGGTGGGTCATAGCCACCAGCGACAGGATCAGCGTCCGCAGGAATTCCGACTTTCCGGAGCCGGTGGTTCCGATGAGCATGCCGTGTGGCCCGCCGCCGAATTCCGCGCCTTCCTTGATATCCAGGTACATCACGTTGCCGGTCTTCAGTTCGTGCCCGAACGGAATCTTGAGCCGGTCCCGGTCGGTGTCGGTGTACATCCGCCAGCGGGACGGGACGATGTCCTCGACGGTTTTAGCGCCGACCAACTGATGCCATTCCGAGGCCACCTTCTTCTGGACGCGCTGTGTCTTGTCCATGATGGTGCCGGTGATCGACCACCCGGCCAGCTTCCTGGCCAGGCGGGTGGCCTGTTGTGGCGTCATGCTGTCGGCGGCCGAGGCCACCAGCCGGAAAGCCTGACCGGGCAGGCGGTCGTCGGCGCTTCCGTCCTCATCGACCCGGATGCGGTAGGCCGACCCGCGGTGGTTGCCCAGCGTGATCACTGTGACGCCGGCCCGGCCGTCGGGCGGGAAGCCGGCCTTGCCGCCGGTCAGATCGACGACGACGACATAAGGTCCGGTGGGCAGCGTGTCGGGTGCATGCGGACCGCGCGCGGCCAGATCGGCCAACCCGTCGGGGCGGGTGGAGATCATCCGGACCGCGCCGGCGGCATCGGTCTCGGTTTGATGCTGAACGTGCGGCAGCCACTTCAGCCAGGACCAGTCCGGATCGTCGGGATCCTCGGTGAGCACCCGGATCTGCAACAGGTCCGGCGGGTGAAACACGGCCAGATGGCAGATCATCGCGGTTAACAGGCGAGCGGCTCCGTCTAGGTGCCCGCCTATCGCGATGGTGGGAAAGGTGCGCAGTTGCAACAGTTTTGGGCAATCGTGGATCAGCCCGTGGGTGCGCAGGAACTTGACCACCCACATGTGGCTGACCGGCTCCAGGAACGGCTGCGGTGCTGCGGTGGCGGCCGCCAGTTCGCCGCCCACGGCGGGCTTGAGCAGCCGGTCCACCGCCGGCTGGTCACCGATCCCGATGCGGGTGGCCGCATAGAAGTCGCTGTTGGCCGGCCGCGACCACTGCCGCTGGGTGCCGACGATGGACAGGAGATCTTCCGGATGGGGAGCGTGGTAGGAGAAAAACGCGACCTGAGAGCTGGCAGAGGAGGTCACCCGCGAGCGCAGCCCGGCCAGATAACGCAGGTACTCCTTGCGGTCGGCGTTGAGCTCGGGCACCTTCTTGCCGCCACCGCCGGTGCCACCGGCCATGCCGCCGACCATCATCATGACCATCATCAGCGGCATCATCAGCATGTACGGCGAGAGTTGCTTGCCGCCGGCGAACATGATCGCGATCATGCCGACCATGCAGCCGCCCATCACGTACGGAAGCACCTTCTGCACACCCGAGGGCGGGATATCGATGCCCAGGTCATCCGGTGGCGTGAGGCTGATCTCGCCCGGGGTCAGGCGGGGACCGCGCGTGATCGTGGGGGTGAATTTCTTTGTCGTCATTGTGGAGCTCCGGGGGTGGCGCCGGCGGGAAGTTTTCGGGGGCTCGGGTCAGCGGGCAGTGTTTCGTGTTCGAGCAGGGCGGCTTCCTTGGACAGCACCGGCCCATCAACCAGCAGGCGGATGACCTCCCAGGGTGCGGTCTTGGGTGAGCTCAACCCCAGCGCCTTGGCCGAATCTGCGTTGGGCACTCCGTAGCGAACCCCTTCGGGATCGATGTAATACATCGATTCGCCGTACCGCGGATCGGGTGACTGCAGCTGCACGAACTTGCCGCCGTCGATGTAAACCGTTGCGGTGCCCTGTATCTGCTTGATGCCGGCATTCATGGACGACGGCGGAATGGGCAGGTGCCGGCCGGTGAGCACAGTTGTCTTGGGCGCCTGGTCACCGGCCGCGCGTTCCCAGTTCCAGCACAGCACCGGCTCATCGGGCCGTGATGTGAGCTTTAGTGGTTCGTCGGGCAGCGGTGAGCCGTAAACCCGTTCGGGGATTCGCACGACCAGGCTCGGCACCACTGCGGGCGGCGCAACCAGGCCGTGCGATTGAGTGGCCCGCAGTGCCTGGGCGGTGGTCGAATTCACCTGCGCGATGCCATCGGGCAGCACCACATAGTATTGCGGGCCCTTGTCGCTGTGGATTTGGAATACCGAGCCGATAACGAGATCGTCGGGCAGCCCGAGCGAATTCGGCGTGCCCGCGCCCGGTATCGGCGGCAGCTGCCAGGAGCCCATGTTGGGCAGCGCGTTGAACATGCCTTCGGAAATGGGCACGGGCTTGGCGCTGACCGCGATTCCCATCGCCGAGCCGATCGCCCGGTCGGTGAGATCGATCGAGTGCCGCCCCTTGGAGGTGACGATCCAGGTCTGGCCCTGGTAGATCGCCAGCAGCGCCTCGTTCGCTTTGAGTGGATCGATCGACGGGTCGATTGCCAAAGGCATTGCCAGCACCGCGGTTTGGACCGAGGGGTTGGCGGTGTCGGCCCGGGCGACGGTGTCGCACAGGGTCCAGATCGACTTGCTGTCGCCGGCAATCGGCGTTGCGTAGGGGGCCCCGGGGATCCCGATCGTCTGGCCCAGTGGCAGCTTGCTGAGTTCCGAGGACTTCACCGTCGCGGGGCTGGCCGGGTTGCCCAGCACCAGCCGCGCCGAGGTCAGGTTATAGACCGGATGCAACTGCCCCGACAAGATCACATACAGCTGGTTGGTGCTGCGGTCGGTGAGCAGGCTGGTGCCGCCCATCTTGCCCTGGGGTTTGAAGTAAGCCAGTAGCCCGGCGCCGACCAGGATCAATACGGCGATCACAATGCCGAGCCCCACCGAGCGGCTATAGAACTGCAGTGGGTCGTCGAACATGCGAGTGTCGCGCCGCACGATGGCGTGCTCGAGCCGGCGAAGCAGGAAGCGCCAGCCGCTAACCTGAACCTTGGTGGTCAGGCGAAGCCCCATTGTTCACTCTCTCATGTTCAAGTGGGCATGGACCGCGGCGATCGCCTCGGCCATGTCCGCGCCGTTGATCTCTTGTAGACGATCCACGTCCAAAGCCTCGATGTCGAGGCCCTGCGCCAGACGCATGTCCCGGCACTGCTCGGCGGCCTCGACCAATTGCCGTGCGTACCGGCCATTCCCGGCGATATCGAGGGCCGCGCGGCCGCGCAGCGTACGGTCATGCAGCACCTTGGCCGCCTCCAGAAACTCGTCGGCGGCTTCGGTGGTCAATGTCGAATCATTGGCACTGGCAATGACTTTGGCGATGTCTAGAAGCTCTTCGGGGCTGTAGGTGTCGAACTCGATGCGGGTGGCAAATCGCGATCGCAGGCCTTCATTGGTTTCCAGCAGCCGATCGATGTCGTTGCTGTAGCCGGCGATGATGACCACCAGCCGGTCCCGGTCGTTCTCCATCCGCGCCAGCAGAGTGTCCATCGCCTCTTGCCCGAAGGGGTCGGTGCGCCCATCGCGTTCCTGGACCAATGCGTAGGCCTCGTCGATGAACAGCACCCCGCCCAGCGCCTGGTCGATGGTCTTGGCGGTCTTGACCGCCGACTGCCCCTCGTATTCGGCGACGAAGTCTTTTCGCGACGTCTCGATGAGCTTAGGTTCGGAGATGACACCCAACCCGGCCAGGATGTTGGCCACCACCCGCGCGATCGTGGTCTTGCCGGTACCGGGAGGACCGGTGAAGATCATGTGCTTGCTGGGCTGGGCGACCTTCATGCCCTTGGCAGCGCGAACCCGGGCCAGCAGTGTTGCCGCCCGGTACCGCTCGATCTGTGTCTTGACCCGGGTGAGGCCGATCTGGCGATCCAGTTCGGCCTGCGCCTCGGCCAGCAGCTTCTCGCGGCCCGAGTTGTCGGTGACGACGCTGGCCGGGTCCCAGGGATCCGAACGGGAGGCGATCTGTTCGGCGGTGGTCGTCTTCAACCGGTACGACGAATCTTTCAGCGCCGCCGCCACTTTGGCGTCCGGGTGGGTGGTCTGCAGCCACTCCAGCAGCGCGACGGCCGCGTCCTCGTTGCCCTGACTGCGCCGGGCCATCGCCAGGTACCACGCGATCGCGCGCGCACAGGCCTCGCCGGCCGGCGTGTCGTTGGCCTCGGTGAGTCGACGTTCGGCTTCGGTGAACAAGGCCAGGTTCGCCGCCGCCACCCCATGCGCTACGGCTGCCGCACCGGCCAGGAACTTGTCCGGCCATTTCCCGGCGCCCTTGACCTCGTCGATGACATCGGTCCAGCGTTCTGCGGCGCCGTAGATCACTGCCTTCATCC
This sequence comes from Mycobacterium szulgai, assembly GCF_002116635.1. Taxonomy (GTDB): domain Bacteria; phylum Actinomycetota; class Actinomycetes; order Mycobacteriales; family Mycobacteriaceae; genus Mycobacterium; species Mycobacterium szulgai. The sequence goes on along the minus strand of NZ_LQPW01000069.1, from coordinate 9,072 downwards.
ACGACACCAGATGCTCGGAGCCACCCACCGCGCTGGCCTCGATGGCCTCCATGGCGTCGGCGTAATTGCCCTGTGCCGCTTCGCTTGCGGCAAATCCCATGGTGATCGCCAAGGGTGAAGTGACCGGGTAGGTGATGTCGCCGTAGAGGCCCCCGATGGGAACGCGTGCGCCCAGCGTGCTCATCGAAACCTGCACCGAGCCCGAAAGCTGCCCGAAGTTGCGCCGTGAGTACCAGGCCCGGAACAGCGTCACCCGGTCGGTGTCGCCGCAACGGATCCGGCCGATCCACGCGTCGCACGCCGACTCGTCGTAATTGGTGATTTCGGTGAACATGTCCATGGCGCGCGTCTCCGACAACGGCACCATTCCGACGGCGCTCTCGAATAGACCGGCCAGGCGATCAGTCATTTATCACCGTTGTAGCGGGAGGTGTAGTCGACGTCGTAACGGGTGGCGAACACTTCTGCTTCGGCGGCCGCTGCCTGTTCCGGCGTCGGCAGATTCAGGGTCATTTGCAGGAAATCGAGCAGCATGGCGCTTTGCTCTTCGCCCTCGCCCGTCATCTCGCTCATGTTCTCCACCATGAAGGTGTGCTGGGCCCCGCGCGCTTTTTGCCGGGCAAGGTCGGCAATCACGAATATCTCTTCGGCCAGTGCCGATTCGGACATCTTCGACGCTTTGTCCGTCACCTCGACCATCTGAATCCGGCCGTCCATCATCGTCGTAACCGACACCGACCCTTGGGGGTTGGTGACGGTGAACAACGCCAGGTCGGGCTCTTCCTCCTTCTCGGTGAGCCCATGCAGCGCGTCCAGGTCGGTTCCAGAATCGTCGGTTTGCACTGGCGGCGCGAAATCGTCGAGCGCGTCAAGCGACGACTCTTCGACGGCGCCGCCTCCGGAGAAATCCAGTGCGCCCAGATCGTCGCTGTCGTAATCGTTCCCGGGCAGGTCCACTATGGCGTCCCTTTCTGAACTCGTAACCGAAGATTGGAAGTCAGCCTCGGAAGGAGGCTTGGGCGTGATCCGAGGCGTGATCCGAAGTGCGATCCAACCAGGATCCCGCGGGTAGCAGCTCCAGCAGGCCGTCCAGCGCGCGCTGCAGATTCTGCTTGGTGCCGGGCAGGAAGCTTCCGTACAGTTCGCCGGCGACCCTGCGCGGCAGCGAAACCAGCCTGCCGTGCTGGGAGTCGAGCACACCGGCCGCGGCTTGGGTGTGCGTGGTGGTGCCGCCGGGATGACGTTGACTGGCGACGATCTCCACCCAGCTGCTTGGGTTGCTGACGATTTCTGCGTAGATGCGCGCGGTGGCGGGCGTGACGCCATGCTGGACCAGTTGAGCCGCCGTCGTGCACTCGGCCAATTCACTGGCGACACCGGTCAGCGGCTCGACGTTCGCGGCTTCGGCGTCGCCCAGCACGGTGTTCACCATGCCCGCCAGGCCCACTTGTGGGGCCACGAACTGCAACACCAGCATGTCGCCGTCGCGAACCGCAACGACGTGCGTGTCGTCCTGCCGGCACACCACGAAGCGCACCATGACTCCGCCGGTGCTGTCGGCGATGTCGCGCCGCCACCAGCGACCCTCCAAAGCCCGGTCCGGTCTGCTGAGCGTGTTGACCATCGTCGCGACCGCGGGATGCGGCTGGCCGAAATGATCCAGCACTCCCTGCTCGGTGAGGTCACGCTGCACCTGGTCCCAGACGAGGTCCCTGAGGTCCTCTTGCGGAATGTTTTGTCGGATCCCAAGCGCGACTGGGAAATCAACCAGGTGCAACCGGTCGGCGATCACCAACATGCCGTCGATGGTCACCTCGACGCCGACGACGTCGTCGACGAGGCCCGCGCGACCGGTAGCGAGCGGACCGGACATGATCAACCGAAGATCTTGTCGATAATGCCGGCCAGGCCTTGGTCGGCGTTGAGGTAAGCGCCGGCGGCCGACAGCAGATTCGTCGCCAGCCCGCCGGTGACCCCCTGCAGACCGACGCCGGTGTTGGTGCGGTTGGTTTCGACCTGCTGCAGCGCGTCGTTGAACTTCGACGTGAACGTGCCGTGGGTGGCGATGACGCGCTGGGTAATCCCTTGCGGGGTAGTGGTGGCGGTTTTGAGCTGGCCGACGATCTCGTTCTGCATGCCCGCCAATACCTTCAAGAACGAAGGCACGACATTGAGAACTGACATGGGGTGGACCCTTCCTTTACGTTTTTCTTTTTACTCGCGATGGCTTTGGCTGGCTACGAATTTGGCTTAAAGGACGGTGCCGCCGGAAGTCTGCTGCCCGCCGCCGGCACCGGCGTCGATCGGTGCGCGCTCGGCACCGGCCGTGCCCGCGCCCGCGCCGTCTTCGTCGTCCTTCTTCTCGTCGCTGACGAGCGTCGCCTGCTGTTGCTGGCCACCCTGCTGAGCCTGCGAGGAAATCATCTGCGCCTGTTGGCCGGCCATGCTGCCCAGCTGGCCCGGCCCGCCGCCCATCGCTGCCAGCTGTTGCAGCTGCCCCATGGTCGCGGTCACCGAACTGACGGCCGGCAACTGCGCGAAGTTGAGCAGGTTGGCGAAGCTGAGGGTGGGTAGGCCGGCGAAGCCGCCCAGGAAGTCGGGCAGATTAGCCAACTCAGACCAGGTCGGCAGCTTGCCCAGGCTGCCGCCGAAGCCCGGTAGTAGTTGGCCCAGGCCGGGCAGGCCGGGGAACATGTCGGGAATGCTGGGCAACCCGGGGAGGCTGGGGAATCCGGGAATCAGCCCGCCCATGTCCGGCAGGTTGAGGTCCGGGAAGCCCGGGATGGACGGCCATTGGAAGTCGGGCAGGCCCGGAATCGGCAGGTTGAAGTCCGGAACGCCCGGGACCGGTGGCCACTTGAAGTCGGGCAGGCCGGGGATGTCGGGCAGGCCCGGAATCGGGATGTCGGGCAACTGCGGCGGCCACAGGCCCGGGATGTCCGGGATCCCCGGGATCGGAATGTTCGGCAGCCCAGGGAACTTGGGCAGGCCCGAGAGTATCGAGAGCAGATTGCCGCCGATTCCCAACAGACTGGCCGCGTTCATGGCCGTCATGATCGTGAGGTAGAGCAGCGCACCGCCGACGACGGCCATCGCTAGCCCGCACGAGGGGATGGCCAGCGCCACCGACGCGACATCGCCGACAATCCACAGGTGGTCTTCAAGCCATTTGCAGGCCTTGTAGACGCCGTCGATCATCTTCTTCATTGCGCGTAGGACGTCGCGGGTGTTCGAGACGTATTTGGCTTGATCAGAGATCACGTTGCCGGTGAGATTGTCCAGATCGCCCATCAATTTGGCGCGCAGCTGCTGAGCGATGTTCTGGTTCAAATACGCGTCGGCAGCTTGGCCGAGCCAGTTGGTGCCCGGAATGGCCAGGCCCATCTTGTCGGTGATTTGCTTGAATAGCGTCGAACCAGTGTTGAAGATGTCGCCCGGGTCGGGGATGCCTTCACCGAGCAATAACAACTGGCCCCAAATAAAGTTGCTGGTGGTCCTGCACATCCCGCTACCGGACATTTAAGTGGTTCCTTACGCTCGCTGTTTTATAGGCACTTATTCTTTTGTGTGCCCCTTTGGTCTGCACGTTGAGCTTAGCAGCGCTGCAAGGGGGGTAGATGCACGAATTTTTCGGTGAGGCTGGCACTTTCGCGCGCACGGCACGCAGAACTGCACGGTGCAATATCGCCGGTGACGGCCGCGTTCCCGGGGTGTTGAATCGGAGCATTTCAGCGTATGACGGCACCGGGGATCGACCTCAATTGATCTGTGCGATGAGAGCTTCGATTGCCTCGGCCGCTTCGACGGGCAAAGCTTCCTCGGCTTCGGCGCGAACGACCATTTCTTCTGCCACTCCGGCCGCTTGTGCGGTCTCGGCAGTGGAAAGATTCGCCCGCCGGCGCGCGGCATATAGACGCTGCGCCAGGGTGGCACCGGGAGCGGTCGCACCGAGTGTCATTAATTTGTCGTGATGACGGCGAACTGCGCTTAGCGCTTTGATCAGTTCCGGGGTAATCCGGCTGATGCGAGTTGCTTGTACGGCAATCGCTTCGAGCTGGCGTAAATCGGCGAGGATCGGTGCTGCACGTTCGGTGAAATCGGGGTCCTCGGGCGACGGTAATGCGGCGATGGCCAGACTGCAGGTATCCACGGCAGCGGCGACGGCCTGCGCGATGAGCGACGCCGGGCCGTCGGAGGGCGACACTTCCGGGGCCGCGTCAGCGACCGGGGTTGCGGTCTGCGGTCCGGCCGGCTCGCCCTGACGGATGCGGGCGATGGTCCCGGCGGGCCATTGCAGCACTTCCTCGAGCTTGGCCCGGGTCCGTTCGCGGGGCCAGCTGCGCCCCTTCTCGAAGGCGATGAGCGCGCCCGCATTGATGATGCCGTCGGCAGCGAGGCTGCGCTGGCTGATGTCGAGTTCACGACGGCGCGCCGCGGCGGCTGCACCCGCCCGCGCCAGACCGGGATCGGCTTCGTTGCCCGGCGGGTCTTCCGATCCGTCTGCCGACGGGCTGACGACTTCGAAGGTCAACGCCTTGCCTCCAGTGGGATCGCCGAACCGGACGGTTGTCTTGTCGCTGACGGTCACAGAGCCCTCGCGTCGTCCGTCGACGAACATACCGCTCGGGCTGCTGTCGACGACCCGCCACTGTCCATCATCGGACACCGCACCCAGATATTGCGCAGAGATTTGCGGGCCATCGATTCGTGTGCCGGCCTGCGGTTCGCGACCGATGGTCGACTCGGCATTAGGCATCTGCGCAGATTCCTCGCTCGCAGGCAGTGAAGGGGGTGCTAAAGGGGACAGCACGGTGCTCGCTCCGCTTCTCAACATGCTAACCATTGCACCCCTTCAAAGCCATACCTTCGCTACGTTTCCTGGCCCGGGGCCGCCTCTACGGCTGGACCGGCGACCTACTGGCTAAACCGGCCCGCCGCTACGGTTGAGCATACCCTGAACCATCGCAACGCGAAACAGTTTGTTCAACGAAAAGCTGCCGGTCCGCCCGGTCTCTCCGCGGATACATAGCTGACCCGAGGGGTATAAGACCTGGTAATGCGAGAAAAGCGCAGTACGGAGAGCCCTTCCGGGGCGCAGCCGTAGCGCTGCTCGACACACAGAATGGAATGAACTGTTGCACTGCGACGGTTTGTCCGATACAGTTCTGCAGCAGCAGCCACAAACCTGCAACGCTTTCAGGAGGCAGTAAAGATGATGACCGCAACGACAACCTTGCACGAGGTTCCGCTGGGCGTTTGCTTCCAAGACCCTGACCGCTGGACGGAGACTCCGGACGACGAGGCCAAAACCATGTGCCGGGCGTGCCCGCGCCGGTGGATGTGTGCCCGCGACGCCGTCGAGTCGTCGAACGCCGAAGGCCTGTGGGCCGGGGTGGTCATTCCTGACTCTGGCCGGGCGCGGGCATTCGCGCTGGGCCAACTGCGGTCCCTCGCGGAGCGCAACGGTTACCCCGTGCGTGACCACCGGGTGACTGCCAGGTCGGCATAACCGACGTGCCCATTCGGGCATCCGGACCGCTGCTTCGAGGGGTCTGCGGTCCGGGCCGGTGAACTGCCAAACATGTATGCAGCGCGAGAAATCGAAAGATTTCTCGCGCTGCTTTCGTTTGTGCTCGGCTATTCCTGGATCGGGTCGAATCGGAAAACCGCGACCCGGCCGGCCAATGCCTCGAATTCGTCGGGCGTTCCGTCGCGCACCATGCCCGAGCGCTTGGCGAACGCCACCCCGACCGGTACCTCGACCGGGAATACACGCAGCACGGGCCGGGCTTCGTCGGGGCTCAACTCGACGATTTTGACGTGCCGGGAGCGCCGTCCGCGGGCTAGCGTGCCGGTGCCGGCGGCGCGGGCGTTCGCCGCCCAGTCCGCGCCTGGATACCCGGCCACCACGTAAAGGCTGCCGCCGAACTCAAAAGGCGTCATCGGTGTACTGCGTGGATGCCCCGATTTGCGGCCCGGCACGGTCAATACCATTGCCGGACCCGTCGGGATTCCCAGCTTTTGCACCGCCATCATCACTTTGTTCATCGGCTTGAGGTAGCGCGGGGGTTGTGGATTCACGCTGTCAGACACGTCCGCTCCTTAGTTGGTGAACAGGTGCCGGTGCGCCGACACCCATTCCGCGAATGTCAGCGCCGGGCGGTCAAGGATTTTCTCGACGTCGCTGGTCACCAGTGCGGGCTGGTCGACCGTTGTGGCCAGCATGGCGACGTATGCGTCGGCGAATCCGGCGGTGAACCCCAAGCTGATAAATCGTTGCCGCACCAACTCCGGCGGTGCCTCCCGGTATTGCAACGGGCGTTGCAGTGCGGCGCCGACCACCTCCACCAACTCTGTATTGGTCAACGACTGCGGACCGGTCATCGGGATCTTCTGCCCGACGAGGTCATCGGTGAGCAGCGCTCGCGCGGCGACCGCGGCGATGTCGCTTTCCGCGATCGGCGCGCTGGAGGCGGAGCCATACGGTCCAGCCACCACTTCGCCGGCCCGGATCTGCGCTGACCACATCCCGGCGAAGTTCGTCGCAAAAACGCTGGGCCGCAGGCTGACCCAGGCGAGCCCGGACTCAACCGCGAACTGTTCGGTCTCTTTGTTGCGGTCGCCGCGAAAGCGGGAGGGCTGCCGGGAGAAATCGTCGTCGGCGTTGATGGCCGACAAAGCGACCAGCTTGGTAACGCCGGCTGTCACGGAGCGGGCGGTCGTATCGGCGAGGGCCGGGCCCAGCGCGCGGGAATTGAGGAACACGGCGGAGGCGCCCGGCAGTGCGTCAGCTACTGACCCGACCACCTCCACACCTTTCGGGAACCCTGCGGTGCCGGGTGTGCGGGTGATGGCGCGCACCGGGGCGCCGGCCGCGACAAGCTCGGCGACGAGGGGGCGGCCGACATTGCCGGTCGCTCCGGTAACCACGATGGTCATGGGGATGGCTCTCCTTTGTGTCGAGAATGTGTTCGAGAACGTGCTCTTCACTCAGGACGGGCCGCAGCATGAAAAAGTTACCGTGGAAACGAGTAACTTTTTGCGCCGCCGAATCGTCCAAGAAGTCATGAGCACAGCCCCGTCGCCGAGTGACCACGTGGTGGAGGCTTGGCGCCGTCACCGCCCGTATCTGGTCAATCTCGGATACCAGATAATCGGTGATGTCGGTGACGCCGAAGACGTTGCGCAAGAAGCGTTTTTGCGGTTGTCCCGCACCGACCCCGACGAAATCGACGACGTGCGAGGCTGGTTGACCGTCGTGACCAGCCGGCTCTGCCTCGATCACGTGCGGTCGGCGCGGGCCCGCCATGAACGCATTCGTGAAATCGAGCAACCCGGCCCGCATCTCGATCCGGCCGACCGGATCACCCTCGACGACGAAATTCGCACTGCGCTGCTGGAAGTCCTGCGTCGGCTGAATCCAGGTGAACGGGTGGCGTTCGTGCTGCATGACGTATTCGGAGTGCCATTCGACGCGATCGCCGAAACGGTCGGCCGTCCGGTGGGCACCTGCCGTCAGCTGGCCCGGCGCGCGCGGGCCAAGTTCACTGCGGCACAACCGAAGTTGGGGGAGGTCGACCACGGCGAGCACCAGCTGGTCACCGAGAAGTTCATCACCGCCTGCGCCAACGGCGACCTGGCGGCGCTAACCGCGGTACTGGACCCGACCGTCTGGGGGGTTGGAACGATTCTTGCGGAGCCGTCGCCGCCGCCGCAGATCAATCACGGGCCGGATGCGGTGGGAAGCAACCTGCTGCGGTATCTGGGACCGGGCGTCACCCTGGTCAGCGCTCCCGCTGGCCAGCCCGTCGTGTTGGCGTTCGCCGAGCGGCAGCTCTTTGCCGTGATCGTGCTGACGATCCGCAGTCGTCTCGTCACCAAGATCGAGGCGACGGCCGACCCGTCGGCGCGATTCGGGCTACAGCCCTGACGCGACGAGGCCGGCGAGACGGGCCGACCGAAGTCGCAGCTAGCACAGCCGTCTCTGCTTCGGGCGACATACGACTAGCCGGGCAAAAGGAGTGTTACCTCCTGCGAGGGCCACTGTGGCGGATGTGACTCAATCGGTTAGCGCGCCGGCCGGCCCTCGCGCGCCTCGTCAGAAAGCGACGCAAAATAACCGGTGATCGTCGCCGCGATCTGTAAGAACTTCAGCCGTGTCGCGGCAGCCAGCTCATGGCGTACATCGATGACACCACCCGGCCGCAGGTGCGGATCGAAGGGCACCTGGACTACGGGCTGTCCGTGATCGACGAATTCGCGGGCCAGCAGCGACCGGGTGCGTTTGTCGGCGTGACCGTCAGAATCGTTGAGTACGACAATGCTGCGTTGCAGCAGACCCGTAAGGCCGTGATCGGAGAGCCACTCCAGGGTCTTGGCCGCGGCCGACGCACCGTCGGCCCACGGCGACGACACCACGATCAGCGCGTCCAGATCGCGCAGCACTTCCTGGGTAACCGTCGCATCCATCGTCGACCCGCAGTCGATGACCGAAATCGAGAAATGGCGATCCAGCCGCAGCGCGGCTTCCCGGTAGATCGCCGAATCGAGCACCCGGCGCGGACCGGAGGCCGGCTCACCGCCCAGCACGTACAGACCGACGGGATTGCGGCCCACTCGCGCGGTGATGTCAGCGAACGACTGCACATTCTTATCGGCCGTCAGTTCCCAGAACGAGCCGGTGGCTTGCGGATCGATGCGGCTACTCAGCCGGCCGAACGCGGTGTCGGCGTCGATCGCGACAACGCGGTCCTGCTGGCGCAGTTCGGCCAGGATCGACCCGACGCTGGCCGCCACGGACGTTTTCCCGACACCGCCCTTACCCAGCACGCCGACCTTGTGATTGCCGCGTAGGCCGGTTCGGATGGCTGTTTCGAACTGGGCGGCCTCGCGTTGCGCGGCTGACGGGCCGGGCCTGACCAGGCCGAACGTCATCAGCCGGACGATGCGGCGCCAGCCGCGGTCATTCGGACTCGGGCGCGTTCGCGCCGGCGGCTTGGCGAAATCGGCCCACGGCGCCGGCGGGGGTGCGGTTTCCGACAGCGGTGGCGGGGCCACCACGGGGGGCCGGGG
>NZ_LQPW01000068.1 GCF_002116635.1 Mycobacterium szulgai | reverse complement strand
GCGCCGTTAATCCCGTCGGCGCCAGTTCCGCCGCCGCCACCCTGGCCGCCGGTGCCACCGATCCCGGCGTTGCCGGTGGCGCCGGTGCTGCCGCCGGTGCCGCCGCTACCGGTTCCGCCTCCGCCACCGCCGGCGCCCGCGCTGCCGCCTTGGCCGCCGTCGCCGCCGGTGCCGCCGACGCCGGTGGTGCTGTCGGCGCCGGAGCCGCCGGTGCCGCCGGTGCCGCCCTTGCCGCCCACGCCGCCGGTGCCGCCGGAGCCGTTGGTGCCACCCACACCGGAGTCGCCGCCTTGGCCACCCTGCCCGCCGGCCCCGCCGGCGAATCCGCTGCCACCGGTGGCGCCGCTGCCCGCTGCGCCGTTAATCCCGTCGGCGCCAGTTCCGCCGCCGCCACCCTGGCCGCCGGTGCCACCGATCCCGGCGTTGCCGGTCGTGCCCACAATGCCGCCGGTGCCGCCGCTGCCTACGCCGCCGCCACTTCCGCCGGCACCCGCTGCGCCGCCGACACCACCCTCGCCGCCGGTGCCGCCCACGCCGGTGGTGCTGTCGGCGCCGGAGCCGCCGGTGCCGCCGGTGCCGCCTTTGCCGCCGACGCCGCCGGTGCCGCCGGAGCCGTTGGTGCCACCCAGACCCGAGTCGCCGCCTTGGCCACCTTGTCCGCCGGCCCCGCCGGCGAACGCGGTACCGCCGGTGGCGCCGCTGCCCGCTGCGGCGTCGGTGCCGTCAGCGCCTTGGCCGCCGCCGCCACCCTGGCCGCCGGTGCCACCAGTGCCGGCCTTGCCGGTGGCGCCGGTGCTGCCGCCGGTGCCGCCGCTGCCTACGCCGCCGCCACCTCCGCCGGCACCCGCTGCGCCGCCGACACCACCCTCGCCGCCGGTGCCGCCCACGCCGGTGGTGCTGTCGGCACCACTGCCGCCGGTGCCGCCGGTGCCGCCCTGACCGCCGACGCCGCCGGCGCCGCCGGAGCCGTTGGTGCCACCCACACCGGAGTCGCCGCCTTGGCCACCTTGTCCGCCGGCCCCGCCGGCGAACCCGGTACC
>NZ_LQPW01000067.1 GCF_002116635.1 Mycobacterium szulgai | reverse complement strand
CCCCGCCGTTACCGCCGATCGAGCCGTCGCCACCGGTACCGGCCACACCGCCGACCGGACCCGTAGCTCCCACACCGCCGGCACCCCACAACCAGCCGCCCGTACCGCCCACACCGCCGGCCGCGCCGGCTCCGCCGGCACCGCCGACTCCGCCGGCGCCGATCAGTCCCGCGTCGCCACCCCGCCCACCGGCGTGGCCCGGTGCACCCGTGCCGCCTGCACCGCCATTGCCCCACAACAGGCCACCGGCCCCGCCCGTAGCGCCGGCTGCCGTGGCGTCGGCTCCGTTACCGATCAGCGGCCTACCGAGCAACAGCTCGGTAGGCGCGTTGATCAGGCCCAGCAGCAGCTGCTCAACATTGAGCGACTCGGCACTGCCATAGAGAGCCGCGCCGCCCGACAGCGCCTGCACGAACCGCTCCTGAAAAGCCGCGGCCGCAGCGGTGATCTCCTGGTACTGCCTGCCGTGGCTACCGAACAGCTCGGCGATCGCCGCCGACACCTCGTCGGCGGCCGCGACCATGATCTGTGTCGTCGGCGCGGCGGCGGCGGCGCTAGCCGCACCCACCGCCGAACCGACGCCTGCCAGCTCTGCGGCCGCCGAGGCAACCAATTCCGTAGACACGCTTACGAACGACATCGCACACCTCACCAACGCAGCCGCACACGGCAGATTTCATCGGTGCAAAGCTAGCGGCGAGATATTGAACAGCTATTGAATCCGGAGGCCTATTCCTCGTCGAGGGCGGCCAGCACCTCATCGGAGAGGTCGACATTGGTCCAGACGTTCTGCACATCGTCGCTGTCCTCGAGCGCGTCGACGAGCTTGAACACCTTGCGGGCGGCGTCGACGTCGACGGGAACGCTGACCGACGGCTGGAATCCCGCCTCGGCCGACTCGTAGTCGATGCCGGCGTCTTGCAAGGCGCTGCGCACCGCGACCAGGTCGCCCGGCTCGGAGATCACCTCGAAGCTGTCACCCAGGTCGTTGACGTCCTCGGCACCGGCTTCGAGCACCGCCATCAGCACGTCGTCCTCGGTCAGCTCGTTCTTGTCCAGGGTGACCACACCCTTGCGAGAGAACAGGTAGGCCACCGACCCCGGATCGGCCATGGCGCCGCCATTGCGCGTCATCGCCACCCGCACTTCGCTCGCGGCCCGGTTGCGGTTATCGGTCAGGCACTCGACCAGCACCGCGACCCCGTTGGGTCCGTAGCCCTCGTACATGATCGTCTGGTAGTCGGCGCCGCCGGCTTCCTCGCCGGCGCCTCGCTTCCTGGCACGCTCGATGTTGTCGTTGGGCACCGAGGTCTTCTTCGCCTTCTGGATGGCGTCGTAGAGCGTGGGATTGCCTGCCGGGTCGCCGCCGCCGGTACGGGCTGCGACCTCGATGTTCTTTATCAGCCGGGCGAACTCCTTGCCACGGCGGGCGTCTTTGACGGCCTTCTGGTGCTTGGTGGTCGCCCACTTGGAATGGCCGCTCATCGGTGTGTCTTACCTCTTTCACTGGACAAGTTCGCCTGCCGAGTCTACGTGGGCGACGGGTTGCGCCGAGCGTCACGCCCGCCCGTTGACCATGTCGACGAACATCTGGTGCACGCGACGGTCGCCGGTCACTTCGGGGTGAAAGGCCGTCGCCAGCACATGGCCCTGACGCACCGCGACGATGTGACCGTCAGCGCGGGCCAGCACCTCGACACCGTCGCCCGCCCGCTCAACCCACGGCGCCCGGATGAACACCGCGCGCACCGGCCGGTCAAACCCCGCGAACGGCAGGTCGCCCTCAAAGGAGTCGACTTGGCGTCCAAAAGCGTTGCGCCGCACGGTCATATCGATTCCACTCAACGGCAGCGCCTGGCGCCCGTTCACGCCGGCGTCCAGGATCTCGCTGGCCAGCAAAATCATGCCCGCGCACGACCCGTAGGCCGGAAGTCCGTCCGCCAGCCGCGCGCGCAGCGGTTCCAGCAGGTCCAGGGCCGACAGCAGGTGGCTCACGGTGGTGGATTCGCCCCCGGGTAACACCAAACCATCCACCGCGTCGAGTTCCTCTCGGCGGCGCACCGTCATCGGCTCGGCTCCGCATTCGCCCAGCGCGGCCAGGTGCTCACGGGTGTCGCCCTGCAGGGCCAGCACCCCGATCTTGGGCGTCACGGCTGGAATCCGCGCTTATAGCGGGTCAGCCCCTCCTGCATTACCGCCGCAACCATCTCGCCACGCTGGGTGAAGATCTTGCCCTGGGTAAGCGCACGGCCACCGCCGGCCGACGGCGAGGACTGGTCATAGAGCAGCCATTCGTCGGCCCGGAACGACCGCATGAACCACATTGCGTGGTCCAGCGATGCCACCTGCAGATGCTCCCGGACGTCGAGGTGGGTGACCTGCGCCGAGCCCAGCAGCGTCAGGTCGCTCATGTAGGCCAGCGCGCAGATGTGCAGCACCTGGTCGTCGGGCAGCGGATCACGGTGGCGAAACCACACCTGCTGCTGTGCGGCTTTGCCGGGCGAGAGTTGCAGGCGCTCGCGCGGCACGATGCAGACGTCCCACTCCTCGAACTGCTTGAACCCCGCGTCGTCGAACACCTTGATCGAGTTCAGCCCGGGCAGCCCGTCCGGTGGCGGCGCGGCCGGCATGGGGTCTTGATGGCCGATGCCATCCTGCTCTGTCTGGAAGGACGCCCCCATGCTGAAAATGATCTCGCCGTGCTGAACGGCGTTGACCCGCCTGGTGGCGAACGATCCGCCGTCCCGGGTGCGTTCGACGAGGAAAACCGTGCGCGCCAGCGCATCCCCGGGCCGCAGAAAGTAACCGTGCAGCGAGTGAACCCGGTAGCGCTGGTCGACCGTGCGCACCGCCGACACCAGCGACTGTCCAGCCACGTGGCCGCCGAAAGTGCGCTGCAGGAAACCTGATTCCGGGCTGAAGACGCTGCCGCGGTATATGTTGACCTCGAGTTGTTCTAGGTCAAGGATCTCTTCGATCGCCACCAATAGCCTTCGGCTACCAGCCGCGTTGGGCCAGTCGATGCGGCTGCGCGATCTCGTCCACGTTGATGCCCACCATCGCCTCGCCCAGCCCGCGCGAGACTTTGGCCAGCACGTCCGGGTCGTCGTAGAAGGTGGTGGCCTTGACGATCGCAGCCGCACGCTGGGCGGGATCGCCGGACTTGAAGATGCCCGATCCGACGAACACGCCCTCGGCGCCGAGTTGCATCATCATCGCGGCGTCGGCGGGTGTGGCGATGCCACCGGCGGTGAACATGGTGACCGGCAACTTGCCGGCCCGCGCCACCTCGACGACCAGCTCGTAGGGTGCCTGCAATTCCTTTGCGGCGACGAACAATTCGTCTTCGGACAGCGACGTCAGCCGGCGGATCTCGCCGCCGATGGCCCGCATATGAGTGGTCGCGTTGGAGACGTCGCCGGTGCCGGCCTCGCCCTTGGACCGGATCATGGCCGCGCCTTCGTTGATGCGCCGCAGCGCCTCACCGAGATTGGTTGCCCCGCAGACGAAGGGCACGGTGAACTTCCACTTGTCGATGTGGTGGCTGTAGTCGGCCGGAGTCAGCACCTCGGACTCGTCGATGTAATCCACGCCGAGGCTCTGCAGGATCTGCGCCTCGACGAAGTGACCGATACGTGCTTTCGCCATCACCGGGATGGTGACCGCAGAGATGATGCCCTCGATCATGTCGGGGTCGCTCATCCGCGATACGCCACCCTGGGCGCGGATATCGGCGGGCACCCTCTCCAGCGCCATCACCGCCACCGCACCCGCACCTTCGGCGATACGGGCCTGCTCCGGGGTGACGACGTCCATGATGACGCCGCCCTTGAGCATTTCGGCCATGCCACGCTTGACCCGCGCGGTGCCGGTCCGGCCGGAAACCTGCTGGGGCTGATTTGAGGTATCCACTAGCTTCTTCTCCCGTTCGACGCCGCATCAGTCTAATGGTCAGCAACACCTGAGTTGTGCCACTATGCACGTTGATCCGCTCGCCCAGCAACCCCCTTCTGCGCCAACGGCATTGACGGCACCGACGAAATTCAACGGATTTTTTCGAACCCCCTTCTAATACGTCCGCCGTGTCGTAGGGTCATCCCGGCGCTCTGCCAAGGTCCTTGTCGGGGAGGACCTGAATTTTCGTTGCTAATCACTCAGCCGCGCATGTCGTGGCGGCAGCCGCATGCAGCTGAGCAAGACGCTGAGAAGAACGAACCATGAAGTTCACCATCTTGCCGCCGGAGATCAACTCGGCACGCCTGTATGCCGGTGCCGGCCCGGAACCGATGCTGGCGGCAGCGGCCGCCTGGGACGGGCTGGCCGCTGACCTGCAGACGTCCGCGGCCTCGTTCGAGGCGATCACCTCCGGCCTGGTCGGCGCATCCTGGCAGGGCCCCGCGTCGGTAGCGATGACGGCCGCCGCCGCGCCGTATCTGGCGTGGCTGCGCGTGGCGGCCGAGCATGCACTGCACACATCCGTCCAGGCACGCACGGCAGCGAGCGCATTCGAGACCGCGCTGGTGGCCACCGTGCACCCGGCGATGGTCAGCGCTAACCGGACTGGGCTGTGGTCGCTGATCAGCTCGAACCTGCTGGGCCTCAACGCCCCGGCGATCGCGGCGGTCGAGGCCCAATACGAACAGATGTGGGCCCAGGACGTTGCCGCCATGGCCGGCTATTACACCAGCGTGTCGACGCTGGTCACGGAGTTGACGCCATGGCAGCAGCTGCTGCACAACGTGCCCGCGGCCGCGTTCAGCGGCCTGAATCCGGCCGCCGCGGGCAGTTTGAGCCCCATCACTGCGTCGGTGACGGGGCCGGGCACCGCATTCGCCATGGGTACGGCCTTCATGTCGCCGACGGCTAGCTATGCCGCACTCGTCGACCAGCTGTTCATCGCTCCCTACCACCCTGGCTTCATTACCCAAGGCCTCTACACACCGGAGCAGTACTGGCCGCTGACGGGTCTGACCAGCCTGACCTTCGGCCAGTCCATCACGCAGAGCGCCCGCGTCCTGGACGACGCGATCATGGCCCAACTCGGCAACCGCACCTTAGTGTTCGGCTACTCCCAGAGTTCGTCGGTCGCAACCCTGGAAATGCGCCATCTGATGAGCCTGCCGGCCGACCTGCGGCCGAGCCCCGACGACTTGTCGTTCGTGCTCGCCGCGAATCCCAATCGCCCCAACGGCGGCTTCCTGGAACGCTTCGCCGGTCTCTACATTCCGGTGCTGGACCTGCCGTTCTTCGGAGCCACTCCGGCCAACGCCTACCCCACCCTGGACTACGCGATTCAATACGACGGCCAGGCCGACTTCCCCCAGTTCCCGATCAACCTGGTCGCCGACGCGAACGCGTTCGCGGGCATGATTTACGTGCACTCGGGCTACCTGGATCTCACGCCCGCCCAGATCGCTTCGGCCGTGGTCCAGCCGGTTTCGTCGCCCGATACGCTGACCACCTACCTGCTGATTCCCAGCCACAATCTGCCGCTGCTGGAACCGCTTCGCGCGGTCCCGCTGGTGGGGAACCCGCTGGCCGACTTGGTCCAGCCCGATCTGCGGGTGCTCGTCGAGTTGGGCTATGACCGCGCCGGCTACCAGGACGTGCCCACCCCGGCGGGACTGTTCCCGCACTTCGACCCGATCACCGTCGCAGCTCAGCTACAGCAGGGAGCTCTGCAGGGCGTCGGGAATGCCCTGGCCGACCTGGGATTGGCGCCACCGGCGTTCCTGCGGCCGGCCTGACCGTCACCGGATGGGCTGCGGGGCGCCGGCGGTCTGCTCGTCGAGTGCCGCATCCGCCAGCCGATTGGCTGCGGGCAGCAGCTCGCCCAGTTGCAACGGGTAGACCAGCTGCCCGCCGGCGACCAGCTCGGCGATGTCCTTCGCGGTACACCAGCGGAAGCCGTGGATGTAGCGGCGTTCCAGCTCCGTCCGTCCGATGCTGGACGGCTCGAACCGGCGCGTCCGGTAGACCAGGTAGAACTCCTCGCTGTCGATCATCGAGCCGTTGAACTCGAACACCTCGTCGCGCCGCCAGACCGGCCCCACCAGATCCGCGGGCGCGACTTGCAGCCCGGTTTCTTCGGCCAGTTCGCGCGCGGCGGCCTCGGCCAGCCGTTCGCCCTGCTGCACCTGCCCGCCCACGGTGAACCACCACTTGGCCGTTTTGTCGTTCGGTTTGGCCGGATCCGAACCACAGAGCAGCAATACCGCGCCCGTGTCGTCGAGGAGCACCACGCGCGCCGAGGTGCGGTGGTTGAGCACCCCGTGATCGGTGTGCGCCAAGGCGTGCGGCCGCTCGGCGATCTCGAAATAGCTTGGCAACACGGCGGTTCCACCGAGATGAAACCTGCGCACCAAGGGTCGAGCGCCCAGGGCCAGAGTGTCGCGCACCGCATCGTTATGGAACCGGCGGGCCAGCAGCACCCGCGCTTCGGCGTCGGCCAGTTCGGCGATCAGCGCCGCCGGCAGCGACGCGGGGTCAACCGTCGCCAGTGCGGCGGAAAGTTCGTTCTCACATGCCTCGCGCGCCTGCCGCGGGGCGCGTTCGGCGGCATCAGCCAGGGCGGCCAACCGCCGGCCTAAGGTGCTGGCGTTAGACGTTCCGCCATAAGCGTCGACGGCGACGGCGCGCGCCACCACCGCACGCCGGGCCAGCGCACCGTCCAGCGCCTGCCACGACAGGTCGTAGCGGACATTCAACCGGTTGAGCCGGTTTGCGGTCTGGTATGCCCAGGCGCCGAACACCATCAGCAGCGCCAGCAGCACCGCGACAACGACGATCAGCCAGAGCACTAGCTGGCCACCTGAACTTTGGCGCCCGAGCCGGCGACCGTCTCGTATACCCGCATGATCTGGGTGGCCACCACCGACCAGTCGTAGCGGCGCACCGCCTCGGATCCGGCCGCCACGTAGCGCCGCTGCACTGCCTCGTCGTCGAGCACCGAGATCAATGCATCGGCAAGTGCGGCGCTGTCATCGACGGGCACCAGGCAGCCGACTTCACCGTCGCGCAGCACCCGCCGGAACGCGTCCAAGTCGCTGGCCACCACCGGAGTGCCCGCGGCCATGGCCTCGACCAGGACGATGCCGAAACTCTCACCGCCGGTGTTGGGCGCGCAGTAGACGTCGGCGCTGCGCATCGCCGATGCCTTCCCGGCGTCGTCCACCTGCCCCAGGAAGCGCAGATGAACGGCCAATTCGCCGGCCTGGCTGCGCAACTGCTCCTCGTCGCCGCGTCCGACGATCAGCAGCTCAACATCCGCGAAGCGCTGGACCAGCCTGGGCAGGGCACCGAGCAGGACCGCCATTCCCTTACGCGGCTCGTCGTAGCGGCCGAGGAACAACACCGTCTTGCCGGCCCGCGGGTACCCGTCCAGCCGCGACGCCAAGGCGAACGAATCGACGTCCACGCCGTTGGGGATCTCCACCGCGTCGGAACCCAGTGCCTCCATCTGCCAGCGCCGGGCCAGATCCGACACGGCGATGCGCCCGACGATCTTCTCGTGCATCGGGCGCAGGATGCCCTGGAAGACGGTCAGCGTCAGCGACTTGGTGGTCGAGGTGTGAAACGTCGCCACGATCGGGCCCTCGGCGATGTTGAGGGCCAGCATCGACAGGCTGGGCGCGTTGGGCTCGTGCAGGTGCAGCACGTCGAAATCGCCTTCGGCCAGCCATTTTTTCACCTTGCGGTGGGTCGCCGGCCCGAACCGCAGGCGGGCCACCGACCCGTTGTAGGGAATGGGAACGGCTTTGCCGGCGGAGACGACGTAGTCGGGCAGGCTGGCATGCGGCGACGCCGGTGCGAGCACGCTCACCTCGTGACCGCGCTCGCGCATCACCTCGGCCAGCTGCAACACATGAGACTGCACCCCGCCCGGAACGTCGAACGAGTACGGACAGATCATCCCGATCCGCATCAGGCTTTTCTCATTTGGAGTTCAGCCTGGCCCGGCGCTCGTCGGACAGATCGGCCAGCCACTGCGGCTGCAGCATGTGCCAGTCGGCGGGGTGAGCGGCGATGTTGACCGCGAACCGGTCTGCCAGCGCCTGAGTGACGGTTGCGACGTTGGCGCTGCTGCAGTCCAGCGCCGGATCGACCTGGAAACCCCAGCCGTTGGGTTCGAACCAGCAGTGTGTCGGGAGCAGCGCAGCCCCGGTTTCGATCGCGAGCTTGGCCGGGCCGGCGGGCATCCGGGTCGGCTCGGCGAAGAAATCGACCTCGACACCGGTGCGGGTCAGGTCCCGCTCGGCCATCAGGCACACGATCCGGTTGTCGCGCAAGCGGTCGCAGAGCACCTCGAACGGCGGTCGCGAACCGCCGGACAACGGCAGCACTTCGAAGCCGAGGCCTTCGCGGTAGTCGATGAAACGCTGGTAGAGCGACTCGGGTTTGAGCCGCTCGGCAACGGTGGTGAAGGTGCCGTATCGCTGGGCCACCCATATCCCGGCCATGTCCCAGTTTCCGCTGTGCGGCAACGCGATCACAGCCCCGCGGCCGGCGTCCAGCGCCGCGTACAGGTGGTCCAACCCCAGGATCACATCGTCTAGGCGACGCGCGATCGCGGCGTGATCCATCGTCGGCAGCCGGAACGCCTCCCGCCAGTACCGGCCGTAGGACGCCAGCGAGGCACGCATCAGCGATTGCGGCACTTTGGCCGGCGGTACCCCGATGACGCGGGCCAGGTTCTTGCGCAGCTGCTCGGGCCCGCCGCGGCGGGCCGCGTAGCGCGCCCCGGTGTCGAAGGCGTTGCGCGCGGCGAACTCCGGCATGGCCCGCACGGCCATCCAGCCGGCGGCATAGGCCCAATCGGTCGCGGTGCCGGTGAAGCGGCTGGTCAACCGGCGCGGCATACCGGGCAGTCGCAGACCGGCCGCTGTGGGCATCATGGCTCGCTCTTCTTCTGGGCAACCACGCGATCGGTGGCACCCGGTGACGTCCAAACCGTGTAGAGCCGCTGCCCGCAGGTGATCAGGCTGGCCACCGCAAGCACCCACATTCCCACCGGCAGTGCCGGCGGCCACGCCACGAACGGAAAGTCCGAGACACCGGCACCGGTGAGGACGATGATCAGCCGTTCCGGGCGCTCGATCATGCCGCCGTCGCCGCGCAGTCCGCTGGCTTCGGCCCGGGCCTTGATGTAGGAGATCACCTGCGAGGTGACCAGGCAGATCAGCGTCGCCACCGTCAGCAGGCGGTCGTGCATGTGAAACGCAATCCACCACAACAGCCCGCAGAACACCGCGCCGTCGCTGATCCGGTCACAGGCGGCGTCCAGCACTGCACCAAACCGGGTTCCTCCCCCGCGCTCTCTGGCCATCGCACCGTCGAGCATGTCGAAGAGTACGAAGAACCAGACCACACATCCGCCCGCGAACAGCTTGCCCATCGGAAACAGCACCAGCGCACCCGCTACCGACGCGGTGGTACCGATAACCGTGACGGCATCCGGGGTAAGGCCAACCCGCAACGCCGCCCTGGCAAGAGGGTTGGTGATCCGCGCAAAGAACGCCCGGGACAAGAACGGCAGCTTGCTCATGATTGCTGGGCCCATTCGTCGGCAAGCAGCTGGCGAGTCTCGCGCAGCAACTGGGGGATCACCTTGGACCCGCCGATGATGGTGATGAAGTTCGCATCGCCGCCCCAGCGCGGCACCACGTGCACGTGCAGGTGCTCGGCCAGCGATCCACCCGCTGAGGTGCCCAGGTTTATTCCCACGTTGAAACCGTGTGGGCGCGAGACGCTTTTGATGACGCGAATCGCCTTCTGGATGAACGCCATCAGCTCAGTGCTCTCCGGTCCCGTCAGGTCCTCCAGCTCCGATATCCGCCGGTACGGCACCACCATCAGGTGGCCGGGGTTGTAGGGGTACAGGTTGAGCACGGCGTAGACGAACTCGCCGCGGGCAACCAGCAGACCGTCTTCGTCGGACAGGTGCGGGATGTCGCTGAACGGCTGCGCCGGGGCTTCGTCGTCGCGCTTCTTGGGCGCTTCGGCAAGGTAGTTCATCCGGTACGGCGTCCATAACCGCTGCAGCTGGTCACGTTGGCCCACACCGCGGTCCAAGATGGTGTTGTCGGCGCGATCCGCGTTGGGCTGCTCGTCACTCACGGTCGGGCACCTTCACCAGTTCTGCTGTGGGACAAGCGTTTTCGCGACCGGCGATCCAGTCCACAATGGCCGCCACCGCATTGTCGCGGGCCACTCCGTTGATCTGGGTGCGGTCACCGAACCGGAAACTCACCGCG
This sequence comes from Mycobacterium szulgai, assembly GCF_002116635.1. Taxonomy (GTDB): domain Bacteria; phylum Actinomycetota; class Actinomycetes; order Mycobacteriales; family Mycobacteriaceae; genus Mycobacterium; species Mycobacterium szulgai. The sequence goes on along the minus strand of NZ_LQPW01000067.1, from coordinate 23,202 downwards.
CCCGCCTGCACGTCGCGGTCGCCGGCCAGCAGCATGAACGGCACCTTCTGGTTGGTGTGGTGCACGATCTTCTTGGCCATCCGATCGTCGCTGGCGTCCACCTCAACCCGCACGCCATGCGACTTCAGTTGCGCGGCTACGTCTTTCAAATAATCGACGTGTTCGTCGGCGACCGGGATGCCGACCACCTGAACCGGCGCCAGCCAAGCCGGGAACGCCCCCGCGTAGTGCTCGGTGAGGATGCCGAAGAACCGCTCGATCGACCCGAAGAGCGCCCGGTGGATCAGCACCGGCTGCTGCCGCGAGCCATCGGAGGCGGTGTATTCCAGCTCGAACCGCTCCGGCATGTTGAAGTCGACCTGCAGCGTCGACATCTGCCAGCTACGCCCCAGGGCGTCTTTGACCTGCACCGAAATCTTGGGGCCGTAGAACGCTGCACCGCCCGGATCGGGCACCAGCTGCAGACCCGAGGCCTCGCCGACCTCCCGCAGGATCTCGGTGGCCTCCTCCCACACCTCGTCGGACCCCACGTATTTGTCGGGGTCCTTGGTGGACAGCTCCAGGTAGTAGTCGTTGAGCCCGTAGTCGGCCAGCAGGTCGAGCACGAACCGCAGCACCGAGCTCAACTCGTCCCGCATCTGCTCGCGGGTGCAGTAGATGTGCGCGTCGTCCTGGGTCATGCCGCGCACCCGGGTCAGGCCGTGCACCACCCCGGACTTCTCGTAGCGGTACACGCTGCCGAACTCGAAGAGCCGCAACGGAAGTTCGCGGTAGGACCGGCCGCGGGCCCGATAGATCAGGTGGTGCATCGGGCAGTTCATCGGCTTGAGGTAGTAGTCCTGGCCGGGTTTGCGCACCGTGCCGTCCGCGTTGTACTCCGCATCGATGTGCATCGGCGGGAACATGCCGTCGGCATACCACTCCAGGTGGCCCGAGGTGATGTACAGCTGCTCCTTGGTGACGTGCGGGGTGTTGACGAACTCATAGCCCGCCCGCTCGTGCTTGCGCCTCGAGTACTCCTCCAGCTCGCGCCGGATGATTCCGCCCTTGGGGTGGAAAACGGCCAGGCCGGAACCGATTTCGTCGGGAAAGCTGAACAGGTCCAGCTCGCCGCCGAGTTTGCGGTGATCGCGACGCTGCGCCTCTTCGATGAGCTCCAAGTGCTTGTCGAGGGCCTCCTGCGACTCCCACGCCGTCCCGTAGATGCGTTGCAAGCTGGCATTTTTCTGGTCGCCGCGCCAATAGGCCGCCGAGCTGCGGGTCAGCTTGAACGCCGGGATGTGCTTGGTGGTAGGGATGTGCGGGCCGCGGCACAAATCGCCCCAGACCCGTTCGCGCGTACGGGGATTGAGATTGTCGTAGGCGGTCAGCTCGTCGCCCCCGACCTCCATTATTTCGGCGTCACCGGACTTGTCGTCGACCAGTTCGAGCTTGTACGGCTCGCCGGCCAACTCGGCGCGAGCCTGATCCTTGGATTCGTATACCCGCCGGTCGAACAGCTGCCCGTCCTTGACGATCTGGCGCATCCGCTTTTCCAGCGCCTGCAAGTCTTCGGGTGTGAACGGCTCGGCCACGTCGAAGTCGTAATAGAAGCCGTCGGCGATGGGCGGCCCGATGCCCAGTTTGGCCTGCGGGAACAGGTTCTGGACGGCTTGTGCCAATACGTGCGCGGCCGAGTGGCGGATGACGCTGCGCCCCTCGTCGGTGTTGGCCGGCACCGGTATGACCTCGGCGTCGGTGTCGGGAACCCAACTCAGGTCACGCAGCTTCCCGTCGGCGTCGCGTACCACCACGATCGCATCCGGCGAGCCCCGCCTGGGCAACCCCGCATCGCCGACGGCGGCGGCCGCGGTAGTCCCGGCAGGTACCCGGATCGGGGGGGCGCTCATCGCGTGATCTCCAAGGCTGGGATGTCTGTCGAAGGTCTGGCGATCGTGTCAAAACGATCGCGACCATGCTATCCGGGCAGACCTCTAGCAGCCCAAGCGCCGCACGTCGAGTGCGTCGCGGCAGGGCGTCAGGCAGCCTGATCGTGCACTACGACGACATCGTCCTGGTTGTCCTGAACCAGCACCGGCTTTGCCGTTTCGACCAGGCCAGCCCGTCTGCCACGCCTGCGCAGCTTCTGGCGCAGTTTGGCCGAGGTGAACCGGTTGTTCTCCACGTCGTAGAAGAAGCGCAGCGTGCGGATCGATGGGTAGAGCGTCATCATGATGAATATCGTCATCAGCGCCGTACCGCTCTTCACCTCGTGCACTTTGGTGGTGCGTAGATACCGGGTGGAATACCGGTAGAAGTCACGCGCGGAGGATTCCACCCGCCGGCCCGACATTCCGGCAACCAGGGCGGGTTCGTAGACGACCTCGAATTTGTTCTTGAACAACACCACCGCGAGGTCGATATCTTCGTGCAGCTGATCTTCCAGGTCCAGCAGGGTCTGGTCGCTGACGGCTCGCCAGGCACAGGCGCGCAGAGCCATGTTGGCGCCGAGCAGAAACCGCTGGTCGGTGGACTTTCGATGCAGCCTGGTGCGGGTGTTGTGGTCGATCCGGAAAAACAGCCCGCGCATCGGCATGTCGTAGTACAGGACCGGTCCGGTCGCGGCGTCGATGGCCGGATCGGCAAAGCGGCGGCGAACCGTCTCAACCCAGTCCTGGGCGAGCAGGGAATCGGCGTCGATGCGGCCGATGACGTCGCTTCGCGCGGCGTCGAACCCGCAGTTGCGGGTCGGCGCGATGCCTTGATACTCGTTTTGATCGAGCATGCGTATGTCGACGTGCGGATACTGCGACTGATACCAGCGCACAATCGATGCCGTAGCGTCCGTCGACTTGTTATTGACCACGATGATCTCGTCCGGAATGGACGTTTGGTCAAGGCACGATTCCAGGCATCTGCCGATGAAGCGCTCTTCGTTATAAGCGGGGATGACGATCGACACCGACGGCAGCTCTGGGCCGATCATGCCTGCCTTGTCGTTCATGTCCATCGGTCCTTCAATCCACAACCTGTGCAATATTATGTTAGTAAAATATTCACCCCGGCAATCAGCCGATCGGATGAATCGCTGTCCACCGTTGAGCGGATGCGCGGCCCGCAATCCGCACGGCGCCGCTGCGATGTTAGCAATTGTGGAGCATTTGCTCCATGTGGATTAGGGCTGGCCGGGACGCAGGCGTACGAACAAGGCGTCGGCTTCGGTCAGCAGGGCGTCGCCGTCGCGCAGCCGGCCCGACACGAAAATCTTGCGGCCGTCCACGCGGTCGATTCCCGCGTCGATTCGCAGGTCCTTTTCGATCGGCACGATGTGGCGGTAGTTGATCTTGAGGTAGGCCGTGCGCTGGTAGGGCCCGCCGGTGAGCACTGACGACGTCAACCCGAGCACCGAGTCGAACAGCAGGCCCAGCGCCCCGCCGTGCACGGCACCGTTGCGTCCGAGGTGGAACCGGGCGAACCGGGCCGAGCCCTCGATTCGGCCGTCGTCGGTCTTGTGCGCCGACATCGGGATCGTGAGGATATTGCCGCGCACCGGCAGGTCCATCCGGCGTCCCGAAGGTGATTGCCATTCGTCGGTGTCGAAGGGAGCCAACAGCTCCGACAACTTTCCCAGCAGGTCGGCCGCCTCGGTGATCACCTCGTCGGGCGCGTCGACGGCACGAGCGTGGTCTTGCAACCTGCGCACCCCGTCGATGAACCTGCCGTAGTCGGGCCCGCCCTTGGTGGTCGGTTCGGGGGGATTGAATCCCCCGCCGGGGTGTCCGGGCTGTTCGCTTGTCACCAGGACACCGTATTTGTCGGCGGCTTATTGGGCGCCGGCAGCCGCCAGGGTCTCGAACTCCTCGCCGGACAACGTGATCTCAGCCGCGGCGACGTTCTCCTCCAGGTGCCCCACTTGGGACGTGCCCGGGATGGGCAGCATCACCGGCGACCGCTTCAGCAGCCAGGCCAGGGCCAGCTGCGACGGCGTCGCGTCATGATCGGCGGCGATCTTCTGCAGCGGACCGTCGGGTGCGGCCAGCGGTCCGGCGGCCAGCGGGAACCACGGGATGAAACCGATGCCTTGGCTGGTGGCGGCATCCAGCAGCGGCTCGGCGGCGCGCGCCGAGAGGTTGTACATGTTCTGTACCGACGCGATCGGAGTGATCTGCTGTGCCGCGTTGAGTTGATCGACGTCGATCTCGGACAGACCGATATGACGGATCTTGCCCTGGTTCTGCAACGCAACCAGCTCACCGATCTGGTCGGCGAGCGGAAAGTTCTCGTCGATGCGGTGCAGTTGGAACAGGTCGATGGTGTCGACCCCGAGCCGGCGCAAACTCATCTCGCACTCCTGGCGCAGATAGCTGGGATTGCCCAGCGGGATCCACACATCCGGGCCGGTGCGCAGCAGCCCGGCCTTCGTTGCGATGACCAGCCCGGTGTAGGGATGCAGCGCTTCGCGGATGATCTCCTCGGACACGTAGGGCCCGTACGAGTCCGCGGTGTCGATGAAGTTCACGCCCAGTTCGACGGCACGGCGCAGCACCCGCACGCATTCATCACGATCCGCGGGCGGACCCCAGACGCCCTTACCGGTCAGCCGCATCGCGCCGAAGCCGAGTCGGTGGACGGTCAGATCGCCGCCCAGGGTGAAAGTTCCAGATGCCGCTGCCAGGGTTTGTGAGCTCACCCATCCGACGGTACGCCGAGCCCCCAGGTGGACTTTCTCCCGTGGCAAGCTGGATCGGGTGGACCTTGACGCGCTTGCTCAGCTACCGCTGACCTACTCCGAGGTGGGCGCGACGGCCGCGGGCCAGCTGCCCCCGGGCTACGCACACCTCAGCGCGACGACCCAGATCGGCACCGGCGACGAGCGATTCGAGCAGGCCGCCGACGCCGTCATGCACTGGGGTATGCAGCGCGGGGCCGGGCTGCGGGTACACGCGAGCTCGGATATCGCCGTGGTGTCGGCGGTTGTGGTGGTCAAGATGATGGGTTTTCTACGCGCGCCCTGCCGCGTGGTGTACGTCATCGACGAACCGCACGTGCGCGGGTGGGCCTACGGCACGCTGCCAGGCCATCCCGAATCCGGTGAGGAACGCTTCGCCGTGCGCCGGGACCCGACCACCTCCGCGGTGTACGCAGAGGTGTCGGCGTTCTCCCGGCCGGCGACCTGGTGGAGCAAGGCCGGTGGGCCGTTCGTCTCGGTGGCACAGCGCATGATCGCCAAGCGCTACCTGCACGGGATCTGACCGGTTCAGCGGCGCCCGATGCTTCCGGTGTGCACGCCCTGGGCCAGGCGGGCCAGCGCGAGAGCACCGACCAGCAAACCGAAGTCACGCAACGCGACGTCGTAGTAGCCGGGTCCGGTGACCAGGTCGACGATGATCCCGACCAGCCAGGCCGCCACCACCCAGGCGCCGAACCGCGGCGCCACGGCCACCACGATTCCGGCCACGATCTCGATCACCCCGACCAGATACATCGCCTGATCGGCGGTGCCGGGCAGCAGTCCGTCGATCCAGCCCGCCAGATACATGCTCCAGTGGTGGGGATGGGTCAGCAGATTGAAGAACTTGTCCAGGCCGAACACGATCGGCGCGATTGTGAACACCGTGCGAAGCAACAGGAACGCCGAGTACGCCGGGTCTTTCAATTGGTCGGCGAGGGCGGACGGGTGGGCTTGTGTGGTGGCCATGATTTCCTCCAATTTCTAACAGATAACAATTTGAACGTTAGAATCTGTAGACTGTAGCGTCAAGTGTTTTATCCGTTAGAAATGAGGGCGCTGACGTGGATGCCGACCAGCCTCTCGAGCCCCTGGAGCGCGCCGCGGCAGGGATCGGAGCACTCGCGGATCCGGTGCGCCACCAGCTCTATCGATACGTCTGTTCACAACCAGCCCCGGTCAGCCGCGAACAGGCGGCCGAATCCGTCGGCGTCCCCCACCACCAGGCCAAATTCCACCTGGACCGGCTCACCGCCGAGGGCCTGCTGGACAGCGAGTATGCCCGCCTGACGGGCCGGTCGGGGCCCGGCGCGGGCCGCCCTGCCAAGCTTTATCGCCGGGCCGGTCACGACATCGCAATCAGCCTCCCGCAGCGGGAGTACGAGCTGGCCGGACGGCTGATGGCCGCGGCCATCGCCCGGTCGGCCGGCACCGGAGAGCCCGTCGTCGACGTGCTCAACCAGCTGGCCCGTGAATACGGGCAGGCGATCGGCGCCACCGTCGGCACGCCCGCCGACGCCACCGCCGCACTCGAGCTGGCACTGGGCGTGCTGCGCAGATACGGCTACGAGCCCCGCGGCACCGACGGCGAAATCGAACTGGCCAACTGCCCCTTCCACGCCCTGGCCCAGGAACAGACCGAGCTGGCATGCAACATGAACCACGCCCTGATCACCGGTGTGGCCGATGCCCTGGCACCGCACGGTCCCGCTACCCGGCTGCAGCCGGGACCGGCCCGATGTTGCGTGGTGCTCAAGTGCTCCAACGGGTCAGCAAACTTTGCGCGCCCGAGCACATCGCCCCGATGACCTCACTTACCGGCGCGTCGTCGCGGATCATCCCGACGCCCTGACCGGCGTCGACGGGGGCGATCCGCAGATCGTCGGCGGCGATCGAGGCTGCCACCTCCTCGCGCGCCGACCGGTCGGCGGCCAGCGCGTCTTCCCTTCCCGTCCAGCGCGCGACGAACTCATTGGCCAGCACGCGCGACGGGAACCGGGCCGGCCACGGCAATCCGGCGGCCACATCGAAGACCCGGGTAATCGCAGTGTCGGTCGCCGTCGCTGCGATCAACGCCCGACGGCTGGCCGCTCCGGTCAGGGCCTCCGGGCACGCCGCCAGACGGGTGCCCACCCAGGCACCGCTGGCCCCCGCGGCCAGCACGGCGGCCAGGCTGCGCGGCGAGGCGATGCCGCCGCCGGCCAGCACGGGCACCGACACCGCATCCAAAACGGAGTCGAGCAACGGCAGGGTGCCCAGCCGGTTGCTCCCGTGTCCGCCGCCTTCGGCTCCGCGCGCAACCAGGACGTCGACCCCGGCGTCGGCCGCAGTACGCGCGCCGAGGGCGTCGTAAACCTGAGTGGCGGTGCAGCTTCCGGCGTCGTGAGCCTGCGCGACCCAGGACCAGTCAGTGCCGAAACTGACCGAAAGCAGTGCCGGCCGGGCAGCCAATGCATCCTCGAACAGCCCCGCCTCGTTGCGCATCACCCAGTCGACCAGCCCGATGCCGAATCTCCCGCTGACGTAACGCAATTGCTCGGCTAGCGATGCGCGGGTGGCGGTGCTGCCCATGCCGACCATGCCCAAACCGCCGGCCGCGGTGACGGCGGCGGCCAGCCGGCCACCGGCCACCCCGCCCATCGGTGCGTTGACGATGGGCACCCGCAGGCCAAAGTCCCGCGACCACTCCGTCGACAGCACCTGCGAGTACCCCTAGTGGGCAGCGCCCGGCTGGGATTTCAGCACGGTCAGCATGACCACCGAATCTTCCACCGCGTGCAGGGCGTGCCGCTGCGGCGGAATCGCGACGTAGTCACCGGCCTTGCCGTCCCAGGCCTCATCCCCGGCGGTCAGCCGCACGTGACCTTGCAGCACCTGCAGCGTCGCCTCCCCCGGGCTGTCGTGTTCGGACAGCTCGTGGCCGGCCAGCAGCGCCAGTACGGTCTGCCGAAGTTCGTGGGTGTGGCCACCGTGGATGGTGTGCGCTGCCCGGCCGCTGTGTGACTGCTTGGCCTCGGCGAGCTTTTCGGAGCCAAGGGCGCTCAGCGAGATGGATTCCATCGCAAGTCCTCTCCGTCGTGTGATCCGTCGTCATCCCTCGTGATTGTGCTGCAGGTATCGGCGGCGCCGAGCCGCAGGGTCAGCCCATCAGCAGAAATATCCCGGCCACGACCAACGCGATTACCTTGACCACCTCAAGGGCGACGTAGGCATAGTGGCCGCGCGAGCGGGGCGATTCCAGCCCGGCCAGCACCTGGTCCGAGCGCCTGGTCAAGCTGGGACGCACCGCAATCAACTGGATGGCCAGTGCGGCCAATGCGACCCCGAGTGCGACGAAGATCCGTACCGCCGTGGGTCCCGAAGCCGCGAGGGCGAGGATGACGAGCGCGAACCCGACCTCGACGGTGTTGAGCGCGCGAAAGACCAGCCGCCCGATGCCGAGACCGATCTGCAGGGTCACGTTGGGAGCCCGGAACTTCAGCGGAGCCTCCACGAACGAGATGGCCAGCACCATGCCCAGCCAGACAAAGGTCAGGGCGATCTCGATCGCCCGCGAGGTGCTCATTTGAGCGTCCCCTCGGGCCGCAGATGCGCCAGACAAAGGTCCGGTTCGGCGAACGCTTCGAGCCGCTCGACGGTCACGGGCGCCTCCCAGGTTTCCAGGGCGCCTTGCATGAGCCCCAGGTGGATCGGGCACACCACATTGGTTCGGACTTCGGCGAGTTCCAGGAAAGGACAGTGTCGCAGACCGATGGTGTGCGTCCCTTCGGCCATTCCCCGTTCGGGGGCGAATCCCATCTCGTCGAGCACCCCCACCAGGTGCTGAATCGACTCGTCAGCGTCGCCGGGATGCGCCGGGGCTTCCAGCGTCTGACCCCACTTGCGGCCGGCCGCCAGCGCCTTTGCACTCGAATCACGTTGGGCGGCAAGCCCGATGGTCAGAATTTCGGCGAGAATTCGGTAATGCCGCGGTCCGCCCCGATCCATCTGCCGGACCGCCCGGAACATCAGCGGTGGACGGCCCGGACCCCGATGCACCGGCTCGACTCGCTCGATTTGACCCGCGGCCACCAGGTTGTCGAGGTGGAAGCGCACAGTATTGGGATGCACGCCCAGTTCGTCGGCGATCTCGACGATGCTCAACGCACCGCGCGACCCCCGTAACACCCGTAGCACCCCGCGACGGCGACCAGTGGGTTCTTCATCTGACCTGGCGATCTTGTCCACCTCCTGAAAGTCGGCCCGCTGCCTGCCGGCCGGCCACGCTTGGGCACCCGGCATCCGCGATCAGGCACGTCATACGCTAGAGTTTATACAAATAATTTGTAGAAAATATCGAAGGGGTCAAAACCCATGGGCGACAACAAACTTCACTTGCATCGGCGCGAAGTCTGATGCCCGGCCGGCGGCGCGATTCCGACGCGCCCCTGCCCGTGTCGAGTCGCACCGACGAGAACGTGCCGGGACATTGGCTGCTGGCGCGGCTGGGCAAACGGGTGCTTCGCCCCGGCGGTGTCGAGCTGACCCGCACCCTGCTGGCCCGTGCCAACGTGACCGACGCCGATGTGCTCGAATTGGCCCCCGGCCTCGGGCGTACCGCCACCGAGATCATCGCCCGCCGCCCGCGGTCCTACGTCGGCGCGGAAGGCGATCCCGATGCTGCCCACCTGGTCCGCGGAGTGCTCGGCGGTCCGGGCTCCGGACCCGCAGAAGTCCGGGTCGCCGACGCAGCCGACACCGGCCTAGCCGACGCCAGCGCCGACGTCGTCATCGGTGAGGCCATGTTGACCATGCAGGGCGACGCTGCCAAGCACGCCATTGTCGCCGAGGCCGCACGGGTATTGCGCCCGCGCGGTCGTTATGCGATCCATGAACTCGCACTGACACCCGATGATGTCGCGGAGGACATCAGCACCGACGTACGACAGTCACTTGCCCGCGCGATCAAGGTCAACGCGCGTCCGCTGACCATCGCCGAGTGGTCGCACCTTCTGACCGGCCACGGACTGGTGGTCGAGCATGTGACGACGGCGCCGATGGCGTTGTTACAACCACGACGCGTCATCGCCGACGAAGGCCTGTTCGGCGCGCTGCGGTTCGCCAAGAACTTGCTCACCAAGCCGGATGCCCGCAAGCGGGTCCTGTCGATGCGCCAGACATTTCGCAAACATCGTGAGCGGCTCATTGCGGTCGCCATCATCGCCACCAAACCCGGGTAGCCGATTCAGCCGGCGGCCGGCGGCCGGGACATGACCAGCGGGCGGAATCCGTATTGCGGAACATTGCGCCCGCCAAGCTGTCCGAGCATGCCGCTCAATGGGGCCAGCGGCAGGTTGTTCATGGCCGGTGCGGCCGCCGGTGCAGCCGAACCGGCGCCGATTGCCGCCGCAAGCGGACTGGCCGACGGAACCACCGGGGTCCAGCCGGCCGGCACCGACAACGCCCCCAGCGGCAGCGCGCGCCCCATGCTCGCCGACACAGTTGAGGCGGCGGCGCCCGTCGCGTTCAGGGCGCCGGCGCCCGCCGCGTTCACGCCGACGGCGCCCGCCGCACTCAGACCACCGGCCAATGCCGCAACCTCGCCCTGCACGGCCTGGGCCACCGGCACCAGACCCTTCATGAACGCCGTCACGGCAGTGACCGCACTGGTGCAGTTCGCCAGCGATGTCAGCGACGGCATGAACGGCGCGATGTACTGGACATAAAGCCCGACCAGGTCGTCCAACACGGAGTTGACGAGCGGCGCGGCCAGCTTCTGCAGGGTGTTGGGCAGCGTGGCGGTCAGCGTGGACAGCGCGTTCTGTACACCGGTCTCAGCGGAGTTCGCGGTGGTGCCCGCCACGGTGGCGGCCTGGCGCGCCAACCCACCCGGGTCGGCCACTTCGGCAGGTTCGGCGAAGTCGGTCAGCTGGGCCGCGCTCGCCGAGGCCGCCGCATAGCCGTACATCGCGGTCGCGTCCTGCGCCCACATTTCGGCGTACTGGGCCTCAGCCGCGGCGATCGCCGCGTTGTTCTGCCCGATGAGGTTCGTGGCGACGAGGGCCGCCAACAGTGCACGGTTCGTCGAGATCAGCATCGGAGGCACCGTCATGGCAAACGCCGTTTCATGTGCGGCCGCCGCCGCGGCGGCCTGGCCGGCGGCCGCTTCGGCCTGCGCGGCACTGCTCTCCAGCCACGCCAGATACGGTGTCACCGCCGCCACCAGCGCCACCGACGTCGGCCCCAACCATGGCCCACTGGTCAGGCCGTTGACCACCGAACGATAGGAAACCGCGGTCGACTGCAGATCGTCGGCCAGCGCGCCCCAGGCCACGGCCGCGGCGACGAAAGAGCCCGCGCCGGGACCGGCATACATCCGGGCGGAATTGATCTCCGGTGCCAACAGTCCGTAGTCCATGTGGCGCTCCCCTGTCCCGTCCGGCCGCTCAGATCGCCGCCGCTGCGCTCGCGGCCTCGGTAGCCGCATAAGAAGCGGCACTGGCCGCCAGCGTGGCCACGAAGAGCTCGTGCACCGCAACCGCTCGAGCGCTCACCGCCTGGTACCGCTGCGCGTGGGCGGCGAACTGCGCCGCCGTCAGGGCCGACACCTCGTCGGCGGCCGCCGGAACCACCGCCCCGATCACATCGGCGGCAGCCGCGTTGCCAGCGCTCATCGCCGCTCCGATCGACTGCAGATTGACGGCGGCCGCCGAGACCAGCTCGGGGTGTGCGGTCAGAAACGTCATCGGGATTCCCTTCGTGGCCGGGGGCTGGTGTGGTGACGAAAAGGTATCAACGCGGTGTCGATGCAGTCAACACTACTGTCGAAAATAATCAACACTATGTTTGTCATACTCGACATATATGTTGACAAAGGTCGACACGGCCGTATGGTGGTTACCGTGACCCGAACCGAGTACGTGCAGGCCTCCCGAAGCCGTCGCTCGTCGCATCTCTCCGGCGACGACCGGGAACAGGCGATCCTGGCCACCGCCGAACGCCTGCTGCAGGAGCGGCCGCTCGGCGACTTCTCGGTGGACGAGCTGGCAAAGGGCGCGGGTATTTCCCGGCCCACCTTCTACTTCTATTTCTCCTCGAAAAACGCGGTGCTGCTATCGCTGATGGATCGGGTCAGCAGCAGGGCGCGCGGGGCGCTGAAGTCCCTCGGCGACAAGCTGACCGGCGATCCGACGACGCATTGGCGACCGCGTATCGAGGCGTTCTTCGAGATCGCCGGCGCCAATCGGGCGATTGCCGTGGCCGGTGCCGCGGCCAAAGCCAGCAACTCCGAGGTCCGGCAGCTGTGGGCAACGCTCATGCAGCAGTGGATTACCTACACCGCCGCGGCGATTCAGGCCGAACGTGACCGCGGTGTCGCGCCCGACAATGTGCCCGCTCGTGATCTGGCTACCGCGCTCACCCTGCTGAACGAGCGCGTGATGGCATCGACGTTCACCGCTGAAGAGGGAGCCATATCCGAGGAGCACGCGATCGACACGCTGGTGCACATCTGGGAGGCCAGCATCTACAACGGCTGACCGGCCAGGATCTGCTCGGCGCGCGCCACGCTCTGGTCTATCAGCCGGTCGGCCGCCCCGAAGTAGGTTGCCGACGGCTGCTTTCCGGCCAGTTCGGCGACGGCGCTTTGCTCACCCCGCACGTCGGCCGCGCTGAGGTTCGCGGCCATCCGCCCGGCATGCACCTGCAGGCCCGCCAGGAGTTCGACGCACTGAGAACCCGCGACGATGGTGCGCCGGGCCAGGATCCGCAGCGTGTCCCATTCCGCGTGCCAGGCGCCGTCGGGACGTTCGTCATTGGCCAGTGCGGCGGCCGTGTGCAGGGTGGCTGCCAGGGGCGGCGCCGCCATGGCGGCCCGACGGATCAGGACGGCCAGCACCGGGTTGCGCTTGTGGGGCATCGAGGACGATCCGCCGCGCCGCCCGACGACCGGCTCACTGAGCTCGGCGATCTCCGGACGGGCCAGGGTGACGACGTCGTTTGCGATCCGGCCCCAAGAGTCTGTGCACGCGACGAGTGCGTCGGCGAGCGCGGTGATCGGACCGCGGGCGGTGTGCCAGGGCGCCTGGAACTCCAAGCCCAAAGTCGTTGCGGCACTGAGCGCTACGCCCTCGGCTGTCTGAGCCGGATCCGGCGCGTCACCCAGCAGCGTCGCCAATTCCGTTGTTGCTGAACAGGTTCCGACCGCACCGCCGAACTGCGCCGGAGTGACCGATGCGCGCAGCCGCCGATGGGCGGCCACCACACCGTCGAGCCAGCCGGCCGCCTTGACGCCGAAGGTGGTGGGCGCCGCATGCTGGGTCAGGGTGCGGGCCAGCATCGGCGTACCGCGATGGGCCGTTGCGAGTGCCGATAGCGCCGAAACCTGTTCGGTCAGTTTCGAGATGAGGTGTTCCACCACCGCGCGCGCGGCCATCATCAGGGCGGTGTCGAGGACGTCCTGGCTGGTGAGTCCGCGGTGAATCCACGCGGACACCGGCGGCGTTGCGCGCTGCCGCAGCAGCCCGACCAAGCCGATGACGGGGTTGCCGCCGTCCTCGGCGGTAGCCGCGAGTTGCTCCCGGTCATCGGCTCCGATCAGGTGCCACAGGTCGGCACCGGCGCAGTCGGCCGGCGCCAGGCCGGCCGCCGACAGAGCGCCCAGCCATGCCGATTCCACCGCGACCATCGCTTGCAACAACGCCTGATCCGTCATGTGCTCGCCGGCGCGCTCGTCGCCCGGCCACAACAGGTTGGTCATCGCCGATCGTCCCGGTAGGTCAGGAATACGGTTTCATTCGGGCCCTGCAGGTGGATGTCGAAGCGGTAGCCCATACCACCTTCGATGCCGCACACCAAGGTATCCCGGCGCGCGACGTCAACGGTGGACAACAGCGGATCAGCAGCGAAGTCGACGTCCGGCAGATAGGCGCGCGTGCACAGCCGGTGCAGCAGGCCCCGGGCGAACACGGCGATCGCGAAGAACGGCTGCCCCACGCCCGACGCTCCGGGTACCACCGTGGTGAAGCGGTAGTCGCCGCCGGCGTCGGTGGCGGCCCGGCCGAATCCGGTGAAGGCCGAGCCGTCGCGGCTCAGTGAGCCCGGAGCCCCCGGGATCCGGCCGTCACCGTCGGCTTGCCAGACTTCCACCAGTGCGTCCGGGATTGCGCGGCCGGCGCCGTCATAAACCGTGCCGTGCAGTACGACCGCATCGGGGTGTTCCGGGCCGACCAATTCGCTGTCGCCGGGATAAGACAATGCCAGGCCGAAGAATGGGCCCACGGTTTGTCCTGGGGTGCAAGACAATTCGATCACCCCTTGGTCCAGGTGCGCCCGCTGCCGGAGAGCACGATGTCCCAGCGGTATCCGGTCGCATACTCGGGCTGGGTGAGGCCATGGTCGTAGCCGGCGATGAGGCGTTGGCGCGCAACGGGATCCATGATCGAGGAGGCAATGGGGTCCAAGTCGAGCAGCGGATCACCGGGAAAGTACATCTGGGTGACCAGACGCTGGGTGAAGGCGGTGCCGAAGAGCGAGAAGTGGATGTGGGCGGGCCGCCAGGCATTGTGATGGTTGCGCCAGGGATAGGGACCGGGCTTGACGGTGAGGAAGCGGTACGACCCGTCGGGCCCGGTGAGGCAGCGCCCAGCGCCGGTGAAGTTCGGGTCTAGCGGAGCCGGATGCTGATCGAGTTGGTGGCGGTAGCGACCGCTGGCGTTGGCCTGCCAGATCTCGACCAGCTGGCCGGCCACCGGCCGGCCGGCTCCATCGAGCACCCGCCCGGCCACGATGATGCGCTCCCCTATCGGCTCACCCGGATGACCGGACGTAAGGTCCGCGTCGCCCGGGGCGACGTCCTGCTGGCCGAAGCAGGGTGCCCAGCGTTCGATCTCGTCGGGGTCCACAATCAGCGGCGGGAACTGGGGGTGGCGAAGAACGCTGCTGCGATACGGCGGGTAGTCGAGGCGAGGCTGCGTTTCACCGCTGCCCGGGTGCTGGCCTCCGGCCGCGACAGCCAGCGCGGCGATCTCCGCGCTGATGCGATCCTGCGACACGACGCGCTCGGCTGGGGGCTCCACGTAGCGTGACGCTACTAGCGTTAGCGCCATGCCAAGCGATTATGTCTACGACCAGGGTTTCGCCGAGGAACGCACCCGGCTGGCCGGCATGGAGAGCCTGTGGGACCCCGGAACTCAGGCGCTGCTCGACGAGCTCGGCATCGGAACGGGTGAAAAGACCTGGCGCTGCTTGGAACTCGGCGCCGGCGGCGGCTCGCTGGTGCAGTGGATGGCCGGACGCGGGGCCAGCGTGCTGGCCGTCGACATCGACACGCGCTTCGTCGAACCGCTGGCCGGCGACTCGATCGAGGTCAAACGCCTCGACATCCGGACCGACGAGTTGCCTCGCGGCGAATTCGACTTGATCCATTCCCGGCTGGTGCTCGAGCACCTGGCTGACCGCCGTCAGATCCTCGACCGCCTGGTCGCCGCGCTGCGTCCCGGTGGCTGGCTGGTCATCGAGGACTACGACTGGACGGCGTTCGGCTTCGAGGGCACCGACGACCAGCTGGAGCGGGTGACGGCGGCGATTCTGGGCTTCATGCAGCGCGCCAGCTTCGAGCCGCATTACGGGCGGCGCGTCGTCGCCGACCTGGCCGCTGCCGGACTGCGCGACGTGCGCGGTGAGGGTCGCGCCCGGGTAATCGATTCCAGCACAGCGGGTTTCGATTTCTTCCGGCTGTCCTTCGAGAGCCTGCGTGGCGCGGTCGTCGACGCGGGGCTGATCTCACGCGAGGACGCCGACGCGGCCGCCGCGCGCTTCGGCGAGGACCTGCGCCTACTCACGCCGATCATGATGGCCGGAATCGGCCGCCGCTGAGGAGTCAGATCCCGCGCAGCAGCGCAGACTTCCCCTTGGTCCGCAGCTTGTGCCAGGTGGACCCGCGCAACTGCTCGATCCGGGCGGCCATCTTGTCGCCCAGCTCCTCGAGCTCGGCGTCGGTGATCTTCACCGAGGGCGGAACGGGAATCATGTCGCGTTCCTCCTCGTCGGCGTGTGCCTCGAGGACGGTCTTGAACGTGTTCCACTCGTCCTCATATCCCGGCGCGCTCTGCGGGGTGCGCAGCAGCACCCCGAGCTGGTCGACCACCTGGCGATGCTCGGCGTGGGCGACCGCGATCAATTCGCTGGCGGCCGCCAGCGCCGGGTAGTACAGGTCGTCCTCGATGCGGAAGTGGATGTCCAGCTCGACGAGCATCTCGTCGAAGAGGGAGTGCCGCTCTTCGCTGTTCACCGGGGCTTCGCTTACCTTGCGGCCGTAGCCCTTGATCACGACGTGGTGGTCTTTGAGCACTTCGTAGGCGTTCACTTGCTTACTCCGTTTCCCGCGGCGCTCCCCGCCGCAATCGCAGGTTGTCCGTCAGAGCGCACTTCGATCATTCCGTCGACCAACCGGGCCTCGTAGCACGGCAGCGGCATCGCCGACGGGCCGCGCAACACCTCCCCGGACTCGAGCGCGAACCGCGAGCCGTGCCATGGACACACGATGCGGCCGCGATCGACCCAGCCGTCGGCCATGGGCGCCGCCAGGTGCGGGCAGAACTCGCCGAAGGCGGAAACCTCGCCGGGGTTGGTCTGGCACACCACCAGCCCCACCCCGTCGACCTCGACGCGCTGCGGCTTGCCGTCCAGCAGGGAGGTGACCGGCAGCACCGGCGTCCACTCCGTGGTACGAAGCCGCTCGCCCGACTGGTCGATTCCGATGCCGGACTCGAACACCAGCGCACCGCCCAGGTAGCTGCCGGCCATCGTAACGCCGTAACCGATTGCGCTGGTTGCGATTCCGCGCATGTGACGGCCCCGCCGCCGGTCCAGCCAGGACAGCGTGTAGAGCGCTGTCGCGGCCGAGTTGACCACCCCGTGCACCAGCCCCACCCGGCGGTCGCCCCGGTGGGTGTGCTGCCAGTCCGTGACGCCGGTGACCGCCGCCCCCACGCTGGCCAGAATCCCTACACCCAGCGCCCGCGAGGCGATTCGCGCCGCGTCCCGGGCCTCGGTCTTACTTTGGCCGGGCAGCAGGCTCATGGCATCCAGCGCCACCGCCGTACCGAGCGCTCCACTGGCCAGTGACGCCAGCGGGGGATGCACCGGATGGCCCAGCCAAACCCCGTTGAGCACATTCGTGACGCGATCGCGCGCGCCACCGAGTGCGTTGAAGCCGTACGCGAGAACGTGTTCGAATCGGTAGCTGGGCCTATCCAGCCACTCCTGACGTGCGATCGCCGCGATGACTCGCGATCCCAATCGCTTTGGCTGCCCCTTCACTGAGCGATCAACCATGGCACCAGCGCCCTTCCCCAAGTCAGACCGTCTGCCCGCGATGAGCGCCCTTACTCCCATGAGCACGCTCACACACACGCACTGGACACAACGTGACCACGTTAACCACGCGAATTGCGTCCAGACGGTGAGTACTCGGTGTGAACTGACTGTGAATACGGCGAAAGACTCCTGTGGGAGAGCCGTGTGCTCAACGACGCTGTTGACCGGCGATAGCCCGATGCTGGATTCTGGTAGACAGAATTATCCTCTGTAATACAGAATGTAGGTTCAGTGACAGACGTCTTCAGCAACGTGCGCCAGGGCATGATTCCGGCGTACATCTACAACGACACCGAGCTGTTCGCGCTGGAAAAGGAACGGCTGTTCAGCCGGACATGGATGTTCGTCGCCCACGAATCCGAAATCCCGCAGGACGGCGACTATGTAGTGCGGCGCGTCCTCGAGGATTCGTTCATCATCGCCCGCGACTCCAACGGCGAGGTGCAGGCATTTTTCAATATGTGCCTGCACCGGGGCATGCAGGTCTGCCGAGCCGAGATGGGCAACGCCTCCAACTTCCGCTGCCCGTATCACGGCTGGACCTACCGCAACGACGGCCGGCTGACCGGTTTGCCGTTTCACCGCGATGCCTACGGTGGCGAGGAGGGGTTCACCAAGAACCAAAGTTTGCTTCCCGCACCGAATTTGGGAAATTACAACGGCCTGATCTTCGTCAACCTGGACCCCAACGCCGAGCCCCTGGCCGATTTCCTCGGCGACTTCCGGTTCTATCTGGACTACTACACGAAGCAAAGCACACAAGGCCTGCAGCTGCGTGGGCCGCAACGCTGGCGCATCAAGGCGAATTGGAAGATCGGCGCGGAGAATTTCGCCGGCGACATGTACCACACGCCGCACACGCACGCATCCATCGTCGAGATCGGCCTGTTCCGCGAGCCGAAGGCGCAAAAGCGCAAGGACGGCGCCACCTACTGGGCCGGCTGCGGCGGCGGAACAACTTACAAGCTGCCCCCCGGCGGCTTCGAGGAGCGCATGCGTTACGTCGGTTACCCCGACGAGATGATCGGCCGGATCAAAGATGTCTGGACACCGCGGCAACAAAGGGTCGTCGGCGAGGACGGCTTCATGATCTCGGCCGCCACCTGCTTTCCCAACCTGAGCTTCGTGCACAACTGGCCCAAGCTCCCCGAGAGCGAGCAAGTATTGCCGTTCATCTCGATTCGGCAGTGGCAGCCCATCAGCGCGAACGAAACCGAGGTGTGCTCGTGGTTCGGAGTCGACGCCGCCGCACCCGAGCAATTCAAAAGGGATTCCTATAAGGCCTATTTGATGTGCTTCGGGTCGACCGGCATGTTCGAACAGGACGACGTGGAGAACTGGGTGTCGCTGACCACCACCGCGGGCGGCTCGATGGCCCGCCGGCTGTTGCTCAACAGCCGGATGGGGTTGCTTCACGACGACCGGCCGGTCAGCCCGGAACTGTCCGCGGAGTCCTTCCACGGGCCCGGACGCGCCCAGGTCGGCTACAACGAATACAACCAGCGCGAGCTGCTCAAGTTGTGGGCGCAACACCTCGAGTCGGCGGTCACGACATGAGAAATCCGCTCCGGTTCAACGACATTCGGCATTTGGACGCCCACCAGTTCCTGGTCGACGAGGCCTACCTGCTGGACGCACAGCGCTACGAGGAGTGGCTGGATACCCTGACCGATGACATTCGGTACGTCATGCCGGTTCGGGTCACCACCGCACGGGGCGCCGGGTTCGATACCGCACCGGCAAGGGGGCCGGGCATGGCTCATTTCGACGAAGACAAGTACTCGCTGAGCCAACGGGTGGCGCGATTTGCCACCGAGCACGCCTGGACCGAGGACCCGCCGTCTCGGCTGCGCCACTTCATCACCAACGTGCGCACGTTTGAGGTTGAGGGTTCCGAAGACCTTTGGGTCGAATCGGCCGAACTGTTGTTCCGCAGTCGCGGCGACGTCAACGAGAGCGCGTTGGTATCCTGCGGCCGCGAGGACGTACTGCGCAGGTGCGACGGGGCATGGAAGTTGGCTCGCCGCAATATCATTGCCGACGAGTCTGTATTGCGGATGCAGAACCTGGCGGTGTTCTTATGAGTGACGAGCTGGCGCGGTTGCTGGAAGGTGCAGTTGGCCAAGCCGTCACCGTCGCCAACGAATTCACCGAAGTAGTGGTGCGCCGGGTAGACACTCGCAACGGGTCTCGGCTGCTGATCACCGCACCCAGAACCGGGCAATGGATCAGCCTGGACGCGCTGGAAGTGGAAGCGCTCACCTGGCAGAACCCCCGTACGCTGGCGGCCATGGTGGGCAATTCGTACGCGCCGCTACTGCCCGACGAACCGGAAGGCCACGATGACCGGATGGCTTGACGGCAAGCGCGCCCTGGTGGTGGGTGCGGGTTCCGGGATCGGCCGCGCCGTCGTCGACGCCTTCCTGGCCGAAGGCGCGAAAGTGGCTGTGCTGGAACGGGATCTTGCCAAGTGCGAGCGGTTGCGCCAGGATCTGCCCGCGGTGCCCGTCGTCGAGGGTGACGCGGTTACCCGTGACGCCAACGACCGTGCCGTCGCCACCGCGGCGGATAAGTTCGGCGGACTCGACACATTGGTCAACTGCGTCGGCGTATTCGACTTCTACCGGGGAATCGCCGACATCGGTGCCGACGACCTGTCCCCCGCTTTCGACGAGATGTTCCGCACCAACGTGCTCACCCAGCTGCACTCGGTCAAGGCCGCGCTCCCGGCGCTGCGCGAGTCGACGGGAGCCTCCCTCGTGCTGACCGAGTCGGCGTCGTCGTACTACCCGGGCCGTGGCGGCGTGCTGTACGTGTCGTCGAAATTCGCCGTACGCGGGCTGGTAGCGGCCCTGGCGCACGAACTGGCCCCGCAGATCCGGGTCAACGGCGTGGCGCCCGGCGGAACGCTGAACACGGATCTGCGTGGCATGGTCAGTCTGGGTTCAGCAGACATCCGACTCGACGAAACGCCGAACCGCGCAACGGATATGGCCGCACGCACACCACTGCACGTTGCGCTGTCCGGCGAAGACCATGCGTGGAGCTATGTCTACTTGGCCGCCGATCGGTCCCGCGGCATCACCGGTGAGACCATCCACCCCGACGGTGGATTTCGCCTGGGCACACCGAGGTCCACGTGACGGACCCGCTGGCCCAGCAGCGGGCCCTGGTGGCCCAAGGTTGCCGGATCGCCGCGGCCCGCGGTTTGGTGGACGGCATCCTGGGCCATCTGAGTCTGCGGATCGACGACGAGCATCTGCTCATCCGGTGCCGCAGCGATACCGATACCGGCGTGGCGTACACCCGCCCCGACGACATTCGGCTCGTCACCTTCGACGGGAAGGCCGGTGCGGCAGGCGAACTCGACGGCTACCGGGTGCCGAACGAACTGCCCATCCACGCCGAAACCCTGCTCGCCGCGCAGCAACATCGGCGTCATCGGGCCGTCGCCCACCTGCATCCGCCGGCCGTTGTCGCCGCGGATCTGGCCGGCATCGAGCTTCGGCCCATCTACGGCGCCTACGACATTCCCGGCGCCTGGCTGGCCCGCGGCGGCGTGCCCGTTTACGAACGCGCCGTACTGATCCGAAACTCCTTGCTGGGTAAGGAAATGGTGGCGGCGATGGGCGAGGCAGCGGTGGTCATCTGCCGGGGCCATGGCATCACCAGCGCCGCCGGCACGGTAGAGCAGTCGGTGTTGCAGGCGATCGCCGTCGACCAACTGGCCCAGATGTCCCTGCGGGTGTGCGCCGCCGGCGGGACGTTGCGCGATATCGACGGGGCCGACTGGGCTGACCTGCCGGACCTGGGGTCTGGGTTCAACGTCGCGGCGGCCTGGCGGCACGAAGTCGCCCGGCTGGGTGACTAACCCAGCTGATCGCCAATCTCCTTGGCCGCCTCGATAAGTGCGGTCGCGATCGCCGGATATTGCGAGCTGTCCAATCGGTTCACCGGCGCCGCCGCGTTGAGCGCAAGCCGCAGTCCCGGTGCGCGGCTGGGGATGGCGACGGCCACCGAGGCCACGCCCTCCTCGCTCTCTTCGCGGTTGACGGCATAGCCACGCTTGCGAATCGCGGCGAGCTCGGCCTCCAGCTCGGCGCGTGTGCCGATCGAGTGCGCGGTGATGCGCTGCAGGTTGGCACGCGGAAGTAGTTGGCGCAGTTCGGCTTCGGGCAGCTGGGACAGCAGCACCTTGCCGGTGGAGGTGCAATGCGCGGGCACGGTGCGGCCCAGCCGGGAGGCCACCCGCACCGCGGCCGGGCCCTCGACTGCGGCGATAAACCGGACACCGGCGCCGTCGAGCAAGCCGAGGTGAATGGTTTCCCGCAACGTTTCGCTGAGCCGCCGCATGACCGGCAGCGCGGTGCCCTGAATGTCGATGCGGCCGAAGATGGCAAACGCCACACCCGTTAGCGCCGGCCCGGGCAGATACGCCTTGGACACCGGATCTTGCCGAACGAACCCCCGGTAGGTCAGCATCGCCAGCAGCCGGTGCGCGGTTGACGAGGCCACTCCCAGATACCGGGTGGCCTCGCTCAACCGGATCCGCGGCTGCTCGCCCAACAGCAGCAACAGCTTGAGTGCATTGTCGACCGATTCGATCGGGTATTGCGGCGCAAGCGAATCGCCAGCCGGCGCCTCGGCGGCGCGCTTCTTCTTCGCTGGCATGTCAAGCCTGGACGGGCGTCACGGGACGATGGTGACGATCCCAGTCTTGCCGGGGTTGCCCGGAACGCCCAACAGACCCGTATTGCCGGTGCCACCGCCCGGCCCGCCTGGTGCACCGCCGGCTCCACCCTGGCCGCCCAGCGCGAAATTGCCGCCCGTGCCGGCCGTACTGCCGGTGATGCCCGTAGCGTTGCCGCCGTTGCCGCCGCTGCCGCCGGCTCCGCCCTGGCCGCCCATACCACCGGTACCGCCGCCGCCGACAGGACCGGCCGCGCCGGCCCAGCCGATCAGACCGCCGGCACCGCCGCCGCCCACGCCGGTGCCTCCGGCACCCCCGGCACCCCCGGCACCGCCGTCAAGACCGATCAGGCCGTTCTTGCCGCTAGCGGCCGTCGCGATGCCGCCGGCGCTAATCGCCGCGCCGCCGGAACCACCGCTGCCGCCGGCGCCACCGATGCCGCCTACCCCGCCGATGCCGCCCTGACCACCGGCGCCGCCGGCGCCGCCGATGCCGATGAAGGACCCGGCCGCGCCGCCGTTGCCGCCGACACCACCGGTGCCACCGACACCACCGATCCCGCCGTTGCTGCCAGCGGCCGCAGCGGATCCACTGTCGCCGCCAATGGCTTTGCCGGTGCCGTCAGCCATGGCTGCCCCGCCCGAACCGCCGTTACCGCCGTCGAAGCCGGCCGCGCCGGTACCGCCGGTGCCGCCGGTGCCACCGGCTCCGCCGGCCCCGCCATTGCCGATGAACATTCCGCCGTGTCCGCCGTTGCCGCCGGCACCGCCGGTGCCCCCGGCGCCGCCGTTCGCGCCGACGACGGTGCTGGCGGCGGCACCGTTTGCACCGGTGCCGCCGTTGGCGTCACCGTTGCCCGTGTTGTGGCCCAGGCCGCCCGCGCCGCCGTCACCGCCGTTTCCACCGGCCACCGAACCGGGCTGACCTTGCCCGCCGTTACCACCGGTCGCAGTGCCGCCGGCACTGCCGCTGGTTTCTCCGGTGCCGCCACTGCCGCCGTTGCCGCCACTGCCACCGGCCGTGCCGGCCTTTCCGCCGTCGCCGCCGGCACCGCCTGTGCCGTTGTTGCCGTCCAGGGATTGCCCGGTTCCGCCGATCCCGCCGGTGCCGCCGCTCTCGTTGGTGCCAGCCGTACCGTCGACGCCGTTGCCGCCCGCGGTGCCGGTCTGGTTTCCGTTGCCGATCTGGTTGGGCCCGTTCGTACCGGACCCGACCGGGGCACCCGGCGCTTGGCCAGGTGCCCCGGTCAAGCCGGTACCGCCTTGGCCACCGGCACCGCCGGAACCGATCCAAACCGCGCTGCCGCCGTCTCCGCCCTTGCCCGGCAGCCCACCGAGGACGCCCGACACCGCGGGCCCGCCCTGCCCGCCGATCCCACCGTCGCCGAACACCGTCGCGCCGACGCCGCCGTTGCCGCCGACCGCGCCGGCCCCGCCCAGCCCACCGG
>NZ_LQPW01000066.1 GCF_002116635.1 Mycobacterium szulgai | reverse complement strand
CGGCGGGTCAGGCGGCACGGGCGGACCCACCGCCTCCGCCGATCCCGGTGGGAGCGGCGGCAAAGGTGGACGCGCCGGATTCCTCGTAGGTTTCGGCGGGAACGGCGGCAACGGCGCACCTGGGGCACCAGCGGGCACCGGTGGCCAAGGCGGCGACGGCGGGCAACTTTTCGGGTTGCCCGGCCAACCCGGCCTGCCGTAGCACCAGCGCGCCCTAAAGCTTGGGATCGGTAGGCGGCCGGACGGCAATACGGTCGTGTTGTTCGGCGATCCGCGGGTGGTCGCCGCGTCACTCGGAGGCCGGAAATGTCCTATGTAGTCGCGGTGCCAGAGGTCGTGACGGCAGCGGCGTCGGAATTGGCGAATGTCGGTTCGACGATCAGTGCGGCTAATGCGGCGGCGGCATACCCGACGTCGGCATTGCTGGCTGCGGGCGGTGACGAGGTGTCGGCGGCCGTCGCGGCCATATTCAGCGCGCATGCGCAGGCCTATCAGACGCTCGGCGCTCAGGCGGCAGGATTTCACCAGCAGTTTGTCCAGCTGCTGAGTGCGGGTGCGGGCTCCTACGCCAGCGCCGAGGCCGCCAATGCCAACCCGCTACAGGAGTTGCTCAACGCGATCAACGGCCCCGTCGAGTCGATACTGGGACGCCCCCTGATCGGTAACGGCCGCGACGGCGTCGATGGAACCGGCTCCAACGGCCAGAACGGCGGGTTGCTCTGGGGTAACGGGGGCGCCGGCGGGTCCGGTGGACCCGGCCAGAATGGCGGCAGCGGCGGAAACGGCGGGTTCCTGTTCGGCAACGGCGGCCGCGGCGGCGCCGGCGGCGCCGCTTTCAACGGCTTCGTCGGCTTCGGCGGCGACGGCGGCAATGCCACCGGGCTTTTCGGCAACGGCGGCGCCGGCGGGATCGGCGGGAACGCCGGACCGGGCGGCGTCGCCGGGGACGGCGGCTGGGGCGGCAGCGGCGGATTCATTCTCGGGAACGGGGGGGCCGGCGGGGCCGGCGGGATCGGCGGCGTTGCCGGC
>NZ_LQPW01000065.1 GCF_002116635.1 Mycobacterium szulgai | reverse complement strand
GTTGTTGGATCCGACGTTGGCGATGCCGACGTTGTTGATGCCGTTGTTGAACAGGCCCAGGCTGCCGAATTGGGTGAGGGGATTGGTCGGGGTGAAGTGCGGGCTGGTGTTGCCGAAGCCGACGTTGACGCTGCCGGTGTTCCAGCCGCCGACGTTGAAGACGCCGTTGTTGGCGATGCCCACGCCGCCGAACAGGGTGATCGGGTTGGTGGGGGTGAAGTTGGGGCTGATGTTGTTGATGCCGAAGTTCAGCGTGCCGTTGTTGAAGAAGCCCACGTTGCCCTGGCCGACGTTGCCGTAGCCGTAGTTGGGCAACTCTCCCGCGGCGGAGGACACCAGCCCGGACAGCGTGTTGCCGAACGCCTGGGCCGGCGCAAGTAACTGTGCGGCCGCTGCCGAGGCTCCGGCGTGGTAGCCGACCATCGCGGCCACGTCCTGGGCCCACATCTCTTCGTAGATGCTTTCGGCGGCCGCGATCGCGGGGGCGTTCTGTCCGAACAGATTCGACAGGACCAAGGACACGAAGTTGGAACGATTGGCCGCTACTAGCCCGGGGTGCACCGTGGCCGCCAGTGCGGATTCGAACGCACCGGCGACGGCCTGAGCCTGGGCGGACGTTCCGGACGCTTGCGTTGCTGCGTTGCTCAGCCAGCCGGCATACGGGGCGGCCGCAGCCAGCATCGCCTGAGACGCGGCACCCTGCCATGCCTGGCCGGCCAACCCGGAGGTCGTCGAGGCGAACGACTCCGCCGCCGAATCGAGCTCGGAGGCCAACGCGTTCCAGGCGGCCGCGGCCTCCAACATCGGAGCCGAGCCGGCACCGGAAAACATCCGCAGGGAATTGATTTCTGGTGGCAGCACCAGGAAGTTCATCAGCCACTACCTTTCTAACCCGATATAGCCCGATACGGCCCTAGTCTGAGGCGTCGTGTCACACACGATACATATCCATATCCGATCCGATGGGTTATTCAATACATTCCCAGATATGATCCGCAGACCTATACCGTGTGATAACGTGGCCTCTTTTCCTCGCCCGAACACCACATGAGTGACGCCAGGAGCCCGGCACTGACCAAGGTGCCAGCGGTCACTCTGGGCTTTTGGGTGATCAAGATCTTGGCGACGACATTGGGTGAGACGGGTGGGGACACCGTCACCATGACCCTGAATTGGGGCTATGTGGCCGGGGTAGTGCTGTTCGGTGTCGCGCTGGTCGTGCTCGTTGCCGCGCAGCTCTACGCGAAGCATTTCCATGCGAGTCTCTACTGGGCGACGATCGTGGCATCAACGACGTTCGGAACCACGTTGGCCGATTTCGCGGACCGGTCGCTGGGCATCGGCTACGCGGGCGGATCGCTACTGCTTCTTACTTGTCTCTTGGCGATCCTTGCCTTTTGGCGTTGGTCGCAGGGAACCGTCTCGGTCAGCAGCGTTTCGACGCCGAAAGTAGAGGCGTTCTACTGGGCGACCATTACGTTTTCGCAGACGCTGGGCACCGCGCTGGGGGATTGGCTCGCCGACACTCCCGGATTTGGTTACGAACGTGGCGCTTTGGTCTTCGCCGCGGCCCTTATCGTGGTCGTGGGCCTCTACTTTTGGACCAGTGTTTCGCGTGTCGTCTTGTTCTGGGTCGCTTTCATTCTGACCCGGCCACTGGGCGCGACGGTGGGTGATTTCGTTGATAAGCCAGTGGCCGAGGGTGGTCTCGCGCTAAGTCGTCCGCTGGCCTCAGCGGTGATCGCGGCCATCATCATCGTATTGATCGTTGTTCTGCCACAGCGTCCCGGACGGCACCTGGGTCGGGCCGAAAGAGCTTGATGTACAAATAGTTTCAGCGTCATGAGGGCCGCCGAGGCAAGGAACACGGCAGACCGAACCACGGCAGCATGTCGTTATCGAAGCGGGTCATCGCGCAAATGCGGTCGCCGGTGACGGTCAGGACGAGCAGGCCGGCTCCATGGCGGATGCCGCCATTGGCAGCACGACGGTAGGCTCCGAAAGCCAGCTGACCGTTAGCCCGGGTTGGCACCAGGTCATACGTCCCGCCGGGGCGAAAAACGGCGGCGTAGAAGCGAGCAACGACATTGCGGCCATGATATTCGAGGGGAATCGGTGGCATAGAGATATAGGCGTCGTCGGTCAGCAGCGCGACCAGTTCATCGACATCGCCGGCTTCGTAGGCGCGAACGAATTTGGCCACCAGCGCCCGCTCGGCGGGTGAATCGGGGGTGGGAGGGGGTTCGCCGCGGTCGGCCGGCAGATGTTGGTTGAGGTTGACGCGGGCCCGCTTGAGGGCACTGTTCACCGAGACGACTGTCGTGCCGAGCATGTCGGCGACCTCGGCGGCGCGGTATCCAAGGACCTCGCGCATGATGAGCACGGCGCGCTGGCGGGCGGGCAGGATCTGCAGGGCGGTCACGAAAGCCAGCGAGATCGCCTCGCTTTGTTCGTAGCGGGCCTCCGGGCCCAGCGGTGCCTCGAGCCCACCCTGCATGAGCGTGTCGGGATATGGCTCGAGCCATACGATTTCGCCAAGCTTGCTCCGCTCGGGCAGCTCATTCTCGGAGATGTTCCACTCCTTGGCCGGACGGCGGTTGGCCGAGCGCAGCGCGTTGAGGCAGCGGTTGGTCGCTATGCGATACAGCCACGTGCGGATCGAGGCGCGTCCTTCGAACCCGTCGAGACCTTGCCATGCGGCCAGCAGCGTGTCCTGCAACATATCTTCGGCATCCTGCAGGGATCCCAGCATTCGGTAACAGTGCACCAGTAGCTCGTGCCGGTGCGGCTCGGTCAGATCCCGGAACGCATCGCCGTCCCCGGCACGCGAGCGGCTGATCAGGTCGATTGTTGCCACGTTTCACCACTCCACCCTCGCGTCATGCTCTTCCAGTATTGACACCGGCGGAGCGGCGAAATGGGCGCAGATTCACCGCCTATTTTTGCGACGCGGCGACATCTACATCTTCGACGGCAAAGCGGTGCGCCGCAGGCCGGTTTATGCCACCGAAATTCATTGCTAGACAGAGGGAGCATGATCGTGAGCGATTTGTCGGATAAGACAACCATCGTCGTCGGGGCGAGCCGGGGCTTGGGCCGTGGCATCGCGCTGAGGTTCGCTGCAGCCGGTGCGGCGGTGATCGCGGTGGCCCGGACTGGGCCGGTGCTTGCCGAGCTGTCTGACATCAGCGCGAACATTACAACCGAGGTTGCCGATGCCACCGATCCCGCGGTGGCCTGCGATCTGTTCGACCGCTACGAGCCATCGATTCTCGTGGTGGTCGCTGGTGCAAGTCCGGTGATGCGTCCGCTTCAGCATCAAACCTGGGAAACCTTCTCCGCCACCTGGCACAACGACGTCAAGATAGCCTTTACCTGGTTGCGTGAGGCGCTGCTGAAACCCATGACGCCAGGCAGCCGTGTGGTGGTTGTGAGCAGCGGTGCGGCAATCAACGGGTCGCCGGCCAGCGGAGGCTATGCCGGATCCAAAGCCACGCAACGGTTTATCGCGCAATACGCCCAGGACGAGTCGCGTCGGGCCGGGCTGGGCATTACCTTCACAACTGTCCTGCCCCGAATGACGCCATTCGGGGACGTCGGCAGGCGCGGGATTCGTGCTTATGCCGCGCGCAGTGGACAGAGCGAGGAGGCCTATCTGCGGCAGCTCGGTGCGGTGCTCACTCCAGAGATCGCCGGCTCGGCCGTGGTGGACCTGGTGCTGGCAGACCCGACCACCACGGACCTGGGCTACATACTGACCTCTGCCGGGCTGCAGAGCCTGACTCCTCAGTGACATTCGGCCCTCAGGCGGCAGGTACTTGGCCCCTCACTGGAACCGGGTTCCTGATGTTTACATGACGTCATGTCGAAGAAAATCGCCCAACGGCGAGGCTCGGCAAGGTTTTCCCGGGGTTCGCGCCTGCGACGGCGCGGCGTGGTTATCTGAGCCGGTGAACATTGTGGACCGGTCAGTAGCCGCGCCGCAGCGAGTGAATTTGGTGTTGGCCACCTGGGTGTCAATGGTGTGCTTTTGGGCGTGGAATGTGATCGGCCCAATGTCGACCACCTACGCCAAGGAGATGCATCTGAGCAGTGCCGCGGCATCGTTGCTGGTTGCCACGCCGATTCTGGTGGGATCGCTGGGACGCATCGTTACCGGACCGCTGACGGACCGCTTCGGTGGGCGAGTCATGCTGATCGCGGTATCGCTGGTGGCGGTCGGCCCGGTACTCGGGGTGGGGGCGGCCGCAGCGGCGAAGTCGTTTCCGCTGTTGCTGCTATGCGGATTTTTCCTCGGCCTGCCGGGCACGATATTTGCGGTCGGCATCCCGTTCGCCAACAACTGGTATGAGCCGGCTCGCCGTGGTTTCGCCACGGGTGTGTTCGGGATGGGGATGGTCGGCACGGCGGTGTCCGCGTTTTTCACACCGCGCTTCGTGCGCTGGTTCGGGCTGTTCACCACCCACGTCATCATCGCGGTGCTGTTGGCGCTGACGGCGCTGGTGGGCATGGCGGTGCTGCGAAACGCTCCGTATTTCGTCCCTAACACCGATCCGGTGCTGCCAAAGCTCAAGGCCGCTGCGCGATTGCGGGTGACGTGGGAGATGGCGTTGCTCTATGCGGTGGTGTTCGGCGGATTCGTGGCGTTCAGCACCTACTTGCCCACCTACATCAAAACCATCTACGGGTTCTCCCCGGTGGATGCCGGGGCCCGCACTGCGGGGTTCGCGTTGGCGGCGGTGCTGGCGCGCCCGGTGGGCGGGGCGCTGGCCGACCGTATCGCCCCCAAATACGTTGTGCTGGCCTCATTGGCCGGCGTGGCGGTAATGGCGCTGGTCGCGGTGTTTCAGCCGCCGCCGGACAAGTGGTCGGCCGCAACGTTCATCACGCTGGCGGTGTTCTTGGGCATCGGGACCGGCGGAGTGTTCGCCTGGGTGGCCCGGCGCGCACCAGCGTCATCGGTAGGTTCTGTCACCGGAATCGTTGCTGCCGCAGGGGGATTGGGTGGCTACTTCCCGCCGCTGGTGATGGGTGCGACCTACGACCCGGTGCACAACGACTACACGATCGGGCTGCTGCTGCTGGTGATCACGGCGGTGCTGGCGTTCGGCTACACAGCGCTGCGGCTGAAATCTCATGAGCGCGTGGGTGAGCCGGAAAAGGCGCCCGCGTGAGGCCCCGCACTGGTGGAGTTCTTGAGCAGCTGCTCGAGCTCAGCGGCCGCTTCTTCACACCCGGTGAGTTCTCAGACGATCTGCGGACGGTGACGCGCCACGGTGGGCGCGAGGGCGATGTGTTCTACCGCGACCGATGGAGTCACGACAAGGTCGTCCGCTCCACGCATGGGGTCAACTGCACTGGGTCGTGCTCGTGGAAGATCTACGTCAAGGACGGCATTATCACCTGGGAGACCCAGGAAACCGACTATCCCTCGGTCGGCCCGGACCGACCCGAATATGAACCGCGCGGTTGCCCACGCGGCGCGGCGTTCTCTTGGTACACCTACTCGCCCACCCGGGTGCGCCATCCGTACGCGCGTGGCGTATTGGTCGAAATGTATCGGGAAGCCAAGGCCCGGTTGGGCGATCCGGTGCTGGCGTGGGCCGATATCCAGGCCGACCCGCAGCGGCGGCGTCGCTACCAGAATGCCCGCGGCAAGGGCGGATTGGTGCGCGTGACGTGGGCCGAAGCCACCGAGATGATCGCGGCCGCACATGTGCACACGATCAAGACGTACGGCCCGGACCGGGTAGCGGGTTTTTCGCCGATACCGGCGATGTCCATGGTCAGCCACGCGGCTGGATCGCGATTCGTCGAGTTGCTCGGCGGCGTGATGACGTCATTCTACGATTGGTACGCCGACTTGCCGGTGGCCTCTCCGCAGGTGTTCGGGGATCAAACCGACGTCCCGGAGTCCGGAGACTGGTGGGACGCAAACTATTTGGTGATGTGGGGCTCCAACGTTCCGGTTACTCGCACCCCCGATGCGCATTGGATGGCCGAGGTGCGCTACCGCGGCACCAAGGTCGTCACGGTCAGCCCTGACTATGCCGACAACACCAAATTCGCCGACGAGTGGATGCCGTGCGCGGCGGGCACCGACGGCGCACTGGCTATGGCGATGTGCCACGTGATCCTATCGGAATGTTTTGTGCACAAACGGGTTCCATTCTTCGTCGACTACGTGCGCCAGTACACCGACCTGCCCTTCCTGGTGAAACTCGAGCGCCGCGGCGACACCTTGGTGCCCGGAAAGTTCCTCACCGCCGCCGATCTCGGCACAGACGCGGGAGCCGTAGAGAACTCTGCGTTCAAACCCGCACTGCTGGACGGTGCCACCGACACGGTGGCGGTGCCGCACGGCTCCCTGGGCTTCCGGTTCGGCGCCGACGGCGTGGGCAAGTGGAATCTGGATCTAGGCGATCTGGTGCCAGCTCTCACGGTCGCCCACCACGACAGCAGCGAGACCGCCGTCATCGAACTGCCGTATTTCGCCACGTTCGACGGGCACGGTACGACGCTGAGCCGCGGGGTGCCGGTGCGGCAGGTGGGTGAACACCTGGTGTGCACCGTGTTTGACCTGATGCTTGCCCAGTACGGGGTGGCTCGACCGGGACTGCCCGGTGAGTGGCCATCCGGTTACGACGATGCGGCGACTCCCTACACGCCGGCCTGGCAAGAGGCCATCACCGGGGTGTCGGCAGCGCAGGCGATTCGGGTTGCGCGCGAATTCGCCCGCAACGCAGAGGAATCGGGTGGCCGGTCGATGATCATCATGGGTGCCGGAATCTGCCAATGGTTCCACGGTGACGCGACCTACCGCGCGGTGTTGTCGCTGCTGCTGCTCACCGGATCGATGGGCCGCAACGGTGGCGGATGGGCGCACTATGTCGGTCAGGAGAAGTGCCGCCCAGTCACGGGCTGGGCGACGATGGCGATGGCCACCGACTGGTCGCGCCCGCCGCGGCAGATGGCCGGTACGTCGTATTGGTACGTCCACACCGACCAGTGGCGTTACGACGGCTACCGTGCCGACGCGTTGGCCAGCCCGGTCGGTCGGGGCCGCTTCACCGGGAAACACACGATGGACGTGATGGCCTCTGCGGTGGCCATGGGCTGGACGCCGTTCTATCCACAGTTCGATCGCTCCAGCCTGGATGTGGCCGACCAAGCACGCGAGGCGGGTCAAGACATCGCCGGCTATGTCGCTGAGCAGCTCGCGTCGGGGGACCTACGCCTTGCTGTCACCGATCCAGACAACCCGGCGAACTGGCCGCGGGTGCTCAACGTGTGGCGGGCCAACCTGCTGGGCTCGTCGAGTAAGGGCAACGAATACTTCTTGCGTCATCTGCTGGGTACCACGGCAAACCTCCAAGCCGAGCCCGCACCGAAAGCGCTGTGGCCCAACGACATCGTGTGCAGCCATGGCATACCCGAGGGCAAACTCGATTTACTGATGTCGATCGACTTCCGGATGACGTCTACCACGCTGCTCTCCGATGTCGTGCTGCCGGCGGCCACATGGTACGAGAAGGCCGACCTGTCCAGCACCGACATGCATCCGTTCGTGCACGCCTTCAGCCCGGCAATCGACCCACCGTGGGAGACACGCTCGGACTACGAGGCATTCGGCGCGATCGCTCGATCGTTCTCGGCGTTGGCGCGTGACCATCTGGGTACCCGCACCGACGTCGTCCTTGGTGCACTGCAGCACGACACCCCGGCCGCGATGGCCTATCCCGCGGGAACCCAACATGATTGGCGGTCGGCCGGGGCGGTCCCGGTGCCGGGTAAGACGATGGGTCCGGTGGCTGTGGTGGAGCGCGACTACACCGCGATCGCCGACAAGTGGGCCGCACTGGGCCCGCTGGTGGACACGCTGGGGCTGACCACCAAGGGGCTGACCACACATCCCACCAAAGAAGTCGACGAGCTGGCCGCCCGGTTCGGTGTAATGGATTCCGGTGCGGCCGAGGGCCGGCCGGCGATCACGACGGCGGCGCACATGGCCGACGTCATCCTGGCTCTGTCGGGTACGACTAACGGCAGGTTGGCGGTTCAGGGATTTCGGGAGCTGGAGGAGCGCACCGGCCGGTCGCTGGTGCACTTGGCCGAAGGCAGTGAGGAACGACGCATCACCTACGCCGACACCCAGGCTCGTCCGATGCCGGTGATCACCAGCCCGGAGTGGTCGGGTAGCGAAACCGGAGGGCGCCGGTACGCGCCGTTCACTGTGAACATCGAGGAGCTCAAGCCATTTCACACGCTGACCGGGCGGATGCACTTCTACCTCGACCACGACTGGCTCGAGGAACTGGGCGAACAGCTGCCCGTCTATCGGCCGCCGCTGGACATGTCGCGGCTGTTCGGCGAGCAGCACGTCGACGACGGGGTCGCGCTGACCGTGCGCTATCTGACTCCCCACTCCAAATGGTCGATTCACTCCGAATACCAAGACAATCTGTTGATGCTGTCGCTGTCGCGGGGCGGGCCCACCATGTGGATGAGTCTGGCCGATGCCGCGAAAATCGGTGTATCCGACAATGATTGGGTGGAGGCCGTCAACCGGAACGGTGTCTTGGTGTGCCGGGCCATCGTGACCCACCGGATGCCCGACGGCGT
Organism: Mycobacterium szulgai; assembly: GCF_002116635.1. Lineage (GTDB taxonomy): Bacteria > Actinomycetota > Actinomycetes > Mycobacteriales > Mycobacteriaceae > Mycobacterium > Mycobacterium szulgai. The sequence goes on along the minus strand of NZ_LQPW01000065.1, from coordinate 14,480 downwards.
CGTCTACGTTTATCACGCTCAGGAACGCACCATTGACACCCCGCTGTCAGAGACGACGGGTAACCGTGGCGGGATCCATAATTCGCTGACGCGGCTGCTCATCAAGCCCAGTCACCTGGCCGGCGGTTATGCGCAGACGTCGTTCGCGTTCAACTACCTTGGCCCCACCGGCAACCAACGCGACGAAATAACCGTCGTGCGCCGCCGGTCCCAGGAGGTGCGGTACTGATGCAAGTCATGGCACAGATGGCGATGGTGATGAACCTCGACAAGTGCATCGGCTGCCACACTTGTTCGGTCACCTGCAAGCAGGCCTGGACCAACCGGCCAGGAACCGAATACGTCTGGTTCAACAACGTCGAAACCCGCCCGGGCCAAGGATATCCGCGTACCTATGAAGACCAGGACCGCTGGCGCGGCGGCTGGAAACGCGACCGGCGCGGACGGCTGCGGCTGCGCGACGGCGGGCGGATCGCGAAGCTGCTGCGCATCTTCGCCAACCCGAAGATGCCTGCGATCACCGACTATTACGAGCCGTGGACCTACGACTACGAAAACCTGATCAACGCGCCCCTGGGGGAGCAGATGCCGGTTGCCCCGCCGCGCAGCCTGATCAGCGGCAAGCCCATGAAGGTGTCCTGGTCGGCCAACTGGGACGACAACCTCGCCGGCTCGGCTGAAATCCTGCCCGACGATCCGGTGCTGAAAAATGTGAGCGCGCAGGTCAAATTGCAGCTCGAGCAGACTTTCATGTTCTACCTGCCCCGGATCTGCGAGCATTGCCTGAACCCATCTTGCGTGGCGTCCTGTCCTTCCGGGGCGATGTACAAACGCACCGAGGACGGGATCGTGCTGGTCGACCAGGACCGGTGCCGGGGCTGGCGGATGTGCGTGTCGGGCTGTCCCTATAAAAAGGTGTACTTCAACCACAAGACCGGCAAAGCCGAAAAGTGCACGCTGTGTTACCCGCGACTCGAGGTGGGGCTGCCGACGGTCTGCTCGGAAACGTGCGTCGGCCGGCTGCGCTACCTTGGCCTCGTCCTCTATGACGTTGACGCCGTATCGGCAGCGGCCTCGGTGGAAAACGACCAGGAGCTGTACGAGGCACACCGGCGAATCTTGTTAGACCCCAGCGACCCTCACGTCATTGCCGCCGCCCGGGCCGAGGGCATCTCCGACGAATGGATAGAGGCTGCGCAGCGCTCACCGGTGTATGCGCTGATCAACACCTATCGGGTGGCGCTCCCGCTGCACCCGGAGTTCCGCACGATGCCCATGGTGTGGTACATCCCGCCGCTGTCACCCGTGGTCGATGCGATCAGTCGCGACGGGCACGACGGCGAGGAGTTGGGTAACCTGTTCGGCGCGATTGAGGCGCTGCGAATCCCGCTCGAGTATCTGGCTGGGCTGTTCACCGCCGGCGACACCGCCGTTGTCGAATCGGTGTTGCGCCGGCTGGCCGCGATGCGCTCCTACATGCGCGACATCAGCCTCGGCCGTCAGACCCAGCCGCACATCCCGCAGTCGGTGGGGATGACCGAGGAACAGATCTACCAGATGTACCGCCTGCTGGCGCTCGCCAAATACGAAGAGCGCTACGTGATTCCAACCGCATACCCGGTCGAGGGCGAAAGCGTAGAGGAGCCCGGTTGCGCACTGTCGTTCGAGGGCGGGCCGGGCATGTACGAATCAGGGCCGTTCGGAGAGGCCAGTGGGGGACCGGTGCCCGTTGCGGTCGAGACGTTCCACGCATTGCGGCACCGGCAGACGACCGAGGGGATGGCCGCCAACGCCGAACGGCCGTCGCGGGTCAACCTGCTCAACTGGGATGGCCGTGGCGTGCCGGTAGGTATGTTCCCGCGTGAGGGTTCGCAGCGATGAGAAGACCCGCAATGCAGGACAGGTTGGTGTGGCAGTGCGCGTCGCTGCTGCTCGGGTATCCCGACGGCAAGCGTCTTGCCGACGCCGACGAGTTGTTAGCGCACATCAAAGGTGCCCAGGCAGAACGCCTTCGGCGCACAGCACAGGCCTTACGCTGCGCCGGTCCCGTCACGCAGGCCGCCGATTACGTCGACACGTTCGACCTGCGCCGCAGTACCACGATGTACCTGACCTACTGGACGGCGGGAGACACCCGCAACCGGGGCGCCGCGATGCTGCAATTCGCGGCGGCGTATCGCGACGCCGGCGTCGCGCCGCCCAACGACGAGTCGCCCGACTACCTGCCCGTGGTGCTCGAGTTCGCCGCGAACGTAGACCCCGGTGCTGGACGGCGGCTGCTGATCGAGCACCGACTGCCCATCGATGTCCTGCATCAAGCGCTCGTCGACGCCGAGTCGGCGTATCAGCACGCCGTTGCCGCCGTGCTGGCCACGCTGCCGGCCACGACCGATACCGAGGCGCGACGGGCCCGTCGGCTCGCCGAGGCTGGTCCGCCCGTGGAAGCCGTTGGCTTGCAGCCATTCACGTTGACTGTGCCGCCCAGACGTCCGGAAGGAGCCCGCCGGAGTGCTCGGTGAAATCTTTTGGGACGTCGCGCCATATTTGACGCTCGCGATCGCCGTCGTTGGCAGCGTGTGGCGTTACCGCTACGACAAATTCGGCTGGACCACACGATCGTCCCAGCTTTACGAGGTCCGGCTGCTGCGCATCGCCAGCCCGCTGTTCCACTTCGGCATCCTCGTGGTGGTGGCCGGACATGTGACCGGTCTGGTGATTCCCGAGTCATGGACGAGCGCAGTCGGTATGAGCGAACACACCTATCACCTGCAGGCCATCGCGCTGGGCACCATCGCCGGAATAGCAACGCTCGTCGGCGCGGCATTGCTGATCGCCCGGCGACGTAGCACCGGCCCGGTGTTCATGGCGACGACAGTCAACGACAAGGTGATGTACGTCGTGCTGGTGGCCGCGATCGGTGCCGGCTTATACGCCACCGCATTGGGTTCCGGTGTATTCGGCCAGGCGTACAACTACCGCGAATCGGTATCGGTGTGGTTCCGCTCGATCTGGGTGTTGCAGCCCCGCGGCGACCTGATGGCCGAGGCGCCGTTGTACTACCAACTACACGTACTCATCGGTCTCGCGCTGTTCGCCTTGTGGCCGTTTACCCGCCTCGTGCACGCGTTCAGCGCACCCGTCGGATATCTCTTCCGGCCGTACATCATTTATCGCAGCCGAGGCGCCAGACATCATCGCGACGTTATTGCGACGCGTGCGCGCCAGCGCGGATGGTGACTGGGCAAGCACAACCTCGCCCGCCAGCCCCGGATCGTTGTGGTGCAGGGCGCAACGAGGCCTGTTGGCTGATCCGCGGTGCAGTAGACACAATTTTCCAATGGTCCTGCGGCCCAGCATATTTCGTCACCGTGACATATTGAACGGCGTGTGAGGGGCATATCAGTGGAAGTGGGGCGGGACAAGGAGGTGACGGGCGGGGCGAGGCGGGCTGTGGCCGCGGCTCAGGACGGCACATCGGATGCTCTCCGAAACACCGGATAACCAGAGTTCCAATTCGGCGTCGTGGCGTACACAATCCTGATAGGAATCCGCCCGTGCTTGTTGAGGTCAGACGGGACGACGATGCACACAGTCCACGTGCGGCGCGCCGTAGCTGCGCCAATCGACGAGGTGTTCGACTGGGTTGTGGACGGAAGGAACTGGGGCAAGGTGCAAGCGTTGTCGACCATACCGCCAGCGCAGCACGACGGTGGATCGATGATCCTCCGAGAAATTCCCGGGGGCACCGAAGTCCTGTGCTCAAGCAGCTTCGAAGTGAAAAGCCCGTTCCTGGCCGAGTTACTGACACGGCTCTATGGCCACGGCATCGGCTTGGGATTTCGGATGATTCTGCGGACCGCAGAGCGGGCGCTCGTCCGCGGTCGCGTGACCCAGTCAACGCAAGCAGTTGGAAAGCCCGCGGCCCCAAAGCAATTCGTCACAGTGACGTATTGCCGGCCGCGCCGGGACGGCTATGTGGCCGGCCCTGGGGTTCGCTCAAGGTTTCACCACCTCGACCCATGCGCAACAGATTCGGCGGCAATCGGACAGTGGCCAACCGCCCGCAGGAACCTTGCATCCGTTCTCGGTGGTTCTCTATTCCGTGCTGGCCGGCGGGGCGCAGCGGCGTAGATCCGCTGGGGAATGAGCCAATTCAATCGTCAAGAGGTGCGAGTCTTTCATCCAGCCAACTCGTCCAGCCACCTGCCTTTTGCCGATAAGCGACATTATGTCAAGTAGAGTAGGCCTTTGCCATCCGGTCAATCACGGATCCGAATGCCCCTCACCCGCTGCACTTGTGTTGAGGCCCGCTACGGAGTTCCCGCGTTCCAGTTGCGGCAAATCGCGGCGATCTGCCCATCGCCCATGCTGATCTGGAGCCCGACACGTTCCGGATCGGCGACGACACCCGACCATCTGATCGCCTTGCACTTCGACCCCGATGTCGCCGCGGTGGCCGCATGAATGGCCGGCTTTGCTCGTCCGAACGACTTCCGGTGCGTCGGGTTGTCAGTGGCGGTTTGGCACCCCCGCTTCTTAAATACCCGCCTGGGCGTAGACGTTCTTGTGGATCGTTTCGCAGATGTCCTCGATGGGGAGGTCGTTTGCGTCATGCCCGAAGGGGCCTTCGATCTCGACACCGATTTCCTCGATGCCGAAGAGGGTGTAAGCGATGATAAGGACGTCGACAATGGTCGTCCAGCCGAAGGTCTCGACCATGGCGAAGGGGAGAGTGAAGCAATAAAGTACGAGCGAGCGGCGCAGGTGAACGGCGTAGGCGAAGGGCATGGGCGTCTTGCGAATTCGTTCGCAGCCGCCGAGGTAGTCGATCAATAGCTGGATGTTCTGGTCCATCGACGTGAGCATGATGTCAGAAATCAGGCCGCGCTCGCGCGCCTCCCGGAGGCAATCGGACATGTTGCCGGCGACAGCGAGAGCGGGATGCTGGGCGTCGACCGCCTCCTGCGCCTCGGTGGGCGGAAGTTCAGTGAGTTGTGGCCCGAGGCCTTCGGTACCGCGCAGGCTGTGCATGGCCGCCCAGGGAAAGGCGGCTGTCCATCGGGCGAGTCGGGCGACCAGCGCCGGATCCCCCTTGATGTATACGCTGGCGCTCCGGACTAGGTTCCGTGTTTCATTCACGATCCCTCCCCATAGTTTGCGTCCCTCCCAGAAACGGTCATAGCTGGAGCTGGTGCGGAACACCAGAAGGAGACCGAGGGCGAGGCCCATCAGTGTGTGTAGTTGGATCGGCATGCCGACTGGAGCGACATACTTGTGAAAGGTGACAACCGCCGCCGACCAAGCTACGCATAGGGAGACTCGGCCGCTGATCTCCCGGACCAGCGAGCCGCGGATGTCAAAAAAGTGGTCCAGCCATTTGTGCGAATCGTATTGGATCATAATCAATTTCGCGTAGTAGGGATCGAGGGTTCAGGCGCGGGCGCAGGGCTCTCCTGAGGGTCTCGAAGGAGACGGCTGTCGCGCGCTCCCCGCCGGCGTATCCGGCTGCTAACCCATCGTCAAGATCGCACCCGCGACGAGGCCGATCAGCACCATGAGGGATGCCGAAATCACTGTGATCGCCGCGCGCACGATCTCTTCTTCGGTGGGTCGCCAACGCGGCTTCGATTCGACGAGAACGGTGTCCCCTCGGCAGCCAAATGCGTTGATGCTGGCAACCGCCGAGAGGAAATCGTCGTGCTCGTAGGCCGCGTATTTCTCGACTGGGTCGTACGCGCCGACTGCGGTGGTCATATCACAGCCCCCAAGGCTTGCCGACGCCGATAGGCGTTGAATGGGTCGAACGCCGAGGCATTCTCGTATATCCAAGATACGAGCGCGAAATCGCGATTGCGGCAACGATCGCTAACGGTCACAGCACAGAGTCGTGCTGTGCGCCAACCATGCTCGGCTAGCGGCACCCTACCGCCGCGTCACGTCGAAACAGTTTCTCTAACAAGCAACTTCACGGCCCCCCGACTCGACTGCAAGACCCAAGATTCACGCGGGAGCAGCCGCATGGAACGTTCGGCGCCGCCGCGCGGACCGATTGCCTCAAGCCGGCGCACACCATCATCGAGAGACCAATGGGAGCCCAGGCCGGCGTGCTCAACGATCGCGATCTGCCCCTCCCCTCGCCGATCCGTGGAGGGTTCACGGATCGTGTCGGAGGAATATGGCGGAACCGAATATGGCGGGTTACCAGTACCCCAGAGGTGCTAGCTCTCCGGTACGCTCCGGCGGTGGACACCGAGACCCCGCCGACCGGCCCGTCCGGCCTGGTACGCACACACGAGCCGCCACCTCCCGAGCTGGTGCGTGATGGTCGCTACCGGTTCGGCACCTACAACGGCCCGATCGCGCAGATCAACCCTCTCGACGTTGTCACCGCCACCGGAGTTCGAGGTCGCCTGCAGCGTGCTGCGCGCAACGCCCGGCTCAAGGAGTGGGAGGCGTTCCAGCTGGGTGACGACGCGGTGTTCGTGCTCGGCGCCGTCTACGACACGAAGTCGATCTCGCTGCTGCAAGTGCTGGTCGTTGACAAGCAGGCGGCCACGATCCGTCGGTGGGAGCAGAAGGTGCCGACCTCGATGGTGCATGTGGCTCGCGGCCTGGATCACACCCGGTCCCACGGTCGCGTCGGACGTTTCTCGCTGCAGCTGACCAACGAGATGGACTCGGGCCTGGTCGCGGTGGACGCCAGCCACCCTGGGCGCGGCGCGCTACCGCCGCTGGAGCTGCACGGCGCCGGGCGCTGCGGCCCCGGTGAGGCGGGACACTTGGTGATCTGCCACCCCTTCGCCGACGATCGTGCGCTGTACTCGCACAAGACGATGATGCCGTTCGCCGGCACGCTCCGAGCCGGCGCCGAGGTCACCGTGTTCGACCCCGACCGTTCGTTCATGATCCTCGACGACCACCACGGGGACTACCCCTCGCCTATGCAGTACGACTGGGTGACCGCGGTGCGCTGTAGCGATGGGGGCCGGGTCGAGGGCTTTAACCTGACCGACAACCAGGTGCGCGACCCGCAGCGCTACAACGAGAACGCCGTCTGGCTCGGCGACCGGGTCCACCGCCTGCCCGCGGTCCACGTGGAACGGCCCGACGGGCCCTGGGGTTCCTGGATCGTGCGCGATGCCGACGGGTCGGGCCAGGTCGATGTGCGGTTCACGCCGACCGTTCGTTCCGAGCTGCACGTCGGCCCGCGCCGATCGCTCGCCGAGTATTACGCCCCCTTCGGCTGGTACGAAGGCCGGATCCACACCGACGACGCCGACCTTTCGGTCGATGGCATGTTCGGCATGGGCGAACAGAAGTTCATCCGCGTCTAAGCCAGCGGGGACGGCGGGAGCGGGGCTGGGGTTGTCGATCACGTGTTGTGAGCTGAGCCTCGCAGTTGACCGCAGCGAGCTTAGCCCCGACGTCCACCTTTGTGACGGGAATCCGATCGCAATCGAAATCGCCAACTACATTGCGACACAAGGGCGTTAGTTGCATACGCGTAGATGGCGCTTGCCTTCATCCGGCCGCCAAATAAGAAAATCGCCCCTGTACCCGAGGCCAGAATGGGGGCAAGATTGGGCGTATTGAATCGGGAGCAAAGGCGGCCTTGCGTCGGGTAACGCCTCGTGTCACCCCTTCGCCGCGGTCTGCACGTTGGGGCTGTCGAGTCGCTGCCCCGGCCTTGTCATGGGGAAATAGCTATCAGAGGATCCGTTGAGAAAGCGAGTGACTGATGCCGCTGCCCTACCGGCCCGGATCGAACGGGCCAGAGATCACCTACTGGCAGGGCTGGTTCAAGCGGTGGTACCCCACCTCGGCGCCGCCGGTCGACGGCTATTACGGCAACGACGAAGTGCGCTCGGTCAAAGAACTGCAGTCTCACTTGGGGCTGCCGCAGACCGGTGAGTTCGATGTGGTGACCGCGGCTCGGGCCGGCTACACCGCCCCCGCCGGCACACCGCCACCCGCGGCCCGGGCGGCAGCTCCGCGTCACTTGGCGGTAGTGCATCGCGGCACCGGCGGCATCATCGGTGAGGACTACGTCAGTCGAGTCTGTCAGGCCGTATCTGATCTAGTCGAAGAGCAGAATCCAACGTGGGCTGCAACGATGGGCGGGTTGCCGGTGGGTGTCGCCGGTAACCCCGCAGACCCGTCGATGAACGCGGCGGTAGCCGAAGCGCTTACCGCCGGGCAAAGCATGATCACCAGTGCGCTGCAAGCCAACCCCAAGAGGAAAGTCATCCTTGGCGGCTATTCGGCTGGCGCTGAGGTCACCGCACGGCTACGCAAGTGGATGGCCGAAACCCATCCCGACAACTACTTGTGCAGCTTTTCGCTCGGCGATCCGACGCGTCCCCCGGGCGGATGTTTCTACCCGTTCGACGGGTGGGATCCCGGCGGTCAGGGCATCGCCTCATGGCACTACGGCGACGTACGTGATGCGCGGCACTGCTGGCTAACCAACATCAGTGCGCCCGGTGACATGTACGGTCGCGTGCCACGGGGCAAGACCGGCGAAATCATGCAGGACGCCTACGACATGGTGACTGACTTCAGCTTCACCGACCCCGTGACCGCCGCGCAGGCGATCGTGCGCGCCATTCCTGAGATCGCCGAGGATTCCGGCATCGAGGTGCCCGCGGCCCTGAAAGCGGTCGCCGGCGGGGTCGGCGGCATCGCTCAGTACATGATCCCGCTGCTGCTGGGCGGGTTGGCCGGGTTGATCGGCTTCGGTAACCCCGACACCTTGACCGGCACCGCGGCCGCAGCTGCGGCAGCACGAATTGGTTTGACGTTCCTGGCCGCTGGTACTGGCCCGCACATCCGCTACCACATTGACGAGGTCTGGCCCGGCCAGACGTATCTTGGCCTCGCAATTCAGCACGTACGCGACTGGGCTACCCGGGTTGCCCCAGTCGCTGCCTAAACAAGGTTGCTGACGACGACATCATCGACATCTGGATGCGGCCCGAGGGTCCCGACTTCAATGTTCGGTAACTGATTGTCGGCGGCAGCTACGGCGAATAGGGAGGCCGCGGAATAGAAAGCGTCTTCGGTCATGAGGCCGCGCCGGGCCATTTCAATGCGATCCACTGGTCTACCCCATCGACTGCTGAAAAGCCGCTTGAGTTGGATGGGATCTGGCCGGTTCAGATTGAGATGTGGTTTTCGGCTGGCTAATTCAGCACGCTTCGCCAGTGCACAGGCCACCGCCTTCCGCCATTCGGGCAGTCTTGGATCATCGCGCAGAAGCTCGAGGAAATGCTGCACAGCCGGCAGTGACCGGGTGAAAAGCAGTGTGCGCGTTGTTATCCGCGCCGCGACCGCAATCTGGTCGTCGCGTAAGGCCTCACATTCCACGGCGGTGAGCCATTGTTCACTCACCGATCTGGGAAACCCGGTCTCGTCAATGATGCCGGTGACCAAAGCATGGCGATGTGCCACAGCCTCCAGCGCACGCCGGTAGGTGCCGTACCTGACTTCCGCCCCTTCATCGGCGATAGCCTTCGCTGCGCGGTCACGTACGCTACCGAGATCCTCGGGGTGCCTCAATGTCCAGTGCCATGCAGCGACTTGTTCCAATGCGGGCAGATACGCCCAGCGGTCGGTCGCGCACACACACAACAGCGATAGCACATCCACGTCGAGGACGTCGACGACGGACTTGCCGCCGGTTGCGTCCGGTACGGTCACCGGTACCGGCGGTGCCCATCTCTGCTGCCACCGCTTAGACCAGATCGTCGGCTGCGGCCCCGGCCGAACCGCGTAATCCCCTGGTTGCCGGGCGATTTGATTCAGCGCGAGCACCGCATCGGCATGTTTGATGTCGACCCGCATCGATCGCAGCTGCCGTGCCAATTTTGGGCGGTCTGGGGCCCCCACGGCCTTGAGCAGCTGATCCCAGGTGCGCAGAGTAAAAGGTGTGTTGCGAGCCGTTTCGATGAGCCGGGCGGCCAGCAATTTCGTCATCGCGCCGGATTCGACTGCCACAGCGACGGTTTGACGGATATTGACCAGCGCATCAACAAAGACGGGGTAACCGTCTTCGGGATCTCCGTGCACCATGCCCACCTCGTCGTCAGCCTCCAACAGCCCGCTTCGGTAACTCTCGAACACCCAGCCGTAGCCCTCCATACCGAATGGATGTAACTCGGCAGCACGCAATGCCCCCATGCTGGAAGATCCAACTACCCGGATCCCGTCGGCGATTAGAGTCAGTAGCTCCTTGTGCCGAACAGACGGGTGCTGAAAGAACAATCCGTCGATGATCAGCAGCGTGTCGCCCGGCTGCAATCCGTACCCGAAAGCCTGGCCGAAGGAAATTGGCGGCGCGACTTCGGCATCGGGCACCACCGCGCGGATATCTTCGACACCTATGGTGGGCCCGGCGGTGACCACGACCCGTCTGCTGGTCGTCATGCTATCTCCTGCAATGGAATTCGGATCGGCGAAGAAATCGACGCCTTCAGCCCGGGTGCTATCACCTTCACTACCGGAACGCAGGCTTCGGCGAAATTGCATACCACCGCCAATGGCTCGTAGCCGGCTGCGTCCGCCACAGCTGTTGCCGCCGAGGACACCAACATCTCAAGCGCGCCGGTGCCGGAGACGTTCCACGATATTGGGCCGGCATCAGGGAGTTGCCGCGTCGTTCGCTGGATTGGTGCATAGGTGTGTACCCGCGCGAAGCGGTTGTATATGGCGGCAGGCAGATCCTCACGGGCACCGCTGATGGCCGTCAGGCGCGATTGGGCGGCTTCGGTAATCGCCCGTGACAACGCAACATTGGGGTCGTGATGCAGTCCGTAGCCACTGAATGGCAATTCGGCCATCGCCGACCTCAGATCGGCGCTAAAACAGTAGAAGCCGTCCCAGGTGTTGATTTGGGTGATCTGCAATTGACTTCCGGCCCGACGAATCTTCTGCACCAACCCGGCGCAATCCGAGCCCGCAACAGCGTCGAGAGGCACCTCGAACATTGTCCGCGCCGGTTCAGCGGTAGCCAGGGCATGTCGTTCCATGATCTCGTACAACCCATGCAGACACGCTTCGTGATAACTATTGCCTGACGCCAACCCCGTAGTGTCCATTGAGAATATCGGCGGATCCCAACTATCGGCGACCGCGACATTGACAACAACGGCCAACCAGGGCACAAAGGTCCGGCGGCCACTCAACAAGGTGGTAGCGATCATCCAATCAAGGCTGGCCCCGCAGTGGTAGAGGCTGCCGGGTGGACGACGCAGTTGCGCCGGATCATAGGTCGGAGCCGACGGTAAACTCGTTGCGGCCGTGGCGAACAGGTCGGGTAGGACATTCTCGGCGTGCCAATTCTCCAGGGATTCCATCACGGCAGAGACTTGGGCGGCGCGGTAGGTGGCGGCCTTTCCCTGACTGACCGACAACGTCAAAGACGCAGGGCGCACCGCCTGCACGGTCGGGATTCCGAGATCATCCAGCCACGTCAGATCGGCAACCCGCGTTATGCCCGCCCGCTCATACACAGGCTGAAGAGCCAGCCATGTCTCCTCTGGAGAGATGGTCCGGTGAGTACCCGCCCGATACCCGATAGTCGTCGGATCAGCATGACCGAGCACCATTTCGGGCCAATGAGACCAATCCGGACCCAAGACATTGCCCACGTCAAAATCACCCCACGTCGCCACGGCCACAATGCTTCTTGCCACGGGTCGGCGGGCCTCACACCCAGCGTCATGAGGCCCCGCCGAACACCTTGTATCACTGGTCGAAATTGTCTGAACTGAACAAGGCGGGCATATAGGCCGAGTAGGAAGCTTCCTGCTCGGTGAACAGCAGTTCGTGTGACATGAGATCACCTCCTTTCGTCACGTACGCGGTGCATCTGGACAGCAGGTGAGGCGCGCGCCGCTCTCGCAGCCGTTATCACTTTCGCGTGAAAGCCTTTGATGACGAGCGAAATTGAGGGGCGGACAAAACTTTGAAACCAGCCAATCAGCGGTGATCCGGCCTCGACGTCATCGCCGTCATATGCCGCGGATCTCGCAGAAAGCCTAAAAATGCCTTGCGTTGCAAGGGATTGCGATACGACTGATCCGTCACGGTGGCTACTCTAACGATCTATGTATCCTGTGATACACAACATTTCGCACCATCTTTGTGTGTAATTTGCACTATCGCGATGTCGGAGCAGTGTGGCGCGGACACCTGCCATCTGCCGCTCCCACCTGGTTGGCGTCCTCCCCCAGTCTTAGGACATGAGCAGCAGCGCAGAAGTGATGACCATGACGGCGGCGGTGCCGCCATGGACTCCCCAGGCGATGGACTTCGAGCCGCCGATGCCGAGCACAATCGCCGCGTCGGCGAGCGGGACGATCGTGGCGGCCAACATCACCCAGCCGACGAGGTGGGTCGCGCCGGCGACCATCAGGACGATGACACACAACCCCAATGCGATGTCGCGGACGCCCTTGACGCCCATGTAGGCGCCCACGGACAGCTGGTTCAGATCTGGAAGCACCCCGTAGCCGGCGGCGGCGACGCGCGGCGCGACGAGGAAGCGTGCGCCGATGAAGATGATGCCCGCGGCGAGAAGTCCGGCGAGCGTATAGCCGATGATGGTGACGGTCATCTCGAGCACTCCTGAGGTCTAGCTAATCGGTGAGAACGACGTTGGCTCAAGCGCTATCGACTGAACGTCGACGATCTCGGCGGTCTCGAAACCGGCCATGTCGGCAGCGAACTCCGGGCTGGCCATGACCTGCCGCGTCACTTGCTTCGGGGTCGGCGCTCGGTGGGTAGTTGATAAGTCGGTCTCTTTCAACGTGATTCAGGTGATATAGATCTGCGGCGGGCGTATCAGATCATCAGCGCCACGCATAGGGCGGCCACTGCCAGACCTTGCAGCACCGCGCGAGCACCAATCATCGAGTCCCACTTCGCCTGTAGCGCACGCCCGTTCGGGAGCACCTGGCCTGCCTCGGCCGCGGCCGTCAGCTGCCGATTGATGGGCGCGCTCACCCGTGTATAGAGCGCAAGCCAGATCAACAGCAGGGCCAACGCGGTGCCCGCCGCGAACGCCTGCACCCGGTGCGCGGCCACCGCGGCCAGCACCGCGCTCGCCGCGGTAGCGACGATCCCGAGCACCCCGGGCACCGGCATCCGCCGATCTCCGTACCGGTGCACGCGTCCGGTGACGCCCACCAGGGCGCCGTCGTCGACCAACGCCAAGGCCGGCCGGAGCACGATCGCGCAAAACACATCGGTGCCATAGACCACGGCGGTTCCCAGCACCGCGATCAGTGCGGTGGCACGAGTTAGGAGATCCAAGCCCATGTCGTAACTCCTCCCGGTCGGCGCGTGCTAGCAATGCTAACGCTTGGTTATCTGTGCGTCAATAGCAGCGCTAGCATTTCTATCGGTGCTACCATGCGCTATGGCAATCGAGGATCGACGAGAGCGTGAGCGGTCCGCCCGGCGGCGGCTGATAGTCACGACGGCCCGCAAGCTGGCGGAGGCCGAAGGCTGGGATGCCGTCACCACCCGTCGGCTGTCCACTGAGATCGAATACAGCCAGCCTGTGTTGTACAAGCACTTCGCCGGTATGGAACAAATCTCGGACGCAGTCGCGATCGACGGGTTCGACGAGCTTGCCGAGGTGATTCGGGCCGCCCGCTCCGACGCTGACGCGCCGGGCGATGCTCTTTCTCGGATTGGCCACGCCTATTTGGGTTATGCCCGCGACAACCCGGCTGTTTACGACGCTATGTTCAGCCGTGCGACCAGCTTGCGCTTCGCCGCCCAAGACACACCGCCTGAGCTTTCGGCGGCCTTTGCCGAGCTGCGCCAAGCGGTGCGTCTCGTCGCTGACGAACAAGACGCTGACACGCTCACCGAAGTTTTCTGGGCCGCGCTGCACGGACTGGTCGTCCTCAGCGGTACAGGACGACTACGTCCTTCCTACGAGGCGGACCGTCTCCAGCTGCTGGTCAAGCAGTTCGCGAGCCGGCAGGTCAGGGAATGAACTTGGGACCACCCGCCCGGAAACTAGCCCGCTTTGCCGTCGGCTCCGCCGACACCGTCGATGCCTGCGGAACCGTCATTGCCCGAGACCTGGGATCCGGAGCCAGGCGAGGGAACCGGGCCGCCGGCCCCGGCGCTCCCGCCGCTGCCCAAGGCGCCGCCGGTCCCGCCCGCGGCACCGGTTCCAGCGGAGCCGTTGATGCCTGGCCCGCCCAGTAGTTGACCGCCGGCGCCGCCCACGCCTCCCACGCCGGCAACACCACCACCGCCACCGGCGCCGCCCGAGCCACCCATGCCGCCGGAACCGCCGCTACCGCCATACATCACGTTCGGCCCGGGGTCCCAGGCGATAGCGCGGCCGCCATTGCCGCCGTCACCGCCCGTGCCGCCGCCACCGGCTGCACCGCCCCGGCCGCCGTCACCGCCGAGGCCGCCGCTCCCGCCGGTGCCCAACCATCGCGAAGCGGCACCGC
>NZ_LQPW01000064.1 GCF_002116635.1 Mycobacterium szulgai | reverse complement strand
GGCTCCGCCGGCCCCGCCGGCCTTGCCTGCGGTTGTCGCGGTACCGCCGGCCCCCCCGGCGCCGCCGCTACCGAACAGTCCGGCCGCCCCGCCCGTGCCGCCCTTGCCGCCGTCGGCGCCGGCGGTTGAGGTTCCAGACCCGCCGGCGCCGCCGTTGCCGATCAACCATCCGCCGGCACCACCGTTTTGTCCCGTCCCTGCGGCGCCGTTGGTGCCGTTGCCGATCAGCGGGCGCCCGGTCTGTGCCACGAATTGCGCGTTGACCACGTCGAGCAAGCTCTGTAGAGGTTGCGCTGCGGCAGATTCGGCCGTCGCGTACGAGCCCGCGCTCCCGGTCAGGGTCTGCACGAATTGCTGGTGAAACGCCGCCGCCTGCGCGCTTGCGCTTTGATACGCCTGGCCGTGCGCCCCGAACAGTTCGGCGATGGCCACCGAAATCTCGTCCTGGGCGGCGGCAAGCAGGCCCGTCGTGTGGGCCGCCGCGGCAGCACCGGCCGAGTCGAGGGCGGAGCCGATCCCCGCCAAATCTGATGCGGCAGTTGACAATACGTCCGGCACCGCGATAACAAACGACATCTTCCCGACCCTTCCTATGCGTCATGACCCGAGCGTCGTGACGATTGGCTTGCTCGCCAGACCGCCGTCGATCTGTGAGCTTGGAAAAAACTTGCGTGATAGGCCCGACCGGCAGTGCACTGCCCCGGGTTGTGGCGCCTGCGGCCTACGAAGCCGGATGAATGTTCTGGTTGATGTGGAACACGTTGCGCGGATCGTATTCGGCTTTGATCCTGCTGAGTCGGTCGTAGTTCGGGCCGTAGCTGGCCCGGACTCGGTCCTGCCCCTCGTCCATCATGAAGTTCACGTACGCCGCACCCGCCGAATACGGGTGGGTCGCGTCCCAGTAGTCCTTTGACCAGCGCTTCAACGTCTCAGCGTTGGCCGGGTCGGGATCAACTCCCGCGATGACCTGCGAGAAGTTGACGTCCCGGTGGGCGAACGCCGTGTCGGTTTGCCCGACCCGATGGACAGCGCCGTCGATCGGATACAGATGCATCGTGGAGTGCATGGTCGGCAGCTCTTCGCTGAAGCGGGCATGGGCGTCCACGGCACCGTCGGCGACGGTCCGGAAGAAGTCGCCGCGCCAATACCATTGCAGCCCTTTGGGATACAACGCATCAAAGGTGGACTGCAGCGCGGGGAAAGGAGCCGCACCGAGGCCGTCGAAGGCCGGCTCCATCTGACGCACCGGTGTGAACACATCATCGGCGCGTGCGGGATCACCCGAGTAGCACCAGACGACTGCGCAAGCCTTGTGCAAGTGGAAGGCCTCGGGGAAGGGCGCCACCGGGGGGACGGTCATGGTTGCGAAGAACCCGTAGAGATCCTCGTCCTGCGCCGGGATGAAATCCCGGAACCAGCCGAGAATGTCGGCGGTGGCCGAGACCGGCCACGCCGTGGGGCCGCCGACCACGCTGTGCACGGGATGCAGGCGGAACGTAAACGAGGTGACCACACCGAAGTTGCCGCCGCCGCCGCGAAGCGCCCAGAACAAGTCGGGATGCTCGGATTCGGACGCCGTCACCTCGCGGCCGTCGGCCAACACGACCTCGGCCTCCAGCAGGTTGTCGATGGTCAGGCCGTGCTTGCGGGACAGGTAACCGTGGCCACCGCCGAGAGTGAGGCCGCCGACACCGGTGCTCGAGATGATGCCGCTTGGTGCGGCCAGACCGTATGTGTGGGTTGCGGCGTCCACCTGAGCCCAGGTCGCACCGCCCTGCACGCGGGCAGTGCGCCGGTCGGGGTCCACCTCGATCCGGTTCATCGGCGCCAGATCGATGACCAGGCCACCCTCGACGGTTCCGAAGCCGGGGCCGTTGTGGCCGCCTCCGCGCACGGCGACCGCTAGGTTCGACGTCTGCGCGAACTCCAGAGCGGTCCGGACGTCGGTGGCGGATCCACAACGCGCGATCACTGCCGGCCGCTTGTCGATCATCCCGTTGTGCAGCGCTCTGGCTTCGTCGTAGCCCGGGTCGTCAGGCAGGATCACCTCGCCGCTCAGCCGGGTCCGCGCCTGATCTGTCACCATGCTGGTCATCATGCCTCGACGCTATGGGGCGAGGTAGTGGCTCGTCATGACCACAACTAGGCATATTGCCGCAGACCCGGGGATAGTCAGATCTGACTATCGACCAGCTAACGCGCCGCGGCTACGTTGTGCTCATGGCGCAGTGGGTGCCGCCGCCCCTTCCCGCAGAACTCACCGCCCGTCGGGGCGGTCCACTTGTTGGTCGGGCCGCCGAGCTCGCGGCGTTCGAGCAGGCCTGGGAACGGGTTGAGGCCGGCCAGCGCCAGGCGGTGTTCGTCGGCGGTGAGCCCGGAGCCGGTAAGACACGACTGTCCGCGGAGGTAGCCGGACGACTCGTCGACCACGGAGTCGCGGTGCTCGTCGGAAGCTCAACAGCCGACGCCGACGTCCCTTACGCACCATTCGCCGAGGCGCTGGACCGGTTGCTGATTGCGGCTGCGCCGGGTTCGCTGGCCGACGTGGTGGCGGACGCGGGACCGCAGCTACGGCGCCTGACCACCCAGGTGGATCGGCATCTGCCAGATATCGGGCCGGCCGATCATGTCGACGCGCTGCGGCGTGCGCTCTTTGACGCGGTGACGGGTTTCATGCGGCGGCTGGCGATCGATCGCCCGATCGCCCTGGTCCTCGAGGACATGCATTGGGCGCAAGTACCGGCCCTGGCGATGCTCGAACACGTGCTCATCGGCTGCGCGGATGTGCGCATGCTGGTGGTCGCGACTTTCCGCACTACCGAACCTGACCGCTCCGAAGAACTCGTGACCCGGCTGGCCGAACTGCATCGGTTCGACGGTGTTCGGCGTCTTGATCTCGGGGGCCTGGACACCGATGCGATCGCGGAGTTCGTCGGCCAAACCCAGCGGCTGCGCCCGCCGTCGGCGCGTACCGCCGCGGCGCTGCTGCGGGATAGGACCGGCGGCAATCCGTTCTTCCTGACCGAACTCTGCAACCACCTCGAAATCCGGGGTGGGTTAGCGACTCTGGGTACCCACCAGACGGTTCCGGCGTCCATCGGCGATGTGATCGATCGCCGGCTCGGCGGGCTTGGGGCCGGCACCCGCAGCGTGATCGAACAGGCGGCGGTGTTGGGCGAAGCGTTTGACCTGCCGGCGCTGATCGCCACCAGCGAGGCCGATCTCGCGACGACGCTGGCCGCCGTCGATTCGGCCGAAGCCGTGGGGCTGATCCGGGCAGTTCCGGGCTCTGACGGCGAGTTCGCGTTCGTGCATGCGTTGACCCGCGAGGCCACGCTCAACGGAATGGCGGCGTCGCGGCAACGGATCATGCACGCACGCGCCGCCGAAGCATTGGAGGGGCGCGCCGACCCAACGGTTGTTCCCCGGGTGGCCAATCATTACCTACTTGCCCACGTGCTGGGCTACCACGATCAGGCGTTGCATTACGCGCGGAAAGCGGCTCGATTAGCTGAGCAGAGCCTGGCTTACGAGGACGCGGCGAAATGGTTCGAGCGCGCAGCGTCGCTTCCGGAAGTGAGTCCCGGGGATCGGGCGCTGCTGAATTTCGGCGCGGCCGCAAACCACATCCGCTCCGGCGATTTCGCGCGCGCCCGGGCCATCTACGAACGGATCAGCGCGACCGACGATCCGCTCATCCGGCTGGAGGCGACCGTTGGGTATGAGGACGCGTGTTGGCGGCCCGGCTTGTCCGGCTCGAAAGCCGCCGATCTGCTGGCTTCTGCGCTGGAAGCGTGCGGGCTGGACACCCACGACTCCCGCTACGTGCAGGCGCTCGCCAGTTTCGGACGCGCGTTGGCGTTTGCCGGCGAGACGGCACGTGCTCGAGAGGTCAGTAGCCGCGCCATCGATTGCGCGCGCGTCCTCGGCGATCCGGCGGTAACGCTGCACGCGCTGCTCGCCAGCATGTGGCACGGCTTTACCCCGGAGATGTCTGACTTGCAACTGGAGCGGTCGGCCGAGTTGCTGCGTGGCGCACAAGCAATTCGCGACTACGACACCCTCGGCTCAGTGACGCATTTCCGCGCCTTGGTCAGCTATCTCGTCGGGCAGCCCGACGACCTGGCCGCCTCGGCGGCCGAGCTGCAGCGAGCGGTCCAAGCCTGCGGACAGCCCTTCTTCGGCTTCGTCAGCGCGTGCGTCAACCAGGCGCTGACATACCTGCGCGGCGACTTCGCCGGTGCCGAACGGTGGGCCGACATCGCGTTGCGCACCGGCACCCGCTTCACCGCGGACGAGACCGAGGGCTCCTACGGGGTTCAGATGTTCATGATTCGCCGCGAAACCAGGGAGCTGAAGAGATTCGCCGGGTTCGTGGACGGCAGCGAGACGTTCGCCGGCCGTTGGGTGCCCGGGTTGCTGGCGCTGTACACCGAGCTTGGCTGTGAACGTGGCATGACCCGCGCGCTGAATCACCTGCTCACTCGCAACCTCACCGATCACACCGACGAGGCACAGTGGCCGATGGAGCTGGTGTTCATGGTGGAGGCGGCCTTCGAGCTGGGCAATCGGGAGGCTGTCCACAAACTGCAACCGTTCGTGGCCCGCTACGCGGGCAAGAACCTGGTGGCCGGACAGTTCGTCGCGTTGTTCGGGAGTGCCGAACGATATCTCGCCCGGATCGCCGCACTAGGCGGTGACAACGATTCCGCCGAGCGCCATTTCGCCGCGGCGCTTGAGATGGACCGACGGATGGGCGCGACGGTTCACGTCGCCGAGACACTGGCCCGATACGCGTTGTTCGCCGCGTCTACCGATCGGATGGAGGAGGCGCGGCGCCTTGCCGACCGGGCCCGCGAAATCGCCACGCCGATCGGCCAGTCCCGGGTCCTTGATTTGGTGGAATCGCTTGTCGCGACTGGTCCGGCGGATTCGGCGGGCCCTGCCGGCCTGACCGACCGGGAGGTCGAAGTGCTGCGGCTACTGGCCGAAGGGCTGAGCAACCGGGCGATCGGCGAGCGCCTCTATATCAGTACCAACACCGCGGCCAATCATGTTCGCAGCATCCTGCTCAAGACCGGTGCCGCGAATCGTACGCAAGCGGCGATGTACGCCACCGACCACGAACTGCTCAGGTGAGCTTCAGATTTCAGACAATGCACCGTCGGGCATGATGCGATCGGTTACCTGGACGACGACATCCGCCGGAAGACCGGCACGAGCGGCCGCGGTTCTGATCGCCTCCGGCGAGGGAGCCTCGTAAAGGCAGTACGTTTTTCGCTTGTCCGCGGACAGAAACGAGTACAGCCAACGAACGCCCTCCTCCGCGTTGATGCGATTGATCCCGTCCACGGTGTCGAGAGTGGGGTCCAGCACATCCGCGTAGTTGCGCTCGATCATGAATATCGGCACGTTGGAATCCTATTGGACATCTACGCCGTCCGCCTGAAATACGACTTTGCTCGAGTTGGTGTCCACGCCGTCAGCTGATACACCCAAGGTCAGCTTGGTAATGCGCGCCGATCCCTGCCCAGCAGTGTCAAGGATCAACCGAAGTAGCTGTTAACCGGTTGCGATTCCGGCGGGTGTGCTCGCATCGTTGCCATACCCGGCAGCCGCCGCAGTTGGAGAAGACTGGTCCACACGGCAATCACTTACCGTCACGAGCGGGCCCACACGTGACCCATAGCAAACTCATACAAATTTGTGTCGTGCGACGTGCGGCAAGGAATCCCGGAAAAGTTCCGGTCACCGAGGTGTTCGCTACCGAGGCGACGCTCGCGTTCAGTGCGGTGCCGCTTGTCGTGGACGGCTACGCCGGAAAATGGTTCAAATCGGGCGATTTGGGCTTCGTCACATCGTGCGATGGTGAAGAATTGGGCGCTTGGGAGGCGCACGATGTCATATCTAATCGCAGTACCGGACGTGTTGGCGACAGCAGCGACAGAGGCGGCAGGTATCGGCTCCGCAGTTGGGGCAGCGAACCTGGCGGCATTGGCTCCGACGAGCACGCTGATGGCCGCGGCTGGTGACGAAGTATCGGCGGCGATTGCATCGCTGTTTTCCGGTCACGCCGAGGCATACCAGGCGATCGGTGCGCAGGCGGCGGCGTTTCATGCGCAATTTGTGCGGGCATTGAGTGCTGCCGGCGGAGCTTATGCGGCCGCGGAGGCCGCTAGTGCCAACCCGCTGCAGACCCTGTTCGACGACGTTCTGGGTGTGATCAACGCGCCGACGAACTTCCTGCTGGAGCGTCCGTTGATCGGCGACGGGACGAACGGCACGCCCGGCACCGGGCGAGCCGGCGGGGACGGCGGGATCCTGTGGGGCAATGGCGGCGCGGGTGGATCAGGTGCACTGGGTCAAAACGGAGGACGCGGCGGCAATGCCGGGCTGATCGGTAACGGTGGAATCGGTGGCACCGGCGGCATTCGCGGCGGGGCCGGCGGCGCCGGCGGCACGGGCGGGTTGTTGCTAGGAAATGGCGGGGCCGGCGGCACTGGTGGGGTCGGCGGAGCAACCATCCCCGCTGGGGCCGGCGGCATCGGCGGCGCCGCTTTATCCTTGTTCGGCGCGCCGGGCGCGACCGGCAAGGCCGGGACTTACTACCCGAATGTGATGTTCGCGTCTCCAGAAGAGGCCGCCGCTCTGCTCTTGGCGACCCCGGATGCGAATTTCCTGTTGATCGGCACGGACGGCACGAATCTGGCTGCAATCCTGGCCGACCCGGCTGGCACCCCGAACTTCCACGCATTCATGCAGCAAAGTGTCACCTCGGCGTCGACCATCGTCGGGCACACCACCATTTCCAACCCGTCGTGGACGACCATGCAAACCGGTGTGTGGGGCGAGACGGCAGGCGTGAGCAACAACGTCTTCACCCCCTGGACTTACAACAACTGGCCGACCGTATACAACTATCTCGAGAATGCCTATGGCGACGAAGTCAACACCACCGTCATTGCCAACTGGCTTCCGGTAGCTCAAATCGCCGGCGCCGGATCGAACCCCGCCGACCACGTTGAATTCGTCCCGCAAGTCGCGGGCGATACAGACTGGATAGCGACACAGAACCTGGTAGGGCAGAAGACTCAGACCGCGATTCTGAATGCCGATGCCAGCAAAGGCAACCTCATCTTCTCCTACTTCGTAGGTGTCGATAACAACGCGCACCAATACGGTGGCGATTCGCCGCAATACCGGCTGGCCATTCAAAATATGGATGCTAACCTCGGACACCAATCCATAGGCGGCGGTGGACTTTTGGGAGCGGTAGCCCAATGGGAACAGAACACCGGCGAGCAATTTACCACGCTGATAGTCACCGACCATGGCGAAATCGGGCCCAACGAATTCGGTCGCGGCCACGGCTTCCAAACACCCCGCGAGACAGCGACGTTCCTGATGTTCGATCAAGCCGGCAGTGATACGCACGACGGCTACATCAACAACTCATGGCAAATCGTCAGCGTCACGCCGACAATCATGAATCAATTCGGCCTTTCGCCGATGCAGTATATGCAGGGTGCACCCCTGACGGACCCCAGCTTCAACGGCACCTACGTTAATCCCAGCCCCAACCTGTTCAGTGTGCTCAGCGCCAATTTCGCCTCGCAGGGTTATCCCGATGTCACGAGCACTCTGCTGCTGAACTCGCGCTCGATTGTGATGACGGTCCCCTCCGTGGTGTATGACCAGGTAACCAACATCGTCAATTCGGTGCCGACCTTCTTACAGGCTCCGGTCTCATGGATCGGGGCGGGCGTCTACCAGTCGGTCAATATCCCCGCACAGATCTGGGCCCGGATCACCGGGGTGACCGGCAACCAGATCATCCCGCCGGTATTGAACCCATTCCTGCCTGCGGGCGCGCCACCTCTGTTCCCGGCGTTCCCGGCGTTCCCGGCGTTCCCGGCGTTCTCGGCCGAGGCCGAGGCGGACTTCGGCGGCCTGGCTGACCTTTTGGGCCTACCAAACGCCGCGTGACATGGCTCGAACGGGGCTGCTCGAGTCAGTTCCCAATGGGCGGCCGGGGTTCGCCGGCCACCGGAGGGAACGGCCCCTCGCCGGCCTCCGGCACAACCGGCTCGTCATCCTTTGGCTCAGGATCGTCGGCGGCATAACTGCGCGCATCGTCGTCATGGTGTCGGCTCACGACTGTCTCCCGTCTTCGCGATGCGAGACCCATACCCACGTTCGACGATCGAAACCCCCGAAGGGGGTTCGGAGGCGCTGCCGGCTGCCGCGGTCAGGGTCGAGGCACTATCCGACTTGCGTGAGTTGCATGGGCTGTGTCACGTTCGGCGGCTTGCCTATGGAACCGCATATCGGCCGTGTGATGCCCGATTCGTCTTTGCCCGCAAGGGTATTCGGATCCCACGTGGCGTAACTGGAATACGCGCCAGGAACCCGCGAACCCTCAGGACAGAATGCGTCGGAGTGCCAGGCCAGTGTCCACTATCCGTTGAACAGTCGTGCCTCCGCGAAGGCCGGTCCACCGGGTGTGTTGGCGACCGCCGCGCATCCGTCACCACATGGAGTGAAATACCAGTCGCTAGTAGTGGTCTCACCGGATTGTGAGACCACGGTCGAGATGTAGTGGCCGCTCATGGTCGGGTCCGCCCACGCGTTACCAGCTGACCCGATTCCTAACCACCCGGCGAGGACGGCGACTGAGACGATTCCTCGTGAAACGGCCATGATGGTGTCCTCCTTATGGACTACCTCGGTTACCGCATAGTTTTGCTATAGCACAAAGATGGGCCGCCGCAAGGCCGCCGTCCGCATTGGCAGTGCGCAAAGTGTCGAGTGGCGTCGCGGTGAGTTTTGCTCTCCGGTGCAGTCTGATCACCATGGGCAAACTCATCTATGGCTTCAACGTGTCGGTGGACGGCTATATCGCTGACGCACAAGGCAGCATCGACTGGAGCGAACCGAGCGACGAACTGCACCAGTACTGGAACGACTTCGAGCGGGAGACCAGCCTGGCGTTCTACGGGCGCCAGCTCTACGAACTGATGTCCGCGTACTGGCCGACAGCCGACAAGGCACCGGACGCCAGCCCGCTGATCGTCGACTTCGCACACATCTGGCGCAACATGCCCAAGGTCGTGTTCTCGCGCACCCTGGAGTCCGTCGACTGGAACTCCCGGCTGGAACGCGGCGACCCGGTCGAGGTCGTCACGAAGCTCAAAGCCCAAATCGACGGCAGGCTGGAGGTGGCCGGCGCGACGCTGGCCGCACCCATCGTGCAGGCCGGACTGGTGGACGAGTACCGAATCGTGGTCGCACCCACCGCCGTGGGCGGCGGCACCCCTTTCTTCCCCACCCTGCCGACATGGATCTCGCTGCGACTGTTGGAGAACCGCACCTTTCCGGGCGGCACGGTCCTACTGCGATACGAGGCCAAGCACGACTGATCGAACGTCCCTCCGGTCGGAGTAGCGTCGGATAGGACGGTCCGACGTCAGAGCTGGAGCCCAAGGCTCAACTCGCCGAGCGCAGGTGGACTAGAGCAGAGCGGGCAACGGGTGTTCGCAATGGGAGGTCCGGTGTCCGGGTTTGGCCGAAAGACCGTGCTGATCACCTTCGGTCGGTCATATCTGTCACTCCACCTGGCTCGCCTGATGGGCGCCGCGGGACACGACGTACTGATCACGACGAACGTATCGCAGGTGGGCAGCCAAGCACCTGCATCAGGCGCGATCGCTGATCCGGCAGAACACCCGTGTTGAACCGGAGCACCGCGAATAGCTACCGGCGAATAGCGTGGGGCGGCGGACGTCGTCCCAAGCAACCGAACTGCCAGCCAACATACGCTGGGGCAAACAGTTGGTGGGGCTGTTCAGTTGCGGTTGATGGTTGACGGATCTACTTCGGTTGATCCTTGACGCTCTTTGCACCACCACGACCCGATCGACCCGCCCACCAGCGACGAGGCCGCTTGAAACTCGCTAATCGCCAAATCGCTACGTCCACTTGCCATTTGAGTCGGCGCCACCCGTTTTCGGGGTTGGTTCGGATCCCGCAACGGTCGGTGCAACCGGGCTATCCACCACTAGCAGGTACGCGTAGATTTGCCCGCTCACCAATCGTGGCGGGCGGCCTCCTGCACCAGTTGCAGGCGCGACGACAGGCTCAGCTTGGCGTAGATGTGGGTGAGGTGCGATTGCACGGTCCGGTGCGAGATGAACAGCCGTGTGGCAACGTCCTTATTGCCCAACCCCTCACTAACCAGTCGCACCACATCACGTTCCGTCGGCGTGAGCGACTCCCAGCCACACGGAGGTCGTTTGCGCTCGCCGCGACCTCGCTGCGCATAGGCA
This sequence comes from Mycobacterium szulgai, assembly GCF_002116635.1. GTDB lineage: Bacteria > Actinomycetota > Actinomycetes > Mycobacteriales > Mycobacteriaceae > Mycobacterium > Mycobacterium szulgai. The sequence goes on along the minus strand of NZ_LQPW01000064.1, from coordinate 25,238 downwards.
ATCGCTTCTTCGGTCGACAAGTCCGCTCCCTCGGCCCAGGCGGCGTCAAAATCGGCTTCTCCCAGAGCATTACGCATGTCAGCAACGCAGGCCTCGTGGCCGGGTTCATGGATCTTGAACCGGACGACGCCGATGCGCCGACGCATGGCATCGGCGGCACCGAGTAAGCGGGCGGCTTCACGTTGGCTGTCTGTCCGGGTGCCCAAGATCACCAGGCACTCCAGCAAATCCGGCGTCAGGAGGTGCGCCTGCATATCGGTGGTCATTGCCAACGCGTCAAAAGCGTCGCGCTCAGCCTGCTGTAGCTCCCCCTGCGCCATCGCCACGCGGACACGCTCCACGAGGGAATTTATCAAGTGCCAGTAACGCGTCTTCGACACGGCGGCATCGGACCAGCGGCGCGCCTCGGTGAGGTCACCGCAAGCCGCGGCGGACTCGCCGAGTGGCGCAACGCTGATGACAAGTGGGTCTCGCTGCGGCACCGGCATCCTGTGCTGCCACGCCTTTTCACTTGCGATCCGGGCCGCCGATGCGTCACCTGCGGCAAGCGCGGCCACTCCAAGCACCGCATGTGCGAGGTCCAAATAGAACCCGCCGAGCATCTCCCCGACTTCGATGGCGCGCTCCGCTGCGGCTCGAGCCGCACCAAGCTCGCCTTGATACGCGGATCCATAGGCGTAGCAAATTGAGCACAGTGCCAAGATCACCGACTCGTGCGCTGCCTCAGCCTCGGCGAGCACTCCACGCAACTCGGCGCAACCGTCGACCACTTCTCCCAGGCACACCCGCGCCAACCCTCGCCACATCCGGAACACCCGCCCGTGGAAGTGATCGCCGATCGCTTTGGCGTGCAGGCAGCCTTCCTCGACCGCCAGGAACGGGGCTCGCAGCTCACCCGACGCGTTCCCACCGAACGCACGCCAGCCGAGGAGCTGACTCAACCTCCACCCGTCGCCCAACTCCCGTGCCAGAGCGATGCCTTCGTCCAAGTACTGATTGGCAATTTCCGGCAGAAAGACCGCGGTCCCCCCGCAGGCGGTCAAAGCCCGAACGATCAGCGCGGGGTCGCCGACATCGCGCGCGATCGCCAGCGCCTGTTCGGCTAGCTCAAGGCTCTCCGGTCGCTCCAGCCCCGCAAAAGTGTCGAGTGCGGTCCGGTCGGCGATTGCGCGGGCCTGCATCGCGGGTGCCAGTTCGTGGTCCGTGTCGGAAAGGGCGGCGTCGAACCAACTCAGCCCCTCCTGGAGGCGGCCGCTGATGACCCACAGTGGATGCAGCGCCGAGCACAGCTCGAGGGCAAACTCGACCTCCGAGGATTCGCGGCTCCACGTGAAAGCGCCTCGGAGATTGTCGATCTCCGTTTCGGCCCACGCGACACGTCGGTCCAGCTCCGTAGTGGCCGCATCAACCAGCGCAGCAAGTGCTGTGTAGTGGTCACGATGACGGCTGCGGACGTCATTGGCCTCCCCGGACTCGCCCAACTTTTCGAGAGCATATTGGCGAACCGTCTCCAGGAGACGGTATCGCGTTGGGCCAGTTGAATATTCGGCGACGACCAGAGACTTGTCGACAAGCAAGGTCAGTAGGTCAAGCACCTGGTGGCGTTCGACCTCTCCTCCACTCGCAACGGCTTCGGCAGCCACACGGTCAAACCCGCCCATGAACACGGCCAGCCGACGAAACAGCAGGCGTTCAGGTCCAGTGAGCAATGCATGCGACCAGTCCACTGACGCGCGCAGTGTCTGCTGTCGCCGAACAGCGGCGCGTGCGCCGCCGGTTAATAAGCGAAATCGGTCATGCAGACCGTGCAATATTTCGTCCAACGACAATGAACGCACCCGCGCGGCCGCCAGCTCGATCGCCAACGGGACACCATCGAGGCGGTGACAGATCTCGGCAACAACGCTCGTTTCATCATCGACATGTAAATCGGGTCGCACACGGCGAGCACGCTCGACGAATAGCTCGATCGCCTCATCACCCAACGACAACGATGGGACTCGCCAACTCACCTCACCGGCCACTGCGATGGGCTCTCGGCTGGTGGCCAACAGGGCTAACCGCGGACAGACACCCAACAGCGTGGTGACCAATTGGGCGCTGGCGTCCAAAACATGCTCGCAGTTGTCCAGCACCAGAAGGAGATGACGGTCACCGATGAACCGCGTCAATGCATCGACGGTGGCCTGGCCCGGCTGGTCACGCAAGCCCAGCGCGCGGGCCGCCCTTACGGGCACCAAAGCAGGATCCGTGATGGGTGCCAGATCGACGAACCACGCACCATCGTCGAATTGAGATGCCGTCTGCTTGGCAAGGTGTATTGCGAGACGCGTCTTGCCGACGCCTCCAGCACCGGTCAGTGTGACCAGCCGGTCATCAGCGAGCGCTGCGGCGAGCTGATCCATTTCCTCCTTACGTCCGACGAATGCCGTCAGCTGCGGCGGAAAGTTATGGACCGCAGCGGCTTTCGCGGTGCGCAGGGGTGGGAAGTCGCTGGGTAAGTCAGGATGACAAAGCTGAACCACCCGTTCTGGCCGGGGCAGGTCACGCAACTGATGAGTGCCCAAATCGGTCAGCCAGACACCGTCGGGAAGCCGCTCGATTACCAAGTCACTCGTCGTGCTTGAGAGCACCGTTTGTCCGCCATGTGCGAGCTCTCGCAACCGCGCGGTGCGGTTGATGGCCGGGCCGATGTAATTGGCGTCATCGCGTAGCTGCACTTCGCCGGTGTGTACCCCGATGCGCAGCCGAATCGGCGCCAGCGGCGCTCGCTGCAAGTCAAGGGCACAGGCAATGGCGTCGCTGGCCCTCCCGAACGCGATGACGAAGCTGTCGCCCTCGCCCTGCTCCACCGGCCGCACGCCGCCGTGTGCGGCCACGACATCGGCGAGCGCGCGGTCCAGCCGTGCGACGGCATCGGTCATATCCTCGGGTTGAGATTCCCAAAGCCGCGTGGACCCTTCGACGTCGGCAAGCAGCAGCGTCACCGTTCCGGTCGGCAGCAACTCGCTCACGCCCAAATCGTTCCAGTTCAACGGCGGCATCTCCGCGTGTTGGCTCATATTAGCCAGCATGGGCCGCGGCGACCGGCCAAAACATCAGCGCAAACGCGCAGATCTGCGTATCGGCACGCGGATTTTACGACCCCCGGTCGCGCTTTTCTACGCGTCGCTGCGGATGGTCTCGAGCTTCTTCGACCGGATAGTCGACACCAACCCCGAGCAAGGAGGCCACCATGACCGTCACCATTCATACAAGCACCGGCCCGAGTGTTTTCGATGCCGAGCTGCCGGCCATCGCCTACGAACACCTCACAGATCCCTTCGAGGCGCATCGCGAAATCGCTGCGGCCCGCCAGAGGGCGCCGATCGCGATGGGGCCCCACGCGCCGGAGGTATTGAGTTACCGCCTGGTGCACACCGTGCTACGCGACAACCGCTTCGTGACCGCGAGCGGCCTGGGACTCGACTTGCAGGGTGTCACCTCAGGTCCGCTGTGGGACAGGGCAATCGCCAACATCCTCAGCCTCGACGGCGACAGACACCACCGCCTGCGCCGGCTGGTCTCGAAGGCGTTCGCACCGCGCGCCGCCGAACGGATGCGCACGCTGGCCGTCGAGATCATCACCGAGCTGGTGGACTCGGTCGCTCCCACTGGCCGTTGCGACGTGGTGAGCGACATCGCGCGGAGGTATCCCACGCCAATCATTTGTGCACTGCTCGGTGCGCCGCGCAAGGATTGGCCGCTGTTTGGGAAGTGGGTCGACGACATCAAGAAGTTGTTCGACTGGAACGTCGCTGAAGACGGGCCCGCCATCGTCGCGGCATGGGACGGTCTCGACGCCTACCTAGAAGACATGATCGACCGCCGACGCGAACATCTCACCGACGACCTGATCTCGGATCTGATCAAGGCTGAAGACGAAGGCGATCACTTGAGTCACGACGAGCTGCTCATGCTGGCGGCCACGCTACTAGGCGCCGGCACCGACACCACGCGCAATCAGCTAGCCGCCGCGGTGCAGGTCCTTGCCGATCACCCTGACCAGTGGGCGTTGCTGGCCCGCCGGCCCGAGCTGGCGACCAATGCCGTTCATGAGCTCATGCGTCATTGCCCAATCGTTTTCGCGGTGCCGCGCACCACCGCCGAAGATGTCGAACTTGGCGGGGTCACCATTCCGGCGGGAACTCTTGTGCTGGCGAACACCGCATCGGCCAACCGCGATCCCGCCGTGTATAACGACCCCGAGCGCCTCGACATCACGCGCGAGGAGTCCGCCACCATGTTGACCTTCGGGGGTGGCGTGCATTACTGCCTCGGCGCACATCTGGCCCGCGTCGAGCTGACCGCAGCGCTACGCGTGATCACCCAACGCATGCCCAACCCCCGAAGGACCCGGCCCGCGACCTGGAAGGCCATGACCGGCATTATCGGCCCGATCAGTGTGCCGCTCGAATTTGATCCCGGGCACTAGCGCAAACTCCCGGTGTTCAGATTGCACCAGTCGAGCCATCGCTGCGTACGGCGGACCCGCCAGAACCCTGTTGTCCCGGTTGCCGCACCCGAAAGGCTTGGTGTTCCGTCTGTTTCGATGCTCGGCGGACTCATGCCGGCGAAACAGTCGAGGGACAGCCCGTGTGTGAATAATCGGGTGTAGGCCCATAGCTGCCCATGCCATTGAGCGCGCGATAAACAACTGCCGGGTTGACGGCGACGATGTTGTCGCTGAAGCCGAGCCGGTGCGCGGTTCTCGGTACGTAGTCCGTCGCTCACCACGGCCGACGTCGCGGCTAGGCGACAAACACCTCTTGCCCCTCAGTCGTTTTCAGGTTTCGACCTGAATCTGATAGTGAAACCCCGTGAAGGCGAAAACATTAGCGCCCGTGTTTCCGCGACGGCATGAGTAAGGGCATCACCACCCATCTGGGATCAACGGCGTTTGCTGTCGCTGCTCAATGGGCAGCAGGGACAGCACAAGACGATCCGTTGATCCACGACGAGTTTGCAGCGCTGCTAGTGGCGGCGGCCAACGAACTGGGTTGGCAAAGCTGGCGTGGGGCGACCGACCGTTTTCCTAGCGTTCCAACGGATACTGGTCATTTCGAGCTGATCACCAAAGAGGGGGTTACATGCGGGTGCCAAGAGCCGTCGCAAAACTCAATAGTCGAGTCATTAACCCGGTGGCCCGGTCGATCACGCCGTGGCTACCAGGCCAAGGGACACTCGAACATGTCGGACGCAAATCAGGCAAGTGCTACCGAACGCCGCTGTTGGTTTTCCCCATCCGCGACGGCTTCGTCATTCTCATCGGGTACGGGCTGAAATCGGACTGGTTGAAGAATGTATTGGCCAGTGGACAGGCGGTGCTGCACAAGCGCGGTAAGAGAGTCGCGCTAGCCGATCCCCGCGTCCTGAGTAAGGCCGAGGGCGCAACCCTCGTTACAGGGCCATCTGCTGTGTTCTACCGCTTGTTTCCGTACAACGAAGCGGCGCTGGTCTTGAGCAAAGTCCATTCCCCACAATGATTTTGGGTAGTTCTGCCCGAGGAGCCAGGTCAGCCGTTGCGTTCGTCAACAGTCACTGAGAAAAAACATCGTCCGGTCCGATCGTCATCGAATTGGCGTCTTCGCCCACGGAGGCGACACTGAGCCATACACTTGCCGCGTGAACATCCGCGAGTTCATCGTCGGCGTCGCGATAGCTCCTGTCCGGGCCGGCGTCAAGGTGGCGGACGCCGGACTCGCCGCTTCGGCCATGGCGCTTGGGGCTGTAAAGCAAACCTTGGGCGAGGACGGCGCGAAGACGGTAGACCCGATCACCGATCTATTTCCCCTGCGCGGCGCACTCGTAGGCGCGAACCGAGTTGCCGAATTAACCGAAAACGACAGGGCGATGGGGCGCGCTCTGGTCCGCGGCGGGCCGGCCGACAAGCTGATGCGTCCGGGTGGGGTTGTCGATATGTTGGACGCTCCCGGCGGGTTACTCGATCGGGTATCCGGTGGAAGTAGCTCCTCGCTAGAGCGGATCCTAGCGCCCGGTGGGCTCGTAGATCGGCTGCTCGCAGAGGACGGGCCGTTAGAGCGGATGTTCGCCGAGGACGGCATTATCGAGCGGATGTTTGTAGAGGACGGCATCGTCGACAAGCTGCTGGCTAAGAATGGACCGCTTGAACAACTCACCGAAGCCGCTGAAATCCTGAGTCGGCTCCAGCCCGCCGTGGAGCGGCTGACGCCCACCGCCGACACCCTTGAGTCTGCTGTCGACACCCTCAACCGGATGGTCAACTCGCTGAGCGGCATCACAGACCGCATTCCGCGGCGGCGGTCGACGCGGCCGGCTGTGCGCTCGAAGCGCAACGTGGAGCAGGATGCCATCGAGGAGTGAGCCGACCGGCTCACCGGCGCCGTCGGCGACTAGGCGGCCGCTATCGCAGGTGGTGGTTTTGCTGGTGCCGCCGCACCCTGTCTGGTGAGTCCCTCGGCTCGGGTGTCGAAGTTTCAGGCCAGCATCGGGTCGATCGCCGACCGGGGCACCAGCACCTGAGCCGCCTCGGGGAGCAGCGTGCCTTGGTCGAAGAAGAACATCACCCCGTCGTTGACCACCGCAAAATTCTGGTAGTTGGCAGGGTTGTACAGCGCAGTCTGCGCGATCGGTGAAGCCGCTGGTGGCGGGGTGGTGACCGGCTGTCCCGGTTGCGTGGACGGCGTGGGTGCCCCGGCTGGCGGCGGTGCCTGCTGCTTCTGCAGTTCAGCCTGGACGATCGGCGCTACGGTTTGCAGCGGATCATCGACTCGCCACAACGGCGTATTTTGTTTGTCGTCAGCTTTGGCCGTGTAGAGAATTTCTTTGCGGTAGGTCTGGTCCCAATTGAACGCCTTATACGTCGTCTGCGGGCTGCCAACGTCTTGGTACACCGTGAACACCACAGTCTGCGTGCCGCGCGGCGGAATCGCCGAGCTATATTCCGTCGGCTTGATTCTCAGCTCATAGGGTTTGTCGGGCGCGCCCGATTTGGCCTGGTTGACAAACGCGTCGCGTGTCTGGGAGATGAATTCGGCGACCGGCTTCTGGTCGGGGTAATCCAGCGGCATGCTTATGTCGACGTTGTATTTGGGGTCGGAGAGCTGGATTTCACACGTGCGGCCGTTACTGATGCCCTTGAGGTCGGCACAGTAATCCTTCGGCGCCGCCACCGCCGTGGCAGAAGAACCGAGGATTGCCGCAGCCGTGACGACTACGGCAACGCTGAACAGGCGCATGTGTGAATTCCTCCAAGCAATCGCGGCACAGCGCCGCGCACGAGAGATTAGGGCAGCATTCCTGCAAAGTGGGCAGGCGGGCTACCGCTCGTCCAGAGTAGCCCGAACTGAAGGTTCAGGCGAAGTCGCGCTCTAACCGTCGGCCGATACCGCACTTGGACGCGCGTCGACGTCGCTGTCAGCACGGCCTGATACGGCAGCTCGGCCACGGTTAACTCCCTCGTCTAGAAAGTGTCAAGGATCAACCGAAGCAACTGTCAAGCATCAGCCGAAACAATGTCGAGCATCACCCGCCGTCATACACCCTCTGAAGTGGGGCGGGCGGGTGCCCAATCAGTAAGTTCAGTTCCCCTAAAAATTGGCCCCGGCCGTGGCGGGCAAGGACAGTTTCGCCGTGGTCGGCGCTGGCCTCGCGAACCGTTTCGACGGCGGCGCTCACCAATACAACGAAGTCATAGCTAGGTTGGCCGGCTTCAAACAGCAACTCCCCCAACTGAACTTGGGTCGGTGTGTCGTAGGTGCCCAACCGCGCCATTTGATCGTCATCAAATACGGGAAAGGCCTCAGCCTCGGTGGGGTCGGTCACGATTTTTGCTATAGGTGACGAGGGTCAATTGGCAGCATGCGCGTTTAGCGACACTGGAGGGTGTTCTTACTGCGAGCTGGCTGGGCCCGCGGGCCTGCCGCGCGTCTAAGTCTCCGCAAGCGCGCACATCAAGTCCTCGCACGGCTTTTGGCGGCGCTCGGCCAGGAAGTCGGCGAAGTATCCGTAGATGGCGGCCGCCGCCCCACCCTTCCTGTCCTCGCCGCGGGTCGGGTTGGACTGGACCACCGTGTTGTTAGACCACTGCAAAAATTGCTCGCGATCTTGACGCGGCACGCCCAGCAGGTCGGCAATCACCCAGGCCGGGATGACCCCGGCGAAATCTCGACGAAATCGGCCGCGCCAGCACTCTGGGCAAGCCGCTGGGACAAGCGATCGGCCAAATCCTCGATGCCCTCATTCAAAGCAGCGACGCGTCGGCAGGTGAACGCTCTGCTCACCAGGGCGCGGAGCTGGTCGTGTCGGGGCGGATCTATCAAAATCATCATGGGCAACAAAGACTCCATAACCCTGGATCCTGGCGGAGCCGGGAAGACACCGTTGACCGACGAATAGCTGTGGTGGTCAAGCAGGCGGCGATCACGTCTCGGTGGCGGCTAAGCACCCACGTGTTGGAATCGGTTGCACGGTATACCGAGGCCTCATCGCGAAGCAGCCGGTAGGTGGGATAGGGATCTGCGTGGATGTCCGCATCGAACGGGTCGTAGCGAATCTGCGCGGTCGACAGCGGCAGCTCCCGCCACATCACAGAAACAGAATTTAGACTGGGATTTTAAACGGACGGAAGGGCTGTCACGCTTGGCCCGACGCTTCATCGGCGCAAGCCGCGTAGCGGGACGTTAAGTCGTCTCGGTTATAGCATGTCGGCGGTCGCTAGCAACGGATTCATGCGGGGACAACGGCTATTTGCTCCACCTTTGCTCGGGGTCCGCGGGTAGCGCCGTCAAGAGTTAATGGAGCGATAGAACTCGAGGGGATTTTATTAGCGCGCCTGTCATCGCAACCGAAAGATCACGCGTCGGCGCTCAGACTGAGTGCAGCTGAGGGGAGGCCCATGGCCGGAGTCGTTGTGTCTGGGCTGACCACGGCGGAGGCCACCGAGCGGCGGACACAGGGCGGTGCGAACAGACTGCCCGCAAGGAAGCGGCCGTCAGTCGTTCGTCGCCTGCTCGGGGAGCTCACGCACTTCTTCGCCCTGCTGCTCTGGGTGGCCGCGGTGCTGGCCTTCATCGCAAAGCTTCCTCAACTCAGCGTTGCGATCATCGCGGTGATCGTGCTCAACGGGGTCTTCGCGATGATCCAGCAAGCACGGGCCGACCGGGCCGCCGATCGGCTCCAGGAGATGCTGCCGACCCGCGTCACGGTCTGGCGTGACTGCCGTCGGCAGGTGGTCGAGGCCGAGGATGTGGTGGTCGACGACGTTCTCCTGCTCGAAAGCGGCGACCGGGTGCCGGCCGATGCCGTGGTGCTTACCGCCAACCGGTTACTCGTCGACTCCTCCATGCTCACCGGCGAGAGCGAGGCCGGCGCCGTTGCCGAAGGCGAAGCGCTATTCGCGGGCACCTTCGTCGTCGAGGGAGACTCGCGCGCCCGCGTCACCGCGATCGGCCAACAGACGCGGCTGGCCGGGATCACCCGGCTGACGACCTCGACCACGAAGCCCGACACCCCACTCACCCGCGGCCTGCGCGCGGTCGTTCGCCTCATCGCGGCGATCGCGATCGGGGTCGGCGTGCTGTTCTTGGGCATCTCGGTGCTCGTGGGCAACCCGATCCAGCAAGCCTTCGTGTTCGCGATCGGTGTCACGGTCGCGCTCGTTCCAGAGGCACTACTTCCTACGGTGACGCTGTCCCTCGCCTGGGGTTCGGAGCAGATGGCTAAGCGGCAGATCCTGGTCCGAAACCTCGAGGCCGTTGAGACGCTCGGCTCCACGACGTTCATCTGCACCGACAAGACGGGCACCCTCACCCGCAACCAGATGACCGTCGTCGAGGCCTGGACTCCCGCCGGGTCGCTGACCGTCGACGGCGCCGGTTACGGGCCCACGGCCGGACTGACGTCGTCCTCATCCACCGCAGATGATTCCTTCCGAGAGCTCGCCCTGGCCGGCGAACGCTGCTCCACCGGGTACGCCGAAGAAGTCGACGGGCAGTGGCGGGCCCACGGAGATCCCATGGAAGCGGCCCTCGACGCCCTCGCCCGACGACTGGGCATCGATACGGTCGAGGACCGTCGTACTGGTTCCGCCGAGCTGCGGTTCCCTTTCGATCCTCGGCTGCGCCGCATGGCCGTGGTGCTGGCCGACGAGATCGTGGTGAAGGGGGCGCCGGACGTCGTGCTTCCGCTCTGCGGTGACGACCCAGCGGCCCACCAGGTGGTGGACGCCCTCACCGCCCGTGGATTGCGGGTACTCGCCATCGCGGCCAGCCCGAGAAATGGCCGTACGCCCCGAAATCAGAGCGAGTGCGACCAAGAGTTGCGTCTGCTGGGCCTCGTGGCGCTGGAGGATCCGCCGCGGGCCGACGTCGCCGAATCGCTCGGCGCCTGCCGGAGGGCGGGAGTGAAGGTGGCGATGGTGACCGGTGACCATCCGGCCACCGCCACGGCCATCGCCGACGAAGTCGGGCTACGTTCTCCCGACTCACCGGTGCTATCGGGGACGGGCCTACCCGAGGACGAGCAGCATCTTGCCGCTCTGCTCGATCGCGACGGGGTCGTGATCGCCCGGGTCGCTCCGGAGGACAAGCTCCGCATCGCCCGCGCGCTTCGCTCAAGAGGCCACGTCGTGGCGATGACGGGAGACGGGGTCAACGACGCGCCAGCGCTGCACGAAGCCGATATAGGCGTGGCTATGGGACGGTCCGGCACCGACGTCGCCCGCGAAGCAGCCGACCTGGTACTGCTCGACGACTCCTTTGCCGGCATCGTGGCCGGTATCGAGCAGGGTCGCGCAACCTTCGTCAACATCCGCAGGTTCCTGACCTACCACCTGACCGACAACGTCGCCGAGCTCGCGCCGTTCCTCGTCTGGGCGCTCTCGGGCGGCCTGTTCCCGCTCGCGCTAGGCGTCCTGCAGATCATCGCCCTCGATATCGGCACCGACACCCTGTCCGCGGTCGCCCTCGGCGCCGAGCCACCCGCGAAGCACCTGCTCGAGGGACCCCCGGTTCGCGGCCGGCTGATGAACCGCACCGTGCTACGCCGGGCCTTTGGGGTACTGGGACCACTCGAGGCCGCGCTCTCCCTCGCCGCCTTCGTGGTGTCCCTGCTGGCGCTCGGCTGGCGTCCCGCGAATCCCTTCCCCACCGGGCACGACCTGGCCGCGGCATCTGGCGCGGCATTCATCACCGTCGTCTTCGCCCAGACGGCGAATGTCTTCGCCTGCCGGTCCTCCTCGCGCTGGCCCGGAGCGCTGGGCTGGGCCACCAACCGGCTCTTAGTGCCGGCGGCACTCATCGGACTGGCCGCCTCCTTGTTAGAACTGTGGGTGCCGCCCATCGCAAAGTTGCTCCGCCAGTGGAACCCGCCGCTGTGGGGATGGGTCGTCGCGTTCGCCTCGATGCCGGTCCTGCTCGCCGTCGACGCACTGGACAAGCAGCTGCGAAGGCGTCGCCAACTGCGCACGTCATCGGGCGAACGGTCTGCCGCCCGACGTGAACCGGGGCCGAGCGGGTGGTGGCGCATTTCCGGCGCTTCGCGCCGTTGACGGAGCAGTCCGCCACGCCAGCCGGCCCGATGTAATCTCCTTGTGCCGCAGCACATACACGAACACAACTGCAACGCTCGTGCGTGCTGATTCGTCGTCATCGCGCGACAGACGGAATCAACTCGGCGTGTACGGTGCGGCCGAACTTCGACCGCATGAGTCGATGCGCCAAGGGCACTAGCACTCCATGCAGTAACGGGTACTTCTGCCGCAACCGCCACAGGACCGGCCGGGAACGGAGGGCTCAGTCAGAGCGTCAAGGATCAGCCGCAACAACTGTCACGCATCAGCCGAAACACTGTCACCCATCACCCGAAGACGAAATGTCACGCGTCAGACGGTCATACAAGGGCTGAAGTGGGGCTTAAGTGGGGCGGGCGGGGCTCGAACCCGCGACCAACGGATTATGAGTTCTGCTGACCTGGCAAAATCCGGTGATTCTAGGCCCCTAGCAGCGCCTTTGCGTGATTCATCTTGAAGCGTTGAATCCCTTGTCTTTCAATAGCTTTCGTTGAATCAGGGTATCCAATCGCAACGTTTGAATCATCGTCGCAGGTCAGACGGCACGCGAGCCAGTTGCGTAATCGTTGCGTAACGGCTGGCCGGAAACCGGGTTTGCTGGCCGAATCACAGATTGAATCGGCGTGGCACCAACCAAGACAGTTAGATGCTCAACTAGCTTTGAGCCGTGTTCCTGGCCCTGCATGGCATGAAAGCCGAAGCCTGGTCGGCGCTTGGAACATGGGCAACCGTCATCGTTGCGGCGACCGCCGCATATCTAGCGCTACGTCAGGTCTACGAAGCAAAAGCAACACGCGAGAGCGCAAGACAACCACATGTTGTCGCGTTTCTCGACATGAACCCAAAGAATTGGCAATGGTTTGACTTGGTAATCAAGAACTTTGGCCCAACCACGGCATACAACATCGAAGTTAAACTTCGGGATTTGAAAGTCGTTCCGTACAAAACGACCCAAGGCGTCGACATATCGGAGCTCTACATTCCAAAAACTATCGCAACGCTTGTTCCCGACCAGGAGTGGCGAACGATTTGGGACTCGGCTATAGACCGCGAAGAGTACAAGCCCAAGCTCGTAGCACAATATACTGGTCATCTAGAGTACTCAGAAAATATGGACCCGAACGCCAAGCGCCATAAAAGCCCAATCTCTCTAGATACAGACATGTTTCGCAATTCGATGCGGTTTAGCGACGAACAGCGGTCTAATCCTGTCGCGGAAGTACTTTCGCAGATCGCAACCACTCTCACTCAATACCAGAACGAAAATGATGGTATTTGGGTCTATCCGAAATCGCCGGAAGAACAGCGCCAGCATCTAGAAGAAGAAGCGCGCAGACGCCGCGAAGCTTTGGAACGACAACGCGAAATGGTAGACCGTGCATTAAATAAACGCACGACACTCAAACTTGGCCCCGATGACGGGACTCCAAGCGATCAGACTATCGACGATCATCACCTCCAACGACGTTAGGTAGTTCGCAAGTACGCCGTTGATCCGAACGGTAACCACGGCTGGATATGAGGACATAGCGAAAAACGCTAGGTTCTGTGGTCGCGTTGATCAATCTGCCCTTTTGAGTCAGCGGGTAATCGGCCACTGGTGGCCAAATAGGTCACTGGTGACCGTTTGTCTGCGCGTGGCCGGTAGTTAACTCTGGCGCGCTGGCGCTTGTGGCTCTGCGTGGCTCTCAGCGCCAGCTACGGGCTTCTGCGCCGGTCGGAGCGCGACACCTGACCTTTCGCCGGGCTTGCATCGCCGGGGCCGGTGGGGCTGTGAGGTGTGCGTGCTAGGCCATAAAGCGGCGGCAAGATTTGATCCTTGCTCGCGAAGGCGGCGGTGATCATTCTGTGGGATTCGCTTCGGTATCGACTGGCATTGATTCTGATGGCTGGTCGAAATACCTCTCTGGAATTCCACCATGAGCGTCTACGGCGTCGACGGGAATGAGGATTCTGCCTGTCGGTGTGCCAGCAGACGGCGACGTGTTGGCCCGGAGTATGTCCAGGATGGCTGAAAGCTTGTGCATCCGCGATAAGCCCGCATGGTCGTTGTCGCGGCCCTTATCCAAGTCGTTGATGTGACCCGCGTTGATCCCGATGAGGAAGGAACGGTGGTATCCAGTGAACTCCACCCGCGCAGAAGGCCCGTCAGGCGAAAATCTCCCCTGACTGCTCGTCATGTGTATAGGCAGCGGTGGAATCCCACGCTGAGCTACGAAGACAGGGCTACCTGAGTTTCCACTAGTCGAGAAGGCGTCAAAGAGAACCTGCTGGTTTCCATCGTTAATCGTTGGATCGCCCTCCAGCCTGCGATACTCGGTCTGGGGATCGCTGGCGATCATGCCCGACCGAAAGACTGGCCTCACCTGGGATTTGTCATACCAGACCGGATAGCCTGGAAATAACACGAACTCTCCGGGTTGTAGTAACGGCCAAAGCTCTTCACACTCTAAAAGGTACTCCCAGCTCAGACCGTGGTTGAAAATTACGGTGTCGATGTTCGGGTCGGGAAAAAGGTTTTCCAATTTATCGTACGGCGTCCCGAGGGTGTGATGGTCCACCTTCGGCCCGAAGGGTATGACGGCTACATCTATCGTTCTATCGTGGTGGTATAACGGTTTCGGATCATCAATCGTGAATTCGATTCTGAAATTTTTGCTCTGCCAGAGCTCGATTTTGACCGATTTTGGAGTTGCACCTTTATATTCAACCGGGTTGTAAGAAGCTGCATCAGTGAGATGCCTGTTCGTAACTACGCCAAATCGGTTGTCCCCGCTTGGGAACTGAACAAGAAAGCCTGTCCCATTGAACGGCTCGCATTCGAGGTCATGGTCTGCAAAGTGATGTGTGATTGTCAGCCTGCACGCTGAGTACAGCTGGTTCGTACCAAATCCTGTGTCCACGGCTGCACGGTACGCGGAGGCGCTGACAAACATGTTTGCCAACCAGAGTTTGTACCATTGATTGTATCATTGGATTGCGTAAAACTTGCGTAATTTTTGACCGTTTGAGCCCCGTGAATTTGACCGCCAGCCAACTAATAAACTGGCTCTGAACTGCATTTTTACCTTGTGGGGCGGGCGGGGCTCGAACCCGCGACCAACGGATTATGAGTCCGCGGCTCTAACCAACTGAGCTACCGCCCCGTGCCGGCTAAGTCACGCAGCAGACCACCGCGCTGCAGCACGCCGTTGAGACTAGCGCTTGCCCACAGCGGGTTATCGCAGAGCCTCGTCCGGATTCTCCGCAGCATCGGCCGCCGCGATGAGCGCCCTGGCCAGTCGACGCGCCCCTTGGGACGTGATCGGCCAATCGGGACACAACCCGCCGACGGCAACCCGGGACACGACCCGGCCGTCGGCGTACTGCAGGCCGTGGATGCTCACGGTGATATCGGAGCCGCCGTTAACGCTGTCGACGGTCCATTCCCTGCCATCGAACAGGCGAGCCCCGCCGTCCCAGCCGGCGATCCGTTTCGCGCCGACGGGGGCTTCAACATCAGGATGACCGGTCATGGTCGCACTTCTCTCCCGCGATGTCGTTCTCCGCGCCTCACGGTACCGGCGCCCAGCGAACCCACACAAGCGAACATCGCTGTGCTACAACGCAATCCAAATACAACGAGCAAACGTCCCGCACGTAGCGAAAAAGTGAACAACCTAGTAGAGGTAGACGACTGCGTCGTTGCCGCCGTTGCATGTCACCAACGAACCGCTGGCAGCACAGGTCATCGTGTAATGCTGGCCCGTCACCGGGCTCACTGCGTCGACCTGTCGCGGCGTCGAACTAGCAGGACCGCTGGCCCCGTACGCCTGCCGCACCTGTTCGGCGAAAGGACAAGTGGTGCCCGGTGATCCGGTCGCAGATTGCGCAAAGGCGCCCGCCGGCCCACCAGACGGAGGACACACCTGGGCACCGGGCGGAAGCGCCACCGGCGCCTTGGACGAGGACGTGGTCGTCGTGGCAGCTCCGGGAGCTTGCAGCGTCCACATCGCACAGTGCTGGGTCTTGAACGCGACGTCACCCGCCTCCACCCGCACCACCTGCGGAGCGTTGCCGGCGCCGTTGGCAATGATGTCCTTGTAGCTGCCGTTGAGCCCCCGCAACCGCTCCCAATAGCAGGACTCGCCGCCTTCGGACCGATATGTGCCGGGCTGGATGTCCACCCCCACTTTGAAGGTGCCGTCGCCCGGAATCGTCTTGGTGACCGGCGCCGCGGACACAGAAGTAGACGCAGAAGTTGACGAGGACGAGGGCGGAATCGACACCGTCGTCCCCGGATAGATCGGCGGTAGCCGGCTGGGGCCCTCGTCGCGTCCGGTCACCGACGGCATGGCCGATCGACCACCGGTCCCACCGCAGCCGGCCACCACGAATACCGCCGCCACCGCGACCCAGAAAACCGCTCTACGAGCCATGACCCGTCAGCTGAACACCGTCTGACCGCCGACGTCGATCAGGTAGCGCTCGGTGCCCTCGGAAACCCGAGGGGCATCGGCACCCAACGACACCGCAATCTTGTTGCTGGAATTACGCATGACGTCAAAGGTGAGCTCCACGGCCTCCGCCTCCGAGAAACGGGAGCGCACCTCGGCGGCAGCGTCGACGACGAGGTGCGCAGGGCTCCAAATTAACGCATCTGCATACCGCAGGGCGGCTTTTGCGCGGACATCGATCATGTCCGATTCCTCGTACCGCGATATCTCGCCGTACAGCGTCTCCGAACCACCCGCGTCCAGCGCGTTTCCTTCGCGCAGCGACTTGCACAACCGGCAATTGTGCTGGGCCGCCACCCGCAGCCGAACCAGCTCGGAGGTGATCGGATCGAGCGCACGCATCCGGGCCACCGCGGGCAGCAATCGGGCGAACAACACTTCCGAAGGGTCGGTGCCGTTGTCCCAGGCGATCGGCCCGTTCACCCATCCCAGATACTCCGCACCAACGTCCAGCGCTTCCAATCCGGCCCGCACCCGCGGCACGAAATCGGCGATATAGATGGAGGCGACATCTCGAAAGGTCTTGTCGCCCAAGTATTTAAACAGCCGGGACCGCTGTTCGACGGTGACCATCGAAACGTCGACGCTGAACTGTTCGGCAAACTCGGCGACGGCGGCTTCGGCCTCCGACTCGGGCTCAGCCACCGCGACCGCGGCGGGCAACGGGGGCAGCGACACCGCCTCGGCGCACACTCGTCGCACCAATCCCACCAGGCGAGCATCGCCGGTAGACAACGCGACCAACTGCGTGAGTTGATCACTGAGAACTGGAGCCGTCATGCTCACACGCTACTGCGCCTGGCTCACCGATGACATGTGGAAATCCGGTATCCGCAGCGACGGCATCGCCACCCGGGTAGCCCAATCCGACCACTCCCGCGGCAGGGTCGTTTCGCTGATGCCCGCCTCGGAGGCCCGCCGCAGCAAGTCCAGCGGGCTCTCGTTGAACCGGAAATTGTTGACCGCCGCCGTCACCTCACCGTCCTCGATCAGGTACACGCCGTCCCGGGTCAAGCCGGTGAGCAGCAGCGTCGTGGGGTCGACCTCGCGGATGTACCACAGCGTGGTCAGCAGCAACCCACGCTCGGTGGCAGCCACCATGTCGGCAAGCTCGACCGACCCGCCGGTCATGACGAGGTTGTCGGCGGCAACCGCGACCGGCGCGTCGTACTTGGCGGCGGTGGCCCGCGGGTAGGCCAGCGCGTTGATCACCCCGTTGCGGATCCAGTCCACTTGCGCGATCTCCATGCCGTTGTCGAACACCGACACCGTCTCCGAGGAGTTGCTCGCCGCAACGAACGGCAGACACGCCAAGCCTGGCGCGGCCGGGTCGGTGAACATAGTCAGCGGCAAATCAGTAAGCCGCTCCCCCAGCCGTGTTCCGCCACCGGGCGCCGACAGCGCGCTTCGACCCTCTTGCGCGCCCCGTCCGGCCATCTTCCACCCGAGGAAGATCATCATGTCGGCCACCGTCGACGGGGGCATCAGGGTTTCGTAGCGCCCGGCGGGCAACTCGACGGTGCGCTCCGCCCAGCCCAACTTCATCGACAGCTCGTCGAGCAGCGAATCCGTTGGCAAGTCAACGAAATCGGCCGTGCCGATTCCCGCCCAAACACTGGCGTCGCCGCGTTTGGCGTTGAGCTCGATGGCACCGGCGGGCTGGGTGTAGCGGCGGCGCAAGCCCGTCGAGGACGCCAGGAACGTCGTCTCGACACTATGGTGGGCATACCCGAACAACCGGTTGGGGCCGCGGAATCCGCGGTTCAGCTTGCCGATCACACCGGTGAACACTTCGGCTCCCGTACCGGGTACCGGCGCATCCCAATCGACCGGCTCCCCGGAATCGCCAAGCAGCGGCGCAGCATCCCCGGCCTCCGGCGCGGCGCGCGCGGCTTCCTGCGAAACCTTGACCAGCCTGGGCACCACCGCCGGATCCACCTCAGCGGACACCACGGTGCCGACAAACGCTCTATCATCCTGGCGCACAATCGATATCACGGTCATGCTGCGGCTCACCGCGACACCGTTGGTGGTCATCGTGCTGTTCGCCCAGCGCAGCGTCGCCTCCATGCGATCGGTGACCAGCACCATGGTCTCGTCGGCGCGGCCAGCTTTCGCCGCTTCCTCCAGAACCAGGTTGACCAGGTGCTGTGGTGTGATCATCGGCCGCCCTCAGTACGGGTGTTGAGCACGCTGATGTTTCGGAACAACGCCGACGGGCAGCCATGGCTGACGGCGGCCACCTGACCGGGCTGGGCCTTGCCGCAGTTCATCGCCCCACCGAGTCGCCAGGTAGACGGACCGCCCACGGCCTCCATCGAATTCCAGAAGTCGGTAGTGGTTGCCTGATAAGCCACATCGCGCAGCTGTCCATACAGCGCCCCGTCGCGGATCCGGTAGAACCGTTGGCCGGTGAACTGAAAGTTGTAGCGCTGCATATCAATTGACCATGACTTATCGCCGACGATGTAGATGCCGTCGTCGACGCGCCCGATCAGATCTTCGGTGCTGAGGTTGTCGGTGCCCGGTTGCAGCGATACGTTGGCCATCCGCTGAATCGGGACGTGATGCGGCGAGTCGGCGTAGGAACACCCGTTGGAGCGCGGCTCCCCGAGCCGTGGGGCGAACACGCGATCGAGCTGATAGCCGACGAAAACGCCGTCGCGCACCAGATCCCAGCTTTGGGCGGCCACCCCTTCGTCGTCGTAACCCACACTCGCCAAACCGAATTCGACGGTACGGTCAGCGGTCACATTCATCACCGACGAGCCGTACTGCATGGTGCCGAGTTTGTCGGGGGTGGCGAACGACGTGCCGGCGTAAGCCGCTTCGTAGCCGATCGCGCGGTCGTATTCGGTTGCATGCCCGATGGATTCGTGAATGGTCAGCCACAGGTTGGTCGGATCGATCACCAGATCCGTGGGACCGGCCATCACGCTGGGCGCCCGGACCTTCTCGGCCAGCAACGACGGCAGCTCGGCAAGTTCGTCGGTCCAGTTCCACACCTCGTCGCCGGCGACGGCTTCCCAACCCCTGGCCGTCGGCGGCGCCAGCGTACGCATCGAGTCGAAACTGCCCGCATCGGCGTCCACGGTGACCGCCTCGAGCGAGGGCATCACCCGCACCCGCTGCTGGGTGATCCACGACCCGAAGGTGTCGGCGTAAAACGTCTGCTCCTTCACCGCCGTCAGACCGGCCGACACATGGTCGACACCCTCGGCGTCAAGCAACCGTCCGGAGTAGTCCTCGAGGACCGCGATCTTCTCCGGCGTGGGAACCATGAACGGGTCGATCTCGTAATGCGACACCCAGGACGCGTCGGCGTATACCGGCTCGGGTGCCAGCGTGACGCGCTCCTTGTTCAGCGGCGCAAGCACGGTCGCGACGTGCACGGCCCGGCGCGCGGTGGCCGCCGCGACATATGGCGACAGCTCCGGATGGGAAGAAAATCCCCACGTACCCGCGACGATCACCCGGACCGCCAAACCGATCTCCCGGTTGATGACCGAGGTCTCCAGCTCGCCGTCGCGAAGTTGGATGATCTCGGTACTTATCCGGTGAATGCGCAGGTCGGCGTAGCTGGCGCCGGCCGCGAGTGCCGCCGATATGGCGGCCTCGGCCAATTCGTAGCGCGGCAGTTCCAGGAAGTCGGCATCGATCCCCCGATTCGGCGTCACGGCTACACCGTAACGACCGGCTTTAATACATCCATGAGCGACGCGCCACGCCGGACCACCGCGCTGGCCTACGCCCTGTTGGCGCCCAGCCTGTTCGGCGTGGTCGCGTTCTTGTTGCTGCCCATCCTCGTCGTCGCCTGGCTGAGCCTGTACCGCTGGGACCTACTGGGCCCGCTGCACTATGTCGGGCTGGCCAACTGGCGTTCGGTGCTTTCCGATGGCAGCTTCGGCGACTCACTGCTGGTGACGGCCGTCTTCGTGGCGATCGTGGTGCCTGCGCAGACCGTGCTGGGACTACTGGCCGCGATGATGCTGGCCCGCGGGCTGCCGGGCACCAATTTCTTCCGGACTTTGTACGTGCTGCCGTGGATCTGCGCGCCGCTGGCAATCGCGGTGCTGTGGCGCTGGATTCTGGCCCCCACCGACGGCGCAGTCAGCACCATCCTGGAACGCCGCGTCGAATGGCTGACCAACCCCGACCTTGCGCTGCCGCTGGTTGCCGCTGTCGTCGTCTGGACCAACGTCGGCTACGTCTCGCTGTCGTTTCTAGCCGGGCTGCTTGCCATTCCCGACGACATCCACAACGCCGCACGCACCGACGGGGCGAGCTCCTGGCAGCGATTCTGGCGGATCACCTTGCCGATGCTGCGGCCGACGATGTTCTTCGTCGTGGTCACCGGAATCGTCAGCACCGCACAGATTTTCGACATCGTCTACGCCCTGACCGGCGGCGGCCCCGAAGGCAGTACCGAACTGGTTGCCCACCGCATCTACGCCGAGGCGTTCGGTTCGGCGGCCATCGGACGGGCATCGGTGATGGCGGTGGTGCTGTTCGTCATCCTGGTCGGCGTCACATTCGTCCAGCATCTGTACTTCCGCCGGCGGATCAGCTATGACCTCACGTAACGCCGCCATCTATGCCGGCTTGGTGCTGGGCGCGCTGATCACGTTGCTGCCGTTCGTGCTTGGCTTGCTGACGTCGTTCACGTCAGCGCATCAGTTCGCGACGGGCACACCTCTGCAAGTGCCGCACCCGCCCACCTTGTCCAACTACACCGATCTGGTAGGCGCCGGCTTCGGCCGGGCCGCGATCGTGACCGCGCTCATGACGGCGGTAATCTTGCTGGGCCAGCTGACCTTTTCGGTGCTGGCCGCTTATGCGTTCGCGCGGTTGCACTTTCCGGGACGCGACGTGTTGTTCTGGGTCTACATCGCGACTCTGATGGTGCCCGCGACCGTCACCGTGGTGCCGCTCTATCTGATGATGGCTCAGCTGGGTATGCGCAATACATTCTGGGCGTTGGTGTTGCCCTTCATGTTTGGCTCGCCGTATGCGATCTTCTTGTTACGTGAGCACTTTCGCCTTATTCCGGGCGAGCTGATCAACGCCGCGCGCCTCGACGGGGCCAACACACTGGACGTGCTCGTGCACGTGATCATTCCGTCCAGCCGCCCCGTGCTGGCCGCGATGACCCTGATCACCGTTGTCTCCCAATGGAACAACTTCATGTGGCCATTGGTGATCACCAGCGGCCGCAAGTGGCGGGTGCTGACGGTGGCCACCGCCGATCTGCAGTCCCGGTACAACTCCCAGTGGACTCTGGTGATGGCGGCGACGACCGTCGCAATCGTGCCGCTGATCGTGCTTTTCGTCGCTTCCCAGCGGCACATCGTCTCCTCGATCGTGGTCTCGGGGCTCAAGTGACCGATTTTGGCCGCGCCGAGATTGCCGTCAGGGCTGCGATTTGCGAGGCTTTACGACCTTCACGGCAATCTCGGCGGCGCCCATGAGGCCCCGCTTCTCCACACTGGTCGCCACCGCGCTGGTGATGGTCGCGGTGCTACTGGGTGTCGTGGCCGTGGTGCTCGGCCGCGAGGGCGAACCCGGTAGCGGCAAGATCGTCGTGACGGTACGACTGTGGGCCGAACCAATCGCGTTGGCCTACCGGGAATCGTTCGACGCCTTCACCCGTAGCCATCCCAACATCGAGGTGCGCACCAATCTGGTGTCCTATTCCACCTACTTCAACACCCTGCGCACGGATGTGGCCGGCGGTAGCGCCGACGACATCTTCTGGGTGTCCAACGCCTACCTCGCCGCCTACGCCGACAGCGGTCGCCTGATGCGGATCGCCCCCGCGCCAGACTGGGAGCCGGCGGTGGTCGACCAGTTCACTCGTGGCGGTGTGTTGTGGGGCGTGCCGCAACTGACCGACGCCGGAATCGCGGTCTTCTACAACGCCGACCTGCTGGCCGCTGCCGGGGTCGACCCAGCCCAGCTCGATAACGTGCGATGGAGTCCCGACGGCAACGACACATTGCGGCCGTTGCTGGCCCGGCTCACCGTCGACGCCGACGGACATCGCGCGGGGACAACGGGTTTCGAGGCCCGACGGGTCCGTCAGTGGGGCTACAACGCCGCCAACGATCCGCAGGGCATCTACCTCAACTACATCGGCTCGGCCGGCGGGTGGTTTCAGCGCGACGGCGAGTTCGCCTTCGACAACCCGGCCGCGGTGGACGCCTTCCGATATCTCGTTGGCCTGATCAACTATGACCACGTTGCACCGCCGGCTTCCGACACCAACGACAACGGCGATTTCTCGCGCAATCAATTTCTGGCCGGAAAGATGGCCCTATTCCAGTCTGGCACTTACAGTTTGGCCGCGGTGGTCCGCGATGCGCCCTTTCGCTGGGGTGTGGCGATGATGCCCGCCGGCCCCAAGGGCCGGGTCAGCGTCACCAATGGCATTGCCGCAGCGGGCAATTCAGCCTCTAAGCACCCTGACGCGGTGCGCCAGGTGCTGGCCTGGATGGGCAGCAGCGAGGGAAACGCATACCTGGGTCGCAGCGGTGTGGCCATTCCTGCGGTGCTTTCGGCGCAACCTGGATACTTCGCTTACTGGAAGACCAAAGGTGTAGATGTCACACCGTTTTTCGCCGTTCTGAACGGGCCACGCATCCCGGCCCCCGGCGGAGCCGGCTTTGCCGCCGGCAATGAAGCGCTGCAGCCCTACTTCGACGAAATGTTCCTCGGCCGCGGCGATGTCGTGACGATTCTGCGGCAGGCTCAGGCGGCGGCCAACGCCGCTGCGCGGCAGTAGCCTGCACGCACCCGTAGGACGCGGTGACGGCAGGGACACCGTCGGTTCATCCGTGTGTGCCAGTGCTGCCGTTACCCCCAGCGACGCCGGCGGTTCCGGGAGGCGTGCCGGCACCGCCGCTTGCGCCACCACCCCCTGTGCCACCCGTGCCGCCGACGCCACCGGCGAAGCCGTTACCCTTGCCGCCGGTACCGCCTCTTCCGCCGGTGCCGCCGTTGCCCCCGTTGCCACCGGCGCCTCCGGCAGTTGAGGTGCCGCCGATGCCGCCCCCGCCCCCGTCTCCGGCCGTGCCGCCGACCCCACCGATACCTTGGGTTGCGAAGCCGCCGGTGCCACCCATGCCTCCGGTGCCTCCGATACCCCCGGCGCCTGCGGCGCCGGAGAGACTGCCACCCCCGGCCCCACCAATTCCTCCTTTACCGCCAAGGCCACCCGAGCCGCCCTGCTTGCCAAAAGCCGTGGTGGCACCCCCTAGACCGCCTTGACCACCTACACCGCCTCCACCGCCAGCGCCACCAGTGCCGGTGCCGGTTGCCATGCCGCCTTTGCCGCCGTTGCCGCCAGCGCCTGCGGTGCCGCCTGTGTCGCCGATGACGTTGAGGCCATCGGTGCTGTGGCCGCCGCTCTGGCCGCCGTTGCCACCCGCCCCGCCGGTGCCACCGGCGCCTGCGTTCCCGCCGGCGTTTGCGTTGCCGCCGACGCCACCGTCGCCGCCGACGCCTCCCGTGCCGCCGATATCGGTCCCGCCGGTGAAGTTGAAGTTGGCGTTACCGCCGCTGCCGGCGGCCCCGCCGGTACCCCCGGTTCCGCCGTTGCCCCCTCCGGTCGCGGCGCCGCCGGTGCCACCCACGCCTCCGTTGCCGCCCGTTCCGCCCTTGCCGGGGGCTGAGATAGTTGTAGCTCCCCCGGCGCCGCCCTGGCCGCCCGTGCCACCGGTTCCGGCGTTGCCATGGTCGATTGCGGCGCCGCCTTGGCCGCCTTTGCCGCCGTTGCCGCCGTTGCCACCGGTGGTGCCGGTGCCACCCGCTCCGCCTGTGCCGCCGGTTCCGCCTTTGCCTCCGGTGCCACCGTTGATGCCGCCGATGCCGGCACCACCGTCTCCGCCCTGGCCACCTTGACCACCGGCAGTGCCCGTACCACCGGTGGTACTGCCGTTGTTACCGGCCATACCGGCCCCGCCTTGACCACCTTGCCCGCCCGTACCACCGGTGCCGGCGCCACCGGGCCCGCCGCCCTGGCCTGCCGCACCCGCGCCACCGCCGGCCGCCCCACCACTGCCACCAGCCCCGGCGCCACCGCCCTTACCGCCCGTGCCCCCGGTCCCCGCGCCGCTGCCGGTATCCGGTGTCCCGGTCCCGCCAGCGCCACCCGTTCCGCCTTGGCCTCCGGTTCCGCCTTGGCCGCCGTTGCCGTTGGTACCGCCAATCCCGGCGTTCCCGCCAGCCCCACCCTGGCCGCCGGTACCGCCGGCCGTTGCGTCCCCGCCGGCTGCACCGGTGTTCCCGGTGGCCGGCGTGCCAGCCAAGCCGGCCCCACCCTGACCACCTTGCCCGCCGGTGCCGCCGGTGCCGGCGTTGCCGGTGGCGCCGCCCTGGCCTGCCGCACCCGCACCGCCACCAGCTGCCCCGCCGCCGCCGCCGGCCCCGGCGTCACCGCCCTTGCCGCCCTTGCCGCCGGTGCCCGCGCCGCTACCGGCATCGGGGGTTCCGGTCCCGCCGGTGCCACCGTTCCCACCCGTGCCTCCGGTTCCGCCTTTGCCCCCGTTGCCGTTGGTGCCGCCGAATCCGGCGTTCCCGCCGGCCCCGCCCTGGCCGCCTTTGCCGCCTGCGGTACCGTCTCCGCCGGTTGCACCGGTGGTCCCGCTGGCCAGGGTGCCGCCTTTACCGGCCCCACCCTGACCGCCGGTACCGCCATTGCCGCCCATGCCGGCGTCGCCAGTAGCACCCACCTGACCCGACGCACCTGCACCGCCACCGGCAGCCCCACCACCGCCGCCGGCCCCGGCGTCACCGCCCTTGCCCCCCTTGCCGCCGGCGCCCGCGCCGCTACCGGCATCGGGGGTTCCGGTCCCGCCGGTGCCACCGTTCCCACCCGTGCCTCCGGTTCCGCCCTTGCCGCCATCACCATTGGTGCCACCGAACCCCGCACTGCCGCCCGGCCCGCCCTGGCCGCCTTTGCCGCCGGCAGTACCGTCCCCGCCGGCTGCACCGGTGGTCCCGCTGGCCGGGGTGCCGTCTCTGCCGACCCCACCCTGACCGCCGGTACCGCCATTGCCGCCGATGCCGGCGTCGCCAGTAGCACCCACCTGACCCGACGCACCTACGCCGCCACCGGCAGCCCCACCACCGCCGCCGGCCCCGGCGTCACCGCC
>NZ_LQPW01000063.1 GCF_002116635.1 Mycobacterium szulgai | reverse complement strand
CAAGCGCCCGGCTGGGTCCGCAGGTGGTGGATGGCCAGCCCGGGATGGGGCTGGTCATGACCCAGCGCGTGCAGGGCCTCCAACAAGCTTTCGCGTGCCCCGCCGCTGGTGCTGCTGGTGCTGATCGCGGCCCGGTGGGGGTGATGGCTGCGGGTGGTGGCCAGGCTGTAGGCCAGATCCCGCAGCGATACCTCGGGCTGCTCAAGCAGGTGTTGGCGCAATCGAGCGCCCTGAGCGCGTAACGCGGCACTGCTGCGCGCCGATAACGGCCACACCAACACCGTGGGCTGGGCCGACTCGCCCGACTCCCCCGGTGGTGTGGTGGTGGTGTCGGTGTCAGAGACCGCCGGCTCATCGGGGGCCTGCTGCACAATCACATGCGCGTTGGTGCCGCTGATCCCGAACGAGGACACCGCCGCGGTGCGCACGTGCTCGCTCACCGGCCAGGGCATGCCTTCGGTCACCACTCGAACACTTGCTTGGTGTCCTGCTAGTGCTTTGTTGGGTTGAACAAAGTTGAGGGTGGGAGGAATGGCGCGATGCTTCAGCGCTAAAGCAATCTTGATGACGCCGATTACGCCAGCCGCGCCCTCGAGATGCCCAACATTTGGTTTTACGGAACCGATTAGCAGCAAGTCGTTAGCTCGTCCGTCACTGCAGTAAGCTGAAACTATTGACTGTGCTTCAGCAGCATCGCCGACGGGCGTACCGGTTCCATGTGTCTCGATGTACTGGACTTGATGTGCTTCAACTCCCGCGCCGGCTAACGCGGCACGTAGTAACCGTTCGTGTCCGTCGGCCGTAGGGGCAGTCAAACCACGTCTGGCCCCATCGTTAATCGCCGCGCCATCTCGGATTTCGCAATACATTCTGTGGCCACATTCGATCGCGTCCGCAACCCGAGCAAGTACTACAAAGCCGCCGCCCTCACCCCGAACATAGCCATTAGCCGCGTCGTCGAACGGGCGGCATATGCCGTCGTTGGAAAGTACGCCAAGTTCAGCGATGGATAAGGCCATCTGTGGATCGAGGTTGAGATGTACCCCGCCCGCTATCGCGAGATCACATTCGCCCCTGCGCAGGCTGTCAATGGCCAGCTTAATAGCTACCAACGACGACGATTGTGCGGTATCAACTACCAAACTGGGGCCCTTGAGCCCAAAGAAGTGGGATATCCGGCCGGCTATAACGGAGCGGAGCGACCCCAGCGTACTTCGCGGGTTTGGAGCGAGACTTAGGCCCGACATAAGACGGGAAAAGTCGTCACGCATCGCGCCGATAAACAAGCCTACCGACTTACTGCGGAAGTTCTCTGGGACAAGGCGTGCATCTTCAAACGCTTCCCAAGCAAGCTCAAGAGTGATCCGTTGTTGCGGATCCATATTTTCGCCTTCGGTATCTGAAATACCGAAAAACGGGGCGTCAAAACCCAGCGCGCCTGCAAGCTGCGCGCTATATTTCAATCCTTCAGGAATGGCCTCATTGTCAGAAGCGGTCGAAACAAGCTGCTCGTAGTGAGGATCATTAGATATTGCACTTCGTCCCCGATTGATAAATTCCCAAAATTCAGCGGGACCATTGGCTCCCGGCACGCGGCACGATACTCCGACGATGGCAATGCGATAGCCTTCAACTGTCATGCTGGTTGGCCGCTCGCCTGAGTACAAGTACCGCGCAATTCTGCATCGAGACGCGGAAGGCGATCAGTTATCAGCCATGAGCGGGTGGCCCGTCTAGTGTCGCGAGCGACCTGCGATGACCGCGAAAACATCCGACGACGCAACGTATTTGGGACGACAACGAACAGCCGCGCGCTACCCCATGCGCGCCAGAGGAGCAAAAGTAAAGTCGGCGAAGCTGCCAATTTAGTGGCGCCCTTTACCAAGCCGTACACCCAGCTCGCGGCATGCATGTATTCGTTTCCCTACTATAAAAATTGTCGGAGTTTCTTCGTCGCAAGGTTTATCGCCGATAACGGCTTACCTGCATTTCTACCGAAGGCATGCATTGGCCAGGGTGTCAATGCATGCCTTGTTGTAACGCTACACGGTGACCATTGCGCTAGGCAACAGTAGCAGCCTGCATGGTTCCTGTAAGTGCTCTTTTGGCCGTGTTTTTATTCGCTTTCCCATCGCGCGTCCCAGCCTTCACAAAGATAGATGCGCGGTTTATGCATGGTGCCGACCCTGAAGGGTGTCCGATAAATATGATGGATGGCGGCGCGCACTCGGTAATCCTCCAGAAAGCGCATTACAAAACCCAAGATGAAAGCTATTACCGATTCGACTGCCGAGAACACAGCGGCACGCAGTCGACGCTGCAGGATGCCCCAAAGGTGCTGACGTTGCTGATTTTGATGTCTTGCATACTGAATCGAGTTCATAATGGGCGCGACATTCATGCGAACTTCGCACACCTTTCTCTCGATTTGCGGCCTGGCAAGGCGTATGCGCCGGTGCAAGTGCCTAGACGGTGGATCGCGGCTTGGCCAGTGGGTCAATGCCGCTCGGCATTGCCGATTGGCAGTCTGTGTATTCGCGCTGCGGCGATGCAGCGGGAGCAGACCCTAGTGTTGCACCCGAGTTTCGGGTACAGAAGAGCCAAAACTCCCCAGATGGCGATGCGAACTGGGTGAAGATGATGCGCGCTTGC
Source organism: Mycobacterium szulgai (assembly GCF_002116635.1). GTDB lineage: Bacteria > Actinomycetota > Actinomycetes > Mycobacteriales > Mycobacteriaceae > Mycobacterium > Mycobacterium szulgai. Next base: position 5,673 of record NZ_LQPW01000063.1, on the reverse strand, counting down.
CGGCTCGCCCCGGAATGCGCATACAAACTGTTACCCCGGTGTGCCGCGATCGTGGGCCAAAGGGCCGTCATCCCTTAAACCATGTCGCTCATGGATGCCAGCGGCGCGTAAATGCTGACGCCGGCGCGCCCGCCGATTTCACCCCGCCGATATCTCGGGCACCACACAACCTGATACGCACACTGAAACGCGATATTCGCATTCCTAACACGCACGTCCGACCACATTAGGCAGTGATCTGCTACCTAGCGCTCCGAGAACCCCGAACGCGCGGAAAAGTAGGGACCACCAGCACGAACGTGACACACAACCCACTCTCAGCGCTAGGCGGCAGCGTCTGCGCTGCCAACCCGCCGATCGGTGCGCTTCGTGCGCTTGGCCGTACGTCGCGAACGCGGGCCCGATGTCAACTATTTGCATGCGTGCGAGTACACGGATGGTGATCAGCCACGTGAACTCTTACCCAAAAAATGTTCCGTCATGACCAAGCAGCAGCGATCACCGACGCTGAGGACATGGCCGCTGCGGTTGATCGGCTCACGAGCATGGCAGGCACCCGATGGCGCGAGCACACGGTCGCTCCACGACGCGCAGAACCCCACCTCGGCAAAGGCCCAAGTGCCAGCGGCCCACTTCGCTTACGCGCAATGCGTGAAATCGGTCACCGCACAACGCGTGTACGCGGCCAGAACCTTTACCCCGTGCATGAAAGGTCGTGGCGTTGCTCGCGGCTCGACACCTCTCGGGCCTCGACAATGCTGGCGCCATCCCTTGTGCCACAACACATTTACGCGTTGTCCAAGGTCACGATTGCGTTGTGTTGCAATGCATTATGGGCTGGCATGATGCTTGTCCGTGTTCCATGGGTTGTTGGTGAAGCACTTTCGTCGGCGAGTCCGCCTGCCGCCCTCGACTTTTCAGGGGCGCCAATGACCGCGATGGCGTGTTAGTGGATTTGGTTGGAAAGTTTAGTGACCAAAGCGGCACACCGCAGCGGTGTCCTTGCTCTCCGCCAGCCGCCGATCAGCGGTCATCAGCTTGCGCACGATCTGCCCGGGACTGTGCCGCTTCCTTGTCGCAATGATCTAGTCGAGCCTTCCCGCTAGGGGCGGGCCCCGTGACGTACGTATCGACTGCCAACTCGTTAGGTCGAGTTAGTTGGACCGTAAGGCAAATTATCGGAATACGCGGCAGCACAACTGTTTTGCGCAGAGCATGGCAGAGCCGCTGCAAGCTGAGGGCAACGTCGCGTGACAGTACCTGAGCAGCGCACCGGTTTTCACCCGGTGGTAGCTCCGGCTGACCTACATCCCGCACGCAGTAGCGAGGCCAACAAGCAACGACCCGCGGTAATCGTGAGCAACGACCGCGCTAGCGCGACGGCGACGCGTCTCGGAAGGGTTTAGTCACAGTTGTTTTGATACCAGTAACACCGACAAGGTCTTTCCGTTTCAGGTGTTGTTATCGGCACCCATGAGCAGCCTTCACGTCGACTCCAAGGCGCTGGCAGAACAGTCAGATCCATTGCGACACAACCACTACTCCGCCACATCGGCCAAGTATCGCCCGATGAACTAGTCGACAGCGACGAGGCCGTGAGGCTTCGCCTGGCGCAATAACTTAGGATCTGACACTTATCGAGCCAATCGACCAGAACCAACCGAGGCCGCTGACTGAACCGCCAATGTAGCGATAGGCACGGCTCTCCGCCGAGAGAAAGCCAACTGGGGTAACAGCCGCCGATTGGCCACCGGCCCCCGGCGGCGGGGCTTCTCCGTCGGTAATACGTCACCGTGACGAATTGCCGCGACCCGCACGGCTAGGGGTGGCAACCACAGCAGCCGCAGCCCCCTCCGTTGTTGAGTTGTTTGGTTGGCGCATCTATGGCTCTCCCGCGCGTTACGGCCACGGATTCGCAGGCGATCGAGGTCACGTACATGCGCTGGACATTGCATGCATCTTGCCAGCCCCCACCCAGGCGCTGTATAACACTTTTACAGTACCCCTACCGGGGTAGGGTATATGTAACAAAGGGATAATTGTCGAGTAACTTTCACCGCGCAGGATTCCTCTTGATGTAGGCAGCAGGACATTGTTGCAGTAGTCATGGTTTGTCGCTTGCATCATCGACGCCGGCGTCGCCTCGAAAGTCCCTCTTCGTCAGGTGGTTTCGCGATTACTATCGAAGGTCCGATCGAACACATTGTCCCGCCGGCAATGGGTTGCGTGAGTCCGCGTGTGATTAGCGCCGGTAACGCTGGCGCCGGAACCGGACTAGCTGAACTGTTTGGGACTGGCCCGGGCGGCTCCGCTTCGCACCTCGCGAGCTGGAGTGGCTCTATGGCCGGCGAGGCTATCCCAACGCAGGTATTGCCGAACTTTGGGGCACTACCGCCGGAAATCAGTTCGGCTCGCATGTATAGCGGAGCAGGATCGGGGCCGCTGTTAGCAGCCGCGAGCGCCTGGGACAGTGTGGCTGCAGAACTGTCCCTAGCCGCTACTGGCTACGATTCGGTGATTTCGGAACTGGCGACCTCACAATGGGTAGGGCCCACATCCGCGGCGATGGTCACATCGGTCATACCGTTTGTCGCATGGTTGGGTGCCAGCGCAACCAAAGCTGAGCAAGCCGGGGCACAGGCGAGGGATGCAGCGGCAGCCTATGAGGTGGCTTTTGCGATGACAGTGCCGCCACAGGAGATAGCGGCGAACCGCACGCTGTTGATGGCACTGATCGCGACCAACTACTTTGGGCAAAACATGCCGGCGATCGCAGCCACCGAGGCGCAATATGCCGAAATGTGGGCGCAGGACGCCGCGGCCATGTACGCCTATGCCGGTCTCTCGGCGACCGCCTCGTTATTACCGCCTTTGACGTCACCGCCGACAACCACCAGTGCGGACGGGCTTGCAGAGCAAGCCGTTGCGGCGAGCCACGCCGCCGCAACGGCGGCAGGCAGCTGCGAGGCGACGGTTGCACAATTACTCGTCGCTTTCGCAAACTCGGCCGCAGCGGCGCAACCTGCCGTCGTTGGCGCAATTCCCTGGCACACCATACAAATGTATTGGATGGAATTCATTAGCGTATTCACTACCCTTGAGGGGTTTGTGTACGGCTGGGGATGGGGAACACTGGGCGCACTAGGGCTGGTAGGGGCCCTGATGTTTGACCATACGGGGACAACGGGGGATGCCGAAGCCGCCGCTGCGGGTGTTTCAGCTATGGCTTCGCCCCTAGCGCTCACTGGTCCCCTTGGATCCGTTTCGGCAAATTTGGGCCACGCCGGAAAGATCGGGGCGATGACGGCGCCACCGAATTGGGTGAATTCGGTGCCGGTGCTAAGTATTGACAAAGCCGAGCTGTCGACTATTGCTATTGGCGCCACGCCGACCAACTCATCGGGCCTACTTCAAGGCATCCCAATGCGCCGCGGAGATGGCGCCCGCGGCTTTAGTCGACGCCAATACGGGTTACGCCTCACAGTGATGTCACGCCCGCCGGGCGCCGGATAGCGCTCGCACCGCATCAACGGGATATCGGTGACAATCAAGCGACGCCCACTACGAATTATCAAATATTTGCAAATACGCCGTCGTTCATGGCGCGCAATGGTTTACCGCAAAAGGAATTGATCGGTAGCGAGCAATCTTTCGAGAATTCATGCGAGTAAGAAACGTATTACGGAGGAAGTGATATGCGGCTGTTCACCATTCCCGCACAAGCAGGGTCAACGCCCAGAACCAACCGGCGCGACACGGGCACCCAGAGAGGCGGCGGCCAGGCAGACCGGCACCCTGTGAGGAGTGTCTAGCAATGGACTTTGGGGCGTTACCGCCGGAGATCAATTCCGTCCGCATGTATACCGGCGCCGGGTCGGCGCCGATGATGGCCGCTGCGTCGGCCTGGAAGGCGCTGGCGGCCGAACTGACGTTGACTGCCGCCGGCTACGAACGCGTGATCACCACGCTGCACACCGAAGAATGGATGGGTCCTGCCTCCGCATCGATGTTTGCCGCAGCAGCTCCCTATATCACCTGGCTAAGTGCAACCGCCGCGCAAGCTGAGCATGCGGCCAGCCAGGCACAGACCGCCGCCGCCGCCTATGAGGCCGCGTTTGCTGGCATAGTGCCGCCACCGCTAATCGCCGCCAATCGCGCTGAATTAGCGTCCCTTCGCGCTACCAACCTGTTCGGTTGTAACTCTGCTGCGATCGCGAACATTGAAGCCCAATACGGCGAAATGTGGGCTCACGACGCTATGACCATGTACCGCTATGCCGACTCCTCGGCGAGCGCCTCGGCCCTGGCGTCGTTCACTCCCCCGCCAAATACCACCAACCCGGCTGCGGCGGCCATGCAGACAACCGCGACTGTCCAGGCCGCGGCCGGCTCAGCGCAGAGCATTCTGTCACGGTTGCTTTCCGAGGTGCCGAGCCTGCTTCAAAACCTTGCATCGCCCGTCCTTGGTTCCGCTGGAGCAACGCCCTCCCCGGGATGGCTGCAGTGGTTCCTGGATTGGTATATGCCGCTGTCCCAGATCTTCTACAACACTGTCGGATTGCCCTACTTCGGTATCGGTATCGCCAGCAGCGTCGCAACCGCAGAGCGTGCGATGGGGCTGATCGGTCCGGAAGCTGAAGCTACTGCGGCAGCCGCACCCGAGCTTGTCACTACACCCAAGGCATCCGCAGGAGGACTGGGCAGCAGTGGGCAGATCGCTGCGAGCGCAGGCAATGGGTCCTCCGTCGGCAAGCTATCGGTACCGCCCACCTGGGCTGGGTCTAACCCGCAGGCCAACCCTGCCCCGCCCGTGCGAGTCAGCAATATAGTTGAGCCTCCGGATGTAGCCCCGTCTGGAAACCTATTGGGTGGTATGCCGCTGGCCGGTCCGGGCGCGGGTGCAGCGGGAGGAGCCGGCCCCCGGTATGGCGTCCGCCCCATCGTGATGACCCGTCCGCCTTTTGCCGGTTAGCGGGATCAATGAGCAACCGCCTTCAATTCAACAGGCAACCACCGCGCAGTTTGCGGGCGCGGGTTGTTGATCAACCCATCTCGGCGATGCCAACGCAGCGTCGGGCTCGTGGCCACGTGGAGCCCTGGACACGGCCGCCCCCTTGAAGGGTTGCCGCGCAAGGCGACCATCCCTGCGCCTTCGGGTTGGCTGCGGATGAGAAAGCTTGACCATCAACTTGCACAACAGTATTCAGCACGATCCCCGCGCTCCGTGTTCACCCTTGCGCCGGCGCAAAACGCGACCACGGATGCCCGCATAGCCAGGAAGCAAAACAGCGCCGGGTGAATCACCGTTGAATTGCTACTGACCGATCGCGCTTTACGATGTCACTCGCGACCAGTCATACCGGGTTCACCGAGCAGCAACCCCCCCGCACCGCCCAAACCCGCAAGGCCGTGCGTCGAAAGTGTTGAGCCCGTTCCGGCGTTACCGCCGTTACCGCCATTACCGACCAGCCAAGCGTCACCACCAGCACCACCGTTACCGCCGGTGCTACCCATGAATGACGCATCCCCGCCGGCACCGCCATTACCTCCTAGTCCTACCAGCCCGGCTTTGCCGCCATTGCCTCCGTTGCCACCTGCCCCCGCAGCAGCAAAGCCGCCAGAACCGCCAGCACCACCCTCCCCACCAGACCCCAGCGCGAAGCCCCCATCACC
>NZ_LQPW01000062.1 GCF_002116635.1 Mycobacterium szulgai | reverse complement strand
CCGCCGGACGCCCCGCCACCGCCGTCGCCGCCCCTGCCGGCGATACCACCGCTGCTGGCGTTGCCGCCCTTGCCGCCGGCCCCGCCGTCGGCCGCGTCGGCCGAGCCGGTGCCGTCGCCACCGTTTCCGCCGTTGCCCCCGTGGCCCTCGGTGCCGATGGTGCCGGCATGACCGCCGTTACCGCCGCGACCGCTCGGGCCGCCGGTGGCGTTATTGGTCGCGCCGGTGCCGCCGTTGCCACCGTTGCCGGCATGACCGACCAGAGCGCTGGTGGTGCCGCCGGTACCCGCGGTGCCGGCGTTGCCGCCGTTACCCCCGTCGCCGCCGGCGCCGTTGTTCGTCGTTGAGATTCCGTTGGCGCCGTTGCCGCCATTGCCGCCGGCCCCGGAGTTGCCGCCGGCAAGCCCATGAATTCCGGCGTTGCCGCCGTTGCCGCCGTTGCCGCCGTTGCTGCCGGTACCGCCGGCGGCGGTAGCGCTGGCGCCATTGCCGCCATTGCCGCCGGCACCGCCGTTGCCCACGGATCCGCCGCTGCCGCCGTTGCCGCCGTTGCCGCCGACCGTGGCGGCGGTGGGGGCGTTGAATCCGTTGCCGCCGCTGCCGCCGCTGCCGACGTTGGTGGGCAGCACACCGTTAGCGCCGCCGGTGCCGCCGGTCCCACCGGAGCCGCCGCTGCCCGGGCCGCCGCCGTGACCCCCGGTACCGAATGCGCCGGGATTGCCGCCGTTGCCGCCGGCCCCACCGTCGATGTGGACGGCGTCACCGGACGCGCCGGCCCCGCCGTCACCTGGGGTGCCGGCGTTACCGCCGGCACCGCCGGCCCCACCGTTACCGTTGGTCCCGGTTAGGCCTAAACCTCGGGCGTGGCCGGCATTACCGCCGACGCCGCCGTTGCCGCCGACCCCGCCGTCGCCGCCGTTGCCGCCGTCGCCGCCGGTGCCGTTGCCGGTGACGTAGCTACCCGCGGCGCCGTGTCCACCGTGCCCACCCACACCGCCGGCCCCACCGGTACCACCGACCCCGCCGGTACCGCCGTTGCCGGCGATGACGCCGCCCGCACCGCCCGCGCCGCCGTTGCCGGCGAGGCCGCCCGCGCCGCCGTTTCCGCCGGGTCCGGTTAGCCCGCTGTCGCCGATGAGGCCGGGCGCTCCGGCGCCGCCGGCCCCGCCGGTACCGCCGGTCCCGAACCAGCCGGCATCGCCGCCGGGACCGCCGTTACCGCCCGGGATGGCCGGGTTCAACGAGGGTGCGCCAGGCGCGCCGGGCCCGCCGTCGCCCAGCAGCAAGCCGCCGCGTCCGCCGGCGCCACCGGCACCACCGCTGTTGGCCAGGGCGATTCCGCCCGCCCCGCCATTGCCGATCAACCCCGCATCCCCGCCGGGGCCGGCGGCCGACGCGGCGGTGGCGGCCGCTCCGGGCCCGCCATTGCCGAATAACCAACCGCCATTCCCGCCCGCACCGCCATTGATTCCGGCCGTCCCCGCCGCACCGTTGCCGATCAGGCCGCGCCCGGTCAGTGCGACGAAAGGCGCATTGATCACCGGATCGACGACGGCAGCCAGCGGGCTGCCCAGCCACGCCTGGCCGAGCTGCTGAACCGGCTCGACCAGCAGAGACTGCGAGCCGGCAGCGGCCAGCGACTGGAGGCCCCCCAGCGGTTGCAGCGTTGAGACGTTGGTGGCCTCGGCGCTGCCGAACATCCGGCCGGCAGAAGTCAGGGTCTGGACAAAGCGGTCATAGAACGCGGCCGTCTGGGCGCCCACCGCCTGGTACTGCTGGGCGTGCGACCCGAAAAGCGCCGCGATGGCCACCGACACCTCGTCGCCGGCGGCGGCCAGCAGGGCGCCGGTGGGGACCGCCGCTGCAGCGTTGGCCGCCCCTAGGGCGGAACCAATGCTCGCCAAATCCGAAGCCGCGGCCAGCAGCATCTCCGGGGTAGCCACCACGAATGACACCTGCGCACCTCGCTATCAATTCATGGCAGCCGCACCGACCACACCATTCGTCGATCCATTTCGACGCCAAACGAGGGTACCGCTATCCGACGTACAAATCCGGCGTTCGGGCGATCCGGAAAACAACCGATGACTGGGTCCACGGTGACGGCAGTAGATACCCCATTTGTGTTGTGCTGGTGGGGATTCGGCGACGCAGCGGTCTGACTGATCGGTTGTGATCTGCCGGCGTTGGCTTTTCCGCCACTGGAGGCCGGTGGGGCCGTAGTATTCGGGAAGGAACCGGGTACTCGGGCCTTACACGTGATCGTGAGCAAGGAGACGGCGATGGCACAGCAAACGCAGGTCACCGAGGAGCAAGCGAGGGCCGTTGCCGAGGAATCGCGCGAAAGTGGTTGGGATAAACCATCATTCGCCAAGGAGCTATTCCTTGGTCGTTTCCCGTTGGACCTCATACATCCCTTTCCCCGGCCAACTGACGCCGAGGAGGAGCGCACGGCGGCGTTTCTGGCCAAGCTGCGCGAGTTTCTGAGCACCGTCGACGGCAGCGTCATCGAGCGCGACGCCGCCATTCCCGATGAATACGTGAAGGGGTTGGCGGAACTGGGCTGCTTCGGGATGAAGATTCCGTCGGAGTACGGCGGGCTGAACATGTCGCAGGTTGCTTACAACCGTGCCCTGATGATGGTGTCGACCATTCATCCCAGTATTGGCGCGTTGTTGTCGGCCCATCAGTCGATCGGGGTTCCCGAACCGCTCAAGCTTGCGGGGACCCCCGAGCAGAAGCGAAAGTTCTTGCCGCGCTGCGCCGCTGGCGCCATTTCGGCATTTCTGCTCACCGAACCCGATGTGGGATCAGACCCGGCGCGGCTGGGTTCTACGGCAACACCGGTCGATGACGGTCAGGCCTATGAACTCGAGGGCGTGAAGCTGTGGACGACCAACGGTGTGGTCGCCGAACTGTTGGTGGTGATGGCCCGCGTGCCCCGCAGTGATGGGCACCGCGGCGGCATCAGCGCATTCGTGGTGGAAGCAGATTCGCCCGGGATCACCGTGGAGCGGCGCAACAAGTTCATGGGCCTGCGCGGTATTGAGAACGGTGTGACGAGAATGCACCGGGTGCGGGTCCCCGCGGAAAACCTGATCGGCCGCGAAGGCGACGGTTTGCGGATCGCCCTCACCACGCTCAACGTGGGGCGGCTGGCGCTACCGGCGATGGCGACAGGGGCGGCGAAATGGTCGCTGAAGATCGCGCGCGAATGGTCGTGTGAGCGGGTGCAGTGGGGCAAGCCGATCGGCAAGCACGAAGCCGTCGCCCGCCAAATCGCATTCATGGCCGCGACCAACTATGCACTTGATGCGGTGGTCGAGTTGTCCGGACAGATGGCCGACGAAGGCCGCAACGACATCCGGATCGAGGCTGCGTTGGCCAAACTGTGGTCCAGCGAGGTGGCCTGCATCATTGCCGACGACCTGATGCAAATCCGCGGCGGCCGAGGATATGAGACGGCGGAGTCACTCGCAGCGCGCGGCGAGCGCGCGGCGCCCGTCGAGCAGTCGCTGCGCGACCTGCGGATCAACCGCATCTTCGAGGGATCCAGCGAGATCATGCGGCTGCTCATCGCGCGCGAGGCCGTCGACGCTCATCTGACGGCTGCCGGCGACCTCGCCAAGGCGGACGCCGCCTTGCGGGACAAGGCGGCGGCTGCCGTGGGTGCGAGCGGCTTTTACGCAAAGTGGTTGCCGAAACTGGTATTTGGTGAAGGGCAGCGTCCGACGGCTTATAGCGAGTTCGGGTCGCTGGCATCGCACCTTCGATTCGTCGAGCGCTCCAGCCGCAAGCTGGCTCGCAATACCTTCTACGGGATGGCGCGCTGGCAGGCCAAGCTGGAGCAAAAGCAGGGGTTCTTGGGACGGATCGTCGACATCGGTGCCGAACTGTTCGCCATGTCCGCGGCGTGCGTGCGGGCCGAGGCCCAGCGCGCCGCCGATCCCGCTGTCGGCAAGCAGGCATACGAGCTGGCCGAATTGTTCTGTCAGCAAGCAACTTTGCGGGTCGAGGCGCTGTTCCATGCATTGTGGACCAACACTGACAGCGACGATGTCCGGTTGACCAACGATGTGCTGGACGGGCGTTACACCTGGCTGGAGAGCGGCATCATCGATCCATCCGAGGGCACCGGACCGTGGATCGCGCCATGGGAGCCGGCGCCGTCCACCGAGGAGAATCTGGCCCGACGGTTTCTGACGGTATTGGACGAGGAGTCGTCGAGCCAGGCGAAGCTGTAGGGCTGCGCGCTGAAGTCGTTGTGGCCGCCTGATTCGACTGTGCACGTAGGGCTTTGGGTGTGCGCGTATGGCGCAGTCGCTGCGATTCTGCCGCCCAGCGCGCACACTCGAAGCCCACGATGCACACTCAACGATCAGGGCCAGACCTGTTAGGAGCCGACCGACCCCTTGGTGCCCGTCGTGCCCTCCTGGCCGTCTGCACCGCCCACACCGGAGAGGCCCGACAACCCCGGGTTGCCGGTGACGCTGCCGCCGCCCTGTCCACCCGTGCCGCCGTGGCCGCCGACACCGGCGCTACCGCCTTTACCGCCGTCGCCGCCTTGACCGGGCAGGAGGCCGAAGTCAGCGCGGCCGCCGTCACCGCCGGTACCGCCGGTCCCGCCGTTGGCGCCGGCGCCCGCGTTCCCACCGGCACCACCTCTTCCGCCGGTGCCGTTCGTCGCAGTCCCGCCGGTGCCGCCGGTGCCGCCCGCTCCGCCTGCGCCGCCGATTCCGCCGGTGCCACCGACGCCGCCGTTGCCTGATACGCCGTTGACGCGGCCATCGCCGCCGGTGCCGCCATGACCGCCGTTAGCTCCGGCGCCACCGGCACCGCCGGCGCCGCCCGCGCCGCCTGCGCCGCCGTTGCCGGACACGGTCCCGCCGGCGCCACCGGCGCCGCCGCTGCCGCCGGCGGCCCCGTCACTACCGGTCGTGCCCGCGCCGCCCTGGCCGCCGACGCCGCCCGTCAAGCCGGAGCCGCCGTGACCGCCGGATCCACCGCCAAAGCCGCCGGTGCCGCCCTTTCCACCGGTCGCCGCGCTGCCCGGCGCGTTGCCGCCGTTGCCGCCAGCGCCGCCGCCGACGCCGCCCGTCCCGCCGTCACCGCCATTGCCGCCGTTGCCGGTGATGCCGCCGAGTCCGCCCGTGCCGCCGTCGCCACCGGTGCCGCCGCCGCTGCCACCGGTTCCGCCCTTACCGCCATTGCCGCCGGTACCGCTGAAGTGGCCGCTGCCGCCGCCACCGCCTTTGCCGCCGGCCGCGGCGACCGAACCGTTTGTGTCCCCGCCATCGCCACCGGAGCCGCCCTTGCCGCCGTCGGAAGTCTGCAAGATTTGACCGCTGCCTCCGCTGCCGCCTTCGCCGCCGGGCTGGGCGCTGGTACCCATAGCGCCCGGTCCGCCGCTACCCCCCTCACCGTTGGGACCGGCACCATCGATGCCGGGTTGGCCGGTCGCTGCGGGTGTATTTGTTGACGCGGGTAGTGGCTGTGGGTTTTGGGCCGCCGCGCCGATCAAACCCTTGCCGCCGGCGCCGCCGGCGCCGCCGTTGCCGTTGGTCCCGGCGTTACCGCCGGCACCGCCGGCCCCGCCGACCCCGTTGTTGAAACCCTGCGAACCGCTGCCACCGTCACCGCCGTTTCCGCCGTCACCGTGGGAGGCACCGTTTCCTCCGTCACCGCCGTTGCCCCCATTACCGCCGAAGGAGCCGCCGGCGCCACCATTGCCACCTTTGCCGGCGATGCCGCCGTTGGCGGCGTTCCCGCCGTGCCCGCCGTTGCCGCCGGCGCCGCTGCCGAGCCCGTCTCCACCGTTGCCGCCGTCGCCGGCGGTAGCCGGGGTGCCGATGGTGCCGGTGTTCCCGCCGTCGCCGCCGTCGCCGCCTGACCCGCCGGCCCCGCCGTTGCCGCCGTTGCCGGCGTGCCCCAGCGCGGAGGTGGCGTTGCCGCCGTTGCCGCCGGTCCCGCCGGCTCCCGTCGTGGCGCCTTTGCCGCCACTGCCGCCGTTGCCGCCGTCAGCGGCAGCGCCGATAGTCCCGGCGTTCCCACCGGCTCCGCCGTTGCCGCCGCTCTTGTCGCCGAGCTGATTGTTGCCGCCGCCGTTGCCACCGTTGCCGCCGCTGCCGGCGGTGCCGCCGGAGGCGTTGCCGCCGTCGCCGCCGGCCCCACCGTTGCCGCCGCCATTGCCGTTGCCGCCGTTGCCGCCGGCGCCGCCCACGCCGCCGGTGCTGCCGTTGCCGCCGTGGCCGCCATCGCCGCCGTCGGCCGGTGGCCCGGTCGTGGAGCCGGTGCCGCCGTCGCCGCCCCGGCCGCCGTGGCCACCAGTGCCGATGCTTCCGGCGTCGCCGCCGTCGCCGCCGCGGCCGCCGGGTGCGGTGATTCCTGCGGCGGTAGAGCCGTTCCCGCCGTCGCCGCCGCTGCCGGCATTGCCGACGGTGCCCGCCTGGGTACCGCCGTTTCCGACGGCGCCGGCATTGCCGCCATGGCCGCCCGCACCACCGGCACCCGAATTGACGCTCAAGGTGCCCTTGCCCCCGTTGCCGCCATTGCCGCCGCTGCCGGAATCGCCGGCGGCCAGGCCGTGGACGCCCGCATTACCGCCGTTGCCGCCATGGCCGCCGTCCCCGCCGGCCGCGCCTGCGGTGCTGGCGTTACCTCCATTGCCGCCGGCACCACCGGCGCCGCCGTTTCCGACCGAGCCGCCCGCGCCGCCGTTGCCGCCGCTGCCGCCCAATGCGCCCGGGGTGAGGGCGCTGAATCCGGCGCCCCCGTCGCCGCCGTGACCGCCACTGGTCACGACGGCGCCACTGAGGCCGGTCGCGCCGATGGTGCCGCCGCTTCCGCCGACGCCCGCGTTGCCGCCGAGGCCACCGGCGCCGACGGCTCCTGGGTTGCCCCCGTTGCCACCGGCCGCGCCGTCGATGTGTAAGGCGGTGCCTGCCGCGCCGACTCCGCCGTCACCGGGTAACCCGGCGTTGCCGCCGGCCCCGCCCGCGCCGCCGCTGCCGTTGATGCCGGCATCGCCCAGGCCTCTGGCCGCGCCTGCATTGCCGCCGGTTCCGCCCGCCCCGCCAGCCCCACCGTCGGTGCCGTTGGTGCCGTTGCCGCCGGTGCCGTTACCGGTGCCGAAGTTGCCCGCCGCGCCGTCGCTGCCGTTGCTGCCATGGCCGCCATGCCCGCCGGCCCCGCCTACGCCGCCGTCGCCGCCGTTGCCCCAGAGCGTGCCGCCCATACCGCCGGCTCCGCCGTTGCCGCCGACGCCGCCCGTCCCGCCTGCCAGGCCTGGAGCGCCAAGTCCGCCGGCCCCGCCCATGCCGCCTTTGCCGTACCACCCGGCGTTGCCGCCGGGGCCGCCATTACCGCCGGGGATCAGGGGGTTGAGGGATGCCGCGCCAGGTGCTCCGGCCCCGCCGTCGCCGAAGTAGAGGCCGCCGTTGCCGCCGGCCCCGCCGTTGCCGCCGGAGTTAGGGAGCGCCGCACCGCCTGCGCCGCCGTCGCCGAACAGGCCGGCGTCGCCACCGCGACCGGCGGCCGTGGTGGCCGTGGCGGCGGCGCCGGCGCCGCCGTGGCCGTAGAGCCAACCGGCGTTGCCGCCATTGCCGCCGTTGACGCCGGCCGCACCGGCCGCGCCGTTGCCGACCAGTGCACGACCGGTCAGGGCGGTGAACGGCATGTTCAGCACTGGGTTGACGATGGAGCCCAGTGGACTGGTGAGCCAGGCCTGACCGGCGGCATCGACCGGCTCGATGAGCAACATCTCGGGCGCATTGGTGAGGGCGGCCTCCAGCCTGGCTAGGGGAGCGGTGTCGGCCGCGGCGGCGCCCAGCCACCGGGCGTTTCCGGCCTCGGCGCCGGCGAACATCAACCCGGTGTTGTTCAGGGTCTCGACGAATTGGAGGTGCCAGCTCGTCATCTGTGTTCCGAGCGCTTGGTATTCGGCGCCGTGCTGGCCGAACAGCGAGGCGATGGCCGCCGACACTTCGTCGCCGGCGGCAGCCAACAGGTTCGTTGTCGAGGCCGCCGCTGAATTGGCCGCATCAATGGTCGACCCGATACCCGCGAGCTGAGAGGCCGCGCGAACGATTGCTTCCGGCGAAGTGCTGACGAACGACAACGTGTGGCCTCTATTCATTTCACGGCAGCCCTGCTGCCCGACCGACCCGACTCAGTCGGCAGAAACTCTATGCTTGGTCGGGGGAATCAATCGATTGTTCGTAAAACTGGATTCGTCCCAGATGGTCGGCTCGCAGTGGGGTGTGCGGGCAATATTGTCGGTATGGGTTCCTACGTCGCCGGGACCGGCGAATTCAACCGCGACACCAACTACATCACCACTCGCATCACCGCCGACGGGCGTGATGGTTACCCGGTAGAGCCGGGTCGCTATCGGCTCGTTGTCGCCCGGGCATGCCCATGGGCTAACCGCACCATCATCGTGCGACGGCTGCTGGGCCTGGAAGATGTTCTCTCCATTGGGTTTTGCGGGCCCACCCACGATGAGCGCAGTTGGACCTTCGATCTCGATCCGGACGGTCTGGACCCGGTGCTGAAGATCCCTCGCCTGCAGGACGCCTACTTCAAACGGTTCCCGGATTACCCCAAAGGCATCACCGTTCCGGCGATCGTCGACGTGCCGACCGGCGCCGTGGTCACCAACGACTTCGCCCAGATGACGCTGGACTTCTCCACCGAGTGGACGGCATACCATCGCGACGGCGCGCCACAGCTATACCCCGAACGGCTGCGGGACGAGATCGACGAGGTGAGCACGCGGATCTACACCGAGATCAACAATGGCGTGTACCGGTGTGGGTTTGCCGGTTCACAGGAGGCCTACGAGGCCGGCTACGACCGGCTGTTCACGGCGCTGGATTGGGTCAGCGATCGGCTGGCGACGCAGCGATATCTGGTGGGCGACACCATCACTGAAGCCGATGTGCGCCTGTTCACCACGCTGGCGCGTTTCGACCCGGTGTATCACGGGCACTTCAAATGCAATCGGTCCAAGCTTTCCGAGCTGCCGGTGTTGTGGGCCTACGCGCGAGACCTGTTCCAAACGCCGGGTTTTGGCGACACCGTCGATTTCGTGCAGATCAAGCAGCACTACTACATCGTGCACGCTGACATCAACCCCACCCGCATCGTGCCCAAGGGGCCGGACTTGTCCGGCTGGTTGGCGCCGCATGGCCGAGAAGCTCTGGCGGGCAGGCCTTTCGGAGACGGCACGCCGCCGGGGCCGCCGGTCGAAGGTGAGCGGGTGCCGGCCGGTCACGGGGCGTAGTAGGTAATCGAGTGTGCATCAGGTGATTCGGGTGTGCATTCATGGCGGGATCTGCGCGATCTGCCCGCCCAGGAGGCACACTCGAAGTCACAGGCGACTCAATACGTCAGGCGACTCAATACGTCAGGCGTACAGACCATTCCGCGTGCGGTGCTTCGCGTAGCTCACCGGCAGGGTCGACCACAAGCGTCAGCAATTGCACGACAATGCCGGTCAACCGGCCGCGGTGCGGGTCGACGGTGGGAATGGTGACCGCCAGCCGGCTGTTCGGCCGAAACAGTGTGGTGGTCGTGTTGGTCGGGTCTTCATACACCTGCAGCAACCGCCAGGGCGCGCGCGAAATCGCCTCGGGTACCGACAGCTGGACCGGATAGCGTTCGGTTACCGGCAGTGCGCCCTGTGTCTGCGGTGTCTGGCAGTCGTCGAGGTTGAGCACGTTGCAATACATGTACGGCCCGACGCGGGTCAGGTGGCCATGCGAGTAGGCGCTGATTTCGGGTCGTTGCGGACCCGGCTCGCGCACCAGCAGCCACGCGCCGACCCCGGCGCCGATGGACAGCACCATTACCACGACCGCGATCAACACGGCCGCACCGCGTTTCACTGGGGCATCACTCCCGTTGCCGAAGCGCCGACGCGCCGGCCCTCCTGTTCGACCATGACGGGCCGGTTGCCGCCGAGGCCGGGGATCAACGAGTCGCCACGGAAACTCACGATCGTCTGTGCCAGGCCCGGGATCAGTAGTGCGGTCACGGCGGTGAAGCCGACCCACAACTCCGTGTAGACCAAAACCCCGACCGCGCCGCCGAGCACCCAGGCCAGCTGCAGCGTCGACTCCGACCGCCCGAACGCCGACGCGCGCGATTCCTCGGGTAGGTCATCCTGCAACGACGCGTCCAGCGAGGCTTTCGCTATGGCGCTGGACCCCGAGGTGATCAGGGTGGCGATAGCCGCGGCGATCAAGTTGCCGGCTACCGCGGCCGCCACCGCGAACACGGTGACCACCACGGTGCAGCGCACCACCAAAACCGCGGGCCGGCCCAGTTTGAGCCGCGCGCTGGTGAAGTTGCCGGCGAAATTGCCCACTGCGGCCGCCGCACCGATCAGGCCCAGCATGGCCAACTGAACCCAGCCGTCGGCGTCGTGGGCCTTTGCCACAAACGCCGGATACAGAAACAGGAAGCCGACCATCACCTTGATGGTGCAATTACCCCACAGCGACGTAATGATGTTACGGCCCAACGGTTGTCGCAGCGTCGCGCCGACCTTCTTGACCCCTTTGACGCTCTCCGGGTGGCTTCGGCGCAGCGGACCGCTGTCGCGGTGATAGCTCAACGTGGTCGGAACCTCGCCTGCGGTCACCTCAACCCACCGGGGAATCCGCATGGACAGGAACGCGCCGACGATCGTGATCGCGACGACGACGAACAACGCGCCCGGCATCTTGAACAAGTGCGTGCAGGCGAATTCGACACCGGCCGCCACCGCGCCGCCGGCGATGGTGCCACCGAGCAGACCGAACACCGTGAGCCGGGAGTTCACTCGCACCAAGTCGATCGTCGGCGGCATCACTCGCGGGGTAACGGCGCTGCGCAGCACGCTGAACGACTTGGAAAACACCATCATTGCCAACGCACAGGGATAGAGCACCCACGATGGGAAACTGCCGGTGGCGCCGTCGTAATTGATGATCAGCAACAACGCCAGTGCCGTGCGCAGCGCGAACGACATCGCCAGCGCTACCCGGCGGCCGTGCTGCAGCTTGTCCAGGGCGGGGCCGATGAGTGGTGCGATCACGGCGAATGGCGCGATCGTAATCAACAGGTAGAGAGCCACTTTGGATTTGCTCTCGCCACTGGCCGCCGCGAAGAACAGGGTGTTGGCCAGCGCGACGGCCATTGCGGAGTCCACCGCGAAGTTCGCCATCACCGGCCAGGTCAGCGCGGTCAGGCCGGACTTGTCCGCACCGTCGGCGGTGGCGGCCCGCTGGACCATCCAGTACATGCGGGAGCCCATTTCGCGGCTGCGCATGGCCGCTGCGCGGGTGACGGTGATCCGTTCGCCGTTGTTTAAGCCACGCGGAGGTGTCGGTGGTGTGCTGTCGCGTTCGGGTTCGGATTGGCGTCCCAGCGGCGGCAGGTAGCGGTTGGCGCTGGGCATCGGCGGCGGACGCCGGCCGCGGCGATAGGCGGAGTCGTCGGCGGGGTAATTGGCCATGCCGGGGTGCTCATTGACACGCCGCCGTTCGGACACGGTTCAATTCTGTCCTATGCCGCGTTTCTGCGGAGCCAACCGGGTGTGGCTCGTCCGCCGTGTCTTCCGGCAGTATGGGATACGCATCGCAGAGAAGGGGAGAGCGTGACCGGACCCACCGAAGAATCCGCAGCAACCATGGTGGCCGAGTGGCCCGAAGGGTTGGCCGCGGTGCTGACGGGCGCCGCCGACCAGGCCAAAGCGGCTGTTGCGGAGTTCAGTGGCGAGGAGACGGTCGGGGACTACCTGGGCGTCAGCTACGAAGATCCCAACGCCGCGACGCACCGGTTCCTGGCCCATTTGCCCGGGTATCAGGGCTGGCAGTGGGCCGTTGTCGTGGCCACCTATGCAGGTTCGGACCATGCCACGATCAGCGAGGTGGTGCTGATCCCCGGGCCCACCGCGCTGCTCGCCCCGGAGTGGGTGCCCTGGGACCAGCGGATAAAGCCAGGGGACTTGAGCCCGGGCGATCTGCTCGCGCCGGCTAAAGACGATCCGCGGCTGGTTCCGGGCTACGCCGGCAGTGGCGACCCGCAGGTCGATGAGACCGCGGCCGAAGTGGGACTGGGCCGGCGCTGGGTAATGAGCGCCTGGGGCCGCTCTCAGGCGGCCGAACGTTGGCACGAGGGCGACTACGGCCCCGACTCGGCGATGTCGCGGTCGACCAAGCGAGTGTGCCGCGACTGTGGTTTCTTTCTGCCGCTAGCCGGATCGCTGGGCGCGATGTTCGGGGTCTGCGGCAATGAACTTTCCGCCGACGGCCATGTCGTCGACAAGCAGTATGGCTGCGGCGCCCATTCCGACACGCCGGCTCCTGCAGGTAGTGGCTCACCTGCGTATGAGCCGTACGACGACGGCGTGCTCGACGTCGTGGAACGGCCGGCTCCGCCAGAACCGCCGGCGGAGCCTCCGGCCGAACCGTCTGCCTAAGCCTTTTCGGCGGCTGCCTTGAGTCTGGCGAGCGAGGTGTTCATGCCATCGACGAGCTCACGTTCGAAGTTCGTGGTGCCGCCCATGAGCGCGTTCACCGACAGGTTGGAGAACGCGCTGACGCCGTTTTCGGCATGGCGGCTCTCGATTACCCGGGTGCCTTGGCCGTTGGGCTCCAGCTCGTAGCTCCATACGCTGCCGTTGGTATTGACCCGAAACGCCAGCTTCTGCTCCGGGATCACCTCGGTGACGGTGGATGTGGTGGGCCAGAACAGCCGGTTGCGGCGGTTGAGGTTGAACGTGCGAGTGCCCTGACGGAGCGGACCGAAGGACTTCATCCAGCGGCACTGCGGGCTCCACTCCGGCATTCGCCGAAAATCGGATATCAGTGTCCAAACTTTCGACACGGGGGCATTGATATCAACTTCAGCTCGCAATAGCGGGGCAACCATTCGTCCTCCCATAGGCGAATTTTTTGCATTTATTTAGGGTCGACATAGTTTTCGAGTCCGGCTTGGGCGCCGCGCGCGCCGCGCCGCGCCGCGGCCACTTGCCACACGAAGATGCACGTGCCGAGGCCACCGGTCACGAGTCCGGCAACAGTCACCGGACGCCAGCTTTCGAGGCTGGGTATGAGGAACGCCGCTGCGGTGGCATTGAGCCAGGCCAACGCGCCGACGGTGATGACGGGCCATATCTCCAGCAACGCGGACGGCAGTGCGGGCAACTTCTGGCTTTCGGCGGGTTCGGGGCTCATCGTTCTTTCACCATAACGCGGGCCGGGCGGCACCGCCGGACCCCGATGGTCACATCAGTCACTTCAACGCCAACGCGGGTCGGCATGGTCAAACCGAAAACGTGATACCGCGGGCGATATCGCCTTTTTTCGTGCGCGGAATTTCGCCGCCACAAACCGGCGGCAAACCGGCCGCAAAAGGGACGAAGTCCATCGTTTGCCGGTTTTCATAGCGAGCACATAGGTTCCGTTGTAACCTCGCGCTGTGCCCGACAGCGACGCGCGGTTGGCCAGCGACTTGTCGTTGGCGGTCATGCGGCTGGCCCGGCAACTGAGGTTCCGCAATCCGTCGTCGCCGGTGTCGCTATCCCAGCTGTCGGCGTTGACGACCTTGGCCAACGAGGGCGCGATGACGCCTGGAGCGCTGGCAATCCGGGAGCGGGTACGGCCGCCGTCGATGACGCGGGTGATCGCTTCGCTGGCCGATATGGGCTTCGTGGATCGCGCGCCGCATCCCGTCGACGGCCGGCAGGTCCTGGTCTCGGTGTCCGAATCCGGCGCCGAGCTGGTCCGGGCGGCCCGCCGGGCGCGACAGGAGTGGCTGGCTGAGCGGCTCGCGACGTTGGACAGCGGAAAACGCGACATTCTGCGCAACGCCGCCGACCTGATCTCGGCCCTGGTCGACGAAAGCCCGTGAACGGCGACGTTTACGACGTCAGCGATCCCGACGACCCGCGGCTGGACAACTTTCGCGACCTGAACAGTGTCGATCGCCGCCCAGACCTGCCCACTGGAAAGGGACTGGTGATCGCCGAAGGTGTCCTGGTCGTGCAGCGCATGCTGGCCTCCCGGTTCACCCCATTGGCGCTGCTGGGCACCGACCGCAGGCGCACCGAGCTCAAAGACGACTTGGCCGGTGTGGAGTCGCCGTATTATCGGGTCTCCGCCGAGGTGATGGCGCAGGTGGTCGGCTTCCATCTGAATCGCGGGGTGCTGGCCGCCGCGCGTCGGGTGCCAGAACCAAGCGTTGCCCAGGTGGTCGAAGGTGCCCGCACCGTCGCGGTGCTCGAAGGCGTCAACGACCATGAGAACCTCGGGTCGATCTTCCGCAACGCGGCGGGCCTGGGTGTGGACGCGGTGGTGTTCGGCAGCGGCTGCGCCGATCCGCTCTACCGGCGCGCGGTTCGGGTGTCCATGGGTCACGCCTTACTTGTCCCGTATGCACGGGCCACCGACTGGCCCGCTGATCTGGTGAAGCTGAAGCAAAGTGGCTTCCGGCTATTGGCGATGAGCCCGCAAGGTGCAGACCCGCTGCCCGCGGCGATGGACGCGGTGCGCGACGAGCGGGTGGCGTTGCTGGTGGGTGCCGAAGGGCCCGGTCTGACGGCGGCCGCGCAGCGGATCAGCGATATGCGAGTGCGCATTCCGATGTCGCGCGGCACCGACTCGCTCAACGTCGCGACGGCCGCGGCGCTGGCCTTCTACGAGCGGAATAGGCTTGCCTGGTGAACGACGAGTCCGTCCCTTGGGCAACAGGTTTGGCGGTGGCGGGATTCGTGGCCGCGGTGACCGGAGCCGCGATTGTCGTCCTCAGTCTCGGCCTGATCCGCGTGCATCCACTGCTGGCGGTGGGGCTGAACATCGTGGCGGTCGGCGGCTTGGCGCCGACGCTGTGGGGCTGGCGTCGCACCTTGGTGCTGCGCTGGTTCGTCTTGGGCGCCGGCCTCGGGGTGGCAGCCGCGTGGCTGATATTGCTAGCGCTGGCCGCCTGAGCGAACCCCGAGCAGTACATCCTCCCAAGCCGGAATGGCCGGCTTGCCCCGCCGGCTGCTGACGGGCGGTTCGGACGGCGCTGGGGCCTGCGGCTTGGCAGGTTCGGCAGCGGCCTCGACGGCGTCGACGGCATCGAAGGAGAGGTGGGCCACCGGCGCCAGCGGCCGCAGCGGAGTCTTGAAGTCCGGGTCGATCAGCTCACTGGCCGCGTCGTCGATCGCGGTGACCGTGCCGCCGTGCGCGCCCGGAGTGAAGCGGAAATGCGCGACGTTGTCGCTGCGGCCGGCCTTCCAGGCCAGCTGTACCGTCCAACGGCTGTCCTCATTACGCCACGCGTCCCAGCTGAGCATTTCGGTGCTCAGGCCGCGCTTCACCAGCGCCGCGGTAACGGTCTCCAGCAGCGTCAGTACCGCGGGGCCGTCGGCCAGCAACGGGTGCGCTGCCGTTGCCAGCTCCGCGGCACGCAACCGCTCCAGCAATACCGGGTGGGCGAACCGCTTGATCCGCGAGATGTCGGAACCCGACGCGGCGGCCACCTGTTCGACGGACGCGCCGGCCCGGATTCGTGCCTGAATTTCCTTGGGGCTCAACAGGTTAGTGATCTGGATATCGAGATGCGGTTGCTCGGGCGGCGCTTCATCCTGTTTCAGTGCGTCGCGCAGCAGATCGTCGACCGGCAGTTTGAACTTCTCGGCTGAGTGGGCCCCCTCGCAGATGAGGTATTTGCCGTCGGCGTCGAGCCCAACCACTCTGAGTTCCCGCATGGTTTCTCCTCGCAGGCTCCGTGCAGGCCAGCACTGGACCTGATACGTGCGCACTCTAGACCGACAAACGCCGTTAACCTCGTTGACACGCGGAGCCGGCCGGCGGGTTCGTCAGAGCCGCACTAAAGCCGCTCGACCACCCAGTCGATGCATTCGATCAGTGCGCTGACGTCGTCGGGCTCGATGGCGGGGAACATCGCGATCCGCAGCTGGTTGCGGCCGAGCTTGCGGTACGGCTCGGTGTCGACGATGCCGTTAGCGCGCAACGTCTTGGCCACCACCGCGGCATCGACGTCGTCGACGAAGTCGATCGTCCCGACCACTTGCGAGCGCAGCGCCGGATCGGCGACGAACGGCGTGGTGTACGGCCGGTCCTGCGCCCATGAATACAGCCGCTGCGACGAGTCCGCCGTGCGCTTGACGGCCCAATCCAGACCGCCGTTGCCCAGCAGCCAGTCGATCTGCTCGGCCAGCAGGATCAGCGTGCCGATCGCCGGGGTGTTGTAGGTCTGGTCCTTGACACTGTTCTCGATCGCGATCGGCAGCGACAGGAACTCCGGGACCCAGCGACCGGAAGCGGTGACGGACTCGACGCGGGCCAGCGCGGCCGGGCTCATGATGGCCAGCCACAGGCCCCCGTCGCTGGCGAAGTTCTTCTGCGGCGCGAAGTAGTAGGCGTCGACGTCGGTGATGTCTACCGGCAGGCCGCCGGCTCCGGAGGTGGCGTCGATGAGGACCAGCGCGTCGCCCGAGTCGGCCGGCCTGCGCACCGGCACCGACACGCCCGTCGAGGTCTCGTTGTGCGCCCACGCGATCACGTCGACGGACGGATCCGATTGCGGCTCGGGCGCGCTGCCGGCTTCGGCCTTGACGATGATCGGGTCGCCGACGAAGGGGTTCTTGGCGACGCCCGAGGCGAACTTCGAGCTGAACTCGCCGTAGGTCAGGTGCAGCGAGCGCTTGTCGATCAACCCGAATGCCGCGGCATCCCAGAAGGCCGTCGTGCCACCGTTGCCAAGGATTACCTCGTAACCGTCGGGCACCGAGAACAGCTCGGCCAGCCCCTTGCGAACCCGGCCGACCAGATTCTTGACCGGCGCTTGGCGGTGCGAGGTGCCGAACAACGCCTTTCCGGCAGTCAGGGCCTGCAGTTGCTCTGGGCGGACCTTTGACGGTCCGCAGCCGAAGCGGCCGTCGCCGGGTTTGAGGTGAGCGGGAATCTCGAGCTGGTCAGCCATGGCCATCAGGGTAATGAGCGACTCTGCGACGTAGCTGAACGGCCCTATAGAGGTCGCTGCCGTGTGATCTGAAACACAGGAAAGTGTTCATTTCCCGGTACCAGCGGTACCGTGTTCCGTAACCGTCCGAGACGAACCTCATTGAGGAGGCTGCTCATGGCTGCTGTCAAGGCTAGGACGCGCATGGTTCGACGTTGGCGCCGCAACATGGAAGTGCGGGACGACGCCGAGTATGTGGAAATGCTCGCCACACTGTCCGAGGGGTCTGTGCGGCGAAACTTCAACCCGTATACCGATATCGATTGGGAGTCAACGGAGTTCGCTGTCATCGACAACGATCCCCGGTGGATTCTCCCGGCGACCGACCCGCTGGGCCGCCACCCCTGGTACCAAGCGCAGTCGGATGAACGCAAGATCAAGATCGGGATGTGGCGGCAGGCCAACGTGGCCAAGGTTGGGCTGCACTTCGAGTCGATTCTGATCCGCGGGCTGATGAACTACACGTTCTGGGTGCCCAACGGGTCGCCAGAATACCGCTACTGCCTGCACGAATCGGTTGAAGAGTGCAACCACACGATGATGTTCCAGGAAATGGTCAACCGCGTTGGCGCCGACGTTCCCGGAATGCCCCGGCGGCTGCGCTGGATTTCGCCGGTGATTCCGTTGGTGGCCGGGCCGCTGCCGGTGGCGTTCTTCATCGGCGTCCTTGCCGGCGAGGAGCCCATCGACCACACCCAGAAGCAGGTGCTGCGGGAAGGCAAGTCACTGCACCCGATCATGGAGCGGGTGATGGCGATTCACGTGGCCGAAGAAGCCCGCCACATCTCGTTCGCCCATGAATTCCTGCGCAAGCGGCTGCCGAAACTGACTCGCCGGCAACGGTTCTGGGTTTCGCTCTACTTCCCGCTGACCATGCGGATGTTGTGCAATGCGATCCTGATTCCACCCAAGGCGTTCTGGCAGGAATTCGACATTCCGCGTGAGGTCAAGAAGGAGCTGTTCTTCCGGTCGCCGGAATCGCGAAAGTGGTTGCGCGACATGTTCTCCGACGTCCGGATGTTAGCCTATGACACCGGCCTGATGGAAAACCGCTCCGCACGCCTGATGTGGCGGATCTGCAAGATCAACGGCAAGCCGTCGCGCTACCGTAGCGAGCCGCAGCGTCAGCACCTGGCCGCCACGCCTGCCGCGTAAGTCTTTATGCCACACGTCATTACGCAGTCGTGCTGCAATGACGGGTCCTGCGTTTTCGCCTGCCCGGTCAATTGCATTCACCCAACCCCGGATGAGCCGGGCTTCGCGACGTCGGAGATGCTCTACATCGATCCGGTGGCCTGTGTGGATTGCGGTGCCTGCGTGAGTGCCTGTCCGGTGGGCGCGATCGCACCCGACAGCCGGCTGGATGCCAAACAGCTGCCGTTCGTTGAGATCAACGCGTCGTATTATCCCGACCGCCCGCCCGGGGTGAAGCTGCCTCCCACCTCGAAGCTGGCGCCGGTGATTCCGGCTGCCGAGGTGCGCAAGCGCAGCGAGCCGCTGACGGTGGCCATTGTGGGGTCGGGGCCCGCGGCGATGTATGCCGCCGACGAGTTGCTGGTCCAGCATGGCGTGCGGGTCAATGTCTTTGAGAAGCTGCCCACTCCCTACGGGCTGGTGCGCGCCGGGGTGGCGCCGGATCACCCCAACACAAAGCAGGTGACTCGGCTGTTCGACCGCATCGCCGGGCATCGCCGGTTCCGGTTCTACCTCAATGTCGAGATCGGCAAGCACCTGAGCCACGCCGAATTGTTGGCACACCATCACGCCGTCGTATACGCCGTTGGTGCACCCAACGACCGCCGGCTCGACATCGAGGGCATGGGTCTGCCCGGCGCTGGGACCGCCACGGAGCTGGTGGCGTGGCTCAATGGCCATCCCGAGTTCGCCGATTTGCCAGTCGATTTCACTCACGAGCGGGTGGTCATCATCGGCAACGGCAATGTCGCCCTCGACGTGGCGCGGGTGCTCACCGCCGACCCGAATGCGTTGGGCCGCACCGACATCGCCGCCCACGCGCTGCGCGCATTGCGCGCCTCGGCGGTTCGAGAGGTGGTTGTCGCGGCGCGTCGTGGGCCGGCGCATTCGGCGTTCACCCTGCCCGAACTGGTCGGATTGACCGAGGCGTCGCACGTGGTGCTCGATGCGGCCGACCACCAGCGGGTGCTCGACGACCTGGCGACGACGACTGATCCACTCACCAGGAACAAGCTGGAGATCCTGCGCACCCTGGCCCACGCCGGTGCCGCGCCCGAGCCTGGATTGCACCCGCGCATCCGGCTGGCATATCAGCTCACTCCGCAAAGCGTTTTCGGCCAGGACCGGGCCGGCGGTGTCGAGTTCTCGGTCACCGGTACCGAGCAGCGGCGCCGGATCGATGCCGGCCTGGTGCTGACGTCGATCGGCTACCGCGGCAAACCTATTTGCGGCCTACCCTTCGACGAAGTTGCGGCGGTGGTTCCGAACGACGGCGGCCGGGTCGTCGATCCGGCCACCGGCCGGCCGGTACCCGCGACGTACGTCGCGGGCTGGATCAAACGCGGGCCGACCGGCTTCATCGGCACCAATAAGTCGTGTTCTCTGCAAACGGTCCAGGCGCTCGTCGCCGACTTCAACGCCGGCGGACTGACCGACCCGGTGGGCAGACCGCGGGCACTGGCCGAGCTGGTGCACGCCCGGCAACCCGACACCGTCGACGCCGCGGGCTGGCGCGCCATCGACGCCGCTGAGATCGCGCGCGGCGGCGACGGGGGGGAAGGGGGCCGCCCGCGCGACAAATTCACCGTTGTTGCGGACATGCTGGCGGCTGCCGCCCAGCAGACGCCGCCGCGGCGGCGGCGTCTGCTGGCACGACTGCGCTGACTAAGGCCGCCGCTAGCCGCCAAGCCTCGCATCACCGGCCACGCCGACGAGATTCGAATCCCAGGTGGCCGGCAGCATCGGCACTCGAGGGCCGCCGCCCAGTTCGGCATCCACCGTCAGCAATCCGGCAGCCTGCGCGGCGGGCCCCTTTGCTGCGGCGCCGGTAAAACCCCACGCGCTGGCACTGGGACCAGCCACCGTCACCGCGTTGACGGCCACAGCCGTAGCGGGCGCAGTGGCCACACCGGCCGCAGCGCCGGCGTGCGACAAGCCTGAAACCGCGGACAATGCGAGACCTGGAGCTAGCGAACCGGCCAGAGTCGAAATAAACGCAACATTCAGATCCATGATCCATTGAATGACGAGATTTCCGATCTCGTAGCCCATAACGAAAGGAAGAAGCATAATGGCCGCAGCTTCCACACCGATTGTCAACCACGCCAGCGCCAAATATTGTAAAACTTCTGCGGCCAGATCTGATTCACCGGTCAAATACGCCAATAATGCGCCGATGAGCATCAATGGTGATAATAGAATTACAGCCATCAAATACAAATAAAAAGCTGGTATGGCGAGAATCTCGGTGGCGGCGACTTTGATCAAGTCCCATAAGATCTGCATTAGCGGAAACGGCTGGTAGCCGATGGCATGGATCGCCGCGGCGGCGATGCCGCCGGCCTGACCGACACCGGGTTTGACGATGATCGGTGCCGGGGTCGTATGTGGGGTGCCGGCTGATGCGGTGGCGCAGACAGCCTCGTAGACGCACATTGTGGTGGCCGCCTGAATCCACATCCGCACATAGTCGCTCTCGTTGAGCGAGATCGGAATCGTATTAATGCCAAAGAAATTCGTCGCCAACAGCACTGAATGAGTGGTGTGGTTGGCGGCCAGCTCGCCCAGCGTCGGCATTGCCGTCAAAGCCGCCGCGTAGGCCGTCGCCGCAGTCTCATGCGCCGCCGCGACCGTTGCACTATCGGCGCTGGCCTGCGTCAGCCACGCCACATACGGCGCGTAGCCACCCAGACAGCACTGCGCGCTGGGGCCCTGCCATGCCCCCGCCTGCATCTCACCCAACACCGCAGTGAGTTCGTCGGCCACTGCTGCATAATCGGCACTCAGCGACGACCATGCCCCGGCAGCCGCCAGCAACGAAGCGGGTCCTGGGCCGGCGCTTAACAATCCCGAATGCACCTCCGGCGGGGCGGCCATCCAAATGGGTGCGGTCATGCCGAAAACTTCTTCCAGCCCATTTCACGCAATCTGCACCACCAAGCTTCGAAAATCGTCTGACTGGGTAATCGCAGGCCGCCGAAGCTTTTACCAGGCAGCGGCATTACCTAGCCAAAGTGATAAACGAGTGCAAGGTCGGTTGTCCAATAACGATCTGCTACCACTCAGTAGACAAAAGCTATTGAACCGTCGCCCAAGTGGTGGCGGTCGGGACGCCGCAGGCGCCGCGTCACGCGGCGCCTGCGGGCCCGGCTAGCTGCTCGCCTGCGCGGACATAGCCGCCTGGATTTCCTCCATGCTGAGCTCGCGCACCGGCTGTCCCAGCGACCAGTTGTGCCCGAACGGGTCGGCGACTGCGCCGTACCGGTCGCCCCAGAACTGGTCCGCCAACGGTGTCACCACGGTGGCGCCGGCATCTAACGCCCGCTGGAACTTGGCGTCGACGTCGGTGACGGTCAGGTGGATCGTGACCGGGGTGCCGCCCAGCGACTTCGGGGTCATCGACTTGCCGCCGCACATCTCGGGGAAGTCGTCGTTGAGCATCACGGTGGAGCCGTTGATGCGTACCGCGGCGTGGATCAGACGGCCGTCGGGACCTGGCACCCGGCCCAGCTCCTCAGCGCCGAACGCCTTGACGTAGAAGTCGATCGCCGCTGCTGCGTCGTCGACGACGAGGTGGGGGATGACTGCGGGTTCGACGTTGATCGGCATGACGGTCTCCTTGCTATCGGTGTCCCAGCTGGGCTTCTCGGATATTGACTCCGGCCGCGATGCAAACTCATCGCCGCGGGGCCCATTCAATCGCGGGGCACCGACAAGTTTCCGCCGAGTCAGGATGGACGTCTCGGAATCGGTACGGTTGCGCATCGACACGCGCACGGTTGTGTCACGGTACGGACGCCGTTCTTTCGAGGCGGGGATCGAATCATGCCGGCTGCCCATGAGGCGGCACCACGGGCCGCAACGTTGCGGGATAACATGGTCGGCGGCCGGCAGACGCAATCCCGGCGGGACTCGAACACGCTCTACAACAGCGCTTTTGGGCGTACTGCGCTCGCCACCGCCGTGGCGTGGCTACGTGTGCGCGACTTAGCGGCGCGATTGCGCTCGGCACCGACACCAGGGGTCCGACGACTCCGAAGACCCTTATTGACAATCGCTCTAAGGGTGCTCAGACTTCGCTTCACGTTAGGGACGGCTCGGTTGTAGTTCGCGTCATGAACCAGGTGGACGCATAGGGAGAACCGATGGATTTTGCCAACCGTATCGGGGTGTTGGCGGTTGTGCTGGGGCTGGGAGCGGCGATGTCGTTGGCCGAAGCGATTGGCTATGCCGAGCCCTCGGATTCTGGCGCTGCGTCCGGCGAACCCCGGGCAGGCCTGTCGTCACCGCCGAGCGGATCGGGCGCTGGTGCCGCCGCGGCGCAGCTCAATCCCGGCGACATCCCTAACGATCTGCTCAATGCCCTGATGGACTTTCTGGCCGCGGTGCGCAACGGTGCTACGCCCGTCATCTTCAACCGCACTCCGGTCGCGACGCCGCAACAAGTCAGTGTTCCCACGGGCGGCACCGTCGGCCCGATCCCGTTCACCGCCTACGACCCGGACGGGAATCGGATGACCTTCAAGGTGAACCCGCGCGGTACACCGGGTGGGCCCCAACACGGCGTCGTGGCCGTCGACCAAACAGCCGCCAGCTTCACCTACACCGCCGACCCTGCTTTCGTTGGCAGCGATACCTTTACCGTCGCCGTCAGCGATGACACCAGCCTGCACGTGCACGGCCTGGCGGGATACCTGGGTCCCTTCCACGGGCATGACGACGTGGCTACGGTGACTGCCTTTGTCGGCCCCACCCCGACCACGACGATTACCGGGGATTTCAGCATGTTGACGTACAACATTGCGGGCCTGCCCTTTCCGCTGTCCAGCGCAATTCTGCCGCGGTTCTTGTACACCAAAGAGATTGGCCAACGGCTCAGTAACTACTACGCGGCCAATGTCCAGGAGGACTTCGCCTACCACGATTTCCTGGTCAAGAAGTCCCGAATGCCCAGTCAGACACCGCCGGAGCCGCCTTCCTTGCTGTGGCCGATCGGTGTCCCGTTCTCCGACGGGCTCAACACGCTGGCGCAGTTCAAGGTGAAGCGGCTGGACCGGCAGACTTGGTGGCAATGCAACCGCGACAACTGCCTTACCCTGAAGGGCTTTACCTACAGCCAGTTACAGCTTCCCGGCGGCTTGACGATCGACCTCTACAACCTGCACGCCAACACTGGGGGTGGCGTCTTGACCAACGCCAACCTGGCCCAGCTCACTACCTATCTCCAGCAGAACTCTGCGGGGCGTGCGGTCATTCTCACGG
The DNA here is from genome assembly GCF_002116635.1 of Mycobacterium szulgai. Classification (GTDB taxonomy): domain Bacteria; phylum Actinomycetota; class Actinomycetes; order Mycobacteriales; family Mycobacteriaceae; genus Mycobacterium; species Mycobacterium szulgai. The sequence continues at coordinate 24,457 of NZ_LQPW01000062.1, read as the reverse complement.
GCGACTTCAACTCGCTGTACTCCGACAACCAGAACGCCCTGTTGCAATTCGCCTCGAACAACTCACTCACCGACGCCTGGGTAGAGGTGCAGCACGGCCCGACCGCGCCGCCCTATGCCCCCGCATGCCATATCGGCAACGAATGCGAGCTGCTGGACAAAATCTTTTATCGAAGCGGGCAGGGTGTGACGCTGACCGCCACCGGCTACAGCAACGAGGCGCCGAAGTTCCTCAATTCCAAGGGTGAACCGCTGTCAGATCACAGCCCGCCGATGGTCACCTTCCAGTACACCGTCGACAACAGGGAGCACTAAGCGGTGGTGCGGACTCGGTCCCAGCCCTCGACGGATTCGGGGCTGCGCGGGCCAGGCCCGACGTAGATGGCCGACGGGCGGACCAGCTTGCCGAGCCGCTTCTGCTCGAGAATGTGGGCGCACCAGCCCGCGGTGCGGCCGCAGGTGAACATCGCCGGCATCATCCGGGCCGGCACTCGGGCGAAGTCCAGAATCACCGCGGCCCAGAACTCGACGTTGGTCTCGATGGCGCGGTCCGGGCGGCGCTCCCGCAGCTCGGCCAGCGCGGCCTGCTCGACGGCCACCGCGACCTCGTAGCGCGGAGCTTTGAGCCGCTGCGCGGTCGCCCGCAGCACCCGTGCCCGCGGGTCCTCCGCGCGATAGACCCGGTGGCCGAAGCCCATCAACTTCTCACCGCGGTCCAGGATGCCCTTTACCAGGCCACGTGCATCGCCGGTCTGCTCGACCTCTTCGAGCATCGGCAGCACCCGCGCCGGGGCGCCACCGTGCAGCGGCCCGCTCATCGCCCCGATCGCGCCGGACAGTGATGCCGCCACGTCGGCGCCGGTGGAGGCGATGACCCGGGCGGTGAACGTCGAGGCGTTCATGCCGTGTTCGGCGGCCGATACCCAGTAGGCGTCGATGGCCTCGACGTGCCGAGGATCCGGTTCGCCCTGCCAGCGGGTCATGAAACGTGCTGTGACAGTGGGGCATTCGTCGATAATGCGCTGAGGCACCGCCGGCTGATAGATGCCGCGGGCGGACTGTGCGACGTAGGACAACGCCATCACGGATGCCCGCGCGAGCTGGTTGCGGGCCGTTTCGTCGTCGGTGTCGAGCAGCGGTTGGTAGCCCCAGATGGGTGCCAGCATCGCCAGGCCGGCCTGGACATCGACCCGGACGTCACCGGTGTGGATCGGCAGCGGGAACGGCTCGGCGGGCGGCAGTCCGTGGCCGAACCTTCCGTCGACCAGCAGTGCCCACACGTCGCCGAAGGTGACCCGCTGGCTCACCAGATCCTCGATGTCGACGCCGCGGTAGCGCAGCGCGCCGCCGTCTTTGTCGGGTTCGGCGATTTCGGTGGTGAAGGCAACGACGCCTTCCAGGCCGGCGACAAAATTTTCCGGGACGACAGTCATGGGCGAAATTCTCGCACCCCACCCCCGGCCCGACGCTACCGGCCGGTAGCAACTCCCGGTGGCCCCCAGTAACGTGGTCCGGATGGCACGACCAGAGGCCCAGCACGAGAAAGACGGCACCTCCGACCTCGATGTGGACTGGCTCAGCGACGGCTGGCTTGCGTTGTTCCGCAAGTGGTTTGACGACGCCGCACGCGCCGGCGTTGCCGAGCCGACCGCGATGGTGCTTGCTACCGTCTTAGACGGCAGGCCGGTCAGCCGATCGGTGTTGTGCAAGGGCTTCGATGAGACCGGAATCACCTTTTTCACCAACTATGACTCGGCCAAGGGGGCCGAACTGGCGGTTACGCCGTATGCATCGGTGACCTTTCCCTGGTACCAGCTGGGGCGACAGGTGCACATCCGCGGTCCGGTGAGCCGGGTCGAGCGCCAGGCGACCGAGGACTACTGGTCCAAGCGTCCCCGCGGCTCGCAGCTGGGCGCCTGGGCGTCGCGCCAGTCGCAGCCGATCGCGTCGCGTGCGGCGCTGCTCGAACAGCTGGCGCAGGTGACCGCACGCTTCGCCGACACAGAGCAGATACCGGCCCCGGCGAACTGGGGCGGCTACCTGCTGTCACCCGAGGTGGTGGAATTCTGGCAGGGCCGAGAAGACCGGCTACACAACAGGATTCGCGTCGTTGGCGGTTTGGTTGAGCGCTTGCAACCGTGACGGTGCGGCTGTTCGCGGATACCACTCCGTTGCGGATACCCGACTTTCGCAGGCTGTGGATCGCCGGCATTCCGACGGTCATCGGTGCCAATCTGACCGTCTTCGCCGTGCCGGTACAGATCTACGCGCTGACCCAGAACTCTGCGTATGTGGGCCTGGCCGGCTTGTTCGCGCTGCTGCCGCTGCTGGTGTTCGGCCTGCTGGGCGGGGCGTGGGCCGACGCCATGGATCGGCGCCTGCTGTTGATCATCTCGTCGTGCGGGCTGGCGGTGGCGGCGCTGCTGCTGTGGCTGCAGGCGGCGCTGGCGCTGAACGACGTGTGGGTGGTGCTGTGTCTGCTCGCGCTGCAGCAGGTGTTTTTCGCCGTTAACTTCCCGGCCCGCTCGGCGGCGATTCCGAGGATGGTGCCCCCGGATCAATTGCCGGCGGCCAATGCGCTGGGTATGACCGTCAACCAGTTCGGGGCGATCGTCGGCCCGTTGCTGGCCGGCCTGCTGCTGAACTGGGTCGACCTGTCCACGTTGTATTTGATCGACGCGTTGACTTGCCTGGCGCCGATCGGGGCGACGTTGCGGCTGGCGCCCATGCCGGTGGGCGCCGCGGCGCGCTGGGGTCCGGGCGCGGTGCTGGAGGGCTTTAGGTACCTGGCCGGCAACGCCGTGGTGCTGATGTCGTTCGTGGTCGACCTGATCGCGATGATCCTGGGCATGCCGCGGGCGTTGTTCCCGCAGATCGCGCATCAAAGCTTCGGCGGTCCCATCCAGGGCGGCTCGGCGATCGCGTTGTTGTCCGCGGCGATGTCGGTCGGAGCCGTGGCCGGCGGCGTGTTCTCCGGCTGGCTGCCCAAGGTCGGACGGCAGGGCCTGGCGGTCGTGGTCGCCATCGTGGCGTGGGGCTTGTCGATGGTGGGCTTCGGTTTGGTCACCGGGCTGGCCGACGGCCGGACCGGCCCGCTGTTGTGGGCGGCGTTGGCGTTCCTGGCTTTCGGCGGTGCGGCCGACATGGTGTCGGCCGCGTTCCGGCAGACGATCCTGCAGCAGGCCGCCTCCGACGACCTGGTCGGGCGGCTACAGGGCGTGTTCACCGTCGTGGTGGCCGGCGGACCGCGGTTGGCCGATGTGCTGCACGGGGCCGCCGCAGCCGTGATTGGGACGACGGCCTCCGCCGCCGGGGGTGGGGCGCTCGTCGTGTTCGGAATCGCGTTAGCCCTGCTTGCCGCGCCGGTGTTCGTCCGCTACCGGACACCGGGCGGCTGCGGAACCCCGCAAGAGCAGCAGACCTGACCCCGGGCAGGCGGCCGCGCGTGTCAGCGACTACCTTCACCTATACGTATCCATACGCACTTAGTGCGGCAGCCACAGTCAGCAAAGCGCAAAGGGGTTCTCGTGTCCGAAACCGACGACACCGCAACGCTGAAGTACCCGGGGGGCGAGATCGACCTGGAGGTCGTGCACGCCACCGAAGGTTCCGACGGTATTGCGCTCGGCCCGCTGTTGTCGAAGACCGGGCACACCACCTTCGACAACGGCTTCGTCAACACCGCTGCCTGCAAGAGCGCCATCACCTACATCGACGGCGACGCCGGCATCCTGCGCTACCGCGGTTACCCCATCGACCAGCTGGCGGAGAAGTCGACCTTCATCGAGGTCAGCTACCTGCTGATTTACGGTGAACTGCCCACCACGGACCAGCTGGCCGAGTTCACCCACCGGATCCAGCGGCACACCATGCTGCACGAGGACCTCAAGCGGTTCTTCGACGGCTTCCCGCGCAACGCCCACCCGATGCCGGTGCTGTCCAGCGTGGTCAACGCGCTCAGCGCCTACTACCAGGACGCCCTGGACCCGATGGATAACGCGCAGGTGGAGCTGTCGACCATCCGGTTGCTGGCCAAGCTGCCCACCATCGCCGCCTACGCCTACAAGAAGTCGGTTGGCCAGCCGTTCCTCTACCCGGACAACTCGCTGACCCTGGTGGAGAACTTCCTGCGGATGACGTTCGGCTTCCCGGCCGAGCCTTACCAGGCCGACCCCGAGGTGGTCCGGGCGCTGGACATGCTGTTCATCCTGCACGCCGACCACGAGCAGAACTGTTCGACGTCGACGGTGCGGCTGGTCGGCTCGTCCCGCGCCAACCTGTTCACCTCGATCTCCGGCGGCATCAACGCGCTGTGGGGCCCGCTGCACGGCGGCGCCAACCAGGCGGTGCTCGAGATGCTCGAGCAGATTCGCGACAGTGGCGACGACGTCGGCGAGTTCGTCCGCAAGGTGAAGAACCGCGAGGCCGGCGTCAAGCTGATGGGCTTCGGCCACCGCGTGTACAAGAATTACGACCCGCGGGCCCGGATCGTCAAAGAGCAGGCCGACAAGATTCTGGCCAAACTGGGTGGCGACCCGCTGCTGGACATCGCCAAGGAACTCGAAGAAGCCGCGCTGACCGACGATTACTTCGTCGAGCGCAAGCTCTACCCGAATGTGGACTTCTACACCGGGCTGATCTACCGGGCGCTGGGCTTCCCCGTTCGGATGTTCACCGTGCTGTTCGCACTGGGCCGGCTGCCCGGCTGGATCGCGCACTGGCGCGAGATGCACGACGAGGGCGACAGCAAGATCGGCCGTCCGCGCCAGATCTACACCGGCTACACCGAGCGCGACTACATCACCATCGACGGGCGCTAGTTTCGCCGATCGAGGCGCGCAAGTGCGCAGGCTCGCGGCGAGGGCTAACGGGCTATAGCGAGGCCAGCACAGCCATGGCGGCGTTGTGGCCGCCGATGCCCGACACCGCCCCGCCGCGGCGGGCACCCGAGCCGCACAACAGGATCCGCGCGTGGGCGGTGGCCACCCCCCACCGGCGTGCCGGGGTATCCAGCGGGTCGTCGTCGTCGGCGAAAGGCCAGGACAGCTCGCCGTGAAAGATGTTGCCCGCGGTCATGTTCAGCGTGCGCTGCAGGTCCAGCGTTGTGGTCGTCTCGATACACGGCCGACCATGCGCGTCGGTCATCAGCACATCCTGAATGGGCTCGGCCAGAACGGAATTCAGCGACGCCAATACCGACTCGTTGAGTTGAGCAGGCGAGGTGTCCGCGAACTCCGAGTGCGGGGTGTGCAACCCGAACACCGTCATCGTCTGCGCGCCCGCATCGCGCAGCGCCGGCGACAGGATGCTCGGGTCGGCCAGTGAATGGCAATACGCCTCGCACGGCAGCGGATCCGGTAACCGGCCGCCCGCCGCACGCGAGTAGGCACAGTCCAGTTGCGTCCAGGTCTCGTTGACATGGAACGTTCCGGCGAACGCCTGTTCAGCTGTGACGGTCTCGTCGCGCAACCCGGGCAGCCGGCGCAGCACCATATTGACCTTGACCTGCGACCCGGGGGCCGGTGTGGGCGGCACTTCGCCCAGCAAACCGGCCAATACCGCGGGGGTGACTCCGGCCAGCACGAACTCGCCCCGAACCACATGCTCGGCACCCACATCGCGGTAATGCACCGCGCCGTCTGGGGAGACGGCGAAAACGTCGGCATCGGTCGTGATTTCGGCACCAGAACGGGCCGCAGCGGCGGCCAGACCCGAGGTCACCGAGCCCATGCCGCCAACGGGAACGTCCCAGTCGCCGGTGCCCCCACCGAGCACGTGGTACAGGAAACAGATGTTCTGCCGCAACGATTCGTCATCGAGACGAGCGAACGTGCCGATCAGCGCATCGGTGGCGACCACGCCGCGGACCAGGTCATTGCCCACCGCGGCGGTGATGGCCCGCCCGATCGGCTCCTCGACCACGGCCCGCCACACCGCCGCCGCCTCCTTGGGGGCACCGTCGAGGACGTGGCGTCGGGCCTGCTCGCGGGTCCGCAGCGGTTCCAGCAGCGTCGGCCACAGCCGTTCGGTCAGCAGCCGGCAGCGTCGGTAGAACGCGTTGAACCCCTGCTCGTCGCCCGCGGCACCGATCGCGGCGAAGGTGGACTGCGGGCCGATCAGCAGGCCGGAGCGACCGGATGTCGCCGGATCCGGGGTGTATGAGGAGAACCGGCGCCGGGCCAGCCGCACCTGGGCACCCAGCTCGTCGATGATGCGCGGGGGCAGCAGGCTGACCAGGTAGGAATACCGCGACAGCCGGACCTCGACGCCGTCGAACGCCTGCGCCGATATCGCAGCCCCGCCGATGTGTGGCAGCCGCTCGAGCAACCGCACCCGAAGACCCGCCCGGGCCAGGTAACCGGCCGCGACCAGGCCGTTATGGCCGCCGCCAACGATGACGACGTGGTAATCGCTAGCCACCCGCGAAGCCTGGCGCTAGCTCAGGTAACCCTCGACTTCGCCGGCGGGGCGAATGGTGGCTTCGCGCGGATCGCCCCCGGTCTCGCGCAGCGCGCGCCGCTGCCGCAGCAGATCCCAGCACTGATCGAGTTGGGTCTCGATGCGGCGCAGTTCGTCATGCTCCTCGGACTCGGTGATGTCGCCCTGCTGCAGCTGAGCTCGCAGGGCTTTCTCCTGGGCAACCAGATCACGGATGTGTGCCAGGGTGTCGCGTTCCGTCGGTTTCCTCCCAGTACCCATTGCTCCAGTGTGCCCGACATTCACCGGTGTTCGGGTGTCGACTCGGTAGGCTGCATATTTGGTTCAAACGACTAAAGGGACCTGAGGGACCTGAGGGAGAAGCAATGGTGGGTACCGAGGTGGGTATAGGCGAAACGCAGTCGCCGCCCACCGACGTGCGGGGGACTCCGAAATATCAGCGACACCCGCTGGGCCGTTCCTGGCTTATTGCCGTGGCGGTCATTCCGTTGCTGTTGGCGGCAATCGGTTACGGCGCCTACGAGCGCCCCCAGGGCGTCAACGGGCCTACCGGCGCGCTGCCGACCCTGACCAATACCGCTGGCCCGTCGGCCGGTGCGGGACTGTCGCTGTCATTGCTGTCAATTAGCCGCAACGGCAACACCATTACGCTTATCGGCGACTTTCCCGATGATTCGTCCAAGGCCGCGATGATGACGGCGCTGCAAGGCTCCCTGCCGCCGGGCGTGAACATAATCGACCAAGTCCATATCGATCCCATTGTCCGGGCGCTCGATTTTTCAAAAGCCGCACCGGTTTTCGTTGCCAGCGCCCAGATTCCCGATTTCACGCTCAAGGTTGAAAGGAATACCGTTACCTTGGCCGGGACCGCGGTCTCCGGCGACCAGCGGGACGCCATTGAGCGGGCGGCCGTAAGCGCTTGGCCAGGCGTGGATATCGCCAACCGGATCGAGGCCAAACCCCCGCCCGCCCCGCCCGGGCAGTGTAATGACTTGCAAGCGGCCATCAACGCCGTGACGGGCGGGCCGATCTTCTTCGGCAGCGATGGGGTTTCGCTCACCCCGGCCGACAATCAGATGCTGACCCAGGTGGCGGCCAAGCTCAAAGCGTGTCCGAACGCGCGGGTGACGGTCAACGGCTATGCCGACAACAGTGGCGGCGAGGCGATGAACATACCGTTGAGCACTCAACGGGCAACAGCCGTCGCCGAGTACCTCGTCAAGAACGGAGTTGCCGCCGATCACGTTGCCAGCAAGGGTCTGGGTTCGGCGAACCCGATCGCCAGCAACGACACCGCCGAGGGCCGAATCAAGAATCGCCGCGTCGAACTCGTGGTCAGCTAAGGAGATTCCGGCATGAGTTTCGTGATCCAGTGGTTGAGCTGCCTGGTTGCCTTCGTAACGGGCTCGGCTATTGCGTGGGCGATCGTCGCCGTATCGATGAAGAGCCGCGACCAGGCTCCGGCGGTCGAACCGCCTGAGATCGAGGCGCCGTGATGGCGCAGGTGCACTGGTGGCTGGTCGCGGTGGCGTTTGCGCTCGGTCTGGTGCTGACGCTGGCGATGTCGATCCGGCCGACCACCGTGCGGGCGCGGGTGTGGACGCCGATCGGCGGCTTCACCGCGCCACCGCGGCCGGCCCCGGCAAAGCGGCCCGGGCCGGCGAAAAGGGTCCCCCCGCATAAGGGGCAGCGGCCCAGGCGACCGGTTGGCAAGGGCGTGCCGGCCAAGAAGGTGCCCGCTAGAAAGGGCGCGCCGACCAAGCGCATTCCGGCCGGGAAATCGCCTGCGACAGCACGGATTCCGCGGGTTGGCGAGCGGCCGACGGAACGGCTTGCGCTGACTGTCGACGCGGTCACCGAGCGGATTCCGGTCGCCAAAGATGTTGCCAGGAATCAGGTTCCCCGCACGACGCACACCCCGTACGGCCCCGGTTCCGCGCGCGCCGACGCCGACGGCAGCGGACCCGAAGGGTGGGTGGTGAAGGGACGCTCGGATACCAGGCTCTACTACACCCCCGAGGACCCCAGTTACGACCCGGTTATCGCGCAGGTGTGGTTCGAGAACGAAGAGGTTGCCGCGCGAGCGTTTTTCACGCCGTGGCGCAAGAGCACCCAGCGCAAATGATTTAAGTGGGCCCCGGCAGGCGCAGCACCAGGCGCGCGCCGCCCAGCGGGCTGTTCTCCAGCGAAGCCGTCCCGCCGTGCAGGTGCGCCTGTTGGGCGACCAGCGCCAGGCCCAGGCCCGAGCCCGAATGCGACGCCGTCGACCCGCGGGAGAACCGTTCGAAGACCACCTGGCGTTCGTCCTCGGGGACTCCGGAGCCGTCGTCGTCGATGGCGATCTCCACGCCGGCGCGCGAGCTGACCGCGGACAGCTGGACCCGGGTGGCGCCGCCGTGTTTGACGGCGTTGGCGATCGCGTTGTCGACGGTCAGGCGCAACCCGGCCGGCATCCCGACGATGATGCAGGTCGGGGACGGTACCAGGGAGACGTCGAGTTCGGGGTAGATGCGGGTGGCGTCGTGAGCGGCCCGGTCGAGCAGGTCGGTGATGTCGACGGGCACGTGGTCGTCGGAGGTGGACAGCTCGCCCTGGGCCAGCCGTTCCAGCGCGCTGAGCGTGGCCTCGATCCGCGACTGGGTGCGGATGACGTCGTTGAGCACTTCTTTGCGCTGGTCGTCGGGCAGATCCAGGGTGGACAGCACCTCGAGGTTGGTGCGCATCGCGGTCAGCGGTGTGCGTAGCTCGTGGGAGGACACCGCCGCGAAGTCGCGGGCGGATGCCAGCGCCTCCTTGGTCCGGATCTGCTCGTTCCAGATGCGTTGCAGCATGCCGCGCATCGCCTCGGCGATCTCCACGGCCTCGCTGGCACCGTGCACTTCGACCTGTGGCGCCTCGTCGCCGGCGTCGATGGACCGGGTCTGTTCGGCCAGCTGTTTGAACGGTCTTACCGCGAAGATGGCCAGCAGCCAGGCGAACACCGCGGCCGCGCCAATGGCGAAGGTACAGATCAGCAACACCCGGCGATGCAGGTTATTGGTCTCGGCGATGGTCGCGTCATACGTCGCGCCGACCGCGACCGACGTGGGCTCGGGTCCCGGGATCTCGACGGTGCGCACCCGATAGCGCACCCCGCGGATGTAGGTGTCGGCGTAGTCCTTCTGCAACTTGGGCAGGGTGATGTCGGAATTCGACTTGACCACGTTGCCGCGCCGGACCGTGATCAGGGCGTCCTGGTCATTGGGTGAGCGCGGGATTTCGTCGAGGCCACGCGGCACGAACGGGATCGCGAAGCCGGCGGCCTCGTCCAGCCGGCGGTCCAGCCGCTCCTTGCGGTCGTTGGTGATGCCGACCCACACCACGGTACCGACGATGAGCACCGGAATCGCGGCGCCGATGGCCGTCGCCACCACCACCCGGGTCCGCAACGAGGGCGTGCGGGTCAACAACCGCTGCAGCAGGTTCACCTATTGCATCCTGAGCACGAAACCGACGCCGCGCACGGTGTGCAGCAGCCGGGGGCCACCGTTGGCTTCCAGCTTGCGCCGCAGGTAGCCGATGAAGACGTCGACGACATTGGTGTCGGCGGCGAAGTCGTAGCCCCACACCAACTCGAGCAGTTGGGCGCGCGATAAGACCGCCGTCTTGTGCTCGGCGAGCACCGCGAGCAGGTCGAACTCGCGCTTGGTCAGGTCTACGTCGACGCCGTTGACCCGGGCGCGCCGGCCGGGAATATCCACTTCCAGGGGGCCGACCGTGATGGTTTCCGAGGACGACGTCGCGGTGGCGCCGCGGCGGCGCAGCAGCGCCCGCACCCGCGCCACCAGCTCGGCCAGCACGAACGGTTTGACCAGGTAATCATCGGCGCCGGCCTCCAGGCCGGCTACCCGGTCGTCGACTGAGCTGCGCGCGGACAGCACACAGACCGGCACGTCGTTGTCCATCGCGCGCAGTGCGGTGACGACGCTGACGCCGTCCAGCACGGGCATGTTGATGTCCAGCACGATCGCGTCGGGGCGTGTTTCGGTGGCGCTGCGCAGGGCCTCGGCCCCGTCGACGGCGGTCGACACCTCGAATCCGGACAGCCGCAGGCCGCGTTCCAGCGAGGCGAGCACGTCGGAATCGTCATCGACGACCAAGACTCGAGGCGAGGTCAGACCAGTGTCCATGCGGCCTATTTTGCCTGATTGTGATCTATGGCGGTGGGAGGCGCGGGCAAACCTGGTTTGGCTGAATGGTTACGGTTTCGACGCTGCGCTGCGACTGCCCGGCCTCATCATCGAAAACGATGGCAGGTCAAGACTTTCGACGTCTTGGCCGCTTTTCGCAATGGTATCGGGAGACAAGCTCGTCGTGACTGAACTCGTGTGCGTGCCGGCGATCGCGGCCGCGCCCCGGCGGCGCCGGGCGGTCACCAACCTGCGACGGCTGCTGCGCTACCTGATTCCCTACCGGGGGCGCTGGATCGTCATCTTGGTGGCCGCGGGCGCCAGCCTCGTTGCGACGGTGGGGATCCCGATCATGACCAAGGCCGTGATCGACGGACCGGTACGCCACCACGACCTGCGCGGGCTGTGGACGTTGGGCGCGGCGGCCATGGCGCTCGGGCTCTCCGAGGCCGCGATGTTGTTCATCCGCCGCTGGCTCACCGCGCACGCCACCATGGGCGTGGAAGCCGATATTCGCCGTGAGCTGCATGCTCGTTTGCAGTTGCTGCCGATGGCCTTCCATCAGCGCTGGCAGTCCGGGCAATTGGTGTCGCGGATCATGAACGACCTGGCCACCATTCGCGACCTGTTGTCGTTCGGCGCGGTTTTCATGATGCTCAACGTGCTTCAGATCACCGTGGTGACGGTGTGCCTGCTGGTGATGTACTGGCCGCTGGGTCTGGTGGTGCTGGGGTCGATCGTGCCGATCGTGGCGACCGTGCTGCATTACCAGGGCGAATTCACCCGGTTGTCGCGTCACGTCCAGGACCAAACCGGCCATTTGGCAACGCATGTCGAAGAGTCGACGCTGGGGCGCGGTGTGGTGCTGGCGTTCGGTCGCGAAGACCAGGTGTTCGACCAGTTCGACGCGGAGGTCACCACGCTCTATGACGTCGGCCGCGACAAGGTCTCGGTGGCCGCGAAGTTCTGGACTTTACTCGAGGTCATCCCGAACCTCGCGCTGATTGTGCTGCTGGGCTTCGGCGCCTATGCGGTGGGCCACGAGATGCTCACCATCGGCACGCTGGCCGCCTTCATCACCATGACACTGTCGCTGGTCTGGCCCGTCACGGCGATGGGATTCTTGCTTTCCATGACCCAGGAGGCGATGACGGCTGCCGACCGGATCGCCGAAATCTTCGATGCCCCTTGCGATGTCGGCGCTGAGGCGGGCGAGGATCCGGCGTTGTCCGGTTGGCTGGAGTTGCGCGACGTCGGGTTCCGGGTCCCGACCGGCGAGTGGTTGCTGCGGCACATCACGCTCACCATCGCGCCGGGGGAGACGCTGGCGCTGGTCGGCGCCATGGGTTCGGGTAAGTCGTTGCTCACCTCGCTGCTGTCCCGGATCTACGACGTGTCCGAGGGGCAGATCCTCATCGACGGCCATGACATCCGCGAACTGTCGTTGCCCGCGCTGCGCAGGGCCGTCAGCACCGCGTTCGAGGAACCGACGGTGTTCTCCATGTCGGTGGCCGAGAACCTGCGCCTGGGCCGGCCGGAGGCCAGCGACGCGGAAGTTTTCCAGGCTATCGAGGTGGCCGCCGCGGAGTTCGTCTACGAGCTGCCGTTCGGGCTGGATACCCGCATCGGAGAGCAGGGCATGCAGCTTTCCGGCGGGCAACGGCAACGCTTGTGCCTGGCCCGGGCGCTGGTGGCCGCGCCGCTGATCTTCGTCATCGACGACGCCCTGACCGGGCTGGATGCGCGCACCGAGGCCGAGGTGATCGCCGCGTTGCGCCGGGTTCTGAACGGGGCCACCGGGATTGTGGTCGCGCGCCGGCCGTCCACCGTGGCGCTCGCCGACCGCGTCGCCTTGCTGGAAGACGGAACCATTACCCACATCGGCACGCACGCAGAGCTTTTCGCGCAGGTGCCGGCGTACCGGCAGCTAATGGCCGGCGCACCAACCGAATTGGCGGAACAACGATGACGACCCTGGATACCCGTCCCATTCCGGTACGCGAGGTCTCAAGCGCTGAACCGGATCCAGCGATCGACGACACCCTGGCACACGGTCGCGACGCCCGGCTGCTGCTGGGCTCGCTGATGCGTCCGCACGCCCGGGCGCTGGGCTTGTTGTTGTTGGTAGCGGTGGTGGAAAACGCTGCGCGCCTCACGGTTCCGCTCTTGGTGCGCCGCGGCATCGACTACGGAATCCCGTCGATCATGCATGGCGAATCGGCGCGCGCGCTGTTCCTCATCGTCGGGATGCTGTGCTTGACGGTTGTCGTGCACGGTTTGAGCCGTTGGCTGTTCCTCAACCGCGCCGGGGTGGTGCGACTCAAGGTGCTGCTGGAGTTGCGCCGCCGGGTGTTCCGGCACTTTCAGCGACTCGACACCGCGTTTCACGAGCGGTATACCACCGGCCGGGTGGTCAGCCGGCTGACCAATGACGTCGAAGCCGTCCAGGACATGCTCGCGGCCGGCTTCGACTGCCTGATCACCGCGGCGCTCACGCCGATCGGCATCGGCGTGCTGCTGGTCGTGCTCGACTGGCAGCTCGGGCTGATGTGCTTGGCGGTGTTTCCCGTCCTGCTGGCCCTGGGTGCCTGGTTTCGCGCCGAGTCGTCGAAGACCTACCGAGAGGTGCGGGAGAGCACCGCGCTGGTCATCATGCAGTTCATCGAGGCGATGGCCGGCATCAAATCGCTGCAGGCCTACCGGCAGGAGGCGCGCAACCAGGTCGTCTTCGAAGACATCGCCGACCAGTACCGCACCATCAACGAGAAGTCCTTCAAGCTGATGGCCCTGTTCACCCCAGGCGTGAAGGTGATCGGCAACGTCACCATCGGCATGGTGCTGATTTACGGCGGGATTCTGGTGCTGCGCGGCGATATGACGATCGGAACGTTCGCGGCGTTTCTGCTGTACCTGCGGATGTTCTTTGAACCCATGCACGAAATAACCCACTTTTTCAACGCTTTTCAGGCCGCGGGGTCGGCTTTGGAGAAGCTGGCCGCAGCGCTTGGCAGACGGCCGGCGGTCTCCTACGCCGACGCGCCGGCGCGCAAGTCGGTGCGCGGCGCGGTCGCTTTTCGGGGCGTGCATTTCGGTTACGTGCCCGGCCGCCCGGTGCTGTCCGGGCTGTCGCTGGCCGTGCCCGCGGGGCAGACCGTCGCGCTGGTCGGGGCCAGCGGTGTCGGCAAGTCCACCGTCGCCAAACTGCTGGCCCGGTTCTATGACCCGACGTCGGGTTCGGTCACCCTCGACGGTGCCAACCTGCGCCAGCTGCCGCGGTCGGAATTGCGGCGCCATGTGGTGCTGGTCTCTGAAGAGAGCTTCCTGTTCTCCGGCTCTATCGCCGACAACATCCGGTTCGGTCGCCCGGATGCCACCTCGGGTGAGGTCGAGGAAGCGGCCAGGGTGGTCGGGGCCGACCGGTTCATCGAGGCGCTGCCCGCCGGGCTCGAGACCCAGATCAGCAACGGGGGCGTGCTGCTGTCGGCCGGGCAACGTCAGCTCATCGCCCTGGCGCGGGCGTTGCTGGCCGATTCGGCCGTCCTGATCGTGGACGAGGCGACGTCAGCGCTGGATCTGCCGGGTCAGCGGGTGGTGCGACGGGCGATTGAGACGGTGCTAGCCGACCGGACGGTGCTGCTGATCTCGCACCGCCCAGACGACGTCGATGGCGTCGACCGGGTGGTCGTGCTCGGCGAAGGCGGCGAGATCCTCGCCGACCGATCACCGGTAGACCAGGCCACTCAACCGCCAGGCCAGCTGGCGTCGCACCGCGGGCGCTTTGGCGGCCAGTCGCAACGCCGAATTGCGAATCGGGCGTAGCGGGCGCGGCAGAGTCGACACGCGGGTGAGGCGCCCGGTCAGGCTGAGCACTTGCTGGGCCTTATGGCGCTGGGATGCGCTGTAGGCGTCCAGCGCGGCTGGGCCCTCGGCGAGCGCATCGGCCAGCGCTTTAGACAGCGTGACGGCGTCGGTGATGCCCAGGTTCATGCCCTGACCCCCGGCCGGGCTGTGCACGTGGGCCGCGTCGCCGGCCAGCAGGATCCGGCCGGCCCGGTAGCGATCGGCGACCCGGTGATGGATTCGGAACCGCGAGCCCCACAGCAGCTCGGTGACCACGGTGCGGCCCGGCCCGAAGCCGCGGGTGTCCAGTAGGTGCTGGACGAACCGTGCGTCCGGTGATTCCGGTGCGTCGGCAGCCGGCGCGACGACCCGGAAGATGCCGTCGGGCAGCGGGGCCAAAACGTTCAGACCGTCGTTGCCGTAGAACAGGATCACCTCGTCGCGTGGCGCCTCGCCGGTGACGCGAACATCGGCCAGGGCGAAGGACTCGGCGAATTCGCCGCCGGAAAAGCCGATGCCGGCTTGGGCGCGCACCGTGCTGTTCATTCCGTCGGCGCCGACAACATAACCGGCCCTTAGGGTTTCGCCGTCGTCGAAGGTGGCGGTGACGCCGGTCGCGTCCTGGTCAAGGCGGTTGAGGGCCTTGGGGCGGATCACCTCGCCGCCAAGCTCACTGAGGCGTCGCTCCAGGATTTGTTCGGTGTCGGCCTGGGAGATCATCAGGGTGTACGGGTAGTCGGTCGGCAGGATGCTGAAGTCGATCGGGATCAGCACGCTCTTGCCTTGGCGCATGGTGAACCGGGGCGCGACGAGACCCGTTTTGACCATGCGCCAGGACACGTCGAGTTCCTCGAGAACCTCGAGTGTGCGTGCGTTGACGGCGGCCGCGCGCGAGGTGTTGGCGCCCGACGGCAGCTTGTCGACGACGACCGCCTTGATGCCGCGGGACAGCAGGGACGCGGTCAGGGTGAGACCGGTGGGGCCGGCGCCGATGACCAGGACGTCGATGTCGTTCATGGTTCCTCCTCTGGATAGTCAACGCTTGTTGGCATAACTCCAGGGTGGCGTGTCGGGCTGGTGATGTCAACACTTGTTGGCCTACAATTGTTGACATGCGCAGATCGTCGGAAGAAACCAAGGCCGTAATCCTGGCCGCGGCGCGGGAACGGTTCGGCATGGCAGGCTTTCAGGCGGCCACGATTCGGGCGATCGCCGCCGACGCCGGGATCGATCCCGCGATGGTGATGCGCTACTACGGCAACAAGGACAAGTTGTTCGCCGCCGCGGTCGAGTTCGATCTGCGGTTTCCGTCTTTGGACTCCATTGACCGCGCCGAGGTCGGTTCGACGTTGGTCCGCCACTTCTTCGAGCGCTGGGAGGGTGACGAGGCGCTGGTGATTCTGCTGCGCTGTGCCACCACCAACGAAGAAGCGGCGCAACGGATGCGGGAGATCTTTGGGACGCAATTGCAGCCGCTGGTCGCAGCGCTGGTGCCGGCCGGCGAGGCGGCGCGACGAGCGGGCCTCATTGCCACGCAGATTCTAGGACTTGCGTTGTGCCGCTTCGTGTTACGGCTACCGCCGGTTGTCGAGATGTCGCGTGACGAGGTGGTCGAGTGGCTGGGCCCGACGATCCAGCGTTATTTGGTGGGCTGACGGTATCCGCGGCGGCGCAGCGCCTCGCGGGCTTTGCGCACAATGCTTTCGGGCCGGTCCTCGGCGACTACGCGGATGACGATCCAGCCAAGCTCCTCGAGTGTCTTCAGCCGGCGCATATCTCGCACGTACTGACGCCGATTGGTGCGGTGCTGGTCGCCGTCGTACTCGACTGCGACCTTGACCTCTTCCCAGCCCATATCGAGGAACGCGACCGTCCGGTAGTTGGCTACCACCGGTATCTGCGTCTGCGGGGTGGGCAAGCCCGCGTCGATAAGCGTTAGCCGCAGCCAAGTCTCCTTCGGTGAAGCCGCGCCGGCATCTATGCGGGGCAGAACCTGTCTGAGCTGGCGCACTTGTCGGGCTCGCGGGTGTCGCCTGGTGAGCAGCAGTACCTCCTCGATGGCGAACGGCGTGGCCCGCATGAGTGCGTCGAGTCGGGCCACCGCAGTTGCGGGGGAGTGTTGCCGTCCCAGGTCGAATGCCGTGCGTGCCGGCGTGGTTACCGGCAGGCCGGCGACGCGGGTGACTTCCTTGGCGTCCAGCCGCTGATTGCGGGTGAGCACGCCGTGGGGCGCATGCTGATTGCGCCAGATCAGCTCTACGGGGCCGTCGTCGTCGATCCAATTGGAGCCGTGCAGTGCCGCAGCGGCCAGCCCGGCAAGGACGCCGCGCCGGCCCGACCACAGCCACGCGGCTTCGCTGCGGATTCGCAGCGTGGGTTCGACGTGGCGCCTCAGGTAAATGCCGGGGTAGATGGGGCGGAAGCTGGTCCGCAGCTGGTACCTGGTCAGCTTGCCTGCGCGCAAAGCCTCACTGCCGACAATCAGGTCTCTCACGCACGGTAGGACGTCATGGCCTGCTGGTGAGTTTCGTCCAGACATAAGCCTGGCACAGGTTTTTCGGCGTTTCGTGTGCCGTGGTTATGTGTCGCGGGGGACCCCGATGCTGCGGTACCGCTGCAATCGCGCGGCTGTGCGTTCGGCTGCTGGAGTATCCCGCAGCGCGGCCAGCTCGGCGGCTATGGCGCGGGATAGCCGTACCGAGAACTCGACCGGCTCATCGGCGGCTTCGGGAAGCTCAGGCACGATCGCGTCGACGATCCCGGACTCAAGCAAGTCTGCCGACCGAATGCCTTGTGCGGCGGCGAGTTCAGGGGCGTGCGCGGTGTCGCGGAAAACGATGGCGCTGGCGCCCTCGGGCGGTAGCGGCGCCAGCCAGCCGTGCAGCGCGGCCAGCACTCGGTCGGCGGGGACCATGGCCAGCGCGGGACCGCCGCTGCCCTGGCCCAGCAGCACCGACACCGTCGGCGTATCCAACGTCACGAGTTCGGCCAGGCACTGGGCGATCTGGCCGGCCAGACCACCCTCCTCGGCTTCCGCCGACAGCGCCGGTCCGGCCGTGTCGATCACCAGCACCAGCGGTAGCCGTAGCCCGGCGGCCAACGCCATGCCGCGCCGGGCCGCTCGCAGGGACTCGGGTCCGACGATCCCGCCGCCGACGCGCTGCTGGCCGAGGACCACCGCCGGCTGGCCCGACAGACGGGCGAGCGCCAGCAGGGTCGTCGCCGCCTCGCCGTGCCCGGTGCCGGCCAGCGGCACTACGGCGGTGGCGCCGTGTTGCAGCAGCTGCCTGACATCCGGGCGGTCCGGGCGGCGCGACGCGATCACCGAATCCCAGGCCGGCACATCGGATATCGGCGCGGGCGGCGGCTTGGCCGGCGCTGGCTCGGGGGCGTCGGTGATCACCGTCAGTGCACGATCCAGCGTCCGTCGCAGCCGCTCGAGTGCGACGACGCCATCGATGACCCCGTGTTGCTGCAGATTTTCCGCCGTCTGAATGCCCGGCGGAAACGGCTCGCCGTACAACAGCTCGTACACCCGCGGCCCGAGAAAGCCGATCAGCGCGCCCGGCTCGGCGACGGTGACATGTCCCAGCGAACCCCAGGACGCGAAAACGCCTCCGGTGGTCGGGTTTCGCAAATACACCAGGTACGGCAGGTGTGCCCGCTTGTGTAATTCGACGGCGGCGGCGATCTTGACCATCTGCAGAAACGCGACGGTGCCCTCCTGCATGCGGGTGCCGCCGGAGCTGGGCGAGGCCAGCAGCGGCAGCCGCTCAGCGGTCGCCCGCGCGACGGCGGCGGCGATCCGTTCGGCCGCGGCCACCCCGATGGACCCGCCCAGGAAGTCGAACTCGCAGACCACTACGGCCACTCGGCGCCCGAAGACGCTGCCCTCGCCGGTCAGCACGGATTCGTCGCGGCCGGTGGCGGCGCGGGCATCGGCCAGTTCCCGCGCGTAGGCGTCGGTGATCGGCACGTGCAGCGGCTTGCTGTCCCAGCTGATGAACGAGCCCTCGTCCAGTACCGCGTCGCGCAGTTGGTCGGTCGTGATCCGGCTCACACGCACGAGGCTATATATCCTGGCCCCCATGATCGGTATCACCCAGACCGAAGCGGTTCTGACCATTGAGCTGCAGCGGCCCGAGCGGCGCAACGCCCTGAATTCCCAGCTCGTCGAGGAGTTGCGGGAGGCGGTGCTCAAAGCCGGTAGTGGTGGCTCCATCCGGGCCATCGTGTTGACCGGCCAGGGCACGGTGTTCTGCGCCGGAGCCGACCTGAGCGGGGACGCGTTCGCCGCGGATTACCCTGACCGGCTCGTCGAACTGCATCGTGTGCTGGACGCGACGCTGATACCGGTGATCGGCGCCATCAACGGGCCCGCGATCGGTGCCGGGCTGCAGCTGGCCATGCAGTGTGATCTACGGGTCATCGCACCGGATGCGTTTTTCCAGTTCCCGACATCGAAATACGGTCTGGCCCTGGATAATTGGAGTATCCGCCGGCTGTCGTCGCTGGTTGGTCACGGTCGGGCCCGCGCGATGTTGCTGACCGCGGAGAAGCTGGACGCCGAGACCGCGCTGCTCACCGGAATGGCCAACCGGATCGGAACGCTGGCCGATGCCCAGGCGTGGGCGGCCGATATTGCGGGTCTGGCGCCGCTGGCGATTCAGCACGCCAAACGGGTACTCAACGACGACGGGTCCATCGAGGAACCCGAACCGGTGCACAAAGAGCTGTTCGACAAGGCGTGGGGCAGCCAGGATGTGATCGAGGCACAGGTCGCTCGGGTGGAGAAGCGGCCGCCGAACTTTCAGGGGGCGTAATCGTCATGACGGCCCGAGTGCTGCGACTGGCGGCCGGTACCGCCTCGCTGGCGGCAGGCAGCTGGCTTTTGCGTGCGCTGCACGGTGCGCCTGCGGCACTTGGCGCCGACCCGGCGTCCCTTGAGGCGGCTGCGGAGGCGTCGCCGAACTACCGTGACGGTTCCTTTGTCAACCTCGACCCGTCCTCGCTGTACTTGATGGACCGTGAGCAGTTGCGGCTCATCGGCTGGGAGTTGCTCGCGGCGCGCAAGGCTAGCCGTCCCCCTGCGCCGATCCCGTTGGCAGCTCCCGAGATCTACCGCGGCGAAGCCAGCCGGCTCGCCGTGAGCTGGTTCGGCCATTCGACCGCGCTGCTGGAAATCGACGGCTACCGCGTGCTTACGGATCCGGTGTGGAGCAATCGTTGTTCGCCGTCGGACATCGTCGGTCCACAGCGGCTGCATCCGCCGCCGGTGCAACTGGAAGGCCTGCCCGCCGTCGACGCGGTTGTCATCAGCCACGACCACTACGACCACCTGGACATCGATACGATCACGGCGCTGGCGCGCAGCCAGCGTGCCCCGTTCTTCGTACCGCTCGGGGTGGGCGCCCATCTGCGGTCGTGGGGGATTCCGAAGCATCGGATCGTCGAGCTGGACTGGAATGAAAGTGCTCAGGTCGACGAGCTCACCGTCATTTGCGTGCCGGCGCGGCATTTCTCCGGGCGTTTCTTCACCCGGAACAACACGCTGTGGGCGTCGTGGGCGTTTGTCGGGCCCAGCCGTCGCGCGTACTTCGGCGGTGACACCGGATACACCAAGAGCTTCGCGCAGATCGGCGCTGATCATGGGCCGTTCGACCTGACGCTGATGCCGATCGGCGCGTACCACACGGCCTGGCCCGACATCCACATGAACCCCGAGGAAGCTGTGCGGGCGCACCTGGATGTCAGTGAATCGGGGCTGCTGGTACCGATTCACTGGGGCACGTTCCGGCTGGCGCCGCATCCGTGGGCCGAGCCGGTTGAGCGGGTGCTGACGGCCGCCGATGACGCCGATGTTCAGGTGGCGGTGCCGTTGCCCGGTCAGCGCGTCGATCCGACGACGCCGTTGCGGTTCAACCCGTGGTGGCGGCTCTAGGGTTAGCCGCCTGCCCCGCCCGTCCCGCCTGCCCCGCCGTCGCCGATCAGCCCGCCGCCGCTTAGCGTTGCGCCGTCTCCTCCGGTGCCGGGATCTCCGCCGTCGCCACCGGTGGTGCCCGTCGGGGGTGCGCCGGCGTTGCCAACCGTTCCCGGGACGCCGAGGGTAGAGCCAATTTGGCCGCCGTTGCCGCCCGTGCCGCCGGTGCCGCCGGCGCCACCCGTACCACCGACGCCGCCGGAACCGCCGGCGCCGCCAGTGCCACCATCGCCTCCGGCGCCGCCGGTTCTCGTCTCGGTCGAACCGATGCCGGTGGCATCACCCGTACCGCCGACGCCGCCGGTACCACCGGCGCCGCCGTCGCCCCCGGTGCTTCCGGCAGCCGTGCCGTCGCCACCCAGTCCGCCGTTGCCGCCCTTGCCCGCACCGCCGCCATTCGGGCCCGCGCCGCCGGCTCCGCCGGTGCCGCCGGCCCCGCCCGTCCCGCCGGCTACCGTCCCGTTGCCGCCCGCTCCGCCATCGCCGCCGTTGGCGCCAGGGGTACCAGTCCCGTTGTTGGGGCTTGCGAACGACTGCCCACCAGCGCCGCCAGCCCCACCCACACCGCCCGTCCCGTTGGGGCCGATGGCGTCGCCGCCGGTCCCGCCCGTGCCGCCGGCGCCTGCGGGACTCAGGCCAAAGCTACTGCCCGTCCCGCCCTGTCCGCCGGTGCCGCCGGTGACATATCCGGTGCCGCCGCTTCCGCCGGTTCCGCCGGTTCCGCCATTGTTGCCGCCAACGCCGCCCTGTCCGCCGGTGCCGCCGATGCCGCCGGGGCTGGTGGAGTTGCCACCGTTGCCGCCGGTGCCGCCAGTTTGGCTGGTGGAGAAGCCGCCGAAGCCGCCTAAGCCGCCGCCGCCGCCGTACCCGCCCTTGCCATCTGCGCCACCGACACCTCCGGTGCCGGCCGCGCCACCGCCGCCCGCGTCACCGCCGTTGCCGCCGTTGCCCACCTGGCTGAGGGGGTTGCCGTTGGCGTCGACGACGCCACTAGAGCCCGCACCGCCCCACCCGCCGGTTCCGCCGTTTCCGCCGCTGCCATTGGTGCCACCAGCGCCGGTATTGCCACCTTCGCCGCCGTTGCCGCCCAGCCCGCCGTTGCCTCCGGTGCCGGCGTAGGCGGCGCTGTAAGCGCCGAAACCGCCGCCGCCGCCAGTCCCGCCGGCGCCGCCTGCCCCACCAGCGCTGGCGCCATAACCGCCGTTGCCGCCGTTGCCGCCGTTACCGCCAATCCCGGTGGTCGAGCTAGATGCATAGAGGCCATAGCCGCCGGTGCCGCCGTCGCCGCCGTCGCCGCCGGTGCCACTGGCGCCGGTCGCATCCCCGCCGGCACCGCCGGTGCCGCCGGTGCCGCCGGAGCCATACGCTGACGCGGAGCCACCGAGCCCGCCGCCGCCGCCGTTGCCGCCGCCCGCGGCGCCGGTGCCGCCCTTGCCGCCGTTGCCGCCGTTGCCGCCGGTGTAGTTGTAATTGCCTCCCCCGCCCGCACCGCCGACGCCACCGTCGCCTCCGGTGCTCCCGGTGCCGGTTGCGGTACCGCCGTTGCCGCCGTTGCCGCCATTGCCGCCGTGGTCGCCGGCCCCGGCAATACCGGTGGGGGTGATGGCCGTTTGGTTAGTGCCAGCGTTGCCGCCGGTGCCGCCGATGCCACCCCGACCACCGGTGCTGCCGGTGCCGTTGGCGTCGCCGCCGTTGCCCCCGTTGCCTCCGGTGCCGCCGGCGCCGGACGCGTTGTGGGTGGCCCCGTCGCCTCCCGCGCCGCCGGCGCCTCCCGTGCCTCCCGTGCCGCCATTGCCCTCGGAGCCACCGGTTCCGCCGGTGCCGGCATGGCCGCCCGCGCCCGAGTTTCCTCCGCTTCCGCCGTCGCCGCCGTCGCTGCCCGATTCGGGTCCGGCGGCTCCAGTGCCTCCGGTGCCGCCGTCGCCGCCGTTTCCGCCCTTGCCGCCATTGCCGTTGGTGCCGCCGACGCCGCTGCCGCCCTGGCCGCCGTCCCCGCCGCCCCCGCCAGCTCCGCCAACTGCACCGGTGCCATCGGCCAGAGTCGTTGTGGCATCGGCGCCGATGCCACCATCGCCGCCGGTCCCTCCGGTCCCGCCGGTGCCGGCGGACCCATTGGCGCCACCGTCGCCACCGGCGCCGGCTTGGCCGGCCGCTCCGGCGGCACCGCCGGTGCCGCCCGCTCCGCCGCTGCCGGCGGCGGTGGCTGAGTCGCCGTCGGCGCCGTGGGCGCCGGTGCCGCCGGCGCCGCCGATGCCGCCATTGCCACCGCTGCCGTTGGTGCCGCGGAAGCCGTCACCGATGCCGGTCTCGGGGTGGCCGCCCGCGCCGCCGTCGCCGCCGGCACCGCCGGCCCCGCCGGCGTAGCCCGTGTTGCCGGTGCCGTTGGCCAACGTCCCGGTGGCGTTGTCGCCGGCTCCGCCGGTGCCGCCATTGCCGCCATTGCCGCCCGAGCCCGCTGCGCCGTGGTAGACGCCGGTACCGCCGTTACCGGTTTGGCCGCCGGCGCCGGCGGAGCCGCCGGCGCCTCCACCGCCCCCGTTGCCGCCGGCTGCGCCGAGCCCGACGCCGGATCTCCCGTCGGCGCCGTTGCCGCCGTTGCCGCCGTTGCCGCCAAGGCCGCCGTGGCCGTTTGTGCCGCCGTCGGAACTTCCCCCACCCGCACCTCCGGCGCCCCCGGCGCCGCCGGCGAACCCGTCGTTGCCGGTGCCGTCGGCCAGATTGGTGGTGGCGCTGTCGCCGTCGCCGCCGGTGCCCCCACCGCCGCCGGCGCCTCCGGTGCCTCCAGTGCCGTGGGCGCCCCCGGTGCCGAGATCGCCGGCCTGGCCACCTGCACCGGCTTCGCCGCCGGTACCGCCGGTGCCGCCGTTCCCGCCGGCTACTCCCTGGCCGACGCCGGACTGGCCGTTGGCGCCGGTGCCGCCGGTGCCGCCGTTGCCGCCGTTGCCGCCGCTGCCGTTGGTGCCGCCTTGGCTGTTGCCGCCTTGGCCGCCACGGCCGCCGGACCCGCCAGCGAACCCGTCGCTGCCGGTGCCGTCGGCGAGAGCCGTGGTGGCGTTGTCGCCGGCGCCGCCGTTTCCGCCGGTCCCGCCGGTGCCGCCGGTTCCGGCCGAGCCGCTGGTGCCGCCGGTGCCGCCGCTGCCGACCTGGCCGCCTGCACCGGCCGTGCCGCCGGTCCCTCCGGCGCCACCGGCCCCGCCGGCTGTGCTCAGGCCGAGGCCCGACTGGCCGTTGGCGCCGGTGCCGCCGGTGCCGCCGTTCCCGCCCGTTCCGCCGTTACCGTTGCTGCCACCGGCGATTCCGTTGCCGCCGGCCCCGCCTGCGCCGCCGTTGCCGCCGTTGCCGCCGTCGCTGCCGGTGCCGTCGGCCAGCACGGTGGCCGCGTTGGCTCCGGCACCCCCGTTTCCGCCGGTACCGCCGGTCCCGCCAGTCCCGGCAGCGCCCTGGGCGCCGCCGCTACCACCGGTGCCGGCTTGCCCGCCCGCACCGGCCGTCCCGCCGTGGCCGCCGGCACCGCCATTGCCGACGGCGGCACCGAGGTCGACGCCGGATCGGCCGGTGCCGCCGGCGCCGCCGAGGCCGCCGTTGCCCCCGGCGCCGCCGTTGCCGTTGCCACCACCGGCGATTGCGTTGCCGCCCGCTCCGCCGGCGCCCCCGTCCCCGCCCGCAAAGCCTTCGTTACCAGTTCCATCGGCCAGGGTGCCCGCGCCGGCGCTGCCCGTACCGCCGGTGCCGCCCGCACCGCCGGTACCACCGGTGCCCGCGGTCCCAGCGGTGCCGCCGCCGGCACCGGCCGCACCGCCGGCACCAGCGATCCCTCCACCGCCGCCCGTGCCGCCGTCACCGCCGATTGCGCCGTCGCCGGAGCCGCCGTTTCCGCCCGCGCCGCCGGCGCCGCCATCACCGCCGTGCCCGCCGACCCCGCCGGCACCGAACAGCAGGCCCTTGGCGCCACCGGCCCCGCCCGCTCCACCGGTACCCCCGACGCCGCCGGTCAACCCGACCGCACCCGAGCCGGCCGCACCGGAGGCACC
>NZ_LQPW01000061.1 GCF_002116635.1 Mycobacterium szulgai | reverse complement strand
TCGAAGCTGCCGGCGAACACCGACAGTTGGGCCCAAAGCTGTTGTTCGGCGTGACTGCAACGCTCGTAGCTCCAGTCGATGCAGCAGGTCAGGGATTGTTGGCGGGTGGGTGCGCCGCGCCGTCCGCGGTTGAGCAGGGTGTAGCTGCGGGCGAGGTCGTCTGCGATGTGGTCGAGCGATAGGGCTCGAAGGCGTACGGCGGCCAGTTCGATGGCCAGCGGCACGCCTTCGAGTTGTGTGCAGATGCGGGCTACGGCTGGGGCGTTGTGGGCGGTTAAGGCGAAGCCGGGGACCGCGGCGCGGGCGCGTTCGACGAACAAGGTGATGGCGTCATAGTCGGTTAGCGAGGACAGGTTCAGGTTGTCTTCAGCGGTGGGGTAGGTCAGCGGGGCCAGGGTCAGTACTGCCTCACCGGCGATGTTGAGGACTTCGCGGCTGGTGGTGATGACGTGCAGGGCCGGGCATTCGCGCAGCAGGGTGTCGACGAGCTTTGCGGCATCGTCGATGAGGTGTTCGCAGGTGTCGAGCACCAGCAGCGCGTGACGCGGCTGCAGGAATTGCCTGAGCACCTCAGCCATCGGCCGCCCGGAGTGATCGCGCAGCCCCAAGGCGGTGGCTACGGTTTCGGCGAGCAGGTCCCCGGCGTGCAGGTCGCCCAGTTCCACCAGCCAGACGCCGTCGTCAAAGTGGGTGCCCAGTTCGGTGGCGGCGTGGGTGGCCAGGGTGGTTTTGCCGACTCCGCCGATTCCGGTCAGGGTGACCAGCCGGGACTGCTCGAGCAGGGCGCGCAGTTGGGCCAGCTCGCCGTGGCGGCCCACCACCCCGGCGGGCAGGGTTGGGACCCGCCGCGTGCTGGCCGCGCGCGCGGGCGCTGGGCGTGGGCCGGGTTGTAGTGCGTCGTCGCTGCAGTGCAAGGCCATCTCGTCAACCGCTAGCCCGCGACGGCGCTGGATTTGTTGGAGCGCTTGGCCTAGTTCTAGTGCCGAGGGGCGGTCGGTGGGTTCGCGGGCCATGGCGTGTTCAACTAGGGCGGCCACGTCGGCGGGGATGTCGTGTTCGTTGAGTTCGGCCAGTGGTTGGCTGCTGATGCGGATGAATTGGGCGATCATCTGCTCGCCGGCGCGGCGCTGGAAGGGGGCGTGGCCGGTTAGGGCGGTGAATAAGGTGGCGCCCAGGCTGTAGACGTCTGAAGCCGCGGTGGGGGGCTGGCCGGTGAGGATCTCGGGGGCGGTAAACGCCGGGGAGCCGGCCAGCGCGCCGGTCTCGGTGCGCAGGCCCGTTGCGGTGCGGGCGATCCCGAAATCACCCAGTGCGGGTTCGCCGTAGTCGGTGAGCAAGATGTTGGCCGGCTTGATATCGCGGTGCACGATCGCGAGCCGGTGTGCTGATTCCACGGCGCCGGCGATCTTGACCCCGACCCGCAATACTTCCTCGAAGTCCAGTACACCCAGGCGGGCGATGCGTGCTTGCCAGGCTCCTTGTCCGCAGTAGGGCATCACCAAAAACAAACGGTCGCTGGCGGTTTGGCCGACCTGTAACACCGTCACGATATTGGGATGGCTGGTCAGTCGGGCCATTGCCTGCTGCTCACGGACAAACCTGGCCCGATCATCGGCAAACTGGGCGGTCAGTATCTTGACCGCTACCACCCGCGCTAAGGCCTGCTGCACACAGCGGTAGACCACCCCGAGGCCGCCCTGGCCAACCTGCACCGCCTCGCTGAACCCCGCCGCAGCCAACTCCGACACCACATC
>NZ_LQPW01000060.1 GCF_002116635.1 Mycobacterium szulgai | reverse complement strand
GCCCAACACGCCGGCCTGACCCTGCCCGCCACCTTGATCTTCGACCACCCCACCCCCACCGCCCTCACCCACTACCTCTACGACAAATTGGGCACACACACCACCTCTAATGGCGTTGACGATCCCGACGAACTCGAAATGCAACAACTCATCGAAACCATTCCAGCTAAACAACTCATAAAAGCCGGGGTCCTGGATATTCTCCGCGATATCGCAGGTGGTTCCGAACGCGCTTCAGGTTATCCGGAGGACGAAGACGCCTCGGATATGAATGTCGATGAATTAATGCAGCTTATCTTTAAAGATAAAGGGAACCACGATGACTTCTGACGCTGAAAATTTGGCGGAGGCGCTTCGCGAATCCGTCCGGCAAATTTCACGACTGAAACGACAGAACCGGGTCCTTCGAGAAAGATCATCCGAGCCCGTGGTCGTGGTGGGTATGGCATGCCGGTTTGCCGGGGGGATTGGTTCAGCGGCCGATCTGTGGGAGGTGGTCAGCACCGGCACCGACGTGGTGGGGGGTTTCCCCACCGACCGCGGCTGGGATCTGGGTGGATTGTTTGATCCCGACCCCGACGCGGTGGGTAAGACGTATAGCCGTTCGGGTGCGTTTTTGGCTGATATCGCCGGCTTTGACGCCGAATTCTTCGGCATTTCGGCTCGTGAGGCGGCCACGATGGATCCTCAGCAGCGGGTTTTGCTTGAGGTTTGTTGGGAGGCGTTGGAGAACGCGGGGGTTGATCCGGGCTCGTTGGCTGGTTCTGAGACGGGAGTGTTTGTCGGGACCTGGGGGCAGCCCTATGGCGATAGTGGTGATGAGGGTAGTGCGGGCCTGGTGATGACCGGCGGGGCTACCAGCGTGGCCTCCGGACGCATCGCCTACGCCCTGGGCCTGCAGGGCCCTGCGGTCACTGTGGATACGGCCTGCTCTTCCTCACTGGTCGCCACTCATCTGGCGTGTCAGTCGTTGCGTAATGGGGAGTCGAATTTGGCCCTGGCTGGGGGGGTCACGGTGATGACGACGCCGGCGACGTTGACTGAGTTTGCGCGTCAGCGTGGGTTGGCGGTGGATGGGCGTTGTAAAGCGTTCGCTGCGGCCGCTGATGGCACCGGATGGGGCGAGGGTGCAGCGGTGCTGGTGTTGGAACGTTTAAGTGATGCCCGCCGTCACGGGCATCGGGTGTGGGCGGTGATCGCGGGTTCAGCGGTCAATCAAGACGGTGCCTCTAACGGGTTGACCGCTCCTAACGGGCCCGCCCAACAACGCGTGATCACTCAGGCCGCGGCTAACGCTGGAGTCGGGTTGGACCAGGTTGATGTGGTCGAGGCCCACGGCACGGGCACCACGTTGGGTGACCCGGTCGAAGCCGGGGCCCTGATCGCCACCTACGGCGCTCACCGCGACCCCGACCAGCCGTTGTGGCTGGGCTCGGTCAAATCCAACATCGGCCACACTCAGGCCGCCGCGGGGGCGGCCGGGCTGATCAAAATGATCCAGGCCCTGCATCATCAGGTGCTGCCGGCCACCTTGCATATCGACCAACCCAGCCCCCATATCGACTGGTCACACGGCACCGTGCAACTGCTGAGCCAGGCCCAGCCCTGGCCGGTGAGCGAGCACGTGCGCACCGCGGCGGTGTCCTCGTTCGGGATCAGCGGCACCAACGCGCATGTGATTGTGCAGCAGGCCCCCGATGAGCTGGCGGTCTCTGACACCGACACCACCACCACACCACCGGGGGAGTCGGGCGAGTCGGCCCAGCCCACGGTGTTGGTGTGGCCGTTATCGGCGCGCAGCAGTGCCGCGTTACGCGCTCAGGGCGCTCGATTGCGCCAACACCTGCTTGAGCAGCCCGAGGTATCGCTGCGGGATCTGGCCTACAGCCTGGCCACCACCCGCAGCCATCACCCCCACCGGGCCGCGATCAGCACCAGCAGCAC
>NZ_LQPW01000059.1 GCF_002116635.1 Mycobacterium szulgai | reverse complement strand
GGTCAAGGCGCTCAATACCCGGGTATGGCCGCCGACCTCTACAACCACCACCGCGGATTCGCCGCCGCCCTCGACGAGTGTGATCAGGCGTTGCAGCCTTACACCGGCTGGTCAGTACGCGAGGTCATTACCCAGCACCACAACGCACCCTCGCTGGATCGAGTCGATGTGGTCCAGCCGGTCTTATTTGCCGTGATGGTGGCGCTCGCCGAAACCCTGCGCGGTTACGGCATCACCGCCGATGCGGTGATCGGACACTCCCAAGGAGAAATCGCTGCGGCCTACATCGCCGGGGCGCTGAGCCTGCCCGAAGCCGCCAAGATTGTCGCGCTGCGCAGCGCAGCACTGGCCCAACTGGCCGCAACCGGCACCATGGCCTCGGTACTGCTTGATGCCGACACCGTGGCCCACCAGCTCCACCACCACAGCGAACTGAGCATCGCCGCGATCAACGGGCCGGCCCAAACCGTCATCAGCGGCCCTACCCACGCGATCGAACAGTTCCTGGCCAGCTGCGAGCACCAAGGCATCCAGGCCCGGCCCATCAGCGTGGACTACGCCTCCCACTGCGCCCATGTCGAACCCCTGCGCCACGACCTACTGGACAACCTGGCCGGCCTGCACCCCCAAAGCGCCCACACCCCGCTGTATTCCACCGTGCCCAGCGCGGCGTCACCCTATCCCCTTGACACCACCACCATGGACGCCGACTACTGGTATGCCAACCTGCGCCAACCAGTGCACTTCTACGACACGGTCACCAGCTTGCTGGCTCAGGGCCCGCACCTGTTTGTCGAGTTGGCCGCCCACCCCGTCCTGGCCACCGCCTTGTCGGACACCCTGGCCGATCACCCCCACCAGCAGCACAGCGCGGTCATTCCTACCCTGCGCCGCGATCGCCCCGATCTGGACATGATCGCCCACACCCTGGCCCAACTCCACACCCACGGCCATAGTCCCCACTGGCGCGACCTTTACCCCCACGCCCACACCGTGGACCTGCCCACCTACCCCTTCCAACACCACCGGTACTGGCT
>NZ_LQPW01000058.1 GCF_002116635.1 Mycobacterium szulgai | reverse complement strand
CGGTGGCATTGCTCGTCGCTTTGGCCGAACGGCTGCGCGAACGCCCGGTGAAAGGGGTCCGGGTGCTGCTGGTGTCGCTGGGCGCCGAGGAAATACTGCAGGGCGGAATCTACGGCTTCCTGGCACGTCACCGGCCTGAGCTGAACCCCGATCGGAGCTACTTTCTGAATTTCGACACGGTCGGCTCGCCAGAGCTGATCATGCTCGAGGGTGAGGGCACCACGATCATGGAGGACTATTTCCATCGGCCGTTCCGCGATCTGGTCATCCGCGCCGCCGAACGGGCCGGCGCACCGCTGCGCCGTGGCCTGCGCTCGCGCAACAGCACCGACGCCGTCCTGATGAGCCGTGCGGGCTACCCGACCGCATGCTTCTCGTCGTTTGACCGCCATAAGGAGCTGTCGAACTATCACCTCATGTCGGACACACCGGAGAACCTGATCTACGAGACGGTGATGCATGCGGTCACCGTCGCCGAATCCGTTGTGCGGGAGCTGGTGCGGTGAGCCCGAGGTGGGGCAACTGGGCCGGTGAGCAGTTCTGCGCGCCGTCGTCGATCATGCGGC
This sequence comes from Mycobacterium szulgai, assembly GCF_002116635.1. GTDB lineage: Bacteria > Actinomycetota > Actinomycetes > Mycobacteriales > Mycobacteriaceae > Mycobacterium > Mycobacterium szulgai. The sequence continues at coordinate 1,330 of NZ_LQPW01000058.1, read as the reverse complement.
CGGCCTCGGAGGCCGAGCTGGCCGACGTGGTGACGGCGGCTGCGCGCCGCGGTGAAAAGGTGCGCGCCGTCGGCACCGGCCACTCGTTCACCGACTGTGCGTGTACGGACGGGGTGATGATCGACATGTCCGCCCTGCAGCGGGTGCTTGACGCCGACCGGTCGAGCGGGCTGGTGACCATCGAGGGCGGCGCCAAGCTGCATTCGCTGGGTCCGCGACTGGCCGCGCACGGACTGGGGCTGGAAAACCAGGGCGACATCGATGCGCAGTCCATCACCGGCGCCACGGCGACCGCGACGCACGGGACCGGGGCACGGTTCCCGAATCTGTCGGCACGTATCGTCTCGCTGCGCCTGGTCACCGCGAGCGGCGAAATCATGACGCTGTCGGAGGGCTCCGACTACCTGGCGGCGCGCGTCTCGCTGGGGGCGTTGGGCGTGATCTCACAGGTCACCGTGCAGACCGTCCCGCTGTACACGTTGCATCGCAGTGACGAGCTGCGTTCGTTGCCCCAGACGCTGCAGCGACTCGACGAATACGTCGACGGCAACGACCATTTCGAGTTCTTCGTATTCCCTTACGCCGAAACGGCTTTGACGCGCACCACGCGCCGTAGCGACCAGGAACCGACCCCGACCCCGGCATGGAAGCGCAGGCTGAGCGAAGACTTCGAAAACGGGGGGTTGAGCCTGATCTGCCGAACCGGACGGCGCTTTCCGGCTGCGGCGCCCGGACTGAACCGGCTGATGACGAGTTTGATGTCGGATGCCACGGTGACCGACCGCGCCTACAAGGTATACGCGACCGAGCGCAAGGTCAGGTTCACCGAAATGGAATACGCGATCCCGCGTGAGCACGCAGCCGAAGCGATTCAGCGCGTGATCGACGTGGTGCGCCGTCGCAAGCTGCCGATCATGTTCCCGCTCGAGATGCGTTTCGCCGCGCCTGACGATGCCTTGCTTTCGACCGCGCACCGGCGCGATACCTGCTATATCGCGGTGCACCAATACACCGGCATGGAGTTCGAAACCTACTTCCGTGCCGTCGAACAGATCATGGATGAGTATGCGGGACGGCCACATTGGGGCAAGCGCCATTACCAGAGCGCGGCCACGCTGCGTGAGCGCTATCCGGAGTGGGACCGCTTCCTTGCCGTGCGTGACCGTCTGGATCCCAATCGCGTCTTCAGCAACGACTACACCCGGCGCGTGCTCGGCGATTGACGCCGGTGACGCCGTGATGCCGAAAAGCCCTATCTTTAGGGACCAAAGTCATTGGCTGCCAATAAGGTAGTGACCTGCGCTGCAGTGCGTCGTAGGTTGGTGCGTGG
>NZ_LQPW01000057.1 GCF_002116635.1 Mycobacterium szulgai | reverse complement strand
GTGGGGTGGCGCGTGGTTATGCCGGGCGGGCGGGGTTGAGTGCGTCGCGGTTTGTGGCGTGTCCGTTCGGTGGGCCTGGGCAGCGGATGTATCGCAGCGGGGACAAGGTGCGCTATAGCGCTAGTGGGGTGTTGGAGTTTCTGGGGCGTGTTGATGAGCAGCTGAAGGTCCGCGGGTTCCGTATCGAGCCCACCGAGGTCGAGGCGGCCCTGAGTGCTCACCCGCAGGTGGCTGCGGCGGTGGTCAGCGCCCAGGGTGATCATCTGGTGGGGTATGTGGTGCGTGAGCGCGACACGGTGGGTGCGCGTGATCGCCAGCACGAGCACCAGGTGCTGGCGCAGTGGCGGGGGCTTTATGACGCCCTTTACCGTGGCAGCGGCGGGGAGTTGGGGCAGGACTTCAGTGGTTGGAACAGCAGCTATACCGGGGCGCCGATTGCTGTTGAGCAGATGCATCAGTGGCGGGGTGCGGCGGTGCGGCGCATCGCCGGGTTGCATCCGCGGCGGGTGTTGGAGATCGGGGTGGGCTCGGGGCTGTTGTTGAGCGAGTTGGCGCCGGGGTGTGAGACCTATTGGGGGACTGATCTTTCCGCGGCCACGATCACTCGGCTGCAATCTCAGATCGCCGCCCGGCCGTGGGCTGATCGGGTGCATTTGCGGGCCCAGCCCGCTCATCTGGCCGATGAGCTGCCCCGGGGTTATTTCGATGTCGTCGTCTTCAACTCGGTCATCCAGTATTTCCCCAGTGCGGGGTATCTGCTCGAGGTGCTCGCCACCGCTGTGCAGCTGTTGGCTGCTGGTGGGGCGCTTTACCTCGGTGACGTGCGTAACCTGGGGCTGCAGCCTACCTTGAGTACCGCGGTGATCTGCGCCCAAGCCCACCCCGAAGACACCGTGGCCGTCGTCAAACAACGTATCCAGCGGCATGTGTTGGCCGAACAAGAACTGCTGCTGGCCCCGGAGTTCTTCACCACCTTGCCCCAGCAGCTGCCCCAGATCGCCGCGGTCGATATCCAACTGAAAAACCTCGACGCCATCAACGAACTCAGCAGCTACCGCTACGACGTCATGCTGCACACCACACCCACCACCGTGCACTCGCTGGCCGCTCTGCCCACCCAACCCTGGCAACGCTGGCGCAACCTGACCGCGCTAGCCCACTACCTCAAAGACCAGCAACCCCACAGCATTCGAGTGACCGCAGTGCCGCACGGCGGTATCGCGCCTGATATGGCACTGGCACATGCACTGGCCCAGGCCGAGGACTCGACGCCGCTGACCGCACTGCGACCGACCACATCCGCCCCTGAGGCGGTCCTGCCGCACCAATGCCATCTACTCGCAGAACAATTGGGCTACACCGCCGCACTAACATGGTCGGCCACTCCCGGCCTGATGGACCTCATCCTCATGCCCGCCGACCACGACGCGGCCCTATCCGACGTCTACCTACCAACCCCGACGCCCGGGGACGCCGAGCATGCCAGCGATCCCACGGCCAATCAGTGTGCCGGCGAGATCCGCCGCTGGGTGGCCGACCGGCTGCCGGAGTTCATGGTGCCGTCGGTGGTGATGGTGCTCGATGCGTTACCGATGACCCCCAATGGCAAAGTGGATCGAAAAGCGTTGCCCCGACCGGAGTTCACCAGCACGGTGGCATATCGCGATCCGCGCGATGGCCGCGAGGCGGTGCTGGTGGGGTTGTTCGCCGAGGTGCTGGACGTTGCCCGCGTCGGGATCGACGATGGGTTCTTCGATTTGGGTGGGCATTCGCTGACGGTGACCCGGCTGGTAGCGCGCATCCGGACCGAGCTGAACGTCGAGGTGCCGATCCGGGCGGTGTTCGAAGCGCCGACGGTCACCCAGTTGGTGGCCTGGATGGATGCACATGGCGGCGACGGGGTGCGGGCCGGGCTGGTGGCCCAACCGCGCCCGCAGCGGATTCCGTTGTCCTGGGCACAATCCCGGTTGTGGTTCTTACACAACTTCGAGGGCCCGTCGGCGACCTACAACATTGCGCTGGCGCTGCGGCTGACCGGTCAACTCAGCGTGACGGCACTCCGCGCGGCTCTGGCTGATGTGGTGGCCCGCCATGAGAGCCTGCGCACGGTGTTCGCCGAAATGGACGGAATCGCCGCCCAGCACATCTTGCCCGCCGAGACGGTGCGGGTACCGCTGACCGTCACCGAGACGGCCGCGGGTCGTCAACTGACCGAGGTGATCGACCGGGCCGCTGCATACCGGTTCGAACTGGCACACGAGATTCCGTTGCGGGCTATGCTGATTCGCCTCGGCGAACACGAGCGGGTATTGGTGTTGGTGGTGCACCACATCGCCGCCGACGGAGCCTCACTGGCGCCGCTGACCAACGATCTGGTCAGCGCCTACGCCGCGCGCTGCGCCGGCGCGTCCCCGACCTGGGCGGCGCTGCAGGTGCAGTACGCCGACTACACCCTGTGGCAACAGCGGACCCTCGGCGACGAAAGCGACCCCGATAGCGTGCTGGCGCGTCAACTCGATTACTGGAAAACCGAATTGGCCGGTGCGCCAGCACAGATCGAGCTGCCGTGGGATCGCCCCCGCCCCGCACGGCAGTCCTTTGCCGGGGAGTTGTTCTCCTTCAGCGTGGACGCTCACCTAAGGGCGCGCCTGGACGAGCTGGCCCGGCGCACCGGCACCACATTGTCGATGGTGTTGCAGGCTGCGCTGGCGGTGTTGTTGCGCAAGTTAGGGGCTGGTGACGACGTCACGATCGGCGGGCCGATCGCCGGGCGAACCGACGCGGCATTGGCCGACCTGGTCGGGTTTTTCGTCAATACCTGGGTGTTGCGGGTCCACACCGCCCGCAACCGCAGCTTCACCGAGCTGCTGCAACAGGTGCGGGCAAAAGCTCTGGCCGCCTATGAAAACCAAGACGCCCCCTTCGAGCGATTGGTGGAGCTGCTCAACCCCGCTCGCACCACGGCACACCATCCACTGTTTCAGATTTACTTCGCCCTGCAGAACAACCCGGCCCCTAGCTTCGAATTGCCCGGGCTGGCCGTCGAAGCCATGCCGGCATCCACCCACACCGCGAGGTTCGATCTGTCGATCAATGTGTTCGAGCCGCCTGCCGTGAGCGGACAGCCGCAGCCGCTACCCGGGGTGATCGAGTACGCCACCGACCTGTTCGATCGCTCCACCATCGACGCAATCACCGCCTGCTATCTGCATATCTTGGACACCGTCACCGCTGACCCCGACCGGGGCATCGACACGATCGAGATCACCGGCCGCGCCCAGCGCGCCGTGTTGGCCACCGACTACAACAACACCGCCGTCGCAGTGCCGAACGTCACGACTGCCGAGTTGTTCGCCGCCCAGGTCGTGCGCACCCCGAATGCCACTGCGGTGCGAGACGATCGGCACAGCCTGACGTATGCGCAGTTGGCGAAACGGGTTAATCGCTTGGCCCGCTTCCTGATTGCGCAGGGAGTGGGCCCGGAGGCAGTGGTCGGGTTGGCGATGTGCCGGGGTATCGATCTGGTGGTCGCCATGCAGGCGATAGCCGCCGCCGGCGGGGCGTTTGCACCGATCGACCCGACCCATCCGCCCCAGCGCAACCGCCAGCTGCTGCAGACGTTGGCACCGGTGTGTGTGCTGAGCACTTCGGCGGAGGGCTTCAGAGCCGCAGGTCTGGCTGTAGTCGACGTGGATCGCCTTGACCTGACCGGCTTTTCGGCGCAGCCGATCACAGATCCCGATCGCATATCCGGGCTTGAACCCGACCATCGGGCTTATCTGATGTTCACCTCGGGATCCACTGGGCGGCCCAAGTGCGTGTCGGTCACCCATCGGGCCCTGGTCAACCAGCTGTTGTGGCTGCAGAACCAGTACGGGGTCGGCGCCCAAGACGTGTACCTACAGAAGACGGCAGTCACCTTCGATGTGTCGTTGTGGGGTTATTGGGTGCCACTGATTTCGGGTGCGCGGTTGATACTGGCCGGCCCGGAGGGCCATAGGGATCCCCGCTATCTGGCCGAGACCATCGCCTCGCACGGTGTGACGTTGACCGATTTCGTACCGTCAATGCTGTCGGTGTTGTGTTCGGTGGCAACGCGGGAAGAGCTGGCGTCGTTGCGCGATGTATTCGTTGCCGGCGAAGCTTTGCCGTCGTCCACCGTCGACGCGTTCTCGTCGATCTGCGCTGCCGGTTTACACAATTTGTACGGACCGACCGAGGCCACGGTGTCGGTCACACACTGGCCCACCAGCCCCGGCCACGCGGCGTCGGTGCCTATCGGTATACCGCAATCCAACTGTCGGGTGTTTGTGCTGGACGCCGGCTTGTGCGTGGTGCCGGTCGGGGTGCCCGGCGAGTTGTATATCGCCGGCGTGGGACTGGCGCGCGGGTATCGGGGGCAGGGGCCGTTGACGGCGTCGCGGTTTGTGGCCTGCCCATTCGGGGGCGCGGGCCGGCCCGGGCAAAGGATGTATCGCACCGGGGATGTGGTGCGCTGGAATGCCCACGGCGCGTTGGAGTTTGTCGGCCGCGCCGACGATCAGGTCAAGATTCGCGGGCATCGCGTCGAGTGCGGCGAGGTGGCCGCGGCCCTGTCGGAATCTACCGGTGTCACCCAGGCGGTGGTGATCGCGCGCGAGGACCGCCCCGGCGACAAACGCCTCGTAGGCTACGTCACCGGAACCGCCGACCCGACCCGGCTGCGTGCCCAGCTCAGGGACCGGCTGCCGTCATACCTGGTGCCTGCGCGGGTGGTGGTGCTCGAGGCGATGCCGCTGACGGCTAACGGCAAGGTCGACGTCCGCGCCCTGCCGGCACCGGACTACCGCGACGTAGCGCGACACCGCGCCCCGGCCACCCCGGTCCAGCAGATCCTGGCCGGTCTTTATGCCGAGGTGCTCGGTATCGAGGGCGTGGGCGTCGATGAGTCGTTCTTCGACCTGGGCGGGGACTCGTTGCTGGCGATGCGCCTGGTGGCTGCGGTCAACAAGGCCCTGGACATCAGCCTTGTGGTGCGGATCCTCTTCGAGGCACCCACGATCGAAGCACTGAGCCGGCGGCTGACCGCCGACGATGGTTCGCCCGCCGTCGTCCCGGTTGAGACCCTCAAGGACGGGTCTGGGATTCCGCTGTTCTGTCTGCCGCCGGCGGGGGGTTTGAGCTGGCCGTATCGCACTCTGGGTGCATATCTGGACGGCCCGATCATCGGTCTGCAGCAAGACCCGGCCACCGGGCGATCGATCCGCGAGCTGGCCAAGTCCTACGCCCAAACCATTCAGACGCTGCACCCCGATGGCCCATATCACCTACTCGGCTGGTCTTTTGGCGGCGGTGTCGCGCATCAGGTCGCCGTGCAGCTGCGCCGGCAAGGATGCGTGGTGCAACGCCTGGTCGTTTTGGACCCCCCACCGGCGCTGCATACTCCCGTGTTCAGCGCCCTGGCCGAAAGCGACGTGCTGGACATGATCCGGGGCGCCGATGGCATCGACGGCGAACAGATCGGTGCTCTCCCGTTCCGAGAGCTCGTCGGAATCATCACCGAGAACGTCAACACCAACACGGTGCTGCAAGCGCACCACGTGCCCGAAGTCTTCGACGGCGACATGACCATCTTCGCGGCGCGCCCGGGTGACGGCGGCCCGTCGCTGCAACAGAGTTGGCGGCCATACGTCTCCGGCGACATCACCGAGCACCTCGTCGACTGCATGCATGAGCAGATGCTGAGCACGCAGGCGCTGAAGCTGTACGGCGAGCAGATCAGGGCGGCTCTCACCTACTGACGCAGGGGCGCCGGCGCGCTACGCAGCTGTTTTACCGGCGCGGCCGCCCCGGGAACGGAAACTCTGCCCAGAATCGGGCCGATACAGAGGTCATTGTGTCCATAGTTCCGGCGGAAAAACCCGTGTATTCGATTAGGGGACATCCAGGGGGCCATTCGATCGAACGACGACACAAGGTTGAGATGCCAACACCACTCGGGATTCGCGACGCCGGGCAGACCCTTCCGCTGACGCGCGCCCAGCTAGATGTATGGCTGTCACAGCAAATAGGTTGCTTGGTCGAAGAGTGGCAAACGAGCTGTTTTGTCGTCATTGCGGGTGCGGTGGATCCTGATGTGCTCGAGCGGGCTATCCGGCACGTCGTTCGCGAGGCCGACGCGCTAAGGGCCGTCCCCTTTGAAGCCGACGGCGAGATTCGCCAAGAAATCATCGCCGATCCCGAATTCGATATCGAATTCCGTGACTTGACGAGCCGGGCCGATCCGGTGGGCGAGGCCTACCGCCGGGCAGCAGAACTCCAGCGGGCCCAGTTACCGTTAACCGGCCCATTATTCCGATTCGCATTGTTTCGCACCCGGGCCGACGAATTCTATTGGTTCCTTTGTGTCCACCACATAGTTGTGGACGGGTCCACTTATGCGCTTTTTGCGAGCCGAGTGGCCAGGGTCTACTCGGCGATGGTTTCCGGCGCCGCCATACCGCCCACGCCGTTCGGCACGCTGCGCGAGTTGGTCGAATGCGAGCTGGAATACGAGAAATCCAGCGACTACCAGGACGACCTTGCCTATTGGAGCAATAATCTGCCAGCGCAAAGCGGGCCGTGCCAGCAGCTGCCGCAGGCCGCCGAGGGGTGCGATTCCTACACGGCTTCCGCACCGGTCGAATTGAACCCCGTGATTCTGGCCCGGATTGACGAATTGTCTCAAACCCTAGGCGTCGACCGAACATCGATCATCGCCGCAGCGTGCGCCCTATTGGTGCGTGCGTGGACCGGTTCCGGGCCGGAGGTGGCGCTGGACTTTCCGGTGAGCAGGCGGACGACGCCGAAATTGCGGACGATTCCAGGAATGGTTTCCGGATTTGTACCGCTGGTATTGCAAGCCGCACCGAATTATTCGCTTATTGATTTCTGCGAGCACGTCGAACACCGGATTCGGGACGCCGTGGCGCACCAACGGTTTCCGGTACGGACACCGCAGGCGGGCAGGGTTGTCGTAAATTTCGCGCCCTGGACAGCGGTAGCACCTTTCCATGGTGCCCGGGCAAAGCTGGTCTACACCGCATACGGCCATCTGGATAATTTCGGACTGTTCTTCATCAACGACGGCGGCCGGCTATTGCTGAGCACTGCGGGCCGCGGGCGCCCGTTTGCCGATTTCGGTGCCACCGACATAGCCGCTCGGCTGGAACGGGTGCTGGCGGCCATGGCCGCGGAGCCCGGGCGCCGACTTTCCGCGGTGGATCCCCTCGACGCCCAGGAGCGAGCCGTGCTGGACGGCTGGGGCAACTGGACTGCGGTCACGCCCCCTGCGGCCGCGGCTGGGTCGCTTCCGGCGTTGTTCGCCGCTCAGGTGGCCCGCAGTCCCGAGGCGGTGGCGCTGGTGCACGCGGGCCAGTCATGGAGCTACCGACAGCTCGATGACACCGCCAACCGGCTCGCCTGGGTGTTGGCCTCACGTGGGGTGGGTACCGGAGACGTGGTGGCGCTGATGTTCGAACGTTCGGCGCAGGCCATCATCGCCATTCTGGCGGTGCTCAAGAGCCGGGCGGCCTACCTGCCCATCGATCCGGCACAGCCACCGGCGCGGGTGGGACTCGTGATGAAGGATGCCGCGCCGGTGGCCGTGTTGAGCACCACCGAGTTGGCCGGGCGCCTGGGCGAATACCAGGTGCCGGTGATCACCGTCGACGACTTCGATCCCGAGTTCGATTACGGCCAAGCAGAACTGGTGCCGCCGGCCGGCGATGACATCGCCTACATTCTCTACACCTCGGGCACCACCGGCGTCCCCAAGGGCGTCGCGATAACCCATCAGAACGTCACTCAACTGACGGTATCCCTGGCCGCAGGTCTGCCATCTGCGATCGGACAGGTGTGGAGTCAGTGTCACCCGTATGCGTTCGACGTCTCGGTGTTCGAGATATGGGGTGCGCTGCTGCACGGGGGTCGTCTGGTCGTGGTGCCCGAGGCGGTAACCCGTTCACCCGAAGAGCTTCGGGCGCTCCTGATCTCGCAAGAGGTTGCCGTGCTGACGCAGACCCCGTCTGCGGCTGCCGCGTTGCCACCGCACGGTGTGGCGCCGACGGCGCTGGTGCTGGGCGGCGAGGCATGCCCGGCGGAGGTGGTCGACCGATGGGCCGACGGGCGGGTGACGGTAAACGCTTACGGCCCAACCGAGACGACGATGTACGTGTCGATGAGCGCCCCGCTGAAGCGGGGCGCGGGCGTCGTACCGATCGGTGTTCCGGTGCCGGGCGCCGCCCTGTTCGTACTCGACGACTGGTTGCGGCCCGTGCCGGTGGGCGTCCCGGGCGAGTTGTATGTCGCGGGCCGCGGCGTTGGCTGTGGGTATGTGAACCGGACGGCGTTGACGGCGTCGCGGTTCGTGGCATGCCCGTTCGGACCACCGGGACACCCGGGCCAGCGCATGTACCGGACCGGGGATGTGGTGCGCTGGAATTCCCGGGGCGCCTTGGAATTCGTCGGCCGCGCCGACGAACAGCTCAAAGTCCGGGGTTTCCGGATCGAGCCCGGCGAAGTCGAAACCGCATTGATGCTGCACCCCGCCGTCGCCCACGCGGTCGTCAGCGCCGGCAACGACACCCAACTCGTGGGCTATGTGGTGCTCGAGCCCGGTACCGAGGATGGCGATATCGCCGCGCAGCTGCGCGGGTTCGTAGGGCAGCGGTTGCCGCCGTTCATGGTGCCCGCGGTGGTGATGGTGCTGGAAACGTTGCCGCTGACGGCCAACGGCAAGCTGGACCGAAATGCGTTGCCGGCCCCGGAGTTCGTGTCGGCGGCCGCGTATCGGGGTCCACGCGATCAGCGGGACGCGTTGTTAGCGCGGCTGTTCGGCGAGGCACTGGGCCTGGAGCCGGTCGGCATCGACGACGGGTTTTTCGATCTGGGTGGGCATTCGCTGAGGGCGATCCGGTTGGTGGCACGCATTCGGGCCGAGCTGGATGTCGAGGTGCCGATCCGGGCGGTGTTCGAGGCGCCGACGGTGGCGCAGCTGGCGGATTGGTTGGACGTCCACCGTGGTCGTGGGGTCCGTGCCGCTGTGGTGGCACAAGCGCGGCCGGAGCGGATTCCGTTGTCGTGGGCGCAATCTCGACTGTGGTTCTTGCACAAGTTCGAGGGCCCGTCGGCGACCTACAATATTCCCTTGGCGTTGCGGTTGACCGGCGGCCTGGATGTGGCGGCACTGGGCGCGGCGCTGGGTGACGTGGTAGGCCGGCACGAGAGTTTGCGCACTGTGTTCGCCGAGGCCGATGGCGTCGCCTATCAGCAGATCCTGCCCGCCGAAACGGTTCAGGTACCGCTGATCGCCACCGAGCTGACCGACGGCCGGGAGCTGGCCGATGCCATCAGTGCTGCCGCGGGTTACCGGTTCGACTTGGCCACCGAAATCCCGCTGCGGGCAGGGCTGATCGAAGTGTCGGCCACCGAATACGTCTTGGTCTTGGTCATGCACCACATCGCGGCCGACGGTGCCTCGCTGGCTCCGTTGGCAAGCGATTTGGCTGCAGCGTATGCCGCACGCCGCGAAGGACGAGTGCCGCCATGGGCTCCGCTGCCGGTGCAGTACGCCGATTACACGTTGTGGCAACAGCAAGTGCTGGGCGAGGAAAACGACCACGAATCGGTTCTGGCAAGCCAATTCAGCTACTGGAAAACCGAATTGGCGGGTGCCCCTGAGCAGATCAGGCTGGCAACCGACCGGCCGCGCCCGGCTCAGCAGTCGTTCCACGGTGAGCTGATCTCCTTCGCTGTGCCAGCGGCCTTGCGCGAGCGGGTGGAGCGGTTGGCCCGGCGCACCGGCACCACCATGTCGATGGTGTTGCAGGCCGCACTGGCGGTGCTGTTGCGCAAGCTCGGCGCCGGTGACGATGTCTGCATCGGTGGGCCGATCGCCGGACGTACCGATGCGGCGCTGGCCGATCTCATCGGGTTCTTCGTCAACACCTGGGTGTTGCGGGTCGACACCTCGGGCAACCCGGGTTTCGAGCAGTTGCTCGATCAGGTGCGGACCAAGGCGCTGGCCGCCTATGAGCATCAGGACGCTCCGTTCGAGCGGTTGGTGGAATTGCTCAACCCGGCCCGTTCCACCACGCATCATCCGCTGTTCCAGGTGTCGTTTGCGCTGCAGAACAACCCGGTACCCACGCTGGAGTTGCCCGGGCTGTCGATCGAGGCGATGCCGGTGCCGACGCATACCGCCAAGTTCGATCTGTCCATGCACCTGTTCGATCTGCCTGCCGTCGGGGGCCAGCCTCAAGCGCTGCCGGGGTTGATCGAATACGCCACCGACCTGTTCGACCGGCCCAGCGTCGAGGCGTTCGCTGACTCTTACCTGCACGTCCTCGACGTCGTCACCGGTAATGCCGCCGTAGGTGTCGACACGATCGACATCACCACCGCCACTCAACGCGAGCTGCTACTGGACGCGCACACCAGCACCGAGATCCCCGAGACGACCATCCCGGAATTGTTCGCCGCCCAGGTCGCTCGCACGCCGAATGCCATTGCAGTACAAGATGATCAGTACCAGTTGAGCTACGCGGAGCTGGCAGATCGAGCCCGCAGGCTGGCGGCTCGGCTGCGAACCTACGGCGCGCGACCGGAAAACATCATCGCCGTGGCGTTGCCCCGCGGGGCGGAGTTGATCACCGCGCTGCTGGCCGTCACCCAGACCGGGGCGGCCTACCTGCCCATCGACCCGGACTATCCCAGCCAACGCACCGGCTATATGCTCGCCGACGCCGCCCCGCGACTGCTGATCACCGATGCGGCCACCGCGCCCAGCTTGCCCGAGTCCGGTATCCCGCGGCTCGTCCTGGATCAGCTTGACGCCGATCCTGCCCCGGAGCAGCCCCCCTCGGTGCGGCCGGAGCCGGACAACCTGGCCTACCTCGTCTACACCTCGGGGTCCACCGGAGTGCCCAAAGCCGTAGCCGCCACACACCGCGATGTCGTGGCGTTGGCTTCGGACAGCTGCTGGGGGCAGGACCATGAGCGAGTTCTGGTGCACTCGTCCATCGCGTTCGACGCATCGACCTACGAGGTGTGGGTGCCGCTGCTGCGCGGTGGTTGCCTGGTTATCGATTCGTGCGCCGGAAACGAGATCACCGCGCTGACAGCACAAATCGCGGCGCACCAGGTTACCGCCTTGTTCCTGACCACGGCTTTGGTTGACCTGGTCGCCGAGGCGCCCAGCGAAAGCTTCGCTTCGGTTCGTCAGCTATGGGTGGGCGGTGAGGCTTTGACACCGGCGGCGGCCGGCAAGCTGCGCGCCGCTCATCCGGGACTCGAGCTGATCAATGTATACGGCCCGACCGAAACAACCACCTTTGCAACATATTTCAGGTGCGGCGATGCCGGCGACCTTGGCGGAGCGTCGGTGCCGATCGGTGGCCCGCTGGACAATATGCGGGTCTTCGTGCTGGACGCGGGACTGTGTGTGGTGCCGCCGGGAGTGGCCGGGGAGTTGTATATCGCCGGTGCCGGTGTGGCGCGGGGATATCGGGGTCAGGCAGCGCTGACTGCGGCGCGGTTTGTGGCGTGTCCGTTCGGTACGGCGGGGTCTCGGATGTACCGGACCGGGGATGTGGTGCGCTGGAATGCTCAGGGCGCGTTGGAGTTCGTCGGACGTGTCGATGATCAGGTGAAGATCCGCGGGTTCCGCATCGAGCCCGGCGAAGTGGAAGCCGCGCTAACGAGTCATCCCCGGGTGGCCCAAGCGATCGTCACACCTCACGACGACCAGCTCGTGGGTTATGTGGTGCTCGACGGGCAGCAGATGCTCGAGCGCGAGCCCGAGCGCGAGGCCGAGCTGGTCGGCCAGTGGCAGCAGATCTACGGCGGGCTGTATGGGGAGTCGATGTTCACCGCGGAGGCAGTCGAGGCCGAATTGGGCCAGGACTTCAGTGGCTGGAACAGCAGCTACACCGAGGAGCCGATTCCGGTGGCCGAGATGCGGCAGTGGCGTGCGGCGGCGGTGCAGCGCATTGCGGGGTTGGGGCCCAAGCG
>NZ_LQPW01000056.1 GCF_002116635.1 Mycobacterium szulgai | reverse complement strand
CTCAACTTCCAGTCCTGGGCGGTGTCGGTGGCGATCCGCACACCGTTGGGATAGGGCTTCCCATCGGCGCCAGGGGTGAGCAGCATGAACGCGGAGAGCTGATCGGCCACGTCCTCTTCGCGCCCGGTGAACGCCAGCTGGTAGATCGCCAGCGTGGCGTGGCCCAGTTCGTGATAGAAGCCCGAGATCGTCGCGTCGACCGCGGCCATCGCCGAGTCGGGGTTGCCGTTGTTGGCGAACCGTTGCTGGCTCTGCTGGATGTCTTCGTAGCAGAGCTGTATCTCGTTGACGTTGGGATCCCAGTAATCGTTGGCCTCACCGCATTGCTTGCCGACGGCTCCCACGTCGTACGGCAGCTTCAGGATGTCGTTGACCTGCTGAGCAACCTGCTCCAACAACTTGGCGTTCTGCATGAGCTGACGACCGCCTTGCGCCTCGGCCGTCTCGGCATCCTCGTAGCGGATGGTCATGATTGCAGCCGCGGCGGGTTCGGCTGAAGCGCCCGACTTAGCAGTTTGCGGGGGTTGGCTCCCCGACGGCTTGCTTTCGGCTTGCTGGCCACCGGACGCGCCACATGCCGCGGAAAACACCAATGCGGCCGCTAGCGTACCGACAGCGACAATTCTTTTCATCGTGCCGACTCCCCTCATGAGCACCACCCCAGGGACACGCGTGGCTCGCGTCCGATCGCTGCTGAACCGTGCCCGACCTGTGGCAACGGTACGACACTTCAGTGATCCGGAAGGCAATTTGACCCGGGCGCAACTTGTGTCGCTCGGCGCAGGTAACGATCCCGCGCTGAGGTGAACCACCGGGTTGCGCAGTTCGTCAACCGTCGTGAGAGATCCACGTATGGCGAACTACGCAGAGAGGATCGGTGTTGAGTGACGACACTAGGCGCACACCAGGACCGGAAGCTGGCCGGCTGGTTGATCGGCACCGGCGCGATCATCAGTCGCTATGGGTTGGTAGTGGTTCTGGCTTGGATTGGCTTCGGCAAGTACGTCAAGATGGAAAGCCGAGTGCTGATCGCCCACAGCCCGCTGATGAGCTGGGTGTACGAC
>NZ_LQPW01000055.1 GCF_002116635.1 Mycobacterium szulgai | reverse complement strand
CACCACCCGCGCTGAGCAGGCCGCCTGCCCCGCCGGCACCGCCGGGGGCGGGGTTGGCGGGGCCGGCGGACTCGGGTTGTTCGGCCACGGCGGCACTGGAGGCGTCGGCGGGCTCAGCGCCGGGGCTGCCGGTGGAACCGGTGGCGCCGGTGGAGCCAGCCTCCTGTTCGGCAATGGCGGAGCCGGCGGGGCCGGCGGACTCGGCGACTCTGGTGGGGCCGGTGGGGCCGGCGGCAACGCAGGTGTGTTCTTCGGCGACGGCGGCGCCGGCGGAGCGGGCGCAAACGCCTTACTCCCCAGCGGCAATGGCGCGGCCGGTGGCACCGGCGGTAACGCCGGCACGTTCTTCGGCACCGGCGGCGCCGGCGGGGTCGGGGGTGCGGGCGTCACCGGTGGCGTCGGCGGCCTCGGCGGTAGCGCCGCCACCCTGTTCGGCACCGGCGGGGCTGGCGGCGCCGGCGGACTCGGCACGACTTCCGGCGCGGTCGGCGGGGCCGGCGGTAACGCCGGCGCGCTATTTGGCACCGGCGGCGCCGGCGGGGCCGGCGCAGTCGGAATCGGTGCAGGAGGCGGTGCCGCCGGCGGGGCAGGCGGCAACGCCGGCATGTTCTACGGCGACGGCGGCGCGGGCGGCGCCGGCGGCGGCGGCACCAACGCCAACGGCGGAGTCGGCGGAACCGGCGGCAACGCCGCCATGTTCGCCGGCAATGGCGGGACCGGCGGCACGGGCGGTACCGGCGCGGTCGGCGGCGCGGTCGGCGGCCGTGGCGGCACCGGTGGTGGGTTCTGCGGCTCCGGTGGGTCCGGTGGGTCGGGCGGCACCGGCTTCGGTGCGGGCGGCGCAGGCGCAGGCGGCGCCGGCGGAAACGCGCTCGGGCTCCTGGGCGACGGCGGGTCCGGCGGCGACGCCGGCCAGACCTTTGGCGGCCCGACCAGCAACGGCGGAGCCGGCGGCAGGGCCGCCCTCATCGGCGACGGCGGCAACGGCGGCGAGGGCGGGGTCAATCAGACCGGCGGTACCGGCGGAAACGGCGGAAACGGCGGCAACGCCCAGTTGCTCGGCACCGGCGGTAACGGCGGTAACCGGGGCCGCGGCACTCCACAGGGGTCGCTCGGAGCCCCGGGCACACGCGGCTCACTATTCGGGTAGACGGTGACTGGCCGGCTAGAGATAGCCGGGCTTTCACCTAAGATGACCGCGTGGCACGACGCCCCCGCCCCGAAGGGCCCCAGCACCTCATCGAGTTGGTGCGGTCGACCATTCCGCCGATTCACCCAGCCGGGCGGCCGTTCATCTCCGCTGGGCTCGCCGTTGCCGCGGTGGGATACCGCCACCGGTGGCTGCGCCGTGCCGGCCTGACGGCCGCCGGCGTGTGCGCGGGATTCTTCCGCCACCCACCCCGGGTGCCACCGACCCGGCCGGGAGCGGTCGTTGCGCCAGCTGACGGCGTGGTCTGCGTGATCGACACCGCGGCCCCGCCCGCCGAACTGAGCATGGGCGACGCGCCGCTGCCCCGGATCAGCATCTTTCTGTCGGTGTTCGACGTGCACGTGCAGCGGGCGCCGGTCAGCGGCGAGGTGATCGCCGTGCAGCACCGGCCGGGTCGCTTCGCCTCGGCCGATCTGGCCGAAGCCAGCATCGACAACGAGCGCACCAGCGTGCGGATTCGGGCGGCTAACGGCGCCGAGGTGGTCGCGGTGCAAATCGCCGGGCTGGTGGCGCGCCGCATCGTGTGCGACGCGCACGTCGGTGACAAACTCGCGATCGGTGAGACGTACGGCCTGATCCGCTTCGGCTCCCGGCTCGACACCTACCTGCCGGCGGGCGCCGAACCTGTCGTCAGGGTCGGGCAGCGCGCGGTCGGCGGCGAGACCGTGCTGGCTGAACTGCCATGATCGACAAGCCCCGAGTTAGGCGATCGGTCAACCTGCATCTACTGCCCAGCGCGATGACCGTGCTGTCGATCTGCGCGGGACTGACGGCGATCAAGTTCGCTCTGGATCACAAGCCGATACCCGCGATGGCGCTGATCGCGGTGGCCGCCATCCTCGACGCGCTGGACGGCCGGGTGGCCCGCATCCTGGACGCCCAATCGCGGATGGGCGCCGAAATCGACTCGCTGGCCGACGCGGTGAACTTCGGCGTGACACCGGCGCTGGTGGTCTACGTGACGCTGCTGTCGAAGTGGCACGTCGGTTGGATGGTGGTGCTGCTGTACGCGGTATGCGTCGTGCTCCGGCTGGCCAGATACAACGCGCAGCAGGACGACGGGACCCTGCCCCCCTACGCCAAGGAATTCTTCGTCGGGATGCCGGCGCCGGCGGGCGCGGTGTCCATGATCGGCCTCATCGGGCTCAAATTGCAGTTCGGCGAGGGCTGGTGGAGTTCGGTGGGCTTCCTGGCTTTCTGGATCACCGGGACCTCGCTGCTGATGGTGAGCGCGATCCCGATGAAGAAGTTTCACACCCTGGCGGTGCCGCCGAATTGGGCGGCCCCGTTGCTGGCGGTGCTGGCGATCGCCGCGGCCGCCGCGGTCCTGGAGCCCTATCTGCTGATCTGGGTCATCATCATCTCCTACGTCTGCCACATCCCGTTCGCGGTGCGCAGCAAACGCTGGCTGGCCCGGCACCCCGAGGTATGGGACGACAAACCCAAGCAACGGCGTGCCGTGCGGCGGGCGAACCGCCGGGCGCAGCCGCAGCGCCGCTCGATGGCGCGGCTGGGGTTGCGCAAGCCGGGCAGGCGGCTGTGACTTGGCCCAGCAGCTCACCCTCATCGCGCGGCTGAACACCTCGGCTGTCGACTCGCGCCGTGGTGTCATCCGGTTGCACCCGAGCGCCATTGTTGCGCTGGGTATCCGCGAGTGGGACGCGGTGTCGCTGACCGGGTCGCGCACCACCGCCGCAGTGGCCGGCATGGCCGGCGGGGACACCCCGATCGGGACCGTGTTGCTGGACGACGTGACGCTGTCCAACGCCGGACTGCGCGAAGGGACCGCGGTGATCGTCAGTTCGGTCGCCGTTTACGGGGCACGATCGGTGACGCTGAGCGGCTCCACGCTGGCCACCCAATCGCTGTCGCCGGTCACCCTGCGCCAGGCACTGCTCGGCAAGGTGATGACGGTCGGCGACGCGGTGTCGCTGCTGCCCCGCGATCTGGGGCCGGGCACCTCGACGTCGGCGGCCAGCCGCGCGCTGGCCACTGCGGTCGGGATCAGCTGGACATCCGAACTGCTGACGGTCACCGGCGTGGACCCCGATGGACCGGTCAGCGTGCAGCCCAACTCGCTGGTGACCTGGGGCGTCGGCGTCCCGGCAGGCTCGAAGGTTGCGGCCCCGGTTGATGTCGCCACTCCCGAGATGCAGGTCGAGGAACTCAAGGGCTCCCAGCCGCAGGCGGCCAAGCTCACCGAATGGCTCAAGCTTGCCCTCGACGAGCCGCACCTGCTCAAGAGCTTGGGCGCGAGCACCAACCTGGGAGTGCTGGTGTCCGGTCCGGCCGGCGTCGGCAAGGTGACGCTGGTGCGCGCCGTGTGCGCCGGCCGCCGGTTGGTGGGGCTGGACGGTCCGGAGGTGGGCGCGCTGGCCGCCGACGACCGGCTCAAGGCGGTGGCTGCTGCTGTTGCGGCCGTACGTGACGGCGGCGGGGTGTTGCTGATCATCGACGTCGACGCGCTGCTGCCGGCCGCGCCGGAGCCGGTGGCCGCACTGATTCTCGGCGAGCTGCGTACGGCGGTGGCCACCGACGGCGTGGCCTTGATCGCCACCACCGCGCGGCCCGACCAGATCGATGCCCGGTTACGCGCCCCGGAGTTGTGCGACCGCGAGTTGGGTTTGCCGCTGCCCGACGCCGGAACCCGCCGGGCGCTGCTGGAGGCGCTGCTGAAACCGGTGCCCACCGGCGACCTCGACCTCGACGAGATCGCCGCGCGGACACCAGGTTTCGTCGTCGCCGATCTGGCCGCGCTATTACGCGAGGCGGCGCTGCGGGCCGCCGCGCGCGCCAGCGCCGACGGCGAACCGCCGAAGCTGAGCCAAGAGGATTTGCTCGGCGCGCTGACGGTCATCCGGCCACTGTCGCGCTCAGCCGGCGAGGAGGTGAGCGTCGGCAATGTCACGCTCGCCGACGTCGGCGATATGGCCGAGGCCAAGCAGGCGTTGACCGAAGCGGTGCTGTGGCCGTTGCAGCACCCCGACACGTTCGCCCGGCTGGGCGTGGACCCGCCGCGTGGGGTGCTGCTGTACGGCCCGCCGGGGTGTGGCAAGACGTTCGTGGTGCGCGCGCTGGCCAGTACCGGACAGCTCAGTGTGCACGCGGTCAAGGGCTCTGAGTTGATGGACAAATGGGTGGGGTCCTCTGAGAAAGCGGTTCGCGAGTTGTTCCGCCGGGCCAGGGATTCCGCGCCGTCGCTGGTGTTTCTCGACGAGGTGGATGCGCTGGCGCCCCGGCGCGGTCAGAGCTTCGATTCGGGCGTGACCGACCGGGTGGTCGCCGCGCTGCTGACCGAGTTGGACGGCATCGATCCGCTGCGCGACGTCGTCGTCCTGGGCGCCACCAATCGGCCCGATCTGATCGACCCGGCTCTATTGCGGCCGGGCCGGCTGGAACGGCTGGTGTTTGTCGAGCCGCCCGACGCCGCTGCCCGGCGCGAAATCCTGCGCACCGCGGGCCGGTCGATTCCGCTGAGCGCCGACGTGGACCTCGACGAGGTTGCCGCCGGGCTGGACGGCTACAGCGCCGCGGACTGTGTGGCGCTGTTGCGTGAAGCCGCGCTGACGGCGATGCGCCGTTCCATCGATGCCGCCGACGTGACCGCGGCCGACCTGGCGGCTGCTCGGGAAACCGTGCGGCCGTCGCTGGATCCACTGCAGATCGAGTCGTTGCGCGGGTTCGCCAAGGCGCTTTAGTTGGCCTCAGCCCGAGTCGCCGGAGTGACCGTCGGTGCCCGTTGCGCCGAGGCCGCCATCGCTGCCGGTACTGCCGTTCGTGAACCCGGTCCCGACCGCGCCGGCATTGCCACCGGCACCGCCTGCCGCGCCAGAGCCCCCGTCGCCGCCGATGCCGTGGCTGCCGGCGTGGCCGAACACGCCACCCGCCCCACCCACGCCGCCGTCGCCGCCATCGCCGCCATCGCCACCGGCGCCTCCGGCGCCGCCGTTGCCGGCATCGCCGCCGTAACCCAAGCCCGCGGCTCCGTCGCCTTTGCCGCCAGCACCTCCATCGCCACCGGCGCCGCCCTGGGCGCCGAGGCCACCGTCACCGCCGGAACCACCGTGGCCGCCAGCACCGCCGGTACCGAACAGCAGCCCACCCCGGCCACCAGCACCTCCGGCGCCGCCATGCCCTCCGTCGCCTCCTGCCGCGCCAACACCACCGTCGCCGCCGGCACCGCCTTTGCCGCCGGTGCCGCTGGGCGTGACGGCGTACTGGTGGCCTTCCCCACCGGCGCCGCCGTTGCCGCCGCGCGCGCCGACACCACCAAGGCCACCGTCCCCGCCGTCGCCGCCTTGTGCGACGCCGGCATCGCCGGTTAGGCCGGCGCCACCTACGCCTCCGTTCCCGCCTGGTCCACCGATACCGCCCGCACCGCCGTTGCCACCCCCACCACCGCTACCGTCGCCGGTTCGGGTCCCCCCGATGCCGCCCTGACCACCGTCACCGCCTGCGGCGTTGGGGCCACCGTGGCCACCGTTGCCACCCAGGCCGCCAAACACGTCCCCACTTACCGGCCCGTCCCCGCCGGGGCCGCCATTGCCGCCGCCCACGCCGGTAGCGGTGCTGTCAGCGCCGTCTTGGCCGGATCCGCCATGGTGGCCGAAACCTTTGCTGGTTCCGCCAGCCGGCAGCTGGGAGGTCTGGTTGTACTGGGGGTTGACGGCGTTGTCGCCGGCGTAACCGTGACCACCGGACCCGCCGGCACCCCCGGACCCGAACAACAATCCGGCGTTGCCGCCGGCCCCACCGGCTCCGCCGGTGCCGCCGACGGTCATGGCCGCGCCGCCGTTCCCGCCCGCCCCACCGTTGCCGGCTAACCAGCCGCCCGCACCACCGGCACCGCCCATTGC